>JAKSSF010000046.1 GCA_024403235.1 Lachnospiraceae bacterium | reverse complement strand
AATACTGTTGATAAAGATAATAATATGGCTGATTTGGATTATTTATTAAATTATATTGATAAGATTAGATATATTTACAAAAATACAAAATATATTTATAAAAGAATTTTGGGATACGAGAATGGAGAGAAGTCGTCTAAGAATTAATACAATTTCATCTTTTTTCTATCAAATTGTTGTTGTGGTATGCGGATTTATTTTACCGCGAATCATTTTGTCTGCATATGGATCTGAAATAAATGGGTTAATAGGATCAGTAACACAATTCATTCAAGTTATAAACTTGTTTGATTTTGGAGTTACTAGTGTACTTGCGTTTAATTTGTTTGAACCATTAGCTAACCATGATAAGAAAAAATTAAGTGGAGTGATAGCATCGGGTGACTCTTTTTTTTCTGCATTAGGCAAGATTTTGGGGGTATATATAATACTATTATCAATATTGTATCCATTATTTTTCGATAATAGTTTTGGATTTGCCTATACAACATTTTTGATTCTTATAATGGGAATAGATGCTTTTGGAAGATATTATTTTGGAGTGGTAGATCGTATTTTATTAATTGCTGATCAAAAAAACTATGTTCCATATATAACTCAGAGTTTTACTTTGATTGCAAATGTGTTTGTAAGTTATATTATAGTATTAAATGGTGGGGGCATTCATATTGTAAAATTTATTGCAGCCCTTTTATATTTAATTCGACCCGTATTTTATAGATTATATATTAGTTTTCATTATGATATTGAAAGAGGAAAAAATGAAGAGTCATATGCGCTTGAACAAAAGTGGAATGGTATGGCACAGCATATCTCAGCTTATATTTTAGAAAATACGGACATTATAATTTTAACTATTTGGACAACATTGGAAACTGTTTCTATTTATCATATTTATTATTTAGTAATAAGTGGTATTAGAGGATTTTTTTATGCAATAACTAATAGCATCAGTTCCGTGTTTGGAAAAATCTGGGCAGAAAAAAATTATGATAAAATGAGACAAAATTTTTTAAAATATGAAATGTTTATTTATATGTTAACAATAATTGTATGGGGGGCCACTTCTTCACTTATAGTTGATTTTGTGGATTTTTATACGAAGGGTATTCAAGATGCTAATTACCATCAGCCTATATTTGGAATATTAATATCTATATCTGCAGCACTATATTGTATAAGAATACCATACAGTACAATGATTTTAGTTACAGGAAAATATAAAGAAACCCAAAAAATATATATAGTATCTACATTATCAAATATTGTTTTATCGGTAGTGTTAGTGAGAAAATATGGACTTATAGGCGTGATTTTAGGGACAATACTTGCGCTAATTTATCAGGTGTTTGGGATGAACGACTTTGTAAGCAAAAAATTATTGAATATATCTGTAGGTAGAATGGTAAAATTGTTTTGTTGTTCTTTTATGAGTATAGCTTTGACTATTACGGTATTAGGCACTATTTATAACATCAGAACGGATAATAATATAATTACAAGAATGTTTTTGAATACATTAGTATGGGGAATCCTCCCTTTGTCTATTTTTGTAACTTTCTATTATTTGTTTGAAAAGAGAATGACAGATGAATTATAAAGAAAAAATTATAACTTATATTATTAGATGCCCAATAATAAGGAGTATTATATCGGATCGGCTGGCAATTTCTGTATTATATAGATGTAGATTTGAGAAAAAAATGGATTGGAATAGTCCAAAAACATTTAGTGAAAAGATATTGTGGTTAACGGTCAATAATCGAAAAAAAGAGTATACCAAGATGGTTGATAAATGTGAAATGAAGGAATTTATCAAAGGGAAAATTGGAGATGGGCACACTCCAAAGACTTTGGCTTGCGATACTGATATTTCAAAAATATCTTTTGGTAAATTGCCATCACATTATGTTTTAAAATGTAATCATGATAGTGGGAGTGTAGTTATTTGTCATGAAAGAAAGCCGAGTACAAATGAAATAAAAATGTTAAGCCATAATCTGAAGAAAAATTATTTTTGGTTTTCGAGAGAATGGCCGTATAAAAATATAAAAAGAAAAATTTTTGTAGAAGAATATATAGAGACAGAAGGAATATTCAAAGATTACAAGGTGTACTGTTTTAATGGCAGGCCAGGTTTTTGTGCAGTAATCTCTAAAGAAAAAGGAGAAAAACGATTGTCATATTATGATTTACAATGGGAAAAGATTCCAGTAAAGCATAGATATGAAAATCATACTGTTCTTGAAAAAAAACCAATATATTTTGAAGAGATGTTGAGAATAGCATCCATTTTAAGTAAGGATATTCCATTTTTACGTGTGGATATGTATATTGATATTAGGGGAAATATTATTATTGGTGAATTAACCTTTGCTCCATCATCAGGATTGATAAGATATGAACCTTCAGAATATGACGAAAAATGGGGGGATATGCTTGACTTGAGTGATTATATGTGTAAGGCATAAGGCGGAGGTATATAAGGTGTCAAGTCAATATGAACAAATGGAAATGATGAACAAATAAAGAAATGATTTATTCTTGCAGTATTTGTGACCGGAGGCGCAGTTAGAAATCTTGTTGAGAAACTTGAAGGATTTATCAGTAAGAAGAAAGACGAAGAACATAGAACCACACAGAAAACAACCGCAGTAAATTTGTAATCCCAAAATAAATAAATATTTCCAACTGCTTACGGATATGCTATCATAAATCCATAAGCAGTTTTTCTTTGCCGCAAGGTATCTGGACGCATATCTGTGATTCATAATTGTCAGAAATTCCTGCTTACAATTCAACTATCAATTGAAAATGCAGGAAGAAAAGAAAATATAGAATTTGCCCTATTCCTGCATTTGGTTATGCCAATTTTGGCATTACAATGAAAGGAGTATAAAATGGCAAATCTGTATGAGATGAAGAATCACTTTATGGAAGAGGAAGAAATGAGAGGAGAGGATATGCAATATTCGATTGGTATGCAGACTTTTCAATCGATAATCGAGAGAGAATGTGTATATGTAGATAAAACAGACCTAGTATATCTGCTAGCCAAGAATCATGTGTGTTTTCTTTCTCGTCCCAGGCGATTTGGGAAATCTTTATTGATTAGCACACTGGATGCATACTTTTCCGGAAAAAAGGAATTGTTTCACGGATTAAAAATTGAGAATTTAGAGAAAAATTGGGAGCAATATCCGGTATTTAAAATAGATTTTGCTGTAGGAGATTATAGTAATCCTATAACATTACAGGAAGTGATAGCGAATCGCTTAGATCTTTGGGAAGAGAAGTATAATATAGACACGAAGTATGACACAATTGGGTTGCGTTTCCTAAATATATTAGAGCAAGCCGAGGTTAAGACCGGATACAAGGCAGTTGTTCTGATTGACGAGTACGATAAGCCGATACTGGATGTACTTGGAACAGAAATGGAAGAGAAGAACCGAAACGCCCTAAAAGAATTCTATAGCACATTTAAGGCAGCAGATGCCCATCTTCGTTTTGTATTGTTAACAGGTGTGACAAAGTTCAGCCAAATTTCTGTTTTTTCAGGGTTTAATCAACCTATGGATATTAGTATGGATAGTAGGTTTGATACAATTTGTGGCATTACAGAAGAAGAATTGTATAGTTATTTTGCAGAAGCGATTACGGAAATGGCTGTAGAGATGAATCGTACAGAAAAGGAAATAAAAAACCTTCTAAAGAAACAGTACGATGGATACCATTTCAGTAAAAAAATGACGGATGTTTACAATCCCTTCAGTATCTTGAATGCTTTAAGTAGTATAGATTTAAGAAATTTTTGGTACAGTAGCGGTACACCAACCTACCTGGTTAAGTTGCTGGAAGGACATCATGTCAATTTACAGAAACTTTTAAATAAAACATATGCTTCGGACTATTTCGCAGATTATCGGGCAGATAGAGAAGATCCTTTGGCAATGTTATATCAGAGTGGATATCTAACGATTAAAGGTTATGATAGTACTCGTGGCAAGTATGTACTGGATTTTCCCAATGCTGAGGTTAGGCAAGGCTTTGTAACGCTGATTTCTGGTCGATATTTTCAAAAAAATGATGCAGATTATCAAAACTGGATTTGGGATCTGGATGATATGCTAAGGGGGTGTGATTTAGAAGGCGTCCGGGAGGCGTTTACTTCATTTTTGGCATCTATCCCCTACGAAGCTAATAAGGATGAACGGGCAAAGGATTTTGAAACTCATTTTTCCTATACGTTTTATCTGATTAACCGCCTGCTTTCCTGTTATACAACGCTGATTGAAAAGCAGAACAGTAAGGGCAGAGCAGATATCATTATTGAGACCGACACGGATATATTTATCTTTGAATTTAAAGTGGATAAAAGTGCAAAGGAAGCATTACGGCAGATAGAGGAAATGCAGTATGCTCTGCCATATTTGACAGACAGACGTAAAGTTCACAAAATCGGTGTGAATATATCCAGTGAAACCAGAACTGTAAAGGAATGGCTGGTAGAGGAATAAAAGTAGAAAGCCACTGAAAATATGAACACACATTTCAGTATAGAAAACGAAAGGAAATAAAAACCATGAGCGAATACAGAGACAAAAGAAACAGCATGTTAGCAGAGAAAATCATCAAAGGCTTGGCATCCCGCAATATGACCGGCTATTATGCAGTGAATAAGGAAGAAGCATTAAAGAAAGCACTGGAACTGATTCCGGAAGGCAGTAAAGTTGGTCGTGGAGGCTCTTATTCAGTGAATGAGATCGGCTTAAGTGATGCACTGGCAGCAGGAAATTATGACTACTGTAATAGAGAATTAATAACGGATCCCGCTATGAAGAGAGAGGCAGATCTGAAGACTTATGATAGTGATGTCTTTCTCTGTAGCGTGAATGCCATTACAGAGGATGGTGTTTTGGTAAATATAGACGGCAATTCCAATCGTGTATCTGCCCTTGCCTATGGACCGAAAAAGGTGGTACTTATTGTAGGAATGAATAAAGTGGCATCTGATGTGGATCATGCTATAAAGCGTGCTCGTAATGAAGCTGCACCTATTAATACACAGAGATTTGGATTGCAAACACCTTGTAGCAAGACTGGATCTTGTATGGACTGCAAGTCGCCGGATACCATCTGCTGTCAGTTTTTGATTACAAGATTTTCCAGACATAAAGATAGAATCCATGTAATTTTAGTAGGAGAAGACTTAGGATTCTAAAGGATAAATGCACAAATGAGCAAAATATTATCTTCAGTAAAAAATGAAAATTCATATGTCTATGAGGAGTTGCTGAGACATATTATTCGGACCCATTTCAAATCTTTATTGTGGATTGCAGCAATTCAGCTTGGGATAGAAATTGGCAATTATTTTTTGATGGATAGCGCTGGACTGATTACCAACACTGTGGCAGAATATATTATTTTCTTTATTCTCGTGCCAACGATAATTAATGCATTGACAATTTTTGCTACGGTATGGATGTTGAAGCGTACAAAACGAGTGGTTAATGGGGGACGAGTGGTTTCCTTTGCCTCTTTGATAATATTTTCCAATATCTATTTTTGCCACAACTTTTTCCGCGTACTGTTTATGGTCTATTTTATTGCCATTATGGTTTCCATTGTATATAGTGACAAAATGCTGACTATTATTTTGGGAATTACATCAGTTTGCTTAAAAACCATTGTGGAGGTCATGTTAATATCCAAACCTTTTTATGATATGTATGGAGTCCATATCGAGGCGTCATCTGTAGATATTTTTAATGGCATTATTTTTGCAATCTGTGTTGCTTTTGCGACTGTGCTCTGTGTGCTGATGATTGACATAGAGAACCGAAAAGAAAACATGAATGTTATGTCCTATGATGCTTTGACCGGAATTTATAATAGAAAATTCACTCTTGAGTACCTAGGACGGAAAATTGGAGTGGGCGGCAATGGCGTGGTATTAATGTTGGATTTAGATGGCTTTAAATCCGTCAACGATAAACTGGGACATCCCTTTGGAGATGTGGTTTTAAAGGAAACGGCAGAGATTATTAAGTTGTTTTTTAGAGAGAATGCCTGTGTAGGCCGTTTGGGTGGAGATGAATTTATGGTTATCGCCCCTGAAATTACCATAGAACTAATGGAAAAACGTGCAGAGAAGCTGATACAAGACTTGACGAAAGAATATGAGGATCCTAACGGAGGAATTGTAAGGGTTTGTGCCAGTGTTGGACTGGCTGCCTATCCGCAGTGTGGCAGCACAGTGGATGAAGTGTATCGTATGGCAGATACGGCTCTGTATGAAGCAAAAAATGCAGGAAAAGGACAGTATAAGGTTGCTGCATTGGTATAATTTTGGAGAAAACAGCGATTTGGCCAACGAAGAATTTGGTTGGTACCATTCAAAATATTCAAAAAGCAGAAGGTAAAATGCAATATGTATGATTATTTAGTAGTAGGTGCGGGTCTATTCGGTGCCGTGTTTGCAAGACAGGCAGCAGATGCAGGAAAATCTGTGCTGGTCATTGATAGAAGAGATCATATCGCGGGAAATGTATATACAAAACAGATAGAGGGCATCCATTTTCACCAATACGGGGCTCATATTTTTCATACCAATCATGAAAAAGTATGGCAGTATGTGAATCGTTTTGCTACATTCAACCGTTTCACCAATAGTCCTGTGGCTAATTTTAAAGGCGAGTTATATTCCCTTCCCTTTAATATGTATACCTTTAACCAAATGTGGGGCGTAACCACTCCGGAAGAAGCCCAGGCAAAGATAGAAATGCAGCGTCAGGAAATTACCACGGAGCCTAGAAATTTGGAAGAGCAGGCCATATCTTTGGTGGGAAGAGATATCTATGAGAAGTTAATCAAAGGATATACAGAAAAGCAGTGGGGACGTTCTTGCAAAGACCTTCCGGCATTTATTATTAAACGGCTGCCGGTTCGATTTACCTTTGATAACAATTATTTTAATGCTTTGTATCAGGGGATTCCTGCTGCAGGCTACACTAAATTAGTTGAAAATTTACTGCATGGAATAGATATAAAATTAAATTTAGATTATATAAATAATAAAAAAGAATTGGATGCACTGGCTAAAAAGGTGGTTTATACCGGTGCTATTGATGCCTATTTTGGATATCAATTAGGAAATTTAGAATATCGTGCTGTTCGCTTTGAAAATGAGCTTTTAGATCAGCCTAATTTTCAGGGCAATGCAGCAGTGAACTATACTGATGCAGAAACTCCTTGGACTAGAATTATTGAGCATAAGTGGTTTACCTTTGGTAAAGATGAGATGGGAAAAGACTTACCCAAGACCATTATCAGCAGAGAATACAGTACTGAGTGGAAACTAGGGGAAGAACCTTATTATCCGGTGAATGACGAGAAAAACAGTGCGTTATATGAAAAATATAAGGCACTTGCAGAAAAAGAAACTGATGTTATTTTTGGAGGACGCCTGGGAGAATATCGTTATTACGATATGGATGCGGTGATTGCCTCTGCTCTAGAATGTGCAGAAAAAGAATTGGGATAATCTGACTACATTTTCCACAGATTTCCACTTTACAAATACGAACATATGTTCTATACTGTATGTGTCAAGTTTTCAGTGAAAACTTGACATGTAGCTCCAGCTCTTTGCGAAGCAAATTTTAAATGAGCTGGAGTTCCCGTTTGAAAGAGGAGTATAGGATATGGAGATGCTGTTAGATAAAAACCAGAATATTGATGTGATTTGCCAGCATAAAAAAGATGGCTCCATTGCGCCTATGAAGGTACGACTTCAGGATGAGGATGGGGAGTACCAGATTTTTTTGATTAAGGCGTATAAGTGCCTGTCCAGACCGGGCTCTTTTTCTATGCCCAATGGGATTAGTGCCACTTCTCATACTTGGCAATTTGAGTGCAAAATTATGGTTTTTAACATAGAGACCAGCATCTTTCTTTTTTACAATGCTCATGATAACTTTTGGCGGGTAGACATTTCTCCAGCCCATGGGTAGAAGGGTATTTCATATGCAGCAGATATTGATTTTAGGGAATAATACGCTTCAAAATATAAACATAACAAGTGATATTATAAAGATTGGACTTCTAATAGTTATTATGACCGTTCTGGTCATAGCTATTTTCTCTTACGTGAAACATAGGAGAGTGCTGGATATTGAGCATATGGAAGGCCATGACTTTGAAGTTTTTTGTGCAGACCTATTGAAACAGGATGGCTTTTCTTCTATAGAGATTACCAAAGGCAGTGGAGATTATGGCATTGATATTTTATCGGAAAAGGACGGAGTTACCTACGCCATTCAATGCAAGCGGTACCAGGGACCGGTAGGGATTAAGGCCGTACAGGAAGCGTATTTTGGAAGAGCCTATTATGACCGTATGGTAGGTGTGGTAATGACCAACCAATATTTTACGGAACCGGCGGTAAAAGCGGCCAAAAAGGTACAGATTCTTTTGTGGGATGGTGGATATCTGGAGGAACTGCGAAAAGGGAACTAATCAATTAACTTTAGCCGAAAAAGTGGTTGACAAGGTTACAAAAAATGTGTATTATACAAATGTTGTCGCGCAAGTGACATATATATGTGCGTTTAGCTCAGCTGGATAGAGCGTTTGGCTACGGACCAAAAGGTCGGGGGTTCGAATCCTCTAACGCACGTTAACCCTTGGGACCCGGAATTGTTGTAAATTACAGCAATTCCGAGTTTTTTTATTTACTGGGAAGAACGATAAAAGAAGGTATGTCTATGGAAAATTCATTTCAGTATTTCGAAAACAGAGACTGTAAATATTATCCCTGTCATAAAGGCATAGAGCATATCAATTGCTTATTTTGCTATTGCCCTTTGTACAGTATGCAAAATTGCCCGGGGAACTATATCATGATAGAGGTAGAGGGAAAACCATTAAAAAGTTGTATGGACTGTAGCTTTCCGCATAAAGCAGAAAACTATGACAAGGTCAACGCAATCCTGAAACAGCAGTTTAAAAATGCCTAATTTAGTTTGTTAATAAAAACTTTATTAGGCATTTTCTTATAAAAAGGATATAATGAAGAAGGTATTGGAAGGAGTACTTCTATTATGGATAAATATATGATTTTATGTGTGGCCGGACAATCTAATGCGGTAGGATATGATGAATCCTATATTCCGGCAGATTATGTAGAGCAATTTCGTGGAGAACGCATTCGCCAATTGGGTTTGTATGGGGAAGATAATCTGAAAGCCATTCCCTTGGGAGCCTGTGCGCAGAATTTTCAGGATATGAGACCTTTTGGACATCCGGAAAATCCGATCCCCAATCAAGGAACCAGAGGTATGCATTTGCCTTTGGCAGATTTACTTCTTGATCAGATTCCGGAAGACTACAAAATTTTGGTCATTCCCTGTGCCTATGGTGGATGTGGATTTACCGTGGGAGAACCGGGACACTACGATGAAGAAACTATGACACCGGAAGCAGCAGTGATTCGTTGGGGCGTTTCTTCTCCTTTTTACAGAGCCATGAAGGATCGTATCCAATTTGCGCTAGACCAGAATCCGGAGAACCAATTCCTTGGAGTTGTATGGATTCAAGGGGAGTTTGACCGCGCTGACTCTGTTGGTCAAATCGCCGGATTCCAAAAAATGACTGATGATTTCTTCCAATATTTTGGAGAAAACTATCCGGATAGAGTATATAAGGGAAAATGGAATCGTAATATTTGGTATAATGTAGAGACTGTTGCATACTGGTATTCTATTGAAGAATGTCCAATGATTTGGGCACATTATGCGGTATGGAATCCGGAAACCTATGTGAAAATTCCAAGAGAGACAGATTCCAATGAAGTAAATGGAACCGGCTTAACAGCAGCAATCCGGGCTTTCCATTATGGCAACAATGCTTATCAAAAGGTGGTGGCACCTCGTATTGCAAAGGCAATGGAAACACGATTGTTAGGATAGCTTTCAGGAAACAACTCCTAAAAGATGTAAAGAAAGGATACTATATGTATAATGATATTTTGACCATTGGTCCTGTGACAATTCATGGCTATGGGCTAATGATTGGAATTGGTGTAGTGGTGGCCTTGTTGGTAGGAGATTACCGGGCGAACAAAAGAGGGTTAAATGGTGATTTAATATATGGGCTTACTATTACCACTGTTATTTTGGGATTTACAGCTGCAAAGCTCTTATATATTATTACGGAATGGCAAAATTTCATTGCCAATCCCAAGGCCTTTCTAAGTATGAGTGGGTTTGTAGTATATGGTGGTATCATTGGCGGTCTACTTACTATTTGGGGATACTGTAAATGGAAAAAAATGGACTTTTACCGGTATTTGGATTTGATGGTAGTATCTGTAGCATTTGCTCAGGGATTTGGTCGTCTGGGATGCTTTTTAGCAGGCTGCTGTTATGGCAAGCCTACAGATGCCTTTTGGGGAATTACCTTTTCTCATTCTGATTTTGCCCCCAATGGTATTGCTTTAATTCCAACCCAATTGATTATGTCAGCAGGTGATTTCCTTATAGCTTTTTTACTCATCTGGTTTGGAAAACGAGAATACAAAAAAGCCCAGACTATGGGACTTTACCTTATTCTCTACAGCGTTGGAAGATTTTTGGTAGAGTTCTTACGAAATGATGAAAGAGGTGCGGTAGGAAGTCTTTCTACTTCTCAATTTATTGCCATATTTATGTTGCTGTTAGGACTGTTTATGTTTTTTGTGCTTTCACCTTATGTGGAAAAGAAAGCCATTACCAAGGAGGATGTATGACACAGCAGGAATTTTTGGATAAGCTTCGTCGCAATTTGATGAGTGGCTTGGAATATAACCAGGTTAATTCTCATATCAACTACTATGAAAACTATATTCAGACACAGTTGCGTAATGGTAGATCTGAAGAAGAAGTGATGGAAGAACTGGGTGATCCCAGACTCATTGCAAAAACGATCTTGGATACTGCCGGAAAAAATGGTGGAGAACCTTACATTCTGGAAGAAGAGACAGAGCGAGCATATCATTCCTTCCATCTCTTTGGAAAAGAGATTACTATTCCGGAAAAGTTATATGATAGTCTGAAGAAAATTTTAATTTGGGTTGTGGTAATACTGGGGCTAGCATTTCTTATTAGGATAACACCATATATTTTATTGATTTGCTTTGGATTCTATGTATATAGGAAGTTTATTGCAAAGAGATAATCATGGGGTAGAAAAAAATATGTATAAAATCGATTAGATTGGACATACTGTGGTTGTAACAAATAATTAGTTTTGTGGATTGGAGAACAATTATGGCAAACAACACAACAAAAAATGCACAGGATAAGTCTACGAAAAATGCAGCAGATAAAAATACAAGCAAAAATGCTTCTAATGCAAAATCTGCAAAATCAGCAAAGGATGCAAAAAGTTCTAATAAATCTGCTGATTGCAGCAAATAATTAAATTGAAGTTTTATTTTCGAATAGTAAAGGTAAAACTATCAGAAAAACGGACGGGAAAACTCGTCCGTTTTTTGTTGCAGAAAGGAGAGTTTTCCCGTAATATAAGGGTATGAAAAATTGGGAATTGATTGCTCCCTGCCACTTTGGTCTGGAAGCTGTATTAAAAAAAGAAATTATAGATTTGGGATATGATGTGGTACAGGTAGAAGACGGTCGCGTTACCTTTATTGGAGATGAGGAAGCGGTTTGTAGTGCCAATGTATTTTTACGCACAGCGGAGCGAATCCTATTGAAAGCAGGAGAGTTTACGGCTACTACCTACGATGAGCTGTTTGAAGCTACCAAAGCCATTGCCTGGGAGGAATATATCCCTATGGATGGAAAATTTTGGGTAGCAAAAGCAGCTAGCGTGAAAAGTCAGCTTTTCAGCCCTTCTGATATTCAGTCCATTATGAAAAAAGCTATGGTAGAGCGGTTGAAAACGGTTTACCATTGTGGGTGGTTTGAAGAAACCGGAGCGTCCTATCCGTTGCGTGTATTTTTACATAAGGATGTGGTTACAGTGGGGATCGATACCACTGGTCAATCTTTACATAAACGAGGCTATCGAAAACTAACTGCAAAAGCACCCATTGCAGAAAACCTGGCAGCTTCTTTGATTATGCTGACACCCTGGAGAGGAGACCGTATTCTGGTAGATCCTTTCTGCGGTAGTGGAACATTTCCTATTGAAGCAGCTATGATGGCCATTCATATGGCCCCCGGCATGTATCGTTCCTTTTTGGCAGAACAGTGGAATAATCTGATTGCGAAAAAAGAGTGGAATGCAGCCAAAGAAGAAGCCAGAGATCTAATTGACTGGGATGTAAAGACGGATATTCAAGGCTATGACATCGATGAAAAAATGATTGCAACCGCCAGAGAAAATGCAAAGCTAGCGGGTGTAGAAGAGTATATCCATTTCCAAAAAAGAGATGTTTCCGCATTAAGTCATCCGAAAAAGTATGGCTTTATCATTACCAATCCACCTTATGGAGAACGGTTGGAGGAAAAACAGACAGTTGGGGAGTTATATCGTACTCTTGGAGAACGCTACAGACAGTTGGATAGTTGGTCTTTATATATGATTACTTCCTATGAAAGAGCCCAGGAAGAGTTTGGAAAAAAAGCAGATAAAAATCGTAAGATTTATAATGGTATGTTAAAAACCTATTTTTATCAGTATCAGGGACCTAAGCCACCACGAAGAGAAAGCAGGCAAAACCATGAATAAATTGTGGAAATGGACCAGTATTGTAGGTGGTGTTTTTCTAGCCCTGTCTTTTTCCGTATTGCTTGTATATTCTGCAACGAAACCTATTGTATATACCGAGGATTTAGAAGATGAGGAACTGGAAGAAGAGGTACAAATCGGAAAGCTTCTGGAGTTTACACCTACAGAGGAGACCGAAATATACCTGGAGTTTCTACCCGATACTCGGCTGGAAAATATACAGATTTCAGAGGATATGAGCCGAAATGAGTTGTTCGTAGATATATTAGATGTAAAAAGTTTGGAACGAGTTTTGGCCACTTTGGAAGGCAATGAAACACTGCTAGCCCATGCGGCGTGGCAAAAAAATGAAGTGGGTATTCGAATTACCTTATTTTTGCGAGATTTTTATGCCTATACCTATCGCTGGGAAGAAAACAAACTGTATTTGGGACTGGAAAAACCTCGAGATAAATACACTTATATTGTAGCAGTAAATGCGGCCCATGGAGGTTCTAACACCGGGAATGAAGTGAATGGTGTGAAGGAGAAAAATGTTACTTTAGCAGTGGCAAAGGAAGTACGGAAACTACTGCAAGAGGAAACTGTAGGAGTATTCTTAGTCCGAAAGGACGATAGCAATCTTTCGGCCCACAAGAGAGCTGCTTATGTTATGAATTTAAAACCGGATTTGGTGTTAGATTTACACTGTAATGTAAATGGAGAGAATGAGCGCCAATTTGGCACAGAAATTTATTATAACGAAGAATATTATTGGCCGGATTTTACCAATGCGCAGTTTGCGGATCAGATGGAACGGGTGCTAGTAGAGCATATCCAGGGAAAGGCCAATGGAATATTCCCAGATACAGAACGAAAATATCCTATGATTCATTTGTTGGAGGTTCCAACCATCAGTGTAGAATTGGGGTATCTGACAAACAAGCAAGAGGGAAAACTTTTGGAGCAACAGTCCTATTACGAACTTTTGGCACAGGGATTGCAGCTTGGGACCAAAGAGATACTGGAAAATATGGATAGTAAAGCACAATAGGAGAAATAGAATGAGCAGTCAAATTATTTTTGCTACAGGAAATGCCGGCAAAATGAAAGAAATCCGTATGATTTTAGAAGATCTTGGGATGGAAATCCTTTCCATGAAGGAAGCAGGAATAGAGGCGGACATCCTGGAGGATGGGACTACCTTTGAGGAGAACGCTATCATAAAGGCAAAAGCCATTGCGAAACTTTGCTCCGCTATTGTTTTGGCGGATGACTCCGGATTGGAAATTGATTACCTGAATAAAGAACCTGGTATTTATTCTGCCAGATATATGGGAGAAGATACTTCCTATCACATCAAAAATACCAATTTGATAGAACGGTTGGATGGGGTACCTATGGAAAAGCGTACAGCTCGCTTTGTATGTTCTATTGCGGCGGTTTTACCGGATGGAAAGGTGCTTACTTCCAGAGGTACTATCGAGGGCTATATTGGCTATGAGGAAAAGGGAGAAAACGGATTTGGGTATGACCCTATTTTCTATGTACCGGAATTTGACTGTACTACAGCACAACTTAGTCCTGAGCAAAAAAATCAGGTGAGTCATAGAGGAAAAGCGTTAAAAGAAATGAAAACACTGTTGAAAGAGGCTTTGTAGATGAAAATAATGGTCGTAAGCGATACCCATGGATTTATAGATAATTTCCGGTTGGCAAAAAGGAAAGAAGGAAAAGTAGATGTAGTGGTCCATTGTGGTGATATTGAAGGAGATGAAGAGGAACTTCAGGAAATTGCAGATTGTCCCGTTTATATGGTAGGTGGCAATAATGACTTTTTCTCCGGATTACCAAGAGAACTGGAATTTACCTTAGGAGGACGAAAAGTCTTTTTAACCCACGGGCATCAGTATTATGTCTCTACAAGTGGGCAGGTGATTACAAGAGAGGCTATGGAACGAGGTGCTACCATTGTGATGTACGGACATACTCACAGGCCTGTGGTAGAGCAACAGAAAAATGTGCTGGTTTTAAATCCGGGTAGCTTGACCTATCCCAGACAAAATGGGAGAAAACCCAGTTACATTATGCTAATCATAGAAGAAGACAAGACTGCCAGAGCAACCATACGATATTTGTTTGAAGATTAAAAATCAGAAGTCTAGTAGCCTGGTAGTTAGAATGGGAAAAACTGGAAAAACCGAATGGAAAAACTCCAAAAAAAGGTTGACATCGCAAATTCCCTATACTATAATATGTCTTGCGTCAGATTTATGATGGCAAATCGGGGTGTGGCTCAGCTTGGCTAGAGCGCCTGGTTTGGGACCAGGAGGTCG
>JAKSSF010000045.1 GCA_024403235.1 Lachnospiraceae bacterium | reverse complement strand
TCTTTTGCATAAGTAATGGCCTGCTTATGAGCATCCTTCATAGGAAAATCCCCAGTAGACACGGAACAGAAATGGAAAGCATAGGCATCTGCAAACCATTCTTTTTTAATCTGGCTTCTTGTCAAAAGCATATCCGCACCTGGTTTCCTGTAGAAAGAAAACTCTCTGTTTCCATCGTCCTTCAGAGCAACAAAGGCTAAGGAAGTATTTGCCATTTTGGTTCTGCTTACATAGGCAGTATCAATATGATTTTCTTCCAAGCATTCCACAATTTTGTCTCCAAATGGGTCATCTCCCAATTGTGTAATCATGGCTGATTCTCCACCTAATTTGGAAAATGCGCCACATACATTAGCAGGTGCACCACCTACTGCAGGCAAAAATCCAGATACATCTTTAATACCTTTTCCACTTTCTTCGGGAATAAAATCGATCAATGCTTCCCCAATAGCAATTAATTTTTTCATTCGTTTGTAACCTCACTTTTTCTATGTAAAATATAGTTTTATTATTCACTTCTCTTTATAGTATAATCTGGAACCAATCTTTCTCTTCCATATCGACTACGGTACAATCGTTGGCATAGGTACATTCCGGCAAAATAATCATTGCATGTAATACTTCTTCTGCTACCGGTAAAGGTGCCAAGTGCCAGATTGCGGTATTGATTTTTACCATACATCCCTTCGGTACAATAAAAGCCTGTGCCAATTCCGGTACCGGAGTACCTGCAGATGCGGGTGCTACATGAAGAATCATATCATCATTGATTGGTAAAATACCTTCCCAAGTAGTGGTATGATATTCTGCCGCTTTAATAATACGATCATCTTTTTTTACTGCAATGGGTGAAAATCCAATAGAGCCTACAATGCTTCCGCTAACTCGATCCGGATAAAATTTATGAATTTCTCCTTCCAATGGATAACCGGTAGGCTCACACATTGGACAAAAACTGCCAAAAGGTGCGAAATTTTCTGCTGTAATTTTTACTGCTTTTACTTGTCTCATGATATTCCCCTTTCACAATCCTTCTCTTATCGTGTGATATACTACAGTATATCATATTCTTCCCCGTACTGTAACCTATGAACCGGAATTGTGGGATAAAAATGTCTCAAGACATGCACAAATTCCTCTGTATCAACAGTATCACTAATGGGCGGAAATGTATCATCAAAATGATCCAACAAAATCGCTTTGGGTTGAATTGTTTTTACGATTTGCAAAGCAGGATGCAACAAATCACTATTTCCCTGGTAGGGTAAAACCAGCAAATCTATTCGACTAGGGTAGTCAATTCCATACATTAGGCCCAAACTCCCAAGAATAACAATTGTTTTCTTTTGGTATGTCACTTGATATCCAACTGTTTCTCCATTTTCCGGGCAATTCAAATGATGATACATTATATATGGTAGGTTATCCGCATATTGAATCATTCGTTTATTCCATAAAGTCTTTTTTACAAGTGTTTTATCAAATTTTATATGTCGGCCATGAAGAACCTGTACTTGCAGTCCCTGTACCGGGAAATTATCTCCTGGTTTAATTTCTGTGATTAATTTTCTGTCAACCCCCATTTTCTCTAGGTTTTTGGCAGGTGTTTTAGAACAAAAAATCTGCATTCTTTTGTTATCTTCTATCCAAGGAACACTACAAATATGATCCATATGTCCATGGGTTAGCAAAATGACTTTACCGGTCAAGAAGGTTTCTTTCGAAATATGTACGGAAGATCCCTGTAAAGGCACAAAGGGATCTATCCAAACTATGCCTTGATTCGTTTTTATTTGTAAAGAAGCGGTCCCATACCAGGCAATAGAAAACTTTGAATCTCGTAAAATCATAGTATCACTCTCTTGTATTTATATTATTTGAAGTTGCACATGTTATCACACATACAGATCGTAATTTTTCTTATTGTTTTCCTTTATTCTGTCTAAAATTTCTATAAATGTCAATGTAATCCTATCCAATAGATCACACCAAATATCCAACTTCCTACAATTCCATATAAAATGACAGGACCTGCAATAGTAAAAATTTTACTACCTATCCCAAATACCTGCCCTTCCTTTTTGTATTCAATGGCTGCAGAACTGATAGAATTGGCAAAGCCGGTAATGGGAACCAAGATTCCTGCCCCACCCCATTTGGCAATCGTCGGATACCAATGAAGACCTGTAAGCAATACGGATAGACCAATTAAACAAAGAGAAGTAAAACCACCTGCTAATTCCTGGGAAAATCCTAGTCTGTACAGCGCAATGTTTTTAATCCACTGTCCCAAAGCACATATAATGCCTCCGGTAATAAATGCTTTTCCCATTTGCGGTAATAATTTAGCTTTTGGCGTCACCTCTTCCACATACTGTTGATACGCCAGCTTCTGTTTTTCCTGTAGTTTTTTCTCTTCCTGTTCCATCTTTTTTACTTCTTTGTTTTCCTTGTCTGGCATCATTGCTTCTCTATTTCTCCTTTCCATTTTCTTTCCTTCCCTGTTTTTCTTTCCACCAATTCATTTATTATTGCTATCCTAAAAATATCTTTTTTCTATGCATTTATCCATTATGAATTCCATTGTAATAATAAAATAATGCACCTGCTGCCTTTCCAAGAGCCATGGCAGTCAAACAAATTCCCAATCCCTTTCCCATCTTTATTCTTCTGGAAAAAATAGGTATGGTATTTAACATTTCCGCAATCACCATGACAAGACATCCCACAAAAATTCCCGCAAAAAATCCCCAAAGAATTAACAGAATATTACTCCCAGTCTGCCACCACACAGTTTCATATAATCCTTCCGGTAATGGTTTCACCTGTGGGTGAAAGGCAGGCGCAAACAAGCTAATCAAGCCCCCTGTAATAACTCCAAAAGTTGCCAAAGATTCATATTTCAAAATCTGACTGGCAGTATGGGTTTTCACGGCAAACTGTGGAATTAATCCTGCCGAAAAAAAGACTGTAAAAACCCCTCCGGAAGCTAACCAGCCAAATCCGAAAGCTCCTAATGCTAAAGCAAATACTTGAAATATCATTGTTTTCCCTCATTTTTCTGGTTCTCATTACAACTAATGATTTGATTTTCTCTTTCTGCGATTTCGCTCAATGCCAGATTAATACTATCTTCATAGGCACGCATTTCTACTTCCACAGGAGTGGGGTCTTTGGTAATGCGCCGTTTTCCCACATGATTAAAAAAGACTAATATGCCCATAGACAAACCTAAAGAATAGGCGATTTCCATAAATGTAATTCCCGCCTTTTCTTTACCAAGGGCAAGGGAATAAATATTTCCAAACAGATTCGTAATATTAATATCGTTATGGTAAGCCATAATGGAAAAAGAGGTGCCGAAAAAACATATTAGCGCAACAAATAAAATTTTACAATTTTCCCATATTCCATTCTGCTTCTTTCTCTCTTGCCACTCAATAACACAGGCAGATTCTCCGATACTAGCTATGCTCCAATTTGGATGATTTTGTAAAACCAATTCTAAAATGTACATAATGCTGATTACCCTTCTCACTTCCCCATTTTGTCTACTATATACAGGAAGTTCTCGCACTAATTGATTCACAGTTGTATTTGTACAATATATAGTTGCCATATCTTGTAGTAATACAGTAGAATCTGCAATCTTTATTTTTCCGTCCAGTTTCACATAAATAGTTTCCATATTTTAAGTATGCGCAAAAACAGGCAGGTTATCCATCAATTCCCTGCCTGTTTTCTCATTCCTATTAAGATTTTCTTTTCCATTCTGGATATCTGTACCTGGCTCATATTCCAAAGTTTAGCCACCTGCATTTGGGTTTTATTTTCAAAATAACGAAGTTGTATTAACTGTTTCTCTTTTTCGTTCAAAGTTTCCAATAGTTGTTCCAGTAACAAATGATTTATAAGCTTGTCCTTTTCCTGGTCCTCATGAAAATGGCCTTGTTCTTTGGTTTGATTCATGGCAGTACCAACACTTGCTCTTTGACCTTCAATTACCTGGTCTACCAAATACACCTCTGATCCATCAGATTGATAGACAGATTTATAGATAGATTCCACCTGTACATTTGCTTCTAAGGCCAATAGAATTTCATCTTCCGTATACCCGGTTTCATCCATAATCTCCGATAAAGTAGGTTCTCGTCCTGTCCTTTGTCTCACTCCTTCCCTGACTTGGCTGATTCTAAAACCCTTTTCTTTTAATGTTCTACTAACCTTTACCAATCCATCATCTCGTAAAAACCGTTTAATTTCACCACTAATCAAAGGCACCGCATAGGTGGAAAATTTCACCTGATAATTTAAGTCAAACTTATCAATAGCTTTCATAAGACCGATGGTTCCTATTTGAAAAAGATCCTCCGGATCAACGCCCCTTCCCAAAAACCTTTTTGTGATGTGATGCACCAGTCCTAAATTATTCTCTATCAGTACTTCTCTCGCTGATTTATCTCCTTCTTGTAATCGCTTTAGTAGTACTGTAGTTTCTTCCATACTCCCTCCTAAAGAAAATCATCTTGAGGAGTCAATACACCTATTCTTTTTTTCATATGTACCGTGGTACCCTCATTCACAGTGGAAGTCACCTCTAATTCATCCATAAAGGCTTCCATAAAAGCAAATCCCATACCGGATCGTTCTAAATCTGGTTTTGTGGTAAACATAGGCTCCATGGCTTTTGGAATATCTGAAATGCCTTTTCCTTTATCTTCTATTTCCAGATCTATAGTCCGTTCCTCTAGTTTGCACCGAATACTGATTCTCCCCTCTTTTCCTTCATAACCATGGATGATTGCATTGGTAACCGCCTCAGAAACTGCAGTCTTTACATCTGACAATTCTTCTACTGTAGGATTTAAGTTCATCATAAAAGCTGCCACTGTAACTCTGGCAAAACTTTCATTTGCTGAATCTGCTGAAAATTCTAAATGCATTTGGTTCTTCATTTTACCGCTCCTCCAATATTTCCATGTATTTAGCAATCCCTGATAAGGATAGTATTTTTTTGATTTGTGCATTCATATGTATGAGATATATTTTCCCTTGAAAACAAGCGACTTTTTTATATCTACCTACCAGAATTCCAATCCCGGAACTATCCATAAATTCTGTTTCCGAAAAATCAAACAGTACATGATTAACATTTCTTTTTACAATAAACTGATCTATTTTTTCACTAATAGATTCCGCATTATGGTGATCAATTTCCTTTGGCATTTGTACACACAAGTAATCTCCTATTATTTTGTATTCTTCTACTGCGTTCATATTTACCGTCCTTTCTCATAAATAAAAAAGAGAGCAGTTTCTGCTCTCTTTTGTAAGTTCTTTATTGATTTAATTCATTAATCTGCGATTGAGCACGATTGGCTCTCTCTGTACCGGGGAACTTGTCAATTACTTGCTGGTAAACTGCAATTGCATCTGACTTCATCTCCAGTTTTTTATAGGCATTGGCCAGATTGTAATACGCTTCAACATTGTTTTCATCATAAGTAATGGCACGGGTTAGTTGTTCAATCGCACCATTGTAATCCCCATCCTGATAGTTTTCCATACCATTTTCATAATAGGTGTCCCCTATGGTAGAACCGATATCCCGCATCAATAAATCATACAGCTTTGTAAAGTTTTCTGAAGTATTTTCTGTCATCGTTCCACGGTCAATGGCATCCAAATAAGTCGCAATCTCTTTGGTTTTTTCAGGTGATTCAATGTAAAGTGCTGCTGCCTGCAATAAATTATCCACCGTCTGCAAGGTTCCATCGGAGCCAACATAAGCCTCGATTTCGTTTTCCAGTTTGATTTTCTCACTTTCTAACTGTTTCACACTACTTTCTAATTCCTTAATGGTAGCGTTTTTGACATCTAACTGCTCACTAACGGCTTTGACATCTTTTTCTGATTCCTGCCTTGCAGTTTGTACTCTAGCCGGTAAAATCAAAAACCAGGCCACTGCCAAACCAATCACCAAGCCAATAATGAGATTCCAAACGGAGTGAGCACCCTTATTATCATTGATATTATACGGTTGAATGATTGTTTCATTACCGCTTTGATACTTAAATGCTTCTTCTCTAGCTTTTTCTTTTTTCTTTTTGGATCCGTTCTTTTTACTGGGATTCTCTTCTGGCTCTCTTGCCTCCAAGACCTGTTCCACTTCGGCACGATACCGTTTCATCATAATATTATTGGTATCCACCCGTTCAACACGATCCAGTTCCTTCAGTGCTCTCTCCCAATCTTCCTGCTTGATATAAAGAAGGGCCAAGAGTAAATGGGCTTGCACATATTTAGGATTTAGAGATAAAACCTTTTTCAACTGAATCACAGCCAAATCCAAGCTATCCTGACAGCAATAATTCAACGCCTGATTAAACTTCTTAACAGTAGAATTTAACTCTTCCAATTTACTTGGACTACTTTGTACTCTGTTCAGATAATCATCTGCAACATTTTTTTGCGAACGAACATTTTTACTTAATACCCATTCATTAATCGCCATAACAGGCTCGCCAATTTCAAAATATATCAGTCCCAATAGATTCCTGGCATCCACATGACTACTATTCAATTTTAAACACTGCCGCAAGCTAAGAATTGCCCCGCTTAAATCTCTTACATTAGCTTTTTCTAAGCCATCATTGTAATAAATGTTAGAGGCACTGATAATCAGCTTGTATCGGCTTACATCCACACCGCAATTTGTGCAAAAAGAATGTTCTGACAAATCGCAGCCACAATTATAACATTGCATACCTTATGATTCCTCAGTTTCGTCCTTTGCTTCTTTTAATACCTTAATAACCAAATCAGACACATCAATCATGCTGTTCTGATATAAGGCATCCTCTGCCTCTTCCAATTCCAAACTATAATGAAATTTCTTCAATTCTTCTTCAAAATTAATCATAAACTTTTCCTATGAACTTCGCTTTAACAAATACTCCTTAATTTGACCAACCAAATATAAGGATCCAACGATATATAAACGACAATCACCATTCCTATTTTGCAAGAAATACTCTAACCCGTTTTCAGGGCAATCGAATATTTGAATCTCCATGTCTCGGAATAGTTTCTGCAAATCTTCTTTCTTAACACCACGACTGCTTTCTAATGGGGCAGTCATAAACCCACTAAATAAACCGGATGAAACCAGTTTTTCTTTCATCAAATTTACTTCCTTATCCGCCACTGCAGAAAAAAGAAGATATCGTTTTCCTGTGAAATGGTCTCTCTCTACACCTTCTAAGAATGCGTCAATTCCATCTACATTATGGGCTCCATCTAAGAAAACCTGAGGCAATATTTCCTCCATACGGCCTTCCCACTTACACTGGAACAACCCTTTTTTTATAGTATCCATAGATACTTCTAAACCACTTTCCAGCAGTGCAGTCACTGCAGTAGCGGCATTCTCCATCTGGTAAAACGCTGTGGTTTGTAACGAAAGGATATTGTTATCATATCCACATTGGTAAGAAAAATCAATAATTTTATTCTGAAAACCAATAAACTTTATTGCACTTTTCGACACCCCTTTACAAGGGCTGTTTTTTTCTGCCGCAATTTGCTCTATTACTGCCGAACTTTCCGGTCTCTTATCCACATAAACAACGGGACAACCAGCTTTTATTATGCCGGCTTTTTCCACCGCAATCTCCGCTATGGAATTTCCAAGATACTCCATATGGTCCATTCCAATTTCTGTAATTACACTAACAGCCGGATGATCAATTACATTGGTAGTATCCAATCTTCCACCAAGACCGGTTTCCAAAACTAATACTTGAACCTGCTTTTTTTCACAATACAGCATGGCCATAAAAAATAAATATTCAAAAAAAGTAGGATGGTATTCCTCATGTCCTTCCGTTTTCCGAAAGGCCAATACCTGATTTGCTACTATCTGAAAACAATCCAGAAAATCTTCTTGAGAAATCCACTCTCCTTGTAAGCGAAAGCGTTCTCTAATATCCACCAGGTGAGGAGATGTAAAGAGACCAGTCTTTAAACCTGCCTCTCTACATATGCTATCCAGGTATGCACAAACAGATCCTTTTCCATTAGTTCCTGCCACATGAAAGATGGTGCAATTGTTTGCGGGCTTCTGCAAAAACGCATAAAACTCCTTAGATATATCAAACCCATTTTTCTTGGTGAACTTAGGAATCTCATCGATGTATGCAATTGCCTCCTGATAGCAAACTATCCTACCTAATTCCATTATTTTAACTGACTAAGACGTTCCTTTACCTGCTCCATCATTTGCTGGTATTTTGCCATCTTATCTTTTTCCTCTTTGATTTTTGCTTCCGGTGCCTTGGACATGAACTTCTCATTGTTTAACATACCGTTAACTCGTGCCAACTCACCCTGCAAACGTTTTTCTTCTTTTTCCAAACGCTCAATTTCTTTTGCAATATCTACCAGTTCTGCAAATGGCATATAGCACACTGCATCTCCGATTACAACAGAAACTGCGTCATCTGCAATACCATCTCTGTTTGCCTGTACAGAAACCTCGGAAGCATACGCTAAACTTGCGAAGAACAACTTACCTTCTTCAAAAATAGCACGAATGTTTTCTTTTTCACTAACTACAAATACATGTGCCTTTTTGCTAGGTGGAACATTCATTCCGGTACGAGCATTACGAATACCACGAACGGCTTCCTTCATAATCTCGATCTCTTTTTCTTCTTTTGCAAAGTCTCTTTCTTCTGTAAATACAGGCCAAGAGCTAATCATAATAGATTCCTCTTCGGACTGAAGTGTGCAGAAGATTTCTTCTGTTACGAAAGGCATATAAGGATGTAACAGCTTCAATGCATCTAATAATACTGTTTTCAAGGTATAAAGAGCTGCATTCTTGCTGGTCTGATTATCAGAATTGTAAAGTCTTGGTTTTACCATCTCAATATACCAGTCACAGAATTCATCCCAAATAAAGTCATATACCTTCTGTACTGCAATACCTAATTCGAAATGTTCCATATTATCGGTAGCTTCTTTTACTACACGATTCAGTTTAGACAAAATCCATTTATCTACCGGTTCTAAATCAGCATTTGCAGGCTTCGTAATATCAACGCCTTCCATATTCATCATAATGAAACGGGATGCATTCCATACCTTATTGGCAAAGTTACGGCTTGCTTCTACTCTTTCATTATAGAAACGCATATCATTACCGGGTGCATTTCCGGTAATCAATGTAAGACGAAGTGCGTCCGCACCATACTGGTCGATAATTTCCAAAGGATCAATACCATTGCCTAAAGATTTGGACATCTTTCGCCCCAAAGAATCTCTTACAAGGCCATGAAATAATACAGTCTTAAACGGCTTTTCTCCCATATTTTCAAAGCCTGAGAAAATCATACGAATTACCCAGAAGAAAATAATGTCATAGCCTGTTACCAATACATCTGTAGGATAGAAATATTTTAAATCCTCTGTCTGCTCCGGCCAGCCTAAAGTAGAGAATGGCCATAATGCAGAGGAGAACCAGGTATCTAAGGTATCCGGATCCTGTGTGAGATGGTTTTTACCACACTTTGGACAAACCGTAGGGGCTTCTTTTGCTACAATAGTTTCTCCACAGTCATCACAGTAATAAGCAGGAATTCTGTGGCCCCACCACAACTGTCTACTAATACACCAATCACGAATATTATCTGTCCAGTTAAAGTAGGTTTTATTCATTCTCTCAGGAATCAACTGAATATCCCCGGTTTTCACTGCTTCTGCAGCAGGTTTAATCAGTTCATCCATCTTTACAAACCACTGCTTTTTAATCATTGGCTCAATGGTTGTTTTACATCTGTCATGAGTACCTACATTATGCTCATAGTCCTCAATACGAACCAACAGACCCATTTCATCCAATTCTTTTACAATGGCTTTTCTGGCTTCGTAACGATCCATACCTTCAAACTTACCACCATTTGCATTAATGGTTGCGTCGTCATTTAAGATATTTACTTCCGGCAGTCCATGTCTCTTTCCTACTTCAAAATCGTTAGGGTCATGAGCAGGCGTAATCTTTACAACACCGGTACCAAATTCCATATCTACATAAGCATCTGCTACAATAGGAATTTCACGATTTACAATAGGAAGAAGGACCTTCTTACCAATTAAATGTTTGTATCTGTCATCTTCCGGATTTACTGCAACTGCAGTATCCCCAAGCATGGTTTCCGGACGAGTGGTGGCAAACTCCAAAAATTCCTCGCTATCCACAATAGGATATTTAATATGCCAGAAATGACCTGCCTGATTTTCATATTCTACTTCTGCATCAGAAATAGAGGTGTTACAAACAGGACACCAGTTAATGATACGGCTACCTTTATAAATCCAGCCTTTTTCATGCATTTTACAGAACACTTCTGTAACAGCTTTGTTACAGCCTTCATCCATGGTAAAGCGTTCTCTATCCCAGTCACAGGAACTACCTAATTTCTTCAACTGGCTGATAATACGACCGCCGTATTCCTTTTTCCAATCCCAGGCTCTTTCTAAAAAGCCTTCACGGCCTAGATCTTCTTTGCTAATTCCTTGCTCTTTTAACTTTTCAATAATCTTTACTTCCGTAGCAATACTAGCATGGTCCGTGCCAGGCTGCCATAATGCATTGTATCCCTGCATTCTTTTAAAACGAATGAGAATATCCTGCATAGTATTATCCAGAGCATGTCCCATATGCAGCTGTCCTGTAATATTTGGGGGTGGAATGACAATGGTAAATGGCTTCTTCGAATAATCCACGGTAGCATGGAAATACTTTTTATCCAGCCATTTCTGATATAATCTGTCCTCAATTCCATGAGGGTCATAGGTTTTTGCCAATTCTTTACTCATATCCATTCTCTCTTTCCTTTGAACATTATAAAAGCACCCCTTGCCACAGACTTGACACAAGTAAGTGGCAAGGGGCGAAAAATCACTGATTTTAACGATACTACATCCCTTAAAATATAATGAAATTTGTCCTTTTTGTCAACCCTGTCGGCTTTTTACCACATCGGTCAACCACTCTGTTTTATCGATTTTCACTGACATAAATCTGCACCCGTTTTTGTATAATATCTGCTACATCATTCACAGATTTCTGTCCACTGAAATAGGCAGCAGATTCTTCCTGAATAATTTTTATAACTTCTTCATTGGAAGATGGTGCTTGGGTAATTTTTCCAAAGAAATCATTTACATAAGCTATTTCTTCCGCCGTCATAGGTGGAATCACAATTTCCTGATTTGCAATGTAAGCGGTGTAGTCGTATTCTACCTTTTCCCCATTTTCGTCCATATAGAATGGTTTCTCCATTGCCGCTTTTGCTTTCTTTTCTAAAGAAGAAAGCTTGATTGGGAAACTGTAGATTTTATCCTGGTATTCCTCTGCTAAGAAGGACTTTACAAATTCCCATGCTGCTGTTTTTGCAGAAGATTTTTCGGAAATGGCAAAATTAATTTCAAAACTAAAGGCAGAACCCACACCGTCCTCTGCGGGATATCCGATGGGGGTAGCTGGTTCTCCAAAATATCCCTTACAAGTACGATTATAATCTTCATAGGTAGAGAAAGAAGTCATCATAAGCAGGGCTCTTCCTTCCCTGTACGCACTATCATAATTATTCCAATACGCCTCATCTAAGGATTCATAGTCAATTTCCTGTGGCATAGTATTGGCAAACTCTAATAAGTCGATAAAGTCTTTTTCATTGAAATGACAAGTGCCGTTACCCCAATCAATGTATTGCTTGCTGTTGATATAATAGCCCATATAAAGAATGCTATCCTTGGTTGTTAACTGAAATACTTCTGTGCCTTCCGGTTTCTTTGCCAGCACGGCTTTCATATCATCCATGGTCCAACCAGGTTCCGTTCCAACATCTGCCGCTTTACCAAAAACAGTAGAAACATAGAAACTGACAGGCATTTGATAGAGTTTCCCATTTAACTCCATGGTCTTAAATACATTTTCCAGATAATCTTCTTTATGAATTTCACTGTCTCCATCCATCAGACTATAATAATCTGCGAAAACACCTTTCGCGGATAGACTATCCATTGGTACAGAAACATCTACAATCATAATATCCGGAACTGCTCCTGTCGATATGTCGGTCAAAAACTTTGTAGCGCCTATCGTATAGTCCTCATCTGTATTATAGGTGCTATAATCTTTAATTCGAATCTGATACTCCGGATGGGTTTTATTAAAGTTTACAGCCTTTTTCACAATGGCTGTATCCGGTAAATAATTACATCCTAAAGTAAGCACCTGTTTATCCGGTACATCCTCCGGTGCCACCTTGGTCATTTTAGAAAATGCTGTTGTACCCGTGCCTTCTTCGGTCTCTTGATAATAGGTCACAAAAAAGGTATCCGTAGAAGTCGCTATCAATTGATTCACATTTGTTGTATCTACATTAGAGGAAATAAAATCCATCAACTGTGTAACTTCACTATCCCCCATATTCATTCCATAAACACCATAGGAATCGCTTAAATAGAAATCATAACCGGTACCTCTTTGGAACCTGTAAGTATATAAGGAAAAAGGCATTGGTATTTTTTCTCCGACCTGTCCGGTTGCAAGATTCATCTGTTTTAACAACATTCCATTTTCATCATAGGTCTGAATGGCATAAGAATCTCCACCCATAGGAAGCAAGTCTCCATACTCTCCTTCTAGTGGAACGGAACGAATGAAAGTTCCATCCTTCTGATAGTATTCCAGACTGGAATAACATCTAACTAATATGGTATCATCTGCCAAAACATCCAGCCCTTGTACCCCGAAATAGTCTTCCGGGCCTGTTTTTTTCGTCAAATCCGCACTCCAAAGTTCCTCTTCTGATCCGGAAAATGCTTTCAAAATATAACTATCCTGAGTATCATCCCCTTCATAAGATGCATATTTCACATCCACTACATAAATAGTGCCTTCTTTATCAGCTGCCCAATAATAGTTATTCATGGAGTCATCCATAGTTCTGCTAAACTCAGATAGTTTCTTACCATCTAATTGATATCCTCCAATAGTTTGGGTGTAGCTTGAAGTACCTTCTCCAATACCATCCTCAGCAATATCTTCCTCTGTTGCAATTTCCTCCGTTGAATCTTCCTCTGCTGTCACTTCTTCTACTGCAGCTTCCTCCACCGCAACTCCACTGGAAGCCAATTTTGCATCATAGGCATAAGGCACTGCTTCCCCACCATATTCATAATGATATGTACCTACATACATGGTATCTCCCACCAAGAGAATTTTGTCTATATCCTCTCCCGCCGGTAAATCCCATTGCAATACTTCCTCTTGATATACATAATTTTTATTGTTTGCAGCTTCATTATTTTTTGCAGTATCTTTCTTTCCTCCACATGCGGTTAAGACACTTAATGCCCCTAGCATTGCCAAGGTTATTATTTTCTTTTTCATCCCAATCTCCTTTTCCAAATCCCTTTTATTTTATCCTTTATATTCCATTGTTTGCCTTTTAGTTCATGACAAAGAATCCACAAAACGATTCCCAATGTTATAAGCCACAAGACGATTTTTACAAACTCTATTACTACAAATATATCTTCGTATGCTCTGGCTATATTTTCCCAGTAAGGATATACGATTCCCATTCGACTCATAGAGCGTATTCCAAAATTTTGTAAAAGCGACGCCACTCTTAGTAGGGAGAATCTGCCTGTATTTTCTACAATTTCAACTTCTACAGCGCCTTCTTTTCCTACTAGTTTCTCTATTAACGCTTTTCCGAAATGTTTCACCGGATTCGGTAATACAACCTCATAGCAATAATCGCGTACACCGCTGCCATATTGTATTAAACTATCCAACGAGACATAACAAAGAGAACTCTCTAAACCTGCACTTTTGGCAAACCTTCCTTCTTCTCGTTTGACCACACCGGTCACATGATGTGGCACACCGCCTATCATTACCTGTTGTCCGGCTATATCATTGGAGCCGAAAAGCTGCCAGGCTGCGTCCTCATCCAATACAATACCATCCTGCATCATACTATCTTTGCTGAAAAAAGAACCGGATAGTAATGGAATGGGATGAAAGCTAAAAAAATCTCCATCCACACCATAGGCATTCAAATCTATACTGGCTTTTTCTGTCTTTACCGTCAACTTCCCTTTGGCGCTAAAGCCGTCCACCCACAAACGGGCCCCTTCCTTAGGTGCCTCTATAGACGCTTCCTTCAGCCCTTCTTCTATACCATGCTCTATCTCCAGTAAATAGAAGCTATCAAAGGTTTGATCCGTTGGATAGAAACAACTTACCTGGGTCACTCCCTTGTTGTTTCCCCACCGATAGGCCATTTGTTGATCATAGAGAGCCGTCTGTTTTGCATTCTCCCATATAGATAGAATTGCTATAAACAGTAGTCCTCCTCCAAGCACCAGGAGAAGCCACCTCCATTTTGTGCAAAATTGTTTTACTTTTTCCAACTGCCTACCTCCTAATTATCTGAGATACGCACCAAATCACCTGCCGCAATTGGTTTGGTCGAAGTAGTTATAACATATTCATAAGAATTTACATCCCCAATAATAGCAGTTTGTGTATCGTCGCTAGCCAAGACTTCCACATCTACTCTTCTTGCTTTATATCGATTTCCCAAAGGGGAATTCTTTACTTCTACTATTAAAATAAACTTTCCGGTATTGTCTTCCTTAATCGCACTATTGGGTACCAACATATCATAGTTAGAACTTTTCTGTCCTACGGAGAGACTTAAGGATTGTCCATCCTGTACCTCTCCTTCTACAGAAAAAGTGAGTTCCTTTTTTTGTGCCGGATTTTCTTTATCCGGACGAATTGTTTGTAGGGTTGCTTTCAAATCGCCGTAATACCAGCTATTCTGAATTTCAGCTTGTTCGCCTACTGTAGCCCGTTTTGCCTGCTCATTGGTGACAGAGAAACTAACTGTAAAGCCTTTTCCGGTTGCAACCATAGTGGCAAGAGCCTCCTCCGGCATAGTTTCCTCTCCTGCAATCTTGGATACAGAAATTACGGTTCCATCCATTGGGGCAACAACGGTAGCACCAACCGCATTCTCACGAAGCTTTGCGATTTCCTTTTGCTTGTCTGCAATAATACTGTTTTGGCTGGAAAGGTTTAATTCTTGTCCTACATCCGTTAAGAGCTGGGTTTGCTCTTCCTGGGCTTTTTTCAAAGCTGCTTCAGCATCCGATAATTGAATGGATAATTGTTCCTTTAACTTACCATTGTCCACTGTATTTTGAGTATCTTGATTACTTAACTTTTCATAGTAAGTTTTACATTCGTTATAATGGTTTTTTGCTTTGTTATATTCACTTTCTGCATTTCGAACTGCTTCATCTAAGGTGGATTTTTTCTCGTCATATGCTGCTATTTCAGCGCGAATTGCTTCCACATTCGCTTTTGCACTTAGATAACTGTTATACAAAGCATCTGCAGTTGTAGTTTTATTATCTGTGATATCTGCAGAAGTTTGTTTTTGAACATACGAAAATAATGCATTCTTTGTATTATCATCCTCAGCAAAAGCATAATTTACATCACTTTCATCTCCATTCGTATAATGGATATTAAATGGTCCTGAACCTATATCGGTTAAAGCAATCCTTTCATATAGGACAAATTTTGCTATTTTATTATCGTTTTCTGCTTTTTGTAAATCTCCTTCCAGCACTTCTATGCTAGTCAATGCATCTCTCTGCCCAATAGCAGCATCCTTTTCCATTTCCTTCTGGGTCATTCTTTCTTGTGCCGAAGACATCGCTGTCTGGGCTTTTTTTAGTGCAACCGTTAAATCTTCCACGCTATTGGTTCCACTAACTATAGCCACCTGCCTAGTCAAACTATCCACATTCGCCTGGGCATTTTTCACCTTTGGGCGTGCCGCTTCAAGTCTTGCCTGATACCCGGTTACAGAAGAAATAGTTCCA
>JAKSSF010000044.1 GCA_024403235.1 Lachnospiraceae bacterium | reverse complement strand
CAGAGATGAAATTAAGTCTGGCTTGAAAGATATTACTGTAAGATATGGAATTGATAGTTTTGCGGAAATGTTTTTGTGATAGCACATGAAAATTGTAATTTGTAGGGATTATAAAATCCAGTTTTGTTAACTAAGAGGTTATATATGAAGATAGAACACATAGCTATGTATGTAAATAATTTAGATGCAGCAAAAGATTTTTTTATAAAGTATTTTGATGCACGAGCAAATGATGTATATCACAATAAATCAACAGATTTTAAATCTTATTTTCTGACCTTTGAGGACGGAGCACGGTTGGAGATAATGAATAATCCAGAGATTAAGGACTTAAAAAAAGACACCACAAGACCAGGCTATATTCATATTGCATTTTCAGTAGGATCAAAAGAAAAAGTTGATAGATTAACAGAGCAATTGAAATCTGATGGATATGATGTGATTAGTGGACCAAGAACCACAGGTGATGGATATTATGAAAGTTGCATTTTTGGTATAGAAGATAATTTGGTTGAAATTACAGTGTAAATTCCAGATTTGTAAAGCTGATGTGTTAAGTAGGAAAATTTAGAGTGTAAAAAAATTTGTTAAAAAATACGGAGGAAAAAACTATGTGGGCAGTATTTGCAGTACTTTCGGCAGTGTTTGCTGCATTAACATCTATTTTGGCAAAGGTTGGTATTGATGGAGTTAATTCCAATCTGGCAACAGCAATCAGAACAGTGGTTGTAGTTTTAATGTCCTGGGGAATGGTATTTATTACCAATACACAGGGTGGCATTACAGATATTAGTAAAAAAAGCTGGATTTTTCTTATTTTATCAGGATTAGCTACAGGAGCAAGTTGGCTTTGCTATTATAAAGCATTGCAAATGGGCGAAGCATCTAAGGTTGTCCCAATTGATAAGATGAGTGTGGTAATTACTTTGATTTTGGCATTTCTATTTTTACACGAAAAATGTAATGTAAAATCTGTAGCAGGATGTGTTTTAATCACAATTGGAACACTGGTAATGGTACTGTAAATATAATAATTATAAAAATAGTACCTATAAATTGAAAAAAGATAAAAAATATTCTATAGAAAAAATAAAAAAGAGTAAAAATGAAACCTGAAAAACTATTAGAAATGCTGCATACAGCAGAAAAACTAAAAAATATAACAAGACACTGTGATACAAGCATAGGTAGAAGAGAAAGTGTGGCAGAACACAGTTGGAGATTGGCACTAATGTCTTATTGGATTGCAGAGGAATTTCCGAATTTAGACGCCACAAAAATTATGAAAATGTGTCTGATCCACGATTTAGGAGAGTGCTTTACAGGAGATATTCCGGTATTTGATAAAACAGACGCAGATGAAGAAAAAGAAGAAGCACTATTACAGCAATGGATAGAGACTATTCCGGAAAAATTAAGAGAAGAAATGTCAAATCTTTTCTTGGAAATGAAGGAACAAAAGACGGAAGAAGCTAAGGTTTTCAAGGCTTTGGATGGGATGGAAGCAATTTTGCAGCACAATGAAGCAGATATTTCAACTTGGGAAGATCACGAATATGATCTTCAGCTTACCTATTGCTGTGATAGAGTGACCTTTTCTCCATACTTAGAAAGCATAAGAAATGCAATAAAATCAGAGACAATTGAGAAAATTCAGAAGGAAAGAAATTGACTTCTATTCTACGATTAGATATGATAGAAAAGATACAGTATAATCTGGAAGAAGTATGGGAAACAGCGAGATAAAAGGGAAAGTATTTATGGAGAAAAAGAAAAGAAATTTTCAAACAAATATATGTATTTTTACATCGCATGTCGAAGGAAAAGAAATAAGAAGAGAAAATCCCGACTACTAGAATAATAAAGATAAGCGTGCTATAATTGTAAAGTTGCTATAAAGATAGAATTGGAGAACTACTATGGGAAGAATTATTGCTGTTGCAAATCAAAAAGGTGGAGTTGGTAAGACCACTACTACCATCAATATTGCAGCTGCTTTGGCTGAAAAGAAGAAAAAAGTTCTATTGATAGATATGGATCCTCAGGGAAACAGTACCAGTGGATTTGGCGTAGAGAAAAATGAACTGGAAAAAACCATTTATGAGGTATTTTTAGGAGAATATTCTGCAAAGGATTGTATTTTGGAGAATGTTAGAAATAATGTTTCTATTTTACCATCTAATGTAGACCTTGCAGCGGTAGAAATCGAATTAATCGGTGTAGAAAATAAAGAATTTATTTTGCGTGAGGAAATCGAAAAAATTAAAGATACATACGATTTTATTTTAATTGATTGCCCTCCTTCTTTGAATATGTTGACTGTCAATGCCATGACAACCGCAGACACCGTATTGGTTCCTATCCAGTGTGAGTACTACGCTTTGGAAGGTTTGAGCCAGTTAATCCATACTGTGAATTTGGTAAAAGAAAGATTAAATCCACAATTGGAAATGGAAGGTGTGGTATTTACCATGTTTGATTCCAGAACCAATTTATCCATGCAGGTTGTAGATAATGTTCGTAAAAATTTGAAGGAGCATGTTTACAAAACACTGATTCCAAGAAATATTCGTTTGGCAGAAGCACCCAGTTACGGTATGCCAATTACAGAGTATGATTCTCGCTCCTCAGGAGCAGAAAGTTATCGGGCACTGGCGAAAGAAATCATCAACAGAAAGGACTTATAGCATGGCACCTAGAGGAACAAGAGGCTTGGGAAAAGGATTAGATTCTTTGATTCCCAGTAATGTGGTAAAAGATAGTAAAGAAAAGAGACCAATAGAAGGAGAACCGGGAAAAGAAAAACCGGATTCTATTGTAGATATTAATAAAATTGAGCCTAACAGAGAACAGCCAAGAAAGCTGTTTGATGAAGAAGCTTTAACCGAGTTAGCAGATTCCATCAAGCAGTTTGGTTTGTTGCAGCCTATTTTGGTACAGGATCGGAAAACCTACTATGAGATTATTGCCGGAGAGCGTAGATGGAGAGCCAGTAAACTGGCTGGCTTAAAGGAAGTGCCGGTTATTATCCGTAATTATTCCGAGCAGGAAATTGTAGAAATTTCTTTGATTGAAAATATTCAGAGAGAGGACTTAAATCCTATTGAAGAAGCACAGGCGTATAAGAGATTGTTGACAGAGTTTAACTTAAAGCAGGAAGAGGTAGCTGAACGCGTATCCAAGAGCCGTTCCGCGGTTACCAATTCCATGCGTTTGTTAAAGCTGGGAGATAAAGTGCAGGAAATGGTAATTAACGGAGAACTTTCTACCGGACATGCCAGAGCTTTACTTGCTATAGAGGATTTAGACAAACAGTTAGAGCTTGCCAAGAAAATTGTGGCAGAAAAATGGAGCGTGCGTGATATTGAAAAATACATGCAAAGTAAACCAAAGCAGGCGAAATCAAAATCCAAGGAAGAAAAAAGTGTGGATTTGATTTTCCAGGAAAAGGAAGAAGTACTTCGAAATGCTTTGGGAACAAAAATTTCCATTTCACCAAAGAGTAATGGTAGTGGTAAAATAGAAATTGAATACTATTCCATTGATGATTTTGATCGTTTAATGGATATTTTGACAAAATAGAGAAGTATATATTTTTTGAAAGCGTAGTCGGCGCTCAAAAAACAGAGGATACAGTATGAACTACGATTTGATAAACCAATTGGGATTTGGATACATTGATTTTAGTTATTTGTTTATCGGTTTGGCTGCTGCCATTTTGATATTACTGATTATTATTTTGGTGCAGGCAGGATCTATTCGAAAATTAAATAAAAAATACCAAAAATTCATGTTGGGAAAAGATGGAAAAAGCCTGGAAAGTAACATGATGAAGCTTTTTGAAGAGCAGGCTATCTTAAAGGAAACAGTGACAGTCAATAAAAAGGATATCAGAGAACTGTTTAAGAAATTAGAAGGTAGTTTTCAAAAGGTTGGTATTGTCCGTTATGATGCCTATCAGCAGATGGGTGGAATGTTAAGCTTCAGTTTGGCACTGCTTGATGAGAAAAATGATGGTTTTATTTTAAACTCAGTTCACAGTATCGATGGTTGCTATACTTATACCAAAGAAATCAAGAACGGAAAATGTAAAATCGAATTGGGAAATGAAGAAAAAGTTGCTTTGGATCAGGCAATGGGTACAGAAGAGTAAAAAGATATCAATTTAGGAGGAATCTATTATGATAGATATTAAATTTTTAAGAGAAAATCCTGAGGTAGTAAAGGAAAATATTCGAAAGAAATTCCAAGACAGCAAATTACCTTTGGTAGATGAAGTAATTGAGTTGGATGCAGCTGCCCGTGAAGCACAGTTGGAAGCAGATGGTCTTCGTGCAAACAAGAACAAAATTGCGAAACAAATCGGTGGCTTGATGGCCCAGGGCAAAAAAGAAGAAGCAGAAGAATTGAAAAAAGAAGTTGCTGCCGGAGCAAAGAGATTGGCAGAGCTGGAAGTAAAGGAAGAAGAGCTTCGTGAAAAAATCACAAAAATCATGATGACCATTCCAAATATTATTGATCCTAGTGTTCCCATTGGTAAAGATGATTCTGAAAATGTAGAAGTGACAAAATACGGCGAACCAGTGGTTCCGGATTTTGAAATTCCTTATCATACAGAAATTATGGAAAGATTCAATGGCATTGATTTGGATTCTGCCAGAAAAGTAGCCGGTAACGGTTTCTATTACTTAATGGGTGACATTGCCAGATTACATTCCGCAGTTATTTCTTATGCAAGAGACTTTATGATTGGCAGAGGATTTACCTATTGTGTGCCTCCTTTCATGATTCGTAGTAATGTAGTAACCGGTGTTATGAGTTTTGCAGAGATGGATGCCATGATGTACAAGATCGAAGGGGAAGACCTTTACTTGATCGGTACCAGCGAGCATTCTATGATTGGTAAATTTATTGATACCATTATTCCTGAGGAACAGTTGCCACATACCTTAACCAGCTATTCTCCTTGTTTCAGAAAAGAAAAAGGTGCTCACGGTTTGGAAGAGCGTGGTGTATACAGAATTCATCAGTTTGAAAAACAGGAAATGATTGTAGTATGTAAACCGGAAGATTCTCCTATGTGGTTTGAAAAATTATGGCAGAACACCGTAGATTTGTTCCGTTCTATGGATATTCCTGTAAGAACCTTGGAATGCTGTTCCGGTGATTTGGCAGACTTAAAAGTAAAATCTTTTGACGTAGAAGCTTGGTCTCCAAGACAGAAGAAATACTTTGAAGTAGGTAGCTGCTCTAACTTAGGAGATGCGCAGGCAAGAAGATTAAAAATTCGTGTCAATGGAAAAGATGGAAAATATTTCGCTCATACCTTAAATAATACAGTAGTTGCTCCCCCTCGTATGTTGATTGCATTCTTGGAAAATAACTTACAGGCAGATGGCTCTATTCGTATTCCGGAAGTTTTAAGACCTTATATGGGTGGTATGACAGAAATTAGATAAATAAAAAATGTATTTCTTTAGGTTTATAAGAAAAACAGAAAAATACCGTATGTTATTTTAAAAAGAAATTGAAAAAGAAGGAGGTGAGATTCTTGCATAAATATTTACGAGCAATTGGGTTTAGTGAATTTGATACCAGAGCTAAAGTGCGTGCCTTGGTGAGAGCCTGTGTGAAGGATTGTTCCGGCAGCAGCTTTACCACCAATGGGGAAGATACTATGCTGGCTCAGTATTGTAAGAATTTCTCTCCGGATTTTGGATTAGCGGTTTGTGGAGAATTGGAAGAGAATAATCATTTCACCTGTGATTATTACTTTCCATACCTAAAAGGTAGTGGCGTGACCACAGAAGAAGATATTAGTATTGAAAGACATGCAGCCAGAGAAAGCTACTCCGGTGTATGTGATGATGTGCGAGTGGGAGTGTCCTTGATTTTTTACTTACAGAATATGATTTCCTATGTAAAAATCAAAAATGAAGACAGACTTCCTATGCGTGGCACCTGTCTGACTCTGTCCGGACTTTCTACCCAGGGTATGATTTTAATGCCCATTAATAAAAATGAAAGTCAAAGAGAGCAGATAAAGAAGGAAAGTGTAACAAGACATAAATTGTTGCAGGCAGCCAGACGCGGTGATGAAGAAGCCATTGAACATTTGACCCTGGAGGATATGGATACCTATAGTTCCATTTCCAGAAAAATTCATTACCAGGATGTATTTTCTTTGGTGGATACTTACTTTATGCCTTATGGTGTAGAATGTGATCAGTATTCTGTACTGGGTGAAATCGCGGAATGCCGAAAAGTGGAAAATTCTCTTACAAATGAAGAAGTGTATGTGATGAATATTACTTGTAATGAATTATCTTTTGATGTTTGCGTTAACGCCAAGGATCTGTTAGGGGAGCCGGCAGTAGGCAGAAGATTCAAAGGGCTCATTTGGTTGCAGGGGTACATTCATTTTCCAAAATAGGAAAGAGGATAGGAAATACTTTCGTTAGGAAATCTGTTTTAGTAATAAGTTAAATAACATGTGATTTTTATTAGTTCATATGAGTTCTCTTAGTTAAATGGATATAACAAGCGCCTCCTAAGCGCTAGTTGTGGGTTCGATTCCCGCAGGGAACGTTTTTATAAAAAAAGTGGAAGCGGGCATCAGGTAATGCTGGGTCGGTTCCACTTTTTTCTTGGTTAAAGATTCATCATATGTTGTCACTTGCGAACTCCCTAGTCGTATATCAATGCGACTAGGGAGTTTCTTTATGCATTTTTCCAGTGTTCGTTTATAAAAGCAGTATATTTATCTTCAAATTGAGGATACTTTTTGGACATGATAGCAAGGGCTTCATCCTTTGTTTTATTTTCTTCTAATAAAAACTCTAGAAAGATATACATATTTTTTTCAGTGACATCAGCAGTGACTCTTTCAGTAGTTTCCTTGATAAGTATAGCGTTATCTCTATCTATTCTTTGTCCTAAAGTCATATAGTAGTCCTCCAATTCAGGATTTTTTACCTGTGATACATAGGTATGTAATTTACGGGTGATGTCATCGACAGCATTACATTCTTGGCTATCCTGATAGTAGGTTAGCACATTTTTTAATGCCTGACTACCGCCTTTTGTTCCCTTGGTATTGAAATACATGAAGACTAAGCCATCGTCATAGGGAACCGAAGGAACCTCTATACATTGATTCCTAAAGGTATAGAGCATGTATTCCTCATGAAATATGTCAAAGTTGGTAATCATCATCACAAAAAGATTAGGAAGCTTGGAAAAATCATCTTCCCCGGCTTTCATAAGTTTACTATCGATTTTGGCTTGATAGTAGCGGTTTTGTCTTGGGAAATGAGAGTCATTTCTAGTATGTGGTTCTATATCAAATACATTTTTGATAAATTCTAATTCGGGATTATCACTAATCTCTACGTCCAAACGGATACCCCGATAATAGGGCGTATTACCCTGGATGGCATATTGATTTCGAATGTGAATTTTTTCCAGGTTGATATCACGCTGTAGTAGTGCAGGAATCAAAGTTTTATAAAAATCTTCATTTACATCCTTATTGCTAGAGATAGCATTGGAAAGAAAATCGTCAATTAAACTTAGTTCCTGAAAAGGTTTAGTAGTGTAGCTCATATAGTATCCTCCTTGAGTATCCAGGCAGGAGAATCCAATACTACACAAATTCATAAGTATGTGACACCCTGCCAATTATAAATGTGAAATCATTGGCGAAGTGCCAAAGAAATAAAAAGAAATATGACAAAAGAGTATTTCTTATAGTGTTATACTACGATAATATTTGTACGATTACAAGTATATGTGAAAAATTTAATAAAATATTTATACTATATATCGTTAACTGTGCAGACCGGATAAATAGCGTGGGGTATAAATGGGACAATGGATATGAGATAATCCAGATAACGACTCACTTCGCACGAAGCAAATGGATAACAAATATCTTCTATATATGTGGTTAAAATTAATAATACTTTCAAAATGATAAAATCAAGGTTTCACTATGAAAGTGCTCCTATTGAAGTTTACAAAACTGTTTTCTATACTAAAGATACAGAGTCGACACTGTAAAAATGGAAAGGAAGTCACAGAGTATGTATGTTGAAGGCTTGGATAAAACAGACGGAAAAATCGTAAATGAACTATTGAAGGATTCATAAGCTGACCGAAGAAGATATTAACAAATTAAAAACAGATTTGCAGTATGTATTTGATTTAATACGAGTATCGAAGGATGCAAAGAAATTTCGGGAAGTAGTACAAAATAATCCGGAGTATTATGACCATATGCCGGTGGATGCCTATAACCTGGTATCCACATATACAAGTTTTGGAAAAGCATTGAAAACAGAAATAGTGGAAGGAGAAGCAAAAATGTGTAAAGCAATTGATGATTTAATAGAAATAACATTGGCAGAAGGAGAAGCTAAAGGTAAAATCAAGGGCAAGATCGAAGGCAAAATTGAAGAATCAAACAAAAATATTGCTGAAATGAGAACTGCAATCACTAATACGTTATCATTATTAGGTAAAATAAGTGAAAAACTACAGGAAACCATAAATAAACAGACAAGTTTTTCTGTTTTAATCAAATGGCTTCAGATTGCAACAAGAGCAGAATCTATAGAGCAATTTGAGAAAAACATTATATGATTTTTGTAAAAATATCAGGCTACATTAATAAGGTGGATGAGGATTTACAAGCAGAATATAATGACCAGTACTTCAGAGCACTGTATCAATGCTTCAAATAAAAGAAGGTGAATAAATTTAGTTTATAGTTTCTGAGAGCAACAAATATGAAAGAATGTGGTATTATAGATTCAGCAGACAGTCATGCCGCTAAAAAATAATATTTTATAGGAGTGTGCTTTTTGACAAATAGCAGAACACTGGAGATTGTAGTGTAACCGGGAGGGCGAACGACGTCAGGTGGACATCGGGTTTGAGCGGACCGAAGCGGAAACACGAATACGATCAAAAACAACCTCCCGCATAAAATGCAATTGAGTTGACAATTTTCAGGAGGAAAAACAATGAATAAAACAACATTACAATTCGTATAGAGAAAAAAGAAGATCCAGGTTACCTTGATGGAATTACCGGAGAGTATGCGACACCTGCAGGTTACTTTGTAGATGAAGCTGAGGCTGAGGAATTCGATAAGACTTTTCCTTATAAGGAGAAACTGAAGCTTCCGGGACAACTCTTCTAAAAACTATGCGAAGAACAACCTAATCTCATTACATCGACACCTTGTGGAGTGTATAGGCATTCCATGAGGTGTCCTTTTTTATAAAATCATTTGGGATTTTAGTAAATCACAGAGTAATCTTTATTCTGTGACTTTTCCGTATTCAAATGAGGAACGAATATAGGGATTTCTTATAATATAAGAAACCACTTGTATTCAAAAATTAGTATGTTAATATATACTATGCAAATAAAAAAATGTAGGATAAGGGAAAAAATATGCAGATTACAACCATTGATATGGCACAAATATCCATAGAAACAATAGGCGGCGTCATTACACTATTGTTTGCTATGATCATATTGTTAAATCATAGAAAAAATAGAGTTTCAAAGTATTTCATTGCGTTATTTATTGTGACTTCTTTGATTTTTTTCTCTGAAGCCTTAGTTTATTATTTTCGTGGGAACACGGATATGTTTAGCCTTTTTGGAAATCGGGCGGGCAATTTTATTGGTTTTATATTGAATGTAGTTTTGGCCATTCTTTTTAATCGATTTATTCGCGTTCTTTTAGAAGAAAGAGGAGTTATCGTTTCTCCTTATTATAAACGAGGTATTCTTTTTGTAGCAGTAGTTGCAGTTGGTATAGTTGTATTGAATCTTTTTACGGAGTGGATGTATTATTTTGATGTAGCGAATCGGTATCACAGAGCTTCTATGTGGTATTTTTATACGCTGCTTTGTTTTTTTATGTTGTTAACCGGTATGATAATCAGTATCAAGAACCATAAGACATTTGGAACCAGGATGTGCATCGCAGTAGTAATCTTTGTTTTTGTACCCATTGTTTCCGTTGTGATACAGGCACATTTTTATGGAATTTCTATTGTGAATATAGGGTTGGCCATAAGTGTAATTCTGATGTTTTTTACCTATCTTTATGACTGGAACAAGCACGAAAAAGGGATACATGAAACTGTCAGTGGCGAGAATAAGATCATCAATACCTTTGTTATGTTTTTTATTATGGCTATCTGTATCAGCGCATCTATCGTTTCCTGTATTATTTTTATTTAAAGAATTGCGGAAGACGTGACAAGCCGAAATAATGAAATCACAGCGCTTATGACAGAGGAAGGTATTGTGAACGAATTCCTTCGTCCCATTATTGTATCAGAAGCGATGTCTTATGATGCTACCTTGAAGGAGGCTTTGAAAATCAGCCAGGACAAAGAATCTGCAAAGGCTATTGAGCAGAATATGGTGGAGTATCTTACTTCTATAAAAACGGGTATGGGATACCAGATGGCGTTTGCGGTTAGTGAAGCCTCCTGTGCATACTATACCTATAATGGTGTGAGCAAATTTTTAGACCCGGAAAAAGATGATCATGATGTATGGTATAGAGACAGCGTTCGTTCCGGACAAAAGTATGTATTAAATGTGGATACAGATGAAGATTACAATTGGAGCCTTTCTATTTTTGTGAATACCAGCGTAATGGATGAGGATGGTACCAGACTGGGTTGTTGTGGTGTTGGTGTACAGATGGGTTCTGTGCAGGAGTTGATTGCAAAATATGAAGAGGAAAACGATATCCGTATTTTTCTTACCAATCGAGATGGGTTGATTCAGGTAAGCTCCGATGGAGCACGGATTGAAAAAGAATATGTAGACAATAGCCATTTTTACAAAGTAAACTCTGAAAAGTTTTATACGGTGAAGGAAAAAACAGGCACCACCTTAATCAAATATATTCCACAACTGGGGTGGCATCTTGTAATAGTAGATCCCAATCCAAATAAAATTAGTGTAAGCAAAATCGTGCTTCCAAATATTATAATTTTCCTTTTGGGAATTTAGGTGTTAGGTATTGCTTTGTATATTACGGTCAATAGAGAACGCCGCATTGAGAAGGAACTGATAGAGAAAAAGAGAGCTTCTGTTACAGATGGTTTGACAGGCTTAAAGAATAGAAGAGGTTATGAGGAAGATATTGAACCTTTGAAATTACCGGGGGGATTAAAAGGAGTTTCTTTGGTAATGTTGGATGTAAACGGATTGAAATTTGCCAATGATAACATTGGACACAGTGCCGGAGATGAATTAATAAAAGGAGCAGCAGCATGTATCAAAGAAGCCGCAGGAGAATATGGTGTAGCCTATCGAACCGGTGGGGATGAGTTTGTGGCAATTCTTCGTACAACACCGGAGCAGGTACGAAAATGTGATGCACATTTCCAAAAGCTGACTAAGGAATGGAAAGGTGAACTGGTAAAAGAGTTATCTATTTCCGAGGGTGTAGTGATCTGCGATGAACATCCAGACATTACATTCCTACAGGCAACTGACTTAGCAGATAAATACATGTACGAAGATAAGGACCGTTATTACAAAGAAACCGGCAGGAATCGAAGAAAAGGGTAAAACACAATTAACACCAAAACATTGAAAAATATATATATTGTATGTTAATATAAATATAAGAGGTACAATATATGAGTAAATGCGAAACTTTTTTGGAACAATTATATGATTATGAGACAAGTTTAGAAGAAGAAATAAAAGATATTGAACAACAATTAGATGCAATAGGACGAGAACAGAGAGCCCTTGTTGTAAAAACGATTCAAGGAAAAAAATATTACTATGAACAATGGCGTGAGAATAACCGATTAATTAGCCGCTCAGTGGGGCGTGTATTACCAGGAGTATCGGCTGATGTGGAAATTGAGCGTGAACAAAGGAAAGAGCTGCTTCAAAAATTGGAAGAGGATACATTCTTATTGAATCAAATCAAAAAAAATATTGCTATTTTTACTCAAAAAGAAGAAATAACGCCAATAATACCAGATTATGCGTTTGAGGTGTATTGGAAAGATGAACTGGTAACGCGTGTACAGGTGTTAAGAAGTAAGGTAAAAATATCACGATATACATTGCATCCAGCGAAGCAGATTTTTTCCGAACAAGTAAATACACAATATCAGGTAAATAAAATATTGGAGATGAGATGCTTTGAAAAGGGAAGATCAGATGTTAAGGAAAAATTATCTGCATTGGGCATAGATGAGTATAATCCGTATGAAATTGTAAAAAAAACACATGGTGTTTCTTATAACGATTATCTTTGGTTTCGCTTCCCAAAAGAGAAACTTACGGCAAAGGATGTTTTAGTTCGCAAATAAATAAGGAATAAAAGCAGGTGGAAAATGTTTCACGAATCGATAGATGAACAGTATATTGTTAACCAGACTGGTACTAGCGAAGGAACACAGATAAAATATTATAAGGATGGATACTGGTATAAAAAAGATAATAGAGGCAAAGAAGGATTGACAGAATATCTTATTTCTCAGATGCTTCTACATTCAGATTTGAATCCAGATGAATATGTACTTTATGAACAAGGTACAATCAACGGAAAAGCAGGTTGCAGAAGTGCAAATTTTTTAAAGCCAGGGGATGAACTTATTACATTATATAGATTATATTACAACCAATTTGGCAAGGATTTGAGTAATGTAATCGGACAAATGAATACTATGGAGGAAAGAATAAGGTATGTTCTCCAATTTGTTAAAGAAAGCTGTGAACTTGATTTAACGGAGTATTTTAGTAAAATTTTTACTTTAGATATGTTGGTTCTAAATGAGGATCGACATTTGAACAATATCGCTGTAATTTTTGACGGAAAGAAATTTATTCCGGCCCCGATTTTTGATCAAGGGGTAGCACTGTTAACGGCTAATCAAAGTGTGAACTGGAAATTCGGTATTGAAGAAAATGTAAAACGTGTGATAGCACGCCCATTTTCCGGATCGCATCAAAAAATGTATGAATTTTTTGGGACAGGGTTTCGATTAGATACAGAAAAGGTTTTACGATGGATTCAAAAAGAAGATGATTCTGTCGAAAAGAAGATATTGGAGTACCAGATTCATAGATATAAAAACTTAATCAGTTTATAGAAATAGATATAATAGAATGTATATGGTTGTTGTTTTTATGGGTAATACAAAATGGAAAAAAAGACAAAATTTTTTAAAAAATTAATTTGGATCATTCCTGCGGTCATGGTCGGTACAGTGATAATTGGTTTTTATATCTATACAGCCGACTATTATCATGCGGAATATGAAGCTTACGAAGCTTTGATTTCTGATGAAAAGGTCACTGTAGAAGAAACGGAGTACGGATGGTTCTTTGATGGATATTCGGAAGACGAACTGTTTGTTTTTTATCCGGGAGGAAAGGTGGAGGCTGCAGCCTATGCGCCTTTTATGCGGACCCTGGCAGATAAGGGAATAGATGTATGCCTAGTGAAGATGCCGTTTAATCTGGCGGTATTCGGAAAGGACAAAGCCGGTAGTATTCTGGAAAAATATGGATACAAAAATTGTTGGGTAGGCGGACATTCTCTTGGTGGTGTTATGGCAGCAAGTTTTGCTGCTGACAACAGTGATTCTGTTAATGGTGTAATCTTATGTGCATCCTATCCAAATAAACCCCTTCCGGAAGGGCTTATTGAGATCACGGTCTACGGAAGCGAAGATAAGGTTCTTGAAGATGGGGTAATCGAAGAAGCTAAGCAATATGCTCCGTCTCAAAGTTATATATATGAGATACGTGGTGGCAATCATGGGAATTTTGGGAACTATGGAGAACAGGCCGGCGACGGAAAAGCTCTGCTTACCCGGGAAGAGCAGCAAAATGAAGCAGCCGAAACTATCATGAATGTTGTCATTGGAAAAGGCGACAGAAGATAAACGAAGAAAAATATAATAACTCTGTAGGCTTTGTCTTTTATGTTTCCATTAAATAGAGTGTAGATGGCTGGAGCATGACGGACAACAGCCGGATAAAGAATAAAGAAAGTTTATCTATAGTTAAAAATGGGATTTTCATGACATATATTCTTTCAGCGAGCACTTGCCCTATACTTTTCTATAAGTTATAATTTTTTATACACGAAGAGAAGGGAAAGGGGGATGTATGTCCATTCTTACCCTTGAAGAGAAAAGGGAAAAGATCAAAGAATTTCGTCCTATAGATGATATTTTCTTTGAAGCTCTGGCAGACGATATAAAAGTATGCCAAGAAATTCTTAGGGTTATTTTGGAAGACCCAGAATTGATTGTGGAGGATGTAATTGTTCAAAGCAGTGAAAGAAATCTTTATGGCCGATCCGTAAGACTGGATGCGTTGTGTACATTAGGAGATGGCATAAAATGTAATATCGAAGTGCAAAGGTCTAATAATGACAACCATCTGAAAAGAGTTCGCTTTAATGCAGCAAGTGTAACGGTTAAAGACTCCAATCCAAAAGATTCTTTTGAAGATGTCTTAGATATGTATGTGGTTTACATATCTGAATTTGATATTTTTAAAGAAGGAAAAACCATTTATCATGTAGACAAAATCTTGAGAGAAACTAGCACTATTATAGACGATGGGCTACGTGAAATCTTTGTAAATACAGAGATAAATGATGGTACAAAAATTGCGGAATTAATGGACTGCTTTTTGCAAAAGGAAATTCACAATAAAAAATTTCCTGAAATAGCAAAGCGTATGACAGATTTAAAGACTACAGAAGGGGGAGCAATGATTATGTGCAAGTTGATGGATGAATATTTAGAAGCAAGCAGAGCTGAAGGCGAAGCAATTGGAAAACTAAAACAACTGATAGAACTAGCAAAAGATGGCGTGCTAAAAGTTGCAGATGCAGCTGCAAGAGCCGGAATGACAGAACAAGAATTTGCTCTGTTGCTGAAGTAAAAATGAAAGGGACGAATGTATATGAAAACATATGCATTCGTCCTTCCTTTTTATTAATAAAAATAATATTGATTATGCACTTTTCTTTCGATACAGCATATAGGAATACACCGTAGGAATTACAACCATAAGAATCATGCAAATTGGTAATACATAAATTCTCCAAGTAAATAAACTGCTTACCAGAATAAGAAGTCCACCGCATACCCATAAGAAACCTCCTAATCGATGGGTCTTGTTCCAGTTTTCTTCATCGTATAAGGTCCAGGGAAGTTTGATGCCTAAAGTGTAGCTTTGTTTTGTCTTTGGTAAATAATTTCCGATTAGAACAAGCACAAACCCGACTAATGCTGTTCCCAAGGCAGGGATAGGTACATCAATTCCCAGTCCATAAGCCATGGTACTGCCGGAAGCAAATAAAGCAACCATAGGAATAATCCATACAACAAGCATTTTTAATTTTTCGCCCATATTCTGATATTTGGGATCCATCTTCATAAAAAAAGGCATCAGCATATTCAAAAGAGCCAGGGATCCGGGTAAAACAAAGATGGCAACAAACTTGGAACTATATCCATTTGGTGTGCCGGTAGCATCCCAATGGGTTACCATTTGTTCCGGGAAACGATTATATAATGCTAATCCTACTAGCATTGGCAACAAACATAGTAAGGTTGTAATAAAAACGGTTTTTTCTAAGGATTTATCTTTTTTTTCTTTCATCTCATTTACCTCTCAACTCTTTTACCCATAAAAGGACTTCTTCTAAAACAGAAGCATTCAAACTATAATACACAAAGTTTTTTTCTTTACTTTCTGAAACCAACCCGGCTTTTTTCAAAGTACTTAAATGGTGGGAAACTGTGGCAGCAGTCATATCAAAATTTTCGCCAATCTCTCCTGCGGACTTATCGCCTTCTTTTAATAAATTTAGAATAGCCCGTCTGGTAGGATCCGATAGGGCTTTCATAGTATCATTTAATCCCAAAGTCAATCACACTCCTTTAAATGGTGGTATATATGGTATTTAGATGTTTATCTAAATAGATGGTACATCGTCTGCGTATTCTTGTCAATAAGTATTTAGATAGTTGTCTAAATAGTTTTTGAATGGCCTAGGGCTTTCCATTGCACAAAGTGTGGCGAAGGAACATCAAGGAAAAATCTGGGCAAAGAGTGAAGCTGGCTATAACAGCTTTTTTGTAGAGATACCCTTGTAGATTGCTTATGGAATTTATTAGAGACGGTGCAATGTCATACCTTTGCCCTTTCGAAGGAAGGCATTGCATAATAAATCACTTGTGCATAAGAACAGAAGTGCTATAATTTTTTATAGAAGAAACTGCTTTTAAAAAGTTTATAAATAAGAAGTCCAGCGGTGTGATGTCAAGTGAAGAAAAATAAAAAATCTTTTATTTTTTGA
>JAKSSF010000043.1 GCA_024403235.1 Lachnospiraceae bacterium | reverse complement strand
CAATGATGGTCAGCTGATCCTTTCTTCCGAGGTCGGTGTTCTTCCGGTTCCTGAGGAGAAGATCATCTTAAAGGAGCGTCTGCATCCGGGAAAGATCCTTCTGGTAGATACCATTCAGGGAAGAGTTATTGATGACCGGGAATGGAAAGAGCAATATGCTAAGAAGCAGCCTTACGGCGAATGGTTGGATAGTTACTTACTTCGTCTCAAGGATTTGAAAATTCCTAACGAAAATGTACCAAAGCTTTCTTATGAAGAAAGACAACGATTACAAAAAGCCTTCGGCTATACCTATGATGAGTTAAAGACCAGTATTTTACCTATGGCAAAGAACGGTACAGAAGCCATTGCAGCCATGGGTGTGGATACCCCATTGCCGGTCTTGAGTAAACAGCATTATCCACTGTTTGCTTACTTTAAGCAGTTGTTTGCTCAGGTTACCAATCCCCCCATTGATGCCATTCGAGAGGAAATTGTAACTGCAACTACTGTATATCTGGGAACAGAAGGCAATGTATTGGAAGAAAAACCGGATAACTGTCGTGTGCTTCGTATCAATGATCCGATTTTGACCAATACGGATATTTTGAAAATTAAAAAATTGGATCGAGAAGGCTTTAAGGCTCGCGTAATTCCTATTTTGTATTATAAAAACACCCGTTTGGAAAAGGCCATTGACAAGTTATTTGTAGAAGTAGACAGAGCCTATCAGGATGGTTGCAACATTATCATCTTATCTGACAGAGGGGTAGATGAAAACCATGTGGCAATTCCTTCTTTATTAGCAGTTTCTGCATTGAACCAGTACCTGATTAAGACCAAAAAGCGTACCAGTATTGCTTTGATTTTAGAGTCCGGAGAACCTAGAGAGGTACACCATTTTGCAACCCTGTTAGGATATGGTGCTTGTGCCATCAATCCTTACCTGGCATTAGATAGTATCCAAGAATTGATTGATAACAGAATGTTAGATAAGGATTACTATGCAGCAGTAGATGATTACAACAGTGCAGTACTTCATGGTATTGTAAAGATTGCTTCTAAAATGGGTATTTCTACCATTCAGTCCTATCAGGGGGCTCAGATTTTCGAGGCCATTGGTTTGGATAAAGCAGTGGTAGACAGATACTTTACCAATACCGTAAGTCGCGTAGGCGGTATGTCTATTTTAGATATTGAGAGAGAAGTGGATGAAAGACATTCTCAGGCCTTTGATCCGTTGGGATTAGAAAATGATTTGACCTTAGACAGTCCCGGCTTCCACAAATCCAGAAGTGGTGGAGAGGAACATTTATACAATCCGGAAACCATTCATTTATTGCAGGAAGCCACCAGAAGAGGAGATTATAGCTTATTTAAGCAGTATTCCAGCTGCATTCATACAGAGGATAAGGTTCGTTCTCTTCGGGGTCTTTTAGATTTTGCTTATCCGGAAGAAGGGATTCCTATTGAAGAAGTGGAATCTGTAGAAGAAATCGTGAAACGCTTTAAAACCGGCGCTATGTCTTATGGTTCTATTTCAAAAGAGGCCCATGAAACTCTTGCCATTGCCATGAATCAGCTGCAAGGCAAGTCCAACTCCGGAGAAGGTGGAGAAGACTTAGAACGATTGACGGTAGGTCCCGATGGTTTGAATCGCTGCTCTGCCATCAAACAGGTAGCCAGCGGTCGATTTGGCGTAACCAGTAGATATCTGGTATCTGCAAAAGAAATTCAAATTAAAATGGCCCAGGGAGCAAAACCCGGAGAAGGTGGTCACTTACCAGGTGGTAAGGTATATCCCTGGATTGCCAAAACCAGACATTCTACACCTGGTGTAGGATTGATTTCACCGCCACCTCATCATGATATTTATTCCATTGAGGATTTGGCCCAGTTGATCTATGACTTGAAAAATTCCAATAAAGATGCTCGTATTTCTGTCAAATTGGTATCAGAAGCGGGCGTAGGTACAGTTGCAGCAGGTGTTGCAAAGGCTGGCGCACAGGTTATTTTGGTATCCGGTTATGATGGCGGTACCGGTGCGGCCCCAAGAAGCTCCATTCACAATGCAGGTTTGCCTTGGGAACTGGGCTTGGCAGAAACCCATCAAACCTTGATTCAAAATGGCTTAAGAACCCGTGTCAAAATTGAAACAGATGGAAAACTAATGACCGGTAGAGATGTAGCCATTGCGGCTATTTTAGGAGCAGAAGAATTTGGGTTTGCAACAGCACCACTTGTAACCTTAGGTTGTGTCATGATGCGTGTATGTAACTTAGATACCTGCCCTGTAGGTGTGGCAACCCAGAATCCTAAGCTTCGTAAGAACTTCCGTGGCAAACCGGAATATGTAATGAACTTTATGAAGTTTATTGCACAGGAACTGCGGGAATACATGGCAAAATTAGGGGTACGCACAGTAGATGAATTAGTAGGACATACAGAATTCTTAAAACAGAAGGAAGACATGCCCGCACAATTCAAAAAAATAAATTTGGATTCAATTTTGTACGGACAAGAAAAAGAATTCCCTACGGCACAAACTTTCAAAACAGAAGATGTGTATGACTTCCAGCTGGAAGAAACCTTGGATGAAAAGGTACTTTTGGCACAGATGGGTAAGGATTTGAAGAAAGCAAAAAAACGAAGCTTAGAAGTAGATGTTACCAATACAGACAGAGCTTTTGGCACTATTTTTGGTTCCGAAATCACCAAGTTGCATGGAGATGATGTGCTGGAAGATGATACATATCGCGTGTTATGCAAAGGCGCCGGAGGTCAAAGCTTTGGTGCATTCATTCCAAAAGGTTTGACATTGGAATTGGTGGGCGATAGTAACGACTATTTTGGCAAAGGTTTATCCGGTGGAAAGCTGATTGTCTATCCACCTACCGGAGCAAGTTATGCAGCAGAAGATAATATCATCATCGGAAATGTGGCTTTGTATGGGGCGACTTCCGGTAAGGTCTATATCAATGGTATTGCAGGAGAACGCTTCTGTGTTCGTAACTCCGGTGCAACAGCAGTTGTAGAAGGTGTTGGTGATCATGGTTGTGAATATATGACCGGTGGTAGAGTAGTTGTCCTTGGTAAAACCGGTAAAAACTTTGCAGCCGGCATGAGCGGTGGTATTGCCTATGTATTGGACGAAGATAACGAATTGTATCTGCGATTGAATAAAGAAATGGTTTCTTCTCATGAAGTAACCTCCAAGTATGATGTTTTGGAATTAAAGGGAATGATTCAGGATCATGTAACCTGTACCAATTCTAAGAAGGGGAAGGAAATCTTAGAGCATTTCTTAGATTACCTGCCAAAATTTAAGAAGATAATCCCTTATGACTATGAGCGAATTCAGAAACGCATTGTACAGCTGGAAGAAAAAGGTCTAAGCCCGGAACAGGCGCAAATTGAAGCCTTTTACAGTGGAAAGGAGTGATAGACATGGGAAAACCAACAGGATTTATGGATTACGAAAGAGTGGTTTCTACTGCGGAAGATCCCAGAGAAAGAGTCACTCACTTTAATGAATTTCACAAGCATTTAAACAGAGAAGCACAGCAAAAGCAGGGTGCCAGATGTATGGAGTGTGGCGTGCCCTTTTGTCAGGCTGGTATGAATATCTGCGGTATGACCTCCGGTTGTCCATTACATAATCTGGTACCGGAATGGAACGATTTGGTGTACACAGGAAATTGGAAGCAGGCCTATAATCGTTTGAAAAAAAACAACAATTTCCCCGAGTTTACTTCCAGAGTTTGTCCCGGTTTATGTGAAGCAGCTTGTACTTGTGGCTTAAACGGTGACCCCGTTGCCAGTAAGGAAAATGAATACGCTATTATTGAGAATGCTTACGCGGCAGGCTATGCGGCAGCAAAGGCTCCGGAAAACAGAACCGGTAAAAAAGTGGCCATTATCGGCAGCGGTCCCAGCGGACTGGCTGCAGCAGACCAGTTAAATAAACGGGGACACAGTGTAACTGTCTATGAAAGAAGTGATCGTGTGGGGGGACTTTTGATGTATGGTATCCCTAACATGAAATTAGAAAAGCACATTGTGGAACGAAAAGTGAAAATCATGGAAGAAGAAGGGGTAACCTTTCAAACAGGCGTGGATGTAGGTAAAGATATTACTGCAGCAGAGTTATTGGAAAACTATGATCGTGTCATTTTAGCTTGTGGAGCTTCCAATCCTCGTGATATTAAAGCACCCGGTCGTGAGGCAAAAGGCATTTATTTTGCGGTAGATTTCTTGAAAGCCAATACCAAAAGTTTATTGGATTCCAACTTTGCTGATAAGACCTATGTGGACACCAAGGATAAGCATGTAGTGATTATTGGTGGAGGTGATACGGGGAATGACTGTGTAGGTACTTCCATTCGTCACGGGGCAAAGAGTGTTACCCAAATTGAGATGATGCCTAAGGCTCCGGATAAACGAGCAGAAAACAATCCTTGGCCGGAATGGCCTAAAATCTGTAAGACAGATTATGGCCAGGAGGAAGCCATTGCGTTATATGGTCATGACCCCAGAATTTATGAATCTACAGTGAAAGAATTTATTGCCGATGAAGCAGGTAATTTAAATGCTGTAAAAATTGTAAAACTTTCCTGGGAAAAGGATCCTACCAATGGCCGTATGATGAGTAAGGAAGTGGAAGGCAGTGAGCAAATCTTAGAGGCAGATATTGTGCTTATTGCTGCAGGTTTCCTAGGTAGCCAGAAATATGTGACAGATTGTTTCCAGGTAGAATTGGACGGCCGCACAAATATTGCGACAAAAGCAGGAACCCACCAAACCAGTGTGGATCGTGTGTTTGCCGCAGGAGATGTGCATAAAGGACAGTCTCTTGTAGTGTGGGCAATCCGCGAAGGCAGAGAAACTGCAAAAGAAGTAGATGAAAGTTTAATGGGGTATACCAATTTAATGGTGCAATAAAACCCAGCGAAAAAGGGCTCGATTTCGAGCCCTTTTTTCTATTGCAATAAATCCCGACATGAATTGACAAGACGCCCTATTTCATACTATAATTTATTTCGTATAGCTGTGCGAAAATTAGTGAAAACAGAAAGGTGAAACAGTGTAGTTCCGGGAGGCAGGCATGGCAGAATTGAAGGAAGGATTTATTGATATTCATTCGCATATTTTGCCCTCTGTAGATGACGGTTCCAAGGGATTGCGCCAAAGCCTGCGCATGGCTCAGATTGCATACCAAGAGGGAATCCGAGAAATAATTGTAACGCCCCATAACCATCCGGGCAGACATATGAAGATGGCTTCCATAAATCGTATACTGGAAAAGATGGAGTTATTGCAGCGTAAATTGAATGCAGAGCAAATTCCTATTCGCTTGTATTCTGGTTCTGAGCTTTTTTATCGAAAGGACTTGGGCAGAGAGCTGGAGGAAGGAAAAGTATTAACTCTTCTGGATACCCAGCATATTTTAGTGGAATTTGATCCTAATCACAGTGTAGATTATATTCGGGCAGGATTGTTGGAGTTAATCAGTTTAGGATATGATCCGGTATTGGCTCATGTGGAACGGTATGACAGACTTTTCGATGACCCAGAGGACTTGTTTCAGATTAAAGACTATGGAGTGGATTTTCAGGTCAATTGCGGAAGCCTTTTAGCAGCTGTAACCAGTAGCTATCGGAAACGCAGCAGATTTTTGTTAAAAGAAAATATCATTGATATGGTGGCTACAGACTGTCATAGTGATGGTGCCAGAGCCCCCAGGATGTTGGAGTGTGCAGCCTTTTTGGAAAAAAAGGTGGGGATAAAAAGGGCACAACAGTTGTTGATAGAAAATCCTACCAAGTTTATGTTGGATTAGAGCAGGATAGATTGCAGGAAAAGAAACGGAGAAAAAAACGTGGAAAAGAATGGAAACAACAAAGAAATCATAGAGATTGATTTGTTAGAGGTTTTGATGGTGCTTTTAGGAAAGCTGTGGCTGATTATTTGCTTGGCCATTGTAGGAGGTGCCATTGGGTATGCCTTAAGTACTTATGTGGTGCCGGCTACTTATAAATCGACGACAAAAATATATATTTTGAATAAACAGGACAATAATACAGTCACCTATTCGGATGTACAGTTAGGTACTCAGTTGACAAAAGACTATGCGGAGATGATTCAAAGTAGAACCGTATTGGAAGAGGTTATAGAAGAATTAGAATTGTCAGATTTAACCTATGAGACTTTAGGAAAGAAAATCAAGGTTGAAACTATGACAGATACCCGTATCTTAGCCATTACCGTTACGGATACGGATCCCAGTGTAGCGAAAAAAATTGCCAATGCGGTACGAGAGTCTGCTTCTGTTCATATTCAGAACGTGATGGATATTGAAGCGGTAAATGTGGTGGATATGGCCAATTATCCGGAAAAGAAAGCAGCACCAAGCGTTGTGAAATGGACTGCGGCGGGCGTCGTGATTGCTGTATTTTTGACCATGGCTTTGATTTTATTAAGTTTTGTACTGGATGATACCATTAAAACCAGTGAGGATGTGGAAAAATATCTTGGCCTCAGCACATTGGCCATCATTCCATTGGAAGCAGGAACAAAACAGAAAAAGAAAAAGAGAAAAAGTAAAAAAGCCAAAGGCTATTATTAAATTGGAGAGAATATGAGACCAACAAAACAAGACGCTATGTCAGATTTTCAATTAGAAGCGATAGATTATTTAGATGATGAATTTGCAGAAGAGTCTAAGGCAGAAACGGCTGCACCAGCCACACCAAAGACACCACCTGCGAAACGTCAGTCTGTGGTATTAAAAGAAGATGTGGAATTGGATTTCCGTACCAAGGAAGCGTATAAGACCTTGCGTGCAAATTTGGAATTCGTGGGAGATGATGTGAAGGTTATTGCAGTCACCAGTTGTACTCCTAACGAAGGAAAATCCAGCGTATCTATGAACCTTGCAAAAGCCATCGCGGAATCTGGGAAAAAAGTTATTTTGATTGATGCGGACCTTCGAAAATCCGTATTAGTAGGTCGTTATAAAACCGGTGCTGTTCGTTGTGGCTTGACCCATTTCTTGAGTGGACAGAAATCCTTCCAGGAAATTTGCTGTTCTACCAATGTGAGAAATTTGTACATTGCTTTTGCCGGGCCGGTACCACCGAATCCCAGTGAGCTTCTAGGAGGCAAGTATTTCAGTGTAGCCATTCAGAAGCTACGAGATGTATTTGATTATGTTATTGTAGACACACCTCCGCTTGGTAGTGTTATTGATAGTGCTATTGTGTCTAAGCAATGTGATGGCTCTATTATGGTAGTGGCTTGCAATGAGATCAGTTATCGTTTTGCCCAAAGGGTAAAAGCACAGCTGGAAAAAGCAGAAGGCCGTATTTTAGGATGCGTTTTGAATAAAGTGCCCATTAATAAGAAAGGCTATTATAGTAAATACTACGATAAGTATTACGGGGACTATTATTATGGTGGAAACTACTATGGAACCAAATCATCAAAAGGCTACTAATTTACTGCAGACCATCTTGGTTTGGACAGTTAGTATTCTGTTGGTTCTTGGTGTGGTAGCAATTTTGTTTTTTGCCAGACACCAAAAGGAACAGAAACGAATTGCAGGGTTATTGGCAGAAGAGGGACAGCAAATGGCCGCTAAGGCAGCTATGACGGAGGAAGAGTTGGAAGCCTTATTTCAAAGCTTTCGTCCTACAGAGCCGGTAGAAGAAAGCCCTTCCGTGAATTTAACACCTACGGATATTGATTTCGTTTCTTTAAAAGAACTGAATAAAGATGTGTATGCCTATATTCGCGTGGAGGGAACGGATATTGCCTATCCCATTTTACAGCATCCATTAGATGACACCTATTATCTAAATTATAATATCGATGGCTCTTATGGCTATCCCGGGTGCATCTATACAGAACTTGCCAATGCAAAGGATTTTAGTGATCCAAACACTGTTATTTATGGGCATAATATGAAAAATGGCACCATGTTTTCTGCACTTCACAAATTTGAAAAAGCAGATTTTTTTGCAGACCATGATACCATTTACATCGATACAGAAGAAGGCTGCCGTACCTATAAAATTTTTGCGGCCTATGTATATGATGACAGACATTTGCTGAACAGTTTTGATTTTAAGAATAAGCAGGTATATCAGACTTATTTAGACAGTATATTTCAGATGCGGGATTTGAATGCAAATATCCGGGAAGATGTGGAAATTACCACAGAGGATAAAATTATTACCCTAGCTACTTGCATGGGGCAGCAGCCCACCAAAAGGTTGTTGGTACAAGCGGTTTTGCAGTAAGTATCCTGTAAATAGTGGAGGCATTTGCTTCTATAAAACAGTTGTGTGATTTTTATGGATCAAGAGAAAGATAGTAAAAGAAATGTTTTTTATATGAGTTACGGGGAACGAATGATATTTATCGTTTGTCTTGTAATTACCTGTATCATTGTGGTACTGGGTAGTGGCTATACTGTGATTCGTAGTATGGGAAAAACTTCCTTAAAAAAACATGCCGATAATGTGGTACAACAGATAGAAGAAGTAGAATCGGAAAAAAATCTGCAGACAGAAGAACCTGAGGCAGCGTTAGAACTTCAGGAAGGCCAGGTGCTTCATAAAGGGAAAATATATGAGTATAACCCAGATGTGATGGCGCTTTTGTGTATGGGTGTGGATGCTTCCAAAGGCATTACGGACAGTAAACGCCCCGGTATGGCAGGTCAGGCAGATACTTTGATGTTGGTGATTTTGGATCCCCATAAGAAAGATATCCAAATCCTAGCATTAAATCGAGATACTATGGCCCAGATTGAGCTGTACGATACAGAAGGAAACTACAACAGTCTGGATTGGGCACAGATTACTTTGCAGTATGCATATGGAGATGGCAGAGAGCAAAGCTGTGAAAGAATGGAACAGGCGGTATCCAGATTCCTATATGATGTACCGATTCATGGATATATTACTTTAGATATGAAAGCCATTCCTGTGATTAATGACTTGGTAGGGGGCGTGGAAGTAACCATGCCGGAGGATTTGACCAAAAGTCATAAGGAATGGAAAAAAGGCTATACCACTTTGCTAGAAGGGGATGAAGCACTGGACTTTGTCCGATATCGAGATACCAGTTGGGAAGTGACCGGCAGTAATTTAAATCGTATCAGTAGACAGAAGCAGTTCCTAACCGGATTCCTGGATAAATTAAAGGAACATACGAAGGAAAATATTCGATTCCCTTTGATGGCATATTCCCAGGTAAAGCCTCATACGATTACTAGCCTTTCTTTAAGAGAAATTACCTATTTAGCCAGCATTGGGCTGGAATACAACTTCTCAGCGGAAGATATTATTACCATTCCCGGAGAATACAAAATGGGAGAGGAATTTGAAGAGTTTTATCCGGATGAAGAAGTATTACGGGACACTGTCATAGACTTATTCTATGAAGAAGTTCCACAAAAGTGATATTAGACAAGGACCCACCAAGTCTTTGTTTGATATAAAGAAACCAACCATTAAGAAAAACTCAGGAAAGGAGGAGATGCCAATGAAAAAGTTGTACACACTTTTACTGGTAGTAGTATTAACTGTTATGGCAGTTTTGCCTGTTATGGCGACAACCAAGAAATCGCCTACTGCAACTGATGTAACACCTACAACAACAACCGTATCTGCAAAGGATGTTTCTGTAACACAAATCACAGATTCGGCTGTAAAGAGTATGATTGACACTTTTGTAGGGACTGCCAGTAATTTAACTGCTTTAGGTGTGGATGCAAAGGCAAAAATGTTGACCTATATGGATATTAGTTACACTGGTACTATTCCTACAGGCGGTATTCAGTTGCCTATGAAGATTACCGGTGCAAAGGCCGGCGATTATGTGTATGTATTGCACGCTGTAAAATCTACATCTAATGCAAATGCATGGACATGGGAAGTAGTTGGAAAAGGATATTTGTCTGCTGATCTTACTATCACAGCAACCTTTAAGAGCTTTTCACCCGTTGTTATCATGAAGGTAGATGCAGCAAATGCAAATGCCGCTACAACAAATGGCAATACAGCTCCAAAAACTGGTGAGTTTTAAGAACTAAACAACCAAATTTAAAAGACATGTCGAGTAAAATGAAGTTGGTTTCAATGGGTCCCCGGGTGGTGCCGGGGACCAAATATGTAAGAATATTAGAGTACAAAATTCCATGATGCCTGTGTAATATACGCAGGTTTTCTTTTTATAGATTTTGTATACTGAGGATGTTATGAATAACAAGAAGATAACGAAAATAGGTACTTTCGTTATTGTGGTCTTTGAATTTTTGATTTTTTCAATGACCTGGTACCTGGATTATAACGATAGAATGTTCCGCACATTTAGGCAGGAGGGCTTTTGGGCCTGCCTGTTTATCTGGCTTATGATATATTTATGGCTTTGCAGTTTATACAGAGCGTTTTCGTTTGCTTCTACAGCGGTGGGAGAAACGGTGTTTTCCCAATTTATTAGTTTTGGTATAGCAGATTTGGTATTATACATAATCTGTATTCTGTTACGCAGAGGATTTGTTTCTCTATGGTCCGGTATTTTTTGTGTAATCATTCAATTCGGATTTGCTTGTATTGCCGTCATTGTAGTGAAGCGTATTTTGATGCAAAAAATGATACCCAGTAAAACCGTTGTGTTTTATGGGACAAATTATAATGCGAGAACGGCAGAAGAATTTGCAAAAAGATTGCTTCAAAAATACTCCCATATGTTTGAGATAGAGGATATTATTGGTGATACCAGTGATATGGAAGCAGTGGGAAACACTATAGATCAATATGAAAGAGTGGTCCTACTTGGTGTAAACTATGAGCATAGAAAAGCCATTGCTAAATATTGTATCGATACACATAAGGTGTTTTACTTTGTACCGGAAATTGAAGAAATCATTTTTATGAATTGTGATACAAAGAATCTATTTGATACACCTTTAAAACGGTACAGTTTTTCTAATGAAAGGTCAGGCTATCGCTTTGCGAAGAGGACGATAGATATTGTAGCTTCTTTCGTGTTAATTTTTCTACTATCGCCGGTAATGCTTTTGATAGCCATCGCTATTAAGACAGAGGATTTTGGTCCGATAATCTTTACTCAAAAACGCATCACAAAGGATGAAAAGGTTTTTTCTATTTATAAGTTTAGAAGTATGGTGGTGGATGCAGATAATGTAGAAAAGTACGGGGTACGACCTACTACAGAAAATGATCCAAGAATTACCAAGGTGGGTAAGGTTATCCGGAAGTTTCGGTTGGATGAGCTGCTGCAGCTTTTCAATATCTTAAAAGGGGACATGTCTTTTGTAGGGCCCAGACCGGAACGGATTGAACATGTGCAAAAATATGAGGCGGAATTACCAGAGTTTAAGTATCGCCACTTGGTAAGAAGCGGCCTCACGGGATATGCACAGGTATATGGAAAATACAATACCAGTGCAGAAGATAAGCTGAAGTTTGATTTACTCTATATTATGAATGCAAGCTTGTTTATGGATTTTAAGTTATTTTTGTTAACTGTTAGAACCGTATTTCAGAGTGAGAGTACGGATGGGTTTGGGGAAAAGACTTTATAAAAGCACAATTTACGTATGAAAAAAATTGCAATTATTTCATTGGGATATATGTGGTTTCCCTGCGAAAGTGGAACCTCTAGATTTTTTTATATAGCAAATCTGTTTCATGAAAATGGATATGAAGTGGAAGTAATCACAACCAGCTTTCAGCATTTTGAGAAAAAGCCACGGAATCAGGAGCTGATATTGTCCCAGGGATATCCTTTTCAGATTGTCTTTATTGATGCACCGGCATATAAAAAAAATATAGATATTAGAAGAGTTTATAGTAACAAGGTTGCTGAAAGGAACCTAAGGAAATATCTGAACCTTCATGTAAAAGAGTATGATGCGGTATATACATCCATACCAGCGAATAATATTGCTGCCATGGTTACTACAGTATGTAAAAAAAATCATGTGCCGTGTGTATTAGATATCGAAGATTTATGGCCAGAGGCTATGGCTATGGTTGTAAAAAATGAAAAGCTGCGAAATCTTTTGTTTCATGGATTTCTAAAGGATGCAGAAATTGCTTATGCTAACTGTTCGGCAGTTATTGGAACCTCTGAAGATTATACCGCCAGGGCATTTAAATATAACAAAAGAGATATTCCTCATGAAACGGTATATGTGGGCTGTGATATAGAAGCTTTTGATGCAGGAGTAAAGGAATATCAGGATAGTATTGTAAAACCAGATGATGAATTCTGGGTTACATATGCAGGATCTATTAGTACAAGCTATGATATAAAAACCTTAATATTAGCAGCAAACGAGCTATTGAAACGAGGCGAAACAAAAATACAATTCCAGCTATTAGGAACCGGTTCTCAGAAAGTGGAATTAGAAAGTTTTGTAAAAGAACAAGATATTAAGAATGTACGCTTTTGGGGATTTGTTCCTTATCCTAAAATGTGTGCCGTGTTATCCAAATCTGATGTACTGGTAAATTCTTTTGTAAAAGGTGCACCACAAAGCATTGTAAATAAAATCGGAGATTATTTAGCAGCAGGCAAGCCAATTATCAACACTCTGGAGAATCCAAATTTTTGTAAGTTGATTGAGGAGAATGAGGTTGGAATTAATGTGGAGCCTGAAAATGTTAATGAAATGCGACATATCATAGAATCTATGTATGAAAACAGTTCAAATTTTAATAAAAATGCGCGGTGTTTGGCGGAAACACACTTTGATAGAAGAAGAACTTTCGATTTTATCTTAAACTTGGTAAAATGTGTCTTTGATTAAGTTAAAATGTATGTGGGGATTATATTTTGAAAATATATATCGAAAAAGAAAAACTATATAATTTTTTGCTTATATTATATATTAATTTTCAAATGTTCTTGGATGTATTTGAAAATGCATTATTATACTTCTTTAATAGAAAATTTACGGCCAGAACAAATGTTCAAATAATAGGTTTTTTAATTTTAGCAGTTGGCATATTTTTATTAAAGATTAAGAGTATAAATTTAAAACAGATACTGGTGATATTGGGTAGTTTTCTAGCAATTAATGCAATCACATATATTAGTTACAAGATAAATCCAGATATACATTATTATTTAAATCGATTTTTTTCAGCATTTATGATTCAGGTTTTTTTTATGTCGATTTTTATTAGTTTTGTAGAGGACTGGTCAGATTTTGAAAAACAGATTAGCAGACAAATATATCTTGTTTTATTGTATGCGGTAATGATTCTTGTAAGGCATAATGATATTAACCATGGTTACAGTATGAATTTTTCATATTATAGTTATTGTGTTTCAGCGTATGCTTTTATTTTAGGATTACAAAAAAAAGATGGGAAAAAATTATTATTATCTTTATTCATTATTTTAACTAATTTGTATGTGGGGGCACGTGGGGTGTTAATATGTTATTTGCTACTATTACTATTCCATTTATTTAGAAAATATGGTGATAGTTTTCAAAAAAAGAATCTAATTTATTTGATATTTTTTACTTTTATATTTTATATTTTACTCGTTAATAACAGGAGTATTGCCTCCATGTTATATCAATTTTTTCCTTCTCGTACGTTAGAATTAATGAGTAAAGGTAGAATAACAATTTTATCTGGAAGAGAACTATATTATAAAAATATCTGGCATGAAATTTTGGAGCAGCCTTTCAAATTTCGAGGGATTTTATCTGATAGAATTTTCTTGTCTCGACTTAAAGGAATACGGATTGGTGATGGCTTTACAGCATATGTTCATAATTTTTTATTGGAAGTTTTATTTCAATTTGGATGTATTTGGGGAATTATAATATTGTTTATTTTCTTCAGATATTTATTAGAAATGTTTTTTACTCTTGTTAGAAATAGAAATTTAGAACAGGAATTGATTTTTTTCTCGTTTGTATCTTTTTCATATGCAATAGGGCAATTAGCCGTTTCAAATTCTTATCTAGTTGCTCCATCGTTTGGGCTTCTATTGGGAAGTATGTTTAATATTACTAGGAAAAAAAGTATTCATAGAGGTAAAAAACAAGATGAGTAGTGAAAAAAAACTTGTAAGTGCTATCATCATTACACATAACCGATTGAAACAATTAAAAAAAGCCGTGGAGAGCGTTTTAAATCAAGATTATCCTTATATGGAACTTATTATTGTAGATGATGCATCAGAAGATGGAACTGAACAGTATGGAGAATCATTATCTGATTCAAAAGTATATTATGTACGATTATTAGAGCATAAGGGCGGAAATTACGCTCGTAATGTTGGAATTAAAAAAAGCAGGGGGAAATATATAGCTTTTTTGGATGATGATGATTATTGGTATCGTAATAAGATTAGTTCACAAATAGACTATTTTTGCAAACATCCGGAAATTGGAATATTACATACAGGATTTACTGTCGACTATGGAAAGTGTTTTTTGAAGTATAACAAAATACCTAATAGATCTTATCAAGGAGATATTATAGAAAAGCAAAAGTATGCGCATCCATTTTGTTGTACTGTAACATTAATGATAAGAAAAGACCTGTTAAATTTATGTGGTGGATTTGATGAGAATGTGCACTATTGGCAAGAATATGAGTTGATGCTACAGCTAATTAGAAAAACTAAAGTAGGATTAATAGAGCAACCGCTAGTATTGGTATCTAGAAATTTGAATGATACTAAACGCTTGACAAATCAGTTTTCGGAATGGATAGAGTCAGTAGATTATATACACCAAAAACATAATGATTTATTTGAAATGTTGTCAATAGAAAATAAAAAGAAAATGCTAGGTTATTATTACAAAGAAGCTGCTTATAGAGCATCAATGATAAATGATAAAATACTTTCGAAAAAGTTTTACATCCAAGCGTATTGTCAATCACATAGTTTAGAATGTTTGATTAGAGGAATTTTTGGAATATCAAAAAAAAATACATTGTTATTTGAAGTGCTATTTATGAAATTACAATATTTTTGTAAATATAGAGGTTTATAGAAAGTATGTCTGTCGTAGTTTTAATTCCTCGTTGGGGTATGGGCGGAATTTCAAAAATTGGTGCATTTATTTCTAAAGCAATCCTAAGTAATAACAGGAAGGTTATCTGCTGTAGTTTGGTGAATGATAATATATCTGTTGACCTTTCAGATAAAGTTAACTGTTACAATTTGGGATTCAATCTTAGTAAGAAAAAAGATTATATTGGTAAAATACAGTTGCTATATAAATTGAGGAAGCTTTATATATGTGAAGATGTAGAACTAGTGGTAGCTTTAGGAATTGATCTTGCTAGAATTGCTTATTGGGCGTCTAAGGGGTTACATATTAAAATTATTGCATCCGAACGCGGGAATCCATATAGATATTCTGAAAAAGATAAAAAAAAATATTTTAGGGTATTAAAACACTGCAATTGTATTGTTGTCCAAAATAAAGTAGCGTATGAGTACTATAAAGAGCTAGGTGTTGAGAAGTATGTTATTGGAAATCCTGCGGAATTGCGATTCCCAGAGAAGTTGCCAACGTGTTTTGAACGAAAAAAAAATATTGTTTCGTGTGGTAGATTGGATTATGACAAAAATTTTGAACTTTTGATAAGGGCATTTTCACAATTAGTAAGAATGGGATATTCTGAGTACCAATTAAAAATATATGGAAATGGTACAACATATCAAACCCTATCAGAATTAATAAATACTTTAAATATGAATGCACATATTCAGATTATAACATCGTGCCATAATGTCTTTAGATATGAATATGATGCAGGTATATTTGTTTTACCTTCAAGGAGTGAAGGTATGCCTAATGCTTTGATAGAAGCGTTATCATTAGGAATTCCTTGTATTGCAACTGATTGTCCGGGAGGTGGCGTTAGGGAATTGTTGGAAAATGGTGAGCTTGGAGTATTGATACCAGACAATGATGAACAAAAATTATGCCAAGCAATGAAGGAGCTTATTGATAATCCTAAACTAGCAGAACACTATGGTCGAAAGGGGAAAATTATTTTAGAGAAGTTAAATCCAAACAATATTGCACATAAGTGGAATTGGGTTGTTCAACAATATGAATAAATATATTTTATTAATACAAGTTATAAAAAAATATGTAATGTGGATAATATATTTTTTTTGTCCGTTTTTGGTAACAAAACGAAATAGAATCAATGCTGTTAATAATATAAATGCTGGAAAGAGTGTTTTTTTTGTTCCACACGCTGATGATGAATTATTGGGAACGGGATATTATTTATTGGAGCATAGGCTAGATAGTTATTTGATTTTCCTTAGTAATACCGGTAGCAAAAAAGATGTTGAAAATCGAAAAAAAAGAGAGCAAGAATTTGAAACATTTTGTAGAGACAATAAAATAGAGTTTTGCTATATTGATGATAATTATAGGGTGGAATCTTTTTTGAAAGACGCAAATAATATTTTTTTGCCGTCACTCATTGATTGGCATAGAGAACATCGAGATGTAAACTTTGTAGCGTGTGCGTTATGTGATAAATATAGTATTTCAAAAGTATATTGGTATAATATTTCGGTACCATTATCGTATTCAGAGAGCGTGGTGTATTATCCGGGGAAAATTAAATTTGATAAATATAGATTGTTCAAAGTATTTTATAAAAGTCAGACAAATATTCCGGTATTTCGATTTAAAACAAAAGAGAGAATATATGGATATGAATGTGGAGTTTGGAAAGCGGAAAAGTGTTTAGAATTAGAATTTGAGCACTGGAAAAAGATTATT
>JAKSSF010000042.1 GCA_024403235.1 Lachnospiraceae bacterium | reverse complement strand
CGGTACAGACTTAGAGTGGTTCCAATATTGGAGAGGCTTCTGCCGTGACTGGTTGTTAAGCTTAGGCATGAAAGAGGAAGAATTGCGCCTTCGTGATCATGATCCTGCAGAGTTGGCTTTCTATTCTAAAGCAACTACAGACTTTGAATTCTTATTCCCATTTGGCTGGGGTGAACTTTGGGGTATTGCAGACAGAACAGATTATGACTTAACACAGCACCAGAATACTTCCGGACAGGATATGACCTATTTTGATGACCAGAAGGGTGAAAAATATGTGCCTTATGTTATCGAGCCATCTTTAGGTGCGGATCGTGTTGTATTAGCATTCCTTTGTGCTGCATATGATGAAGAGAACATTGGAACAGAAGAAAATCCTGATATCAGAACAGTGCTTCATTTCCATCCTGCATTGGCACCTGTAAAAATCGGTGTGCTTCCTTTATCTAAGAAATTAAATGAAGGTGCAGAGAAAGTATTCGCTCAGTTATCAAAGAAATATAATTGTGAGTTTGATGACAGAGGCAATATTGGTAAGAGATATCGTCGTCAGGATGAAATCGGTACACCATTCTGTGTAACCTATGATTTCGATTCAGAAGAAGACAATTGTGTAACCGTTCGTTTCCGTGACAGTATGGAACAGGAGCGCGTGAAAATTGAAGAATTAGATGCATATTTTGCAGATAAATTTACTTTTTAATTTGTATGAATAAAAAAGAAATTGCTTTGATTAGTGGAATTCTGCTAATAGCCATTGTGGTGTGGGCTTTTACTTCTTTACCAAAGAAAGATGGTAATTATGCAAGTGTGAAAAAGGAGGATAAAGAGATTCTTGTGTTGGATTTAAGTAAGAATCAAATCGTCCCTATTGATGAGCATAATTGCTTGGAGGTATCAGAAGGAAAGGTACGCATGCTTTCTGCAGACTGTCCCAATCAGATTTGTGTAAACAAGGGGTTTATAGAAACTACCATGGATTCAATTGTTTGCCTGCCAAATCAGGTTGTGGTCACCATTCAAAGTAAGGGAGAGAGTCAAGTGGATGGAATCACCAATTAAGGAAAATCGCAGCAGAAGAGTAGCCTATCTTGGACTGATGATTTCTCTGGCTATGATTTTCAGTTATGTGGAAAGTTTGATTTCACTCCCCATTCCCATTCCCGGTATTAAAATAGGGTTGGCTAATTTAGTAGTCTTATATGTACTGGAAGAAATTGGGACGAAAGAAGCGTTTACAGTATCAGTACTAAGGATTCTGCTGTTGGCATTTTTGTTTACCAATACAGCAGCCCTATTATACAGTTTGGCTGGTGGGATTGTAAGTTTCTTTATCATGGCAATTTTGAAAAATAGTAAAAGTGCGTCTGTCTACTTTACCAGTATAATGGGTGCAGTGTTTCACAATCTTGCACAGTTACTTGTGGCAGGAGCAGTGCTCCATTCTATGGCAGTAATTGGATACTTGCCGGCACTATTGATTTCCGGAATGATTACCGGAGCATTTATTTCTGTCGTATTTGTAAGAATTAGGAAGTATTTAGGCGTTTTGAAAAAAACTTTGTAAAAATGTTTGAAATTTTACCTGAAGTTTGGTAAAATCGAGAATAGTTAGTGACTTTACATAAAGAAGGAGAGTCAAGTTCATGGGAAAATCAATTTTAATTACCGATGATGCTGCTTTTATGAGAATGATGTTAAAGGATATTCTTGTAAAAGATGGATATGAAGTAGTAGGAGAAGCAGTTAACGGTGCAGATGCCGTAGAGAAATATGGTTCCTTAAAACCTGATCTTGTAACTATGGATATCACAATGCCAGAGATGGACGGTATTGCTGCATTAAAAGCTATCAAAGCATCTGATCCCGGTGCAAAAGTTATTATGTGTTCTGCAATGGGTCAGCAGGCTATGGTTATTGAGTCTATTCAGGCAGGTGCTAAGGACTTCATCGTTAAACCATTCCAGCGTGAGCGTGTATTAGAAGCCATTAAAAAAGTTATTGGTTAATTCATATAAGGGATGAAAAAGGGGAGGAGAAGTTCTCTCCTTTTTGTTGACGAATAAAATAATTATTTTAATAGAATAATTTTTTAATAATGAATACGGAGGAAAAATCATGAAACCATATGGAGTAAATGATTTGCGTAGAATGTATTTAGAGTTCTTCCAGTCCAAAGAGCATTTGGCTATGAAGAGCTTTTCTTTAGTACCGCATAATGATAACAGTTTGCTGTTAATCAATGCTGGTATGGCACCTTTGAAGCCTTATTTTACAGGGCAGGAAATTCCCCCACGAAAAAGAGTCACTACTTGTCAAAAATGCGTTCGTACAGGGGATATTGAAAACGTAGGTAAGACTGCTCGTCATTTAACATTCTTTGAAATGTTAGGAAACTTCTCTTTTGGAGATTATTTCAAGCATGAAGCAATTGCTTGGAGCTGGGAGTTTTTGACAGAAGTAATCGGTATGGATCCGGAAAGATTATATCCATCTGTATACGGTGAAGATGATGAGGCTTTTGAAATCTGGAATAAGGAAATCGGTGTTCCGGCTGAAAAGATTACTCGCTTTTACAGAGATCCTGAAACAGGAGAATGTGATAACTTCTGGGAGCATGGTGCAGGTCCTTGTGGTCCTTGTTCTGAGATTTATTATGACCGTGGTATGAAATATGGTTGTGGTAAACCGGATTGTAAGGTTGGATGCGATTGCGACCGTTTCATGGAAGTATGGAATAATGTATTTACTCAGTTTGATGGCGACGGTAAAGGTGGCTATACAGAACTGGAAAATAAAAACATTGATACCGGTATGGGCTTAGAGCGTTTGGCAGTGGTAGTACAGGATGTAGATTCTGTATTTGATATTGATACTATGAAAGCCATCAGAGACCGTATCTGTGAAATTGCCGGTAAGACTTATCAGACGGATGATACTGCAGATGTATCTATTCGTTTGATTACAGACCATATTCGTTCTGCCACATTCCTCATTTCTGATGGTGTTATGCCTTCCAATGAAGGAAGAGGCTATGTACTTCGCCGTTTGATTCGTCGTGCAGCTCGTCATGGCAGATTACTTGGTATTCAGGAGAAATTCCTTGCTAATTTAAGCCAGACCGTTATTGCAGAATCGAAAGATGGTTATCCGGAATTGGAAGAAAAGAAAGCCTTTATCTTAAATGTTTTGACAGAAGAAGAAGGTAAATTTGATAAGACCATTGACCAGGGCTTAGCAATCTTGAAAGATATGACTGATGCAATGCAGGCATCCGGTAGTAAAGTGTTAACCGGTGCGGATGCATTTAAGTTATATGATACCTATGGATTCCCATTGGATCTGACAGAAGAAATTTTGGAAGAGAAAGGCTTTACCTTAGATGCAGACGGCTTTAAGGCTGCCATGCAGGAACAGAAGGAAAAAGCCAGAAAAGCGCGTAAGGTAACCAACTATATGGGTGCAGATGTGACAGTATATGAGTCTATTGACCCCTCTATCACAACCACATTTGTGGGCTATGATCGTTTGGTACATGAATCTAAGATTACTGTATTAACAACAGAAACAGAGATTACACAAGGATTATCTGATGGACAGGTAGGTACTATCATAGTAGAAGAAACACCTTTCTATGCTACCATGGGTGGTCAGAATGCAGATATTGGTGTGATTACCACTGCAGATGGTACCTTTGCAGTAAAGGATACCGTAAAATTATTAGGCGGTAAGGTTGGACATATTGGACAGGTTATAGAAGGTATGATTAAGACCGGTGATGTGGCTACTTTGAAGGTGGATGCTGATAATCGTAAGGATACCTGTAAGAATCATAGTGCAACTCACTTATTGCAGAAAGCATTAAGAGAAGTATTGGGAACTCATGTAGAACAGTCCGGTTCCTTTGTAGATGGACATAGACTTCGTTTTGACTTTAGCCATTTCTCTGCTATGACAAAAGAAGAGTTGGATAAGGTAGAAAGCATTGTCAATGCACAGATTGAAGCATCTTTACCTGTTGTAACAAAGGTTATGACTATAGAAGAAGCAAAGAAAACCGGTGCTATGGCGCTTTTCGGTGAGAAATATGGGGAGACCGTTCGTGTGGTTTCTATGGGAGATTTCTCTACAGAACTTTGTGGTGGAACTCATGTAGAAAATACCGGTGTGATCGCTTCCTTTAAGATTTTATCTGAAGCCGGTGTGGCTGCAGGCGTGCGTCGTATCGAAGCCTTAACCGGAAACGGTGTATTGCAGTATTATAAAGATATGGAAGCAACCTTAGAGGCTGCTGCAAAATTATTGAAAACCAATCCTGCAGGCGTGTGTGATAAAGTGGAGCATATGTTAGCAGAACTGAAAGCTGTACAGTCAGAAAATGAATCTTTGAAGAGCAAGGCTGCAAAAGATGCATTGGGCGATGTTATGGATCAGGTACAGGAAATCAAAGGTGTGAAGACACTGGCAGTTTCTGTAGATGGTGTAGATATGAATGGACTCCGTGAATTGGGAGACCAGTTAAAAGAAAAGATGCAGGAAGGTATTGTAGTCTTGGCTTCTGCTGTAGATGGCAAGGTAAACCTGATTGCAATGGCTACGGATGGTGCTATGAAGAAAGGTGCCCATGCAGGCAACTTAATCAAAGGCATTGCCGGATTAGTAGGCGGTGGCGGCGGCGGTCGTCCTAATATGGCACAGGCCGGTGGTAAGAATCCTGCCGGAATTGATGCTGCAATTGCAGAAGTAGCGAAAGTAGTAGAAGGTCAGATTCAGTAGTTTTTTAGAAATTTTAGAAAAATACTTGACGAAATTTCTAAATTTGCTATAATGTATTTCGTGCTAAAAAGCACAAAAATAACCCAAGTCAGTCATGTTACTAGAGAGGGACTGAAGGGAGGTTAGGGTATGTCAAACGTAATCGTTAAAGAAAACGAAACATTGGATAGTGCATTACGTCGTTTCAAAAGAAGTTGCGCAAAAGCTGGTATTCAGCAGGAGATTCGTAAGAGAGAACATTACGAGAAACCAAGCGTAAGACGTAAGAAAAAATCTGAAGCAGCAAGAAAGCGTAAATATAACTAATTGCATGGAAATCCCTGACAGATTGTCAGGGATTTTTCAGTATTATCTTTGGTTGGACATAGTATGAAGATTCTGTTAATCCTGGTATTGATTGCTATAGTGGGACTTGCCATTGTTTTTGGGGTAAGTGCCATTGATGGAAATCGTTTTGTTATACAATATCATACAATAGAAGACGAAAAACTTCGAAAGTCAGGAAGATTTCTCTTTTTATCAGATTTGCATAACCACAGTTTTGGGGAAAAGAATGGTAAATTACTGCAAAAAATAGAGGAATTACATCCTGATGGTGTTTTTCTTGCAGGGGATATGTTTACTGCAAAACCGGGAAAAAGTTTTCAGGTAGCAGTGGATTTTTTAACTGCATTGGCAGAAAAATATCCCATTTATTATGGCATGGGCAATCATGAAACCCGAACCACACTGTACCCTGATGTATATGGGGATATGTGGGAACGGTATCGAAAAGAATTGGAAAAGATAGGGATAGTACCAATGCGAAACCTATCTCAATGTATAGAAGAATATGGCATTCGAGTTACCGGCTTGGAGATAGACAGAAGCTTTTATAAACGCTTTTCTCATCATACCATGGGGGCTTCTTATATAGACCAGGAAGTTGGGAAAGTACAAAAGGAGTATTTCCAAGTTCTATTAGCCCACAATCCGGAATATTTTTCTGCTTACAGTGAATGGGGAGCAGACCTGGTGCTGTCCGGCCATGTGCACGGTGGAGTGGTGCGCCTACCGTTGTTAGGTGGCGTGATTTCTCCTTCTTTAAAATTGTTTCCGAAATATGATGGAGGCGTATTTTATGAAAAGAACGCCATGATGATATTAAGTAGGGGTTTAGGAATGCACACATTGCCTATTCGTTTCTTGAATCCGGGAGAGTTGATTGTCCTTGATTTTTGTGGTAAAAATAGGTAGATGAAAAAAGGATAAAAAGCAATGGCGTTAGAAGTAAAGTTAGAAGCCTTTGAAGGTCCTTTGGATCTTTTGCTTCATTTAATCGATAAAAATAAAGTAGATATCTATGACATTCCGATTGTAGAGATTACAGACCAGTATCTGGAATATATTCACCAGATGGATCAGACCGATATGAATGTGATGAGTGAATTTCTTGTCATGGCGGCAACACTGTTGGATATTAAATGTAAAATGCTTCTTCCGATAGAGGTAAATGAAGAAGGCGAAGAGGAAGATCCAAGAGCAGAACTGGTACAAAAACTGTTGGAATATAAGATGTATAAGTATATGTCTTTTGAGTTACGAGACAGACAGATGGATGCAAAGCGTGCTTATTATAAAGTACCTACCATTCCCCCTGAGGTGGCGGCCTATAAGGAACCTATTGATTATGGGGTGCTCTTACAGGATGTGAATTTAGGAAAATTACATACCATCTTTCAGGCTACACTCAAAAGACAGGTGGATAAGATAGATCCTATCCGTAGTCAGTTTGGCAAGATTGAAAAGGATGAGGTAAATATTGAAGAAAAATCAAGATATATTGAGCAGTATATTTTAGCCCACACCAACTTCAGTTTCCGGAAACTACTTGAAAAACAGCATAGTAAAATGGAAATGATCGTAGCTTTTTTGGTTGTACTGGAGCTGATGAAGGTGGGTAAAATAGAAGTGCAACAAGAAGATATCTTTGGAGATATTATTATCCATACTAAAAAATTGGAAACAATAGAAAGTTAGCGTAAAAAGATTTTACCGAAAGACGAGGGGACACTAGGTGGAAAAAGAAAAACAGAAAGCGGTTTTAGAAGCCATTTTGTTTACAATGGGAGAATCCGTTGAATTATCGAAATTAGCGGATGTAATTGAGGCGGATAAAAAAGAAACAAAAGCGCTTTTATATGAAATGAAAGAAGAAATGGCAGCCGGTAATCGTGGGGTGGATATTGTAGAATTGGACGATTCCTTCCAGATGTGCACCAAAACCGATTTGTACGAGTATCTGATTAAAATTGCAAAGAGCCAGACCAAATATGTTTTAACCGACACATTATTGGAAACCTTGTCTATCATTGCTTATAAACAACCTGTTACCAGAGCAGATATTGAGAAGGTAAGAGGGGTAAATTGTGATCATGCGGTAAATCGCTTGATGGAATTTAATTTGGTGAAGGAACTGGGCCGATTAGAAGCACCGGGCCGTCCTTTATTGTTTGGAACTACCGAAGAATTCTTGCGAAGCTTTGGGGTAAAATCCATTGAAGAATTGCCGGAATGGAATCCGGTGCAGTTAGAAGAGATGAAAGAGCAGGCAGAACAGGAAGCAAAAATCCAGTTAGGCGTGTAAATCTGGGTTTCTTTCAAAGGGGAATGCTTCTTCTAAGAAAGGTGTTGTTTACATAGAATAAAGAAAAAAGAGTTTTTATGAAACGAAAAATTCTCTATTTCTTTCTGCTGTTACTTTTAGCAGTAACAGGGTTTGGCGTATTTTGGCAAAAGAGATCGCCACAAGAATACAACCAAGACCCCTATATTACCTTAAACGGAGAGCTGGACACTACAGCTTTCTTTGAAAACGAAGCACATAAAGAGGACGAACTTCTTTCGGTGGAAGAGTCAAAAATATACGCCCAGGGCGCCGTTTTAATGGATGGAAACTCTGGGCGTGTTTTATGGTCAAAAAACGGAGAGGAAAAGAAGCCCAATGCTAGTACAACGAAAATTTTAACCTGTATTTTGGCGCTAGAGAGAGGGAATTTTGAAAAAAAGGTTGAAGTGTCCGGTAATGCAGCTAGTATGCCCAGTGTGAAATTACATATGCAAAAAGGAGAATACTACAATTTAGAGGATTTACTTTACTCCTTAATGCTAGAATCCCACAATGACAGTGCGGTGGCGATTGCAGAACATGTTGCAGGCAGCGTGGAAGCCTTTTCTGAAATGATGAATGATAAAGCGAAGGAAATTGGAGCAGGAAACTCATTCTTTATAACCCCTAACGGACTGGATGGGGAAAAAGAAAGGGTGAATCAAGTGGGAAACAAGGAAATCCTGTTTCACGGAACAACACCTAAGGATTTAGCAAAAATTATGCAATATTGCATATTGAAATCCCCTAAAAGAGAAGAATTTTTACGGATTACCAGGGAACAGAACTACACCTTTCACAATAGAGTGCAAACGGAAGAAGGTGATTGGAAAGAGGGAGGTAGAACCTTTTCCTGTCAAAATCATAATGCCTTATTACAACTATTGTCAGGAACTTTATCCGGGAAAACCGGCTATACCGCAAAAGCCGGTTATTGCTATGTGGGAGCAATCGAGCAAGATGGTAGAACCTATATTGTAGCTTTATTGGGGTGTGGCTGGCCTAATCATAAAAATTATAAATGGGAAGATTCTAAAAGACTGTTTCAATATGCCGTCAATCATTTTACGGCTGTAAAACCGGTGCTTGATATAGACTTGCCACAGATACCGGTGCTGCAAGGAATAGATTCCGGAGCTGATTTTTTTGCCAAACAAGTGATAAACCCACAGATAGATATAGAGGATTTAGAAATATTACTGACAAAAGAAGATACCTTAACTTATCAGGTTCGATTGAAAAGAGAACTGGAGGCTCCTATACAAGAAGGAGAGAAAATCGGAACTCTTTTATTACGCGTGAATGACTCACAGGATGAGACCGTATGGGTAAAGGATTATTCTCTGTATGCAGATCACACAATTCCTAGAAAAACATGGCAAGATATCTGGACTTATGTCTGCAAAAGATATGTCGTAATGTGAGAAATTGTGCTATCATTAAATCAAATAGGCATTTTTGCTAGACATAATATGTAAAAAAGAGGAAAGCGCACCTATGAAGAAAAATAACAGCTTAAGAACGCAGTTTTTAAATATGACTTTGTTTCCCATTATTGTACTTGGAGCAATTCTCACAATTACCAACTACAGTTATTTCCAAAATACCATGTACAAGGAAGTAAAAGAGGGGCTTCGTAGTGAGTTGAATATTGTTTTAACGGCTATGGATCAGATGTATCCGGGAGAGTATGGCTTGGCAGGTGATACAGAACCCTATCAGTTTATCAAAGGAGAAAAAAGTCTCTCTGATGATTTTTCTTTTGTAGATACGATTAAAGAACAGACACAGATAGACATTAGCCTGTATTTCTTTGATTTGTGTGCCCATAGTACCATACGTAATCAGGAAGGAAATCGAATCATAGGTAGTCCTGCCCACACAAAAGTGGTGGAAGATGTATTTAAACAAAAAAAGGAAGCTTTTTATCAGAAGGTTGGCATAGGGGATGAGGTCTTTTTTGCGTATTTTATCCCTTTGTTTGATGACAAAAATAATTGTATTGGAATGGCTATGGCCGGAAAACCTACCAGTGTAGTACAAAGACAAATTGGGGAAGCTGTGATTCCTACAGTAGTGGTATCCATCTTAATGGTCTTGTTGGCAAGTTATTTCTGTGCCCATTATTCTTCCCAGATTATTTCTGTGATTGAAAAAATTAACAGGTTCCTTAAAAATGTAGCTTCCGGAAACCTAAAGACAGAATTGGATGAGAAAGTAGCTGCCCGCCAGGATGAGCTTGGTGAAGTAGGACAGTCCTCCCTACATGTACAAAAGGAACTGCGTGATCTGATTGAAAAAGATGGACTAACAAAGCTTTACAATCGTAGAACAGGCGAACAGAAATTGAGAGAAACTCATGAAAAAATGGAATATGAAAAGAATCCATATACAGTAGCCATTGGAGATATCGATTTCTTCAAAAAATGTAACGATACCTACGGTCACGATTACGGGGATTATGTGCTAATAGAAACATCGAAGCTATGTAGAAGCTTTATGAACCAAAAGGGCTATGTGGCTCGTTGGGGTGGAGAAGAATTTTTGTTTGTTTTTGAACGAATGACAGTAGAGCAGACAGCATTGCATTTGGAAGAACTTCGCAAACAAATTGAAAATAAAGCCTATGTGTATGATGAGGATATCAGAAGTATTACCATGACTTTTGGTGCAGCAGAAGCCACAAAAACCGTGGAAGAAAATATTAAAGAAGCAGATAATCAGTTGTACTTTGGAAAAGAACATGGCAGAAATCAGGTTTCTATATAAAAAGTCTTTTTATTTTGACAACTTTATGCTATACTTATAAGCTGTGGGGATAAGGGATTTTTATCTCCTTATATTACTTTGATTCTTTTAATAAATATAAAATGGAGGGCTAAAGAATGAGTACTACAACCCAGGCGAGCCAAAGAATTCAAGCTTTGCTCGATGAGAACAGTTTCGTTGAAATTGGCGCTTTAGTAACTGCTAGAGCAACAGATTTTAATTTGAAACAGACAGAAACTCCTTCTGACGGTGTGATTACCGGCTATGGAGTAATTGATGGCAATCTTGTGTATGTATACAGCCAGGATGCTTCTGTTTTAGGCGGAAGTATGGGTGAAATGCATGCGAAAAAAATTGCAAACCTTTATGACCTTGCTATGAAGACAGGGGCTCCGGTTATCGGACTTTTGGATAGTGCAGGTCTTAGATTACAGGAAGCATCTGATGCATTACAGGCTGTTGGAGAAGTATATCTCAAACAGACAATGGCAAGCGGTGTGATTCCACAGATTACTGCAGTATTTGGTACATGCGGTGGTGGACTTGCTTTAATGCCTGCATTAACAGATTTCACTTTCATGGAAGGCAAAAAAGCAAAATTATTTGTAAATGCTCCTAACGCATTGGATGGTAATGAAATCGGAAAATGCGATACCAGCGCAGCAGCATTCCAGAGTGAAAACACAGGATTGGTTGATGTAGTTGCAGAGGAAGCAGAAGTGCTTGCACAGATTCGTCAGTTAGTATGTATGTTACCTGCTAACAATGCAGACGAAAACATTTCTGAATGTACAGATGATTTGAACAGAGCATGTCCTGAAATGGAAAATTGCGTAGGAGATACTTCTATTGCACTTTCTCAGCTTGCAGACGACAATATGTTCTTCGAAACCAAAGCAAACTATGCAAAAAATATGGTTACAGGTTTCCTTCGTTTGAACGGTGTTACTGTTGGTGCAGTAGCAAACCGTACAGAAGTCGTTTCAGAAGAAGGTGAAGTAGCAGAGAAATTTGATGCAGTATTGTCTGTAAAAGGCTGCCGCAAAGCTGCTGATTTCGTAAACTTCTGTGATGCTTTCGAAATTCCTGTTTTAACACTTACCAATGTAAACGGTTTTGAAGCTACTACTTGTGCTGAAAAGAACATTGCAAGAGAAGCAGCTAAGTTAACTGCTGCTTTCGCAAATGCAACTGTTCCGAAGGTAAATGTGGTAATTGGTAAAGCTTTAGGAAGTGCTTATGTAGCAATGAACTCTAAAGCAATCGGTGCAGATATGACTTTTGCTTGGCCAAACGCTGAAATCGGAACTATGGATGCAAAACTTGCAGCTAAGATTATTTGCGAAGGTCAGGGCGCTGAAAAGATTGATGCTTGCGCGAAAGAATACGCAGCATTACAGAACAATGTAGTTTCTGCAGCAAAGAGAGGCTATGTAGATACTATTATTGAAGCATGCGATACCAGAAAATATGTAATCGGTGCTATGGAAATGTTATTGACAAAGAGCGAAGAACGCCCAGCTAAGAAACACGGAACCGTATAGTAGATTTAAGAAAGGATGATACTTACTATGAAAAAACTTTTCTTAGTATTTGGTATGATCACCTGTATGCTTGGCTTAACAGCCTGCGGACAGACTGCGGCTTCTGTAGATTATGGTGTAACGGAGGAACAGGTAATTCAGTATGCTGATACCATTGTTTCCACCGTAGATCAGATTGTAGCAGATGGTGCAACCGCACAATATGCGGAGGATGAAGTGATTTCTGCAGCCTTGGCTAGTTATGAAAGCGCTCAGCCTGAAATGGGTGATTTGACCGACATCAAAGACCATGAAGTAACCATGGGACATGATGGCATTACAATTATTGTTACAGTTGCTGGTTCCATAAGAGATGCAAAAGTAGAAATTCTTATGGATCAAGATTTGATGCTTACCAGCATTACAACAAATGTTGAATATAGTTTTGGCGAAATTATGAAAAAAGCCGGCTTAAATACCTTAATGGGTATGGGAACTGTATTTGCGGTATTGATTCTGATTATTTTTGTAATTTCTTCCTTCAGTTACATTCCTAAGATTCAGGCAATGTTCTCTAAGAAAGAAGAAACTGCTAAACAAGCCGCACCTACAACAGGTCCGGATAAAGCAATTGCACAGATCATCGAAAATGAAGAAGAAAACGATGATACAGAACTTGTTGCGGCTATTGCAGCAGCAATTGCAGCCTACGAAGGTTCTGGTTCCACAGATGGATATGTGGTAAGAAGCATTCGTAGAAGAAGATAATCATACAAAAAGAAAAGAACAATAAAAAGATTAAATCCATAGGAGGATAAAAGAATGAAAAATTATACCATTACCGTAAATGGAAACGTATATGATGTAGTAGTAGAAGAAGGTGCTTCTACAGGCGCAGCTCCTGTTGCAGCTCCTAAAGCAGCTCCCAAGGCAGCACCAAAGGCGGCTCCTAAAGCAGCAGCTCCTGCAGGTGGTGCTGGTTCTATTCGTGTAGAAGCTGGTGCAGCTGGTAAAGTATTTAAGATTGAAGCATCTGTAGGTCAGGCAGTAAAGAGAGGGGATGCAGTTGTTATCGTAGAAGCAATGAAGATGGAAATCCCTGTTGTAGCTCCTGAAGATGGTACTGTAGCTAGTATTGATGTAGCAGTAGGTGATCCTATTGAAGCTGGTGCATTACTTGCAACATTGAACTAGTCATAATTTGTGGTAAAACACAAAAATCTATAGGAGGTCAATAGAAATGGCATACGTTTCATCAACATTAGACAATCTTGTGCATCAGACTGCCTTCTTTAACTTAACAGTTGGCAATTATATCATGATCGCAGTTGCCTGTGTTTTCCTTTATTTGGCCATCAAAAAAGAGTATGAACCACTTCTTTTGGTGCCAATTGCGTTCGGTATGTTATTGGTTAATATCTATCCTGATATTATGTTGCATGCGGACAAGTCAGCAAACGGCGTTGGCGGTTTGTTGTATTATTTCTATATTTTGGATGAATGGGCAATCTTACCTTCCCTGATTTTCATGGGTGTAGGTGCTATGACAGACTTCGGTCCTTTGATTGCCAATCCAAAAAGCTTTTTGTTAGGTGCAGCCGCACAGTTCGGTATTTTCGCAGCTTACTTTGGAGCAATTGCTCTTGGATTCAATGATAAGGCTGCAGCTGCCGTATCTATTATCGGTGGTGCAGATGGTCCTACTTCCATTTTCCTGGCAGGTAAATTAGGACAAACTTCTATTATGGGACCCATTGCGGTGGCGGCATATTCTTATATGTCACTGGTTCCGATTATCCAGCCACCCATTATGAAACTGTTAACAACAGAAAAAGAACGTAAAATTAAAATGGAACAGTTACGTCCTGTATCCAAATTGGAAAGAATCTTATTCCCTATCGTGGTAACCATCATTGTATGTTTGATTCTTCCTACAACAGCACCTTTGGTAGGTATGTTAATGCTTGGTAACTTATTCAAAGAGTCAGGTGTGGTAAGACAGTTAACAGAAACTGCCAGCAACGCCCTTATGTACATCGTAGTTATCTTGCTTGGTACATCTGTTGGTGCTACCACAAGTGCAGAAGCATTCTTGAACTTAGCTACCATTAAAATCGTTGTATTAGGTTTGGTTGCATTTATATTTGGTACTGCAGCCGGTGTATTATTTGGTAAGATAATGTGTATCGCTACACATGGTAAAGTAAATCCATTGATTGGTTCCGCTGGTGTATCTGCCGTTCCTATGGCAGCCAGAGTATCCCAGAAGGTTGGTGCGGAGGCAGATCCTACAAACTTCCTTTTGATGCATGCTATGGGACCTAACGTAGCCGGTGTTATCGGTACTGCAGTAGCAGCCGGTACCTTTATGGCAATCTTTGGTGTTATGTAAAAAATAAAATGGAGGATATTAGGAAATGTCAGAAATGGTAAAAAAACCTATTGGTATTACAGAAACAATATTGCGTGATGCGCATCAGTCTCTGATTGCAACCAGAATGCCTACCGAATTAATGCTTCCTATCTTGGATAAGATGGATAAAGTTGGTTATCATTCAATTGAATGCTGGGGTGGTGCTACATTCGATGCATCTCTTCGTTTCTTGAAGGAAGATCCATGGGAACGCTTGAGAAAAATCAGAGATGGATTAAAGAATACAAAAACACAGATGTTATTCCGTGGACAGAATATCTTAGGATATCGTCCTTATGCAGATGATGTAGTAGATTACTTCGTACAGAAATCTGTTGCAAATGGAATTGATATTATTCGTATTTTCGACTGCTTAAACGATATCCGTAACTTACAGGAAGCAGTTGATGCTACCAACCGTGTAAAAGCACAGGAAGGTAAAGGTCATGCACAGGTTGCACTTAGCTACACCTTAGGCGATGCTTATACAATGGAATACTGGGTAGATATGGCTAAGAAAATTGAAGAAATGGGTGCAGATTCTATCTGTATCAAAGATATGGCTGGTTTGTTAGTTCCTTACAAAGCTTCTGAACTTATCAAAGCTATGAAAGAAAATACAAAACTTCCTATCCAGTTGCATACACACTATACATCAGGTGTTGCTTCTATGACATACTTGAAAGCAGTAGAAGCCGGTGTTGATGTTATCGACTGTGCTATGTCTCCATTCGCGCTTGGTACATCTCAGCCTGCTACAGAAGTTATGGTTGAAACCTTCAAGGGTACAGAATACGACACAGGATTTGATCAGAACTTATTGGCAGAAATCGCTGATTACTTCAGACCTTACAGAGATGAAGCACTTGCTTCAGGCTTGTTAAATCCTAAGGTAATGGGCGTTGATATTAAGACACTTCTTTACCAGGTACCAGGCGGTATGTTATCTAACATGGTTAGCCAGTTGAAGGAACAGAACGCAGAAGATAAGTACTATGATGTATTAAGAGAAATCCCTGAAGTTCGTAAAGACTTAGGTGAGCCTCCGTTAGTAACACCTTCTTCTCAGATCGTTGGTACACAGGCTGTATTTAACGTACTTATGGGCGAAAGATACAAAATGGCTACTGACCAGACAAAAGATATGCTTCGTGGTAAATATGGTAAGACCGTTAAACCTATGAATCAGGAAGTTATCGATAAGGTTATTCCTGGCGAAGAAATTCGTACAGAGAGATCCGGTGCTTATGTAGAAAACGAATTAGATAAGTTAGAAGCTGAAATGGCAGAATGGAAACAGCAAGATGAAGACGTATTAAGCTACGCTTTGTTCCCACAAGTTGCTGTTGACTTCTTCAAATATCGTCAGGCTCAGCAGGAGAAAGTAGATATGACTCAGGCTGACAGCAAAAACGGCGCTTATCCTGTTTAATCACTGATTTTTAGAAGATTTCTTTAAGATTACTTAAAGAAAAAGGAAAATCGTACCATTTATAGACCTTGTATGCTAAAGTAGATTTAGTATACAAGGTCTATTTTTGTATTAAAGAGGAGGGACAAACTTTGAAAGAGAAATTGGCTCTGTTGAAAGAGGAAAAACTATGGCTAAAAGTTGCAGCTGCAGTATTTATTTCGGTGTTCTCCATATGTGTACTGGCTACGCAAATAGGTAAAACCGGATATATTCAAAATACCTTAAAACGGTTGGACGAGAGCCGGAATACGGTCATGGAGTTTTCCGGGGCAACCATGGGTTCTTCCTTAGCGTTATCTGCTTTACCCAATGATTTCGCCAGTCCTTTAGCCAATACCTTATCCGATATGAATCGCTATTTTGTATTGATTTTAATGGCTCTTTTTGTAGAAAAACTGATTGTCATTGAGGGAATCAAATTGGTATTTATCTTTGGCATTCCTATTGTCTGTATCTGTTATATTCTTTCCCAGTTTGGCTGGCATTTTTTTAAGACCTTTGCATATAAATTATTGATTATTTGTCTTTCTATTATATTTGTCATTCCATGTAGCACGAAACTGGTAGATTTGGTAGGGGAGGATTATCTGGCTTACATAGAGGAGACCATAGAAGAAGCAGATAGTGGAGCTACGAAAATTACCGGAGAAATGGACAACGCAGGAGAAAATACCAGTATTTTTGACCGCTTATCAGAGGCCTTTCAGAATGCAGCCAGTGGCATGAGTGATTTGGTGTCTTATTTTAAAAATGTGATTAAGAAAAGTATGAACTCTATTGCGATTTTACTTGTGGAAACGGTAGCATTGCCGGTGGTTGTATTTATGTTTTTTAGGTGGTTACTGAAAGAACTATTTAGTATACAGATACCGGATTTTAAGTTGCCGAATAAGAAGAAAACGGATGGAAACCCGGAAGAAAAAGAGTAGATAACTTAAGTCTCAAACATAAAAGTGGGTATAGAAAAAACGAAAAGGGGAGGTTAGTTATGAATAAAAAAACGATTCGGATATGGATAGGAATCCTACTGGTGTTAACCTTAGGTATATTAGTTTGGAGAAATAATCAAAAGAATCCATTCTTTCGGGATACGATGGGAGACGGAATCGAGCAGGTGGATTTGGATAGGGTGTATTTAAAAGGCAGCAAAGTAGAGATACATTTTTCTGATGTGCTTTTATCCAATCCAAAGGAAACCAGAAAGCTGATTGTGGGAGAGCAAAAAGGTACTGTCTCTACAAAATTGACAGATCGATTGATTAAGCAGCTGGATTTTGATTTTTTGAAAAAGACCCAGAATGTGAGCTATACTGGTACAGGATATTTTGTAGTAGATTTGGATAAGATGACCAGAGATTGTATTGTACAGGATGAAACGGCAAAGACAGTAACCATTCGGATAGACCATGCCTATTTGGAAACTGTGGATATTCATCCTAACGATGTGATAATCGATGAAGTGCAGGAAGGATTATTAGCCCGAGGAAATATTAAGTTATCTGTAGCAGATTATACTACTATTGAAAAAGAACTCAGAAGTCGTTTGGAAGAAAAATTCAATACAGCTGAAAATGGACAAAAGGCAGATGATATGGCACTGAAAATGGTAAAAGAAATCTATGAGCCAATTGTAAAAGCGATGGATGCCAGCTATTCTGTTGTGGTAGAATTTAAGTGATGAGTGGGGAAACAAAAGAGATTATGAGCATACAAGAAAGACTATTTCAGTTAGAAGATAAAAAATATGCAGATTTTCAAGCAAAGTTAACACCGGGAATCGAACGAGACCGATTTATTGGTTGTCGTGTTCCGGAGGTACGAAAGCTAGCGAAGGCTATCTATAAAGAAAATGATTATGGGTATTTTTTGAAGGAATTGCCACACAAATATTATGACGAAGATATGCTCCATGGAGTGTTATTGTCACAATTTAAGGATTACGACAAATGTATAGAAGAAATCGATACCTTTTTGCCTTATGTAGATAATTGGGCAGTGTGTGATATTATGGCGCCGGTTATCTTTAAGAAGCATAAGAAAGAACTATTAGAGAAAATCTATGAATGGTCTGTTTCTGAACATACCTATACATGCCGATTTGGCTTGGAAATGCTGATGACACACTTCTTAGATGAAGATTTCCAATCGGAGTATTTAGAACTTCCTGCAAAGATTGTTAGTGAAGAGTACTATGTGAACATGATGATTGCTTGGTTTTTGGCTACAGCCCTTGCCAAACAGTGGGGAAGTACTATTCCCTATATTGAAAAGAATGTCTTACCAAAGTGGGTCCATAATAAGACAATCCAGAAGGCAGTAGAGAGTTATCGTATTACAGAGGAACAGAAGGTATATTTAAAATCGATGCGTATAAAAAAAGAAACGAGCACCCTTTTCCGGTCCGAAGACGTTACTCAGTAAAAAA
>JAKSSF010000041.1 GCA_024403235.1 Lachnospiraceae bacterium | reverse complement strand
GAGGAAGAAGTAAAGCGTTTCCAGGCAGCTTGTGAAAAAGCGAAAAAGCAATTGGATAATTTATATGACAAAGCATTGGCTAATGTAGGGGAAGAACATGCCATGATTTTTGAAGTCCATAAGTTGATGCTGGAAGACTTGGATTATCTGGAAGATATTGAAAAGATGATTCAAGAAGATAAGATTAATGCAGAGTATGCTGTTCAGGCTACTGCAGATAAATTCGCAGCAGTATTTGCTTCTATGGACAGCGATTATATGAGAGCCAGAGCAACCGATGTACAGGATGTGTCTAAGAGAGTCATTCGTGTACTTGCCGGTATTGTGGAAGGTGGTATTGATTCAGAAGATCCTGTTATTGTATTAGCAGACGATTTAACACCTAGTGAAACCGTACAGATGGACAAGTCCAAGATTCTTGCATTTGTTACCCAGCATGGTTCCAGCAATTCTCATACCGCTATTTTAGCAAGAAGTATGAATTTACCATCCTTGATTCAGACCCAGCTTTCTTTAGAAGACGATTTAGATGGTCATATGGCTATTGTAGATAGCTTCCACAATCAGCTGATTGTAGATCCTGATGAAGCTACCTTAGCTACTATGCAGGATGCTTTGAAAAAATGGCGTCATGAATTGGAATTATTACAGGAATTAAAAGGCAAAGAAAACGAAACCACAGACGGTAGAAAAATCAATGTCTATGCCAATATTGGTAACTCTTCTGATTTACAGAAGGTATTGGACAATGATGCAGGTGGTATCGGCTTATTCCGTAGTGAATTTATCTATCTTGGTAGTAAGGATTATCCTACAGAAGAAGAGCAGTTTACTGCATATCGTGTAGTTGCAGAAGGTATGAAAGGTAAAAAGGTTATCATTCGTACTTTGGATATCGGCGCAGATAAACAGGCTGATTACTTCAAATTAGCACAGGAAGAAAATCCTGCTATGGGCTTTAGAGCGATTCGTATCTGCTTGGAAAGACCGGCAGTGTTTAAGACACAGCTTCGTGCATTATACAGAGCATCCGCATTTGGTAACATTTCTATTATGTTCCCAATGATTATTTCCGTACAGGAAGTATTGGACATTAAGAAAATCGTAGAAGAAGTAAAAGCAGAACTGCGAGCAGAAAATATTCCATTTTCTGAAGATGTAGAACTTGGTATTATGATTGAAACTCCTGCAGCAGTGATGATGAGTGATGAGCTTGCAAAAGAAGTAGACTTCTTCAGTATTGGTACCAACGATTTGACACAGTACACCTTGGCAATTGACAGGCAGAATCAGAATCTGGAAAGATTCTATGATTCTCATCATCCTGCAGTACTTCGCAGTATTCAGAAGACCATTGAAAACGGTCACAAGAATGGTATCTGGGTAGGTATCTGTGGTGAGTTAGGTAGTGATACTACATTAACCAAGGAGTTCATCGATATGGGTATTGATGAATTATCTGTAAGCCCTTCTGCAGTATTGAAGGTTCGTAAACGTATTAGAGAAATCTAATAGTTTTCCAAATTGTATCCATACTATTTGGAATAGGGGATTTCGTTCCAGATGGGTAAAAAATATTAAATAAAAGGGGTTGTCAAAAGACAACAGAATGGAGGAAACATGAAAAAATTTTCTTACACAATCACTGACGAAGTTGGAATTCACGGCAGACCAGCAGGTATGTTGGTAAAGAAAGCTTCTGAATACCAGAGTGCAGTAACTCTTACAAGCAAAGGCAAATCTGCTGATGCAAAAAGAATTATGGCAGTTATGGGATTAGGCGTTAAAAAAGGTGATTCTGTAGAATTTTCTATCGATGGCGCTGATGAAGCAGTTGCTGCAAAAGGCTTAGAAGATTTCATGAAAGCAAATCTGTAATTTACAGATATAATTTTTGAAAAATTAAACAAATAGCTCCAGTGTTTTGGAAAAAATGCTGGAGCTTATAAATTCTAACAGGAGATTAGTGAAAATGAGAATTATCGTAGCAAAAGATTATGATGATATGAGTAGAAAAGCTGCTAACATTATGGCAGCACAGATTATTAATAAACCGGATTGTGTTTTAGGTCTTGCAACCGGTTCTACACCAATTGGTTTATACAAGAACCTGATTAAAGGATATGAAGACGGAGATTTAGATTTCTCTGCAGTAAAAACTGTAAACTTAGATGAATACAGAGGATTACCAAAAGAGAACGATCAGAGCTATTACTACTTTATGCATGACAATTTATTTGATCATGTTAACATTGATCCTGCAAATACTCATCTTCCGGATGGTACAGAACCTGACAGTGCAAAAGCTTGTAGTGAATATGAAAAGACCATTGCCAGTGTTGGTGGACAGGATATCCAGTTATTAGGTTTAGGTCATGACGGACACATCGGTTTCAATGAGCCTTGTGATGAATTTGTTCAGGAAACACAGTGTGTTGACTTAACAGAAATGACAATCGAAGCTAACAAGCGTTTCTTTGCAAGTGCAGATGATGTGCCGAAACAGGCTTATACCATGGGTATCGGTACTATCATGAAAGCAAAGAAAATCTTAGTTGTTGTAAGTGGCGCAGATAAAGCGGATATCGTAAAAGCTTCCTTCTGCGGACCGGTTACACCTCAGGTTCCTGCTTCTATTTTACAGTTCCATCCTGATGTTACTGTAGTATTAGACGAAGCTGCTGCTGCAAAAATCAAATAATTTTGTTAGAAAAAATGAAATGAAATGATTTCGAATGAGCTGTTGTGTTTTACAACAGCTCATTTTTGTTGTATGATAGTATGGAGTATGCTTAGAATTATAATAGGAATTCTAGATTTGTTTTTCCAATAATTGTACCAAGAGAAAAAAGGTTATGTGCATATGAAAAAACAGTATTCCTGTAAAGAAATAGAAAAGTTGTTTCCCAAACTATTGAATAAGGAATTGGATATTCATTCCTTGCAAATAGTTTTGGACCATATAGAAAACTGCCCGGAATGCAAGGAAGAGTTTAGTATTCAGTATTTGGTGCGGGAAGGAATCTCCATTTTGGAAAACGGAGGCAATTTTGACCTGCAAAATGGCTTGGAAACATTTCTCCTACAATCCCGTAGGAAAATAAAAAGGGCACGAGTTTTCACTTTTCTTACGTATTTTTTGGAATTTGTAGCATTGTTAACGGTGATTATTATTCTGTTTATGGTGGTATTTTATTAGTATGAGCGATAGAAAAAAACTGGTTTTAATTGATGGGCATAGTATTTTAAACAGAGCTTTTTATGGAATTCCTGATTTGACTAACGGAGAAGGACTTCATACCAATGCTATTTATGGCTTTCTCAATATTATGTTTAAGATTGTAGAGGAAGAAAATCCAGAGTATTTGGCGGTTGCTTTTGATGTTAGTGCGCCCACATTTCGTCATCAAATGTACAGTGAATATAAGGGTACCAGAAAAGGCATGCCGGAAGAATTGAAGGAACAGGTGCCTGTCATGAAAGAAGTGCTGAAAGCCATGGGCATTCTGATTATGGAAAAACCTGGGTTAGAAGCAGATGATATTCTGGGTACTTTTGCCAAAAGAGCACAAGGTGCTGGGTTAGAGGTTGCCTTAGTATCGGGAGACAGAGATTTATTACAGATTGCGGACGAGCATATCAAAATTCGTATTCCTAAAACCAAAGGTGGTAAGACCGAAGTAGAAGACTATTATGCAAAAGATGTTTTGGAAGCATACCAGGTAACACCTTTACAGTTTATTGAATTAAAAGCTCTTATGGGAGATACTTCTGATAATATTCCGGGGGTGCCAAAGATTGGACCCAAAACAGCGACAGATCTTATGGTGAAATACGGTTCTATTGAAAGTATTTACGAGAATCTGGAGCAGATTACGAAAAAGAGTGTGAAAGAGACACTACAGAATAATAGGCACTTGGCGGATCTTAGTAAAACCCTGGCGACTATTGAAATTAATGGGGATATTCCATTTACTTTAGAGGATGCGGTGTATAGAGATCCTTTTACAAAAGAAGCCTATGGATATTTCAAAAAATTAGAATTGAAAAATCTTTTGAAAAGATTTGATGCTTCCGTTGCCCAGTCTCAGACGGAAAAAAGAAACTTCCAATATGTGAGAGAGTGGACAGAGGGAGAGAAAATCTTTGAAAAATTAAGTCATACAAACCGAGTAGGAATTCGGTTTATTCGAGAAGAAAAAGGTAGAAAGTGTATAGCCCTTTCCCTAACCATAGGACCGGAAGAAACCTATGTTTTAGTGCCGGAAGATTTCCTATCGGAACAGTATATAATAGATAAAATCTCCAGTATTTATGGGGAAAAAGAGATTTTGACCATTGGAGTCAAAGAACAGTATAGTTTCTTTCAGGCAAAGGAAGCAAAACAGATTAAAGATGTTCTTTTACAGGCCTATCTTTGCAATCCTTTGAAAAATGATTATGACGAGGTCTCCATTGCAGGAGAACATCTGGATATGGTTGTTGCCGGCAGAAGCGAATACTTTGGCAAACTATCCTTAGAGCAGGCTTTAGAAGAAAAGCCGGAACAGTTTTTGGAGTACGCAGGATTTTTATCTTACATTCCTTATATGGCAGAGCCGGTTTTAACAGAGAAACTGCAGCAGATGGAGATGGAGAAATTATTTTTGGAAATAGAAATGCCTTTAACCTATGTACTGTATGCTATGGAGCGTGAAGGTATTTTGGTGCAGGCAGAAGCCTTAAAGGCCTATGGAGAAAATTTGGTAGATCAGATATCTGCCCTGGAACAGTCCATTTATGACCAGGCCGGTACCACTTTTAATATCAACTCGCCCAAACAGCTGGGGGAAGTGTTGTTTGAGAAGATGGGGATTCCCGGAGGCAAGAAGACCAAAACAGGCTATTCTACAGCCGCAGAGGTGTTGGAAAAGTTAGCAGAAGAGTATCCAATCGTAACGGATATTTTGCAGTATCGAGGCCTGACCAAATTAAAATCTACTTATGCAGATGGGTTATTTGATTGCATTGCGGAAGATGGCAGAATTCATACCACCTTTAATCAGACCATTACTGCTACAGGTAGAATCAGTTCCACAGAGCCTAATTTACAGAATATTCCCATTCGTATGGAACAGGGGAGATTAATCCGTAAAGTATTTGTTCCCAAAGAGGGTTGTGTCTTTGTGGACGCGGACTACTCTCAGATTGAACTTCGTTTGCTGGCTCATATGTCTAAGGATACAGAATTAATAGAGGCCTATGCGTCGGAAGCAGATATTCATCGTATGACGGCTTCCAAGGTATTCCATATTCCTTTTGACGAAGTAACGGATTTACAGAGACGAAATGCTAAGGCAGTAAACTTTGGCATTGTCTATGGCATTAGTTCCTTTGGACTAAGCCAGGATTTGAGTATTACCAGAAAGGAAGCGGCAGCCTATATTGAACAGTATTTTGCAACCTATCCGCAGGTAAAGGCCTTTTTAGACGGACTGGTGAGTAGTGCAAAAGCAGATGGCTTTGTGTCGACCTTGTATGGCAGACGTCGTCCTATTCCGGAATTATCATCCGGCAACTTTATGCAACGTTCCTTTGGGGAACGAGTGGCTATGAATGCGCCTTTACAGGGCACTGCAGCGGATATTATGAAGCTTGCCATGATTCATGTATTTGAAAAAATGAAGGAGCAAGGACTGCAGGCAAAAATTCTATTGCAGGTACATGACGAATTGTTGATAGAGGCACCTTTGGAAGAAGTGGAGCAGGTAAAGACCATTTTGGAAGAGGAAATGAAAGGAGTGGCCAAGCTTTCTGTTGCTTTGGAAATTGATGTGCATACAGGAAAAGATTGGTACGAGGCAAAATAGTTGAAGGTCATAGGAATTACCGGTGGAGTGGGCTGTGGCAAAACCACCGTTTTGGAAGAAATCAAAAAGCATTGCCAATGTAGGGTGATTTTAGCGGATCAGGTTGGGAATGAAGTGAAACAGCCCGGTACCGATTGTTATAAAAAATTGGTAGCAGTCTTAGGAGAAGATGTTCTGGGTTCGGATGGAACCATAGATAAAAATAGAATGGCAGAAAAAATATTTGCAGACAAGACACTTCTGGAGCAAATAAACGCCATTATTCATCCCGCAGTAAACGGGTATATTCATCAGGCCATAGCCAAAGAGCGGGAAGAAAATACGCTAGAGCTATTATTTATCGAGGCAGCGCTTTTAATAGAGTGCGGTTACGAAACATTGGTAGACGAACTTTGGTATATCTTTGCGTTAGATCAAGTGCGTATGCAAAGGTTACAGGAAAACAGACAGTATTCTTTACAAAAGATTCAGCAGATTATGAATGGTCAGCTAACGGAGGAAGAGTTTCGGACCCATTGCCGGGTGACCATTGATAACAGCCATGAGTTTGAAAAGACAAAAGAGCAGATTATAGCACAGCTTGACAGAGTGCTGGAACGATAAATGCGTTGGGGAAAAGGAGAGATTGACAATGGAAACAATGGCACAGTATTCCGGACAACTTGTATTTGGTTTGGATATCGGGACCAGAAGTATTGTAGGAACCGTAGGATATAAAAAAGATGATCGGTTTGTAGTAGTGGCCCAAAAGGTAAGAGAGCATGAAACCAGAGCCATGTTAGATGGACAAATTCATGATATCGTGAAAGTAGGTCAAACCATTCGTCAGGTAACCGATGAGCTGGAAGCAGAACTGAATCGAAAACTGAAAGAAGTTTGTATTGCTGCGGCTGGTCGTGTGTTAGAGACTGTTACTACGCATGTAGAAAATGTATTTGACGAAGAGCGCACTGTTACCAAAGAAGATATCTATACCTTAAATTCCATGGCAGTGGAAAAAGCCTATGAAATGTTTTTAGAGGAGCAGGTTAGAGAACAGAAATTCTACTGTGTAGGCAGTTCTGTCATCCGCTATTTCTTAAATGATTTCCAGATTGTCAGTTTGGAAAGTCATAAGGCCAGAAAAATTGCGGTGGATTTGATTGCTACCTTCTTACCGGACGAGGTAGTAGATGGTTTGTATAAAGCAGTAGAGTTGGCTGGTTTAGAGGTAGTGAATATGACCCTGGAGCCTATTGCTGCTATGGAAGTTGCCATTCCGGAGCGATTCCGTCTATTAAACATTGCGTTGGTAGATGTGGGCGCAGGTACCAGTGATATTTCCATTACAAAGGATGGCAGCATTATTGCCTATGGCATGATTCCCATCGCAGGAGATAGTTTAACGGAAAAAATTGCCGGTCATTGTTTGACTGATTTTAATACAGCAGAGGCCATTAAGAAAGACAGCACAAAATCAGATATTGTAACCTATGAGGACATTATGGGCTTGAAGCAGAACATTCAGACAGAAGAAATTAATCGTCTGTTAGAGCCGGTGATTGATGAAATGACTACCAGAGTGTCTGAAAAAATCAAACGCTTAAATGGTGGAAAGCCGGTTAGTGCAGTATTTGTTGTAGGTGGTGGCGGTAAAGTTAACGGCTATACCAAAATGCTATCCGACAAAATGGGTATTCAGGCAGAGCGTGTGGCAATCCGAGGAGAGGATGTTATGCGTAACATTGACTTTATGGATTACAGCATCCAGAAGGATTCCTTATTAGTAACACCTATAGGTATCTGCCTAAATTTTTACGAACAAAGCAATAATTTTATTATGGTTTCCTTCAATGAAATGAAAATAAAATTATATGCTAGCAATAACTTAACCGTTACCAGTGCTGCTATGCAGGCAAATTTTCCTAATGATGGATTCTTTCCAAGAAGAGGCAAGGAATTGACCTTTACCGTGAATGGAAAGAAACGCATTGTGAGAGGAGAACCGGGAGATGGAGCACAGATTTTCGTAAACGGAAAGCCTGCCAATATGCATACTCCTATCCGGAAAGATGACATTATTCAGGTTATCGAGTCTACAGCGGGAGATCCGGCAAAGATGGAACTGGGAAGCTTACCGGAGTACAAGTCCAGCATTACGGTAGAAATCAATGACAAGAGGGTTTCCTTACCGAAGTTTGCTTCTGTCAATGGACAATTACAGTCAGAATCTTATCAGATTCAAGATCAGGATGTAATTGAACTGTTGGATTACTACACACTGCCTCAGCTTTTGGAATTTTTGGATTTGTCAGACCAGCATGCATTACAGTTTTATGTAAACAATAAAGAAGCCCATAATACTACCAAGATTTATGAAAACTTTAGTGTGGTATGGGAGAAGAAAAAAGAGACAGACTGGAACCAATACATAGGTGGAGCGGATGAAGAGCCGGAAGAAGAGGTGTCTTTAGAACGTGAGGTAACAGAGGTCGCGCCCGTATTTAGTGAAGCAGTATCGGAAAATAGTGGTGTGACACCTGCCACTTCTGCAGGGGAGACTTTTGCATCGTCTACAGGAACTTGGGGAAACGGGACAGAGACTGTATCGACAACTGAATATTCGGTGTCAGTATCTACAGAACCTGTAAATCCGGCTACAGTAACGACAGTTGCCACACCTACCGTATCCCAGGCAGTAACGGGGGAAAACCTTCCGGAAGAAGAAAAAGGACAAGCAGTAGAAGAGGCGCAAACAGAACCGTTGCAAATAGAGACACCGTCAGTAGAGACAACCAAACCGGAGAATCCACTACATCGGGATATGATGGTTGTTATAAATGATACAACCGTTTCCCTAAAAGGAAAAAGTAATTATATCTTTGTAGATATCTTTGATTTTTATCCCTTTGATATATCAAAACCCAAAGGAGCGTTGGTTAGTACTGTAAATGGAAAACCGGCGCAGTTTATGTCGGAATTACACGACGGAGACAAAATCGAGATTTATTGGAGAACCTAGTATGAGACTATGCAGTATTGCCAGTGGTAGCAGCGGAAATTGTATTTATGTAGGCTCCGATCATACTCATTTATTGGTAGATGCAGGTATTACCGGAAAGAAAACGGAAGCTGGACTGGCAGCTTTGGAATTAAGTGGAAACGATATTTCCGGCATTTTAATTACCCATGAACATGGAGATCATATTGCAGGTCTTGGAGTGCTAAGTAGAAAATACCATATTCCCATTTATGGTACCTTAAAAACTCTGGAAGCCATTCGCAGTATTTCTTCTATGGGGAAAATAGAAGAGGAGCTGTGGCATCCCATTGACAGAGAAGAGCCTTTTCGGATTCAGGACATTACAGTGGATCCTATGGCTATTTCCCATGATAGTGCGGACCCGGTGGCCTATCGATTTTTCCATAATGGGAAAAAGGTGGCAGTGGCTACTGATATGGGTACCTATGATGATTATACCGTAGAGTGCTTGCAGGGAATGGATGCTCTTTTATTGGAAGCCAATCATGATATCAGAATGTTGCAGGTTGGTCCCTATCCCTATTACCTAAAGCAGCGTGTTTTGGGAAATAGAGGGCATTTATCCAATGAGATGTCAGGGAAATTATTAAAGGCAATTCTACACGATGGCATGCAAACCGTTTTGTTAGGGCATTTAAGTCAGGAAAACAATATTCCGGAGCTAGCCTATGAGACCGTTCGATTAGAGTTATCCATGGGAGAAAACGGGTATCAGACCTGTGATTTGCCTATTCGGGTAGCCAGTCGTTATGAGCCATCGGAAATTATCCGAGTGTAAAAGACCTGAAAAATAATTCTTAAGAGTTGTACTTGAAAAAAGCAAAGCAGAATGGATATAGAAGAAAAACACAATAAAAAGGAGAACAGGATGAAAAAGACAATCATTACAGTAGTAGGACATGATACCGTAGGTATTATTGCAAAGGTATGTACTTATTTGGCAGAAAACAACATTAATATTTTGGATATTTCCCAGACTATCGTGCAGGGATATTTTAATATGATGATGATCGTGGATATGAATGAAAGTGAACATCCTTTCGTAGAAACTGCAGAGCATTTGGATGCACTGGGAAAAGAAATAGGTGTAATCATTCGTTGCCAGAGGGAAGATATTTTCAATAGCATGCACAGAATTTAAAGAGTATCTTGCTTGAAAGTGACTAGGAAAAGGAGAACAAAATGTTAAATATCTTTGAAGTTATTGAAACAAACAAGATGATCGAAAAGGAAAATTTGGATGTTAGAACCATTACCTTGGGCATCAGCTTGTTGGATTGTATTGATTCCGATTTAAAAATCTTAAATGAAAAGATTTATCAGAAAATTTATAATGCTGCTAAAAATCTGGTACAAACCGGTGAGGACATTTCCAGAGAATATGGAATTCCCATTGTAAATAAAAGAATTTCTGTAACGCCTATTGCTTTGGTAGGTGGAGCAGCCTGCAAAACACCGGAGGATTTTGTATCCATTGCCAATACATTGGACAAGGTGGCTCATGAAGTAGGCGTAAACTTTATCGGTGGCTATTCTGCTTTGGTATGTAAAGGAATGACAAAAGCAGATGAGCTGTTGATTCGTTCTATTCCACAGGCTTTGGCCCAGACTGAGAGAGTATGTAGCTCCATTAACTTAGGTTCTACCAAAACCGGGATTAATATGGATGCGGTTCGCTTGATGGGAGATATTATTAAAGAAACGGCAGAATACACCAAAGAACAGGATAGCTTAGGCTGTGCTAAGTTAGTGGTATTTTGTAATGCACCGGATGACAATCCTTTCATGGCAGGTGCTTTCCACGGGGTAACAGAAGCAGACTACATTATTAATGTAGGGGTTAGTGGTCCTGGTGTTGTAAAAACGGCCTTGGAAAAGGTTCGCGGAGAAAACTTTGAAGTATTGTGTGAAACCATCAAAAAGACAGCCTTTAAGGTAACTCGTGTAGGTCAGTTGGTAGCAAGAGAAGCTTCCAGCCGTTTGGGGATTCCTTTTGGTATTGTAGATTTGTCTTTGGCGCCCACTCCTGCTATTGGGGATTCGGTAGCAGATATTCTGTGTGAAATGGGCTTAGAATATGCCGGCGCGCCTGGTACAACAGCAGCCCTTGCCTTATTAAATGACCAGGTAAAGAAGGGCGGCGTTATGGCTTCTTCCTATGTAGGCGGGTTAAGCGGTGCCTTTATTCCGGTTAGTGAAGACCAAGGCATGATCAATGCAGTGACTGCAGGTGCCCTTACCTTAGAAAAATTAGAAGCTATGACCTGTGTATGCTCTGTAGGATTGGATATGATTGCAATCCCAGGCGATACTAAAGCAACCACCATTTCCGGTATTATTGCAGACGAACTGGCAATCGGTATGATTAACCAGAAAACCACAGCCGTTCGTGTCATTCCGGTTATCGGAAAAGGAGTAGGTGAAACTGTAGAATTTGGCGGTCTGTTAGGCTATGCACCCATTATGCCTGTAAATTCCTTTGGTTGTGATGACTTTGTCAATCGTGGGGGCAGAATTCCGGCACCCATTCATAGTTTTAAGAACTAAAAATCGAACTATTCAGAGCTAAATACAATTTCAAAAAATATGACAGAGAATAATACTTTTTTACCCTTTTCTGAGAAATATCTTCAAAGTATGCTTGTAGTAGAATAGAGATAACAGAATAAGCATAGCGAGGAAATGGGTATGGCAAAGTATTATTTAGCAATTGATATTGGAGCTTCCAGCGGTCGTCATATTGATACAATCTTGAAAGTAGCAAAGATTATGGATGTACCTGTAGATATTATCTGTAGATAAGATTTAGAGATTTGCTCTGCATAGTTATATGAATTAGAAAAATCTCTGCCTGCTTTTCTAGTGGGCAGAGATTTTTCTGTCTCGTCCGAAAAAAGAATGGTTGCTTAATGTATATAAACTTGCTAGAATGGGACAATAGTGATTAGTTCTCGAAAGAACAAAAAGGTAGGTTATTTATGGAAAGTTTAGTAGCATTTTATCAAAATTCATTGGGACAGTGGTTGCCGAAGGAGTTGTTCATCTTTTTTGTTTCCATGCTTCCCATTATTGAACTGCGTGGCGGCTTATTGGTAGCATCCCTTTTGAAAATTTCCTTATGGAAAGCAAATCTGATTTGCGTTATAGGAAATATCATTCCCATTCCCTTTATTCTTTTATTTATCAAACAGATTTTTGCTTTTATGAAAAAGTATCATATCTTGGCAGGATTTGTGGAATGGTTGGAGAACAGGGCAGCAAAGAAGTCCAGTGGTGCAGCAAAGGGAGAATTCATTTTCCTGCTTCTCTTTGTAGGAATCCCATTACCGGGAACAGGGGCTTGGACCGGTTCTTTGATTGCTTCCTTATTGGATTTTGATATTAAAAAAGCATCTATTGCTATTTTCATCGGTTTATTGGTAGCAGTAGTGATAATGGACATTGTTTCCTATGGTGTATTAGGCAGCCTGGTACATTAGTATATAGGGAACGGGCATCTTGTAGTATTTAGCTATGAGAATACAGGGAATTTGTAGTATAATGATGCACGGTGGCAGAGACTATATAGCATTTTAGAAGAATGCTATATAGTCTTTTTTGATTACATAGATGTTTATTATTTCCATTTATTTATAAAAGTATTTCATTAGCAACACAAATCTGAAAGCAGCTTATTTCGTATCAAATAATAATCACAAATATTTTTACACAAAACCTATTGACATAGTAGGAAATAGGGAGTAGAATGCTGATAAATCAAAGAAATGGAAGAAAAAGACATTTCAAAATATTGTGTATAGAGAAAAAAGGAAAGGAAGGCTTTGGCCAAGAGGTACCAACAGATGAGTTACAGATTTGAAACCTTACAATTACATGTAGGACAGGAAAGTCCTGATCCTGCAACAGATTCCAGAGCAGTACCGATTTATCAGACAACTTCTTATGTATTTAGAGACTCTGCTCATGCAGCAGCTCGTTTTAACTTAAGTGATTCCGGCAATATTTACGGAAGACTTACCAATTCTACCCAAGATGTTTTTGAAAAAAGAATTGCAGCCTTAGAAGGTGGTGTGGCTGCCTTAGCAGTTTCCAGTGGTGCCACAGCCATTGCGTATACCATAGAAGCCCTGGCTCAGGATGGGGGTCATATTGTAGCCCAGAAAACCATTTACGGGGGCTCCTATAACTTATTAGAAAATACCTTGCCTCATTTTGGCATTACAGCTACCTTTGTAAATGCCCACGATTTGGAGGAAGTGGAAGGAGCCATTCAGGAGAATACCAGAGCCATTTATTTGGAAACCTTAGGCAATCCCAATAGTGATATTCCGGACATTGACGCCATTGCAGCAATTGCTCATAAACATGGTTTACCACTTGTCATTGATAATACTTTTGGAACTCCTTACCTTATCAGACCTATTGAACATGGGGCAGACATTGTAGTACATTCCGCTACTAAATTTATTGGAGGACATGGCACTACCTTAGGTGGTGTAATTGTAGATTCGGGAAAATTCGATTGGAAAGCCAGTGGAAATTATCCGGCCATTGCAGCACCTAATCCCAGTTATCACGGGGTGTCCTTTGTGGACGCAGTAGGACCTGCCGCGTTTGTGACGTATATTCGTGCCATTTTATTACGAGATACCGGGGCTGCGATTTCCCCTTTCAATGCATTTTTGTTATTGCAGGGCACAGAAACCCTTTCTTTACGCTTGGACAGACATGCAGAAAATACCAAGAAGGTAGTGGAGTATTTGGCAAAACATCCTTTGGTAGAAAAAGTAAATCATCCTTCTTTACCGGATCATCCGGATTATGCATTGTATGAAAAATACTTCCCTAATGGAGGCGGTTCTATTTTTACCTTCAATATTAAGGGTGGTGAAAAAGAAGCCCATGCTTTTATTGACCATTTGGAAATTTTCTCTTTGTTGGCGAATGTAGCAGATGTAAAGAGTTTGGTAATTCATCCCGCTACCACTACACATTCTCAATTAACAGAGGAAGAGTTAAAGGAACAGGGTATTTTGCCAAATACCATTCGTCTTTCCATTGGAACAGAGCATATTGATGATATTTTAGAGGATTTGGAAAAAGGGTTTGCGGCTTTATCGTAGTCATTTGGCCATAAAGTTTCAGTTAGAATCTTTTATATAAGAGAATTGCAACAAGGTCCCTGTCACCGTGTATTCTTAGAGTACATGGCAGCAGGGACTTTTTTCTTTTAGGAGATTGTCAATTTTAAGATTTATGACTAGAAGAATACTGAAATTTAGTTTACAATAGATATGATTATGTAGTAGCAAGAGAATACTATTGTTTAGGGAAAAACCAAACCAACATTGATTAAGAAAGAAGGTAGAAGTCATGAATGATATGACACAAATTCTGAATCAATTAGATAGACTATTAGGGGAAAAGAAACTGCAGGAAGCGGAAAGCTTCATGCAGGAGATTAAACAACAGGCAAAAGAAGAAGATAATGCCAATACCCAATTGCAGATTTTAAATGAGATGATTGGGTTTTATCGTCAAACTTCTCAGAAAGAGAAGCTGTTGCAGTCCATTGAGGAAGCCGTTGGCTTGGCAAATGCAATGGGATTAGAGGGGAGTAGACCTTATGCCACTACTTTATTAAATGCAGCAACCGGATATCGTTCTCTTGGAGAATTACAGCGGGCTTATTTGTATTACAACAAGGTAGAGGAAATTTACAAAAATGATAGCCTAGAACATGATATGCTGATGGCTAGCTTGTGTAACAATTACAGCCTTTTGTATCAGGAAATGAAGCAGTTTGATAAGGCAGAAGAGTACCTGCTAAAGGCCCTTGAAATTGCAAAAGAAAATACCGCCAATTTTGAAATTGCAGTTACCTATACCAACCTTGCTAATACCTGTTTTGCAGGGAAAAATTATGGAAAAGCCAAAGAATATGCTCATACTGCAATTCGTTATTTTGAGTCCAAGAATTATTCTGAGCCCCATTACTGTGCAGCCCTTTCTGCACTGGGTATGTGCCATTTTGAAGAAGGGGAATATGAAGAAGCAGAAGCTCTCTTTTCCCGTGGTATGGAAATTCTGGAAAATAGCTTTGGAAAAACCAGACAGTATATGCGCTTAAAAGCAAACTATGAACAGTGCGTAAAGGTTTTGGGAAAAATCCATGGTTTAGAATTGAGTAAGGAATACTATGAGACCTATGGAAAACCTATGCTGGAAGAAAAATTTGCCCAGTATTTGGATAAAATTGCAGTAGGTTTAGCAGGAGAAGGCTCGGATTGCTTTGGTTTTGATGATGCCCTTTCCCAAGATCATGATTGGGGACCTGCGTTCTGTCTTTGGGTAACGGATGAGACCTATGGACAGATTGGAAAAGCTTTGGAACAGGCTTATGAAGAGCTGCCTTCCGAATTTAAGGGCTATCAGCGTACCGTTAGCGCTCAGGGAAAAGGCAGAAGAGGGGTATGTAAAATCTCTGATTTTTATACCAGAATTTTAGGCGTAAGCACTTACGAAAAGATAGATTGGCAGGAAATCCCGGACTGGGCTCTGGCAACTGCCGTAAATGGAGAGGTTTATCGGGATGACGAGGGCGTTTTTAGTGCCTTTCGTGAGAAATTAAAGGCAGGATATCCTGCAAATATCCGCTATGTAAAGCTGGCGGAAGCAGCTGCAAAATTTTCTCAAAACGGACAATACAATTATGCTCGTATGATGGGCCGTAGAGATTCTTTTTCTGCAGATTTGTTGCTTTCAGAAAGTATGAAGCAGGCTATGCTTTTATACCATTATATGAATGGGCTGTATCCACCACATGATAAATGGCTTCGAAAAAGTATGCATCAAAATGGTGGCTTACAGTTAGATAGACTGTTAAAAGGATTACAGTCCTGCCTGGGACAAAAGGGAGAAGAAACCAAGCAAACCGTAGCCACAATTATGGAAGAAATTGGTAGCTTTTTTGCCAATGAAATGTACCAGAAAAATCTCATTAGTGATGTGGATCCTTATTTAGACCACCATACAGCAGAACTGTTGTGGAGAGCAGGTCATGTGGGACTTTCTAAAGAAGAATTGGTAAACCAGATAGTAAAACTGGAATTTACTGCCTTTGATGAAGTGAAAAATGAGGGTGGCAGAGCCAGCTGTCAGGATGACTGGCCTACCTTTTCCGTGATGCGAAAAAGCCAGTATTTTACCTGGAACAAAGAAATGCTTTTACAGTATTACTATGATTTTGAACGGGAATTTGCCATTGGCCATAACCTGATTACGGAAAAATATGGTCGCATGATGGAAAGCACTGCGCCGGAAAAATATAAGGAATTAGAACCCCATTTCCCGGTGATCGATGAGCAGAAGAAAGCCATAATTGACCAGATTGTCAGCATTCAGGTGGAAATGATGGAAGCTTTTGCAGAAAAATACCCCAATACCGGTGGCAATGCCAGAAGTCTTCACACCTATGAGGATTCCATTGTGAATACTTCTTATGAAACCTACCTGAGAGGAGAGGTCAGCACCTACTCTGACAAGATGCTGCAGCTTTATGGAAGATTCGTGGTGGAATGTAGCCAGAAGCAGATTAACATTGCTAAGGCAATTATTACCAATACCGCCAGATTATATGGCTACAAGAGTTTAGATGCTTTTGAAGCAGGAGAATTATAATTTTTTGTAAAAAACAGTGGATAAAAAGAAACGCTTTTCCGATGTGAATTTCACAAAGGGAAAGCGTTTTTAGTATACAATTACTTTTTGTTGGAATTCATTCTGATAAGGAATAGGAGAAGCATTAGATTTGGTCTGTACCATTCCCTGGTAAAGGTTTGCAGCAAAGACATCCTTTTCAAATAAGGTCTGTAAAATCGGATTGGTAAGAGATTTGCCTTCTGCCGGTCTGGAAAGGATAGGGATGTCACTTTGTTCCTTCAGCCCATGCATCAGTTCCCCTGCTTGAGAACGAAAACCAAGAATTCTGGCATATCCCGGATAGTTTTGTGCCTTACAACCTTCATAGGCTTCCTGCGCCAGGTCTAAAAGGATATGCAGCAAACTTCTGCGAAGCCTGGTATGAGTAATATCCTTGCTTTTTAATAGGTCACAAAATTGTTCTATAGAAAGAAAGTGATTCAGGTTCTTTTGTATTTTATCCTGTAAATCTTCGGATACATCACCATAGGCTGTAAGCCCATCGGGGCAGGATAGGAGTTTGTAGCGTAACAGCTGGGAAAAACTATCTGCATCCAAAGGCAGATAGGGGGAGTTTTCATACCAAGATAGACTATCCTTCGGTAAATAAGACTGAAGTCCTTCTAAAGAGCCTTCCCTAGTTTCTTCCATGAAGACTTTTCGAATACCGCTGGCGGACGCAAAGGCTTCTTCCGAAAGGGCAGTATCATGATAGCCTAATCCTTGGCGTTTTATGGCGATGGGCTGAATTTTGCTATTTTGCTGTTCCAGGGCCATACAATATTCTAAAGCTAAAATGGTGTTAGGGTCTTCCAAAGAAGCCCCTTGAATACCGCAAGCCTGCAGTCCTGCCATTCTGGCTTTGGGATAGGAACTGCCGTTTTTTAAGGCCTTTTTCAGAGCTTCTTGAAAATGGGGTGGTTCTTTGGCAAGTACTTTGGCAGCCCTTTGGATCATGTCTAAATCTTCAGTTTCGCAACCAAACAAAAGGTGTGTCACAATACCTAATCCTTGCAGAATGGAGATGGCACCGTTTGCAAAGTAAGCAGCACTACCGGTAGCATAATAGACAGGCAGTTCTAGTACCAAATCCGCACCACAAGACAAAGCAATCTGAGTACGCAGATATTTGTTAAAAATCGCAGCACTGCCTCGTTGGGTAAAATTACCACTCATCAGCACTACCACATAGTCTGCCCCATAGGTCTCTTTTGCCTGCTTTATAATGTATTCATGTCCTTTGTGAAAGGGATTAAATTCTGCAATGATTCCAATAACTTTCATGGAATATATAGTACCACTTTTGTCCTTGATTTTGTACAATTATTTTTTACCATATTTCTTGTATACAAAGGAAAAAATGGTATAATAGAGAGAACTATAGATTGGAATTCTTTCGTCAAAAGAAAGTTGAAAAATACAGGAGGTTAAGGTATGGCATCTTTTATTGAAATGATTAAGGATAAGGCAAGAGCAGATCGAAAAACTATTGTATTGCCGGAAACCAATGACAGAAGAACCTTAATGGCAGCAGCCCACATTGTGGAAGAGAAAATCGCCAACATTATTATGGTAGGGGATGAAGAGAAAATTGCCGAAGGCGCAAAGTGGTTGGAGTTGGATTTGGATGAGGTTACGATTATCAATCCAAAAACAACAAAAAAAATGGATGAATATGTAGATTTATTATATGAAACCAGAAAATCAAAAGGTATGACCAAGGATAAGGCTAAGGAAATTTTGGCAAGTGATCCTTTAACCTTCGGGGTTATGATGGTAAAAGCCAATGATGCAGACGGTATGGTAGCAGGTGCTTGTCATGCTACAGCAGATGTACTTCGTCCATCCTTACAGATCTTAAAAACGGCTCCCGGGGTGAAGCTGGTATCCGGTTTCTTTATTATGGATGTGCCAAACTGTGAACTGGGAGAAGCCGGAACCTTCCTTTTTGCAGACTGTGGTTTGAATCAGGATCCTTCTGCAGAAGAATTGGCAGCTATTGCAGACACTTCCGCAAAGAGCTTTAAGACTTTGGTTGGCAAAAAACCGATTATTGCAATGTTAAGCCATTCTACAAAGGGCAGTGCAAAGCATCCTTTGGTAGATAAGGTTGTGGAAGCGACTCAGATTGCAAAAGAAAAATATCCACACTTAAAATTGGATGGAGAATTACAGACAGATGCAGCCATTGTACCTTCTGTTGCAAAATCCAAAGCACCCGGTAGTGAAATCGGCGGAAAAGCAAATGTATTGATTTTCCCCAACCTGGACTGTGGTAACATTGGTTACAAACTGGTACAGCGTCTTGCAAAGGCAGAAGCTTACGGCCCTATGGTACAGGGTATTTCCAAGCCCGTTAACGACTTGTCCAGAGGTTGTAGTTGGGAAGATATCGTAGGTGTTGTTGCGTTAACAGCAGTACAGGCACAGTTAAGATAAGAATAATTTCATTTTTGAAAAGAGTAAAGGGGATAGAGAACAATGAAAATTTTAGTGGTAAACTGTGGAAGTTCGTCTTTGAAATTCCAGTTAATTGATGCAGAAACAGAGGAATTAATTGCAAAAGGCTTATGTGAAAGAATTGGGATTGACGGCAGCCAGTTAGTCTATACGCCTACCGGAAAAGAAAAAGTGGTAAGAGTATCACCTATGCCAGACCATACCAAAGCAGTACAGATGGTACTGGACGCATTATGTGATCC
>JAKSSF010000040.1 GCA_024403235.1 Lachnospiraceae bacterium | reverse complement strand
TTGATGACTGGGGAAGATTTCGCCATTCTACAACTACAATTTACGGAAACTCAAGATGAGATAAAGCTAAACAAGCAAATCCTACACCTGTAATACACCAACTATTTTTCTTATTTGGCTGATATAAAATCTGATATCCCCCCCAGAAAAACAATGGAATAAATGCTAAAGCCGTATATTCTCCGACACCTGCTCTTGCATATTCACATCCAAGTCTATATATTGATGTCGACCATAATACAGAACCAATAACTCCAATCAATGTATCATCTTTGAATATTCCCTTGAATGATATAAACGCCAAATATATTGTTAACAAATTTACAGTGATTACATATATTTTATAACAATCCTGTAGATTTACATGAAGAATTCTAAAGAACGCTGGCCAATATAGGAAAAAATCCGAGTAAAAAATAGAAACCGGATACCCATAGCCACTCAGCCATTCAGGTTGCATTCTAACAGGAATCTGTCCTGTTTTAAGTCCAGCCACAATGCCTTCGATTCTATATAAATGAAATTTTAAATCTAACCCTGGGACTAAATATGGTGTCAATACTGGAAGGGATACAAACAATGTCAAAGCCAGCAAAACAACTATAATTATTTTCCTTTTTTTTAATTCCATAGTAATCCTTTAACAAAATAAATACTGGTAATCCGAGAACCGATGTACGAATAAGACAAAAAAATACACACTGCTACAGGTTAAATAGAACTATATCATTCAGTAAATCAATATATCTACTTTTTGTCTTTAAATTAAAAGTAAAATATCCATCTATTTTCCAAAGCATTTTCTTACAATGTCAATGATTTTTGCCATATCTTCCGGTGTATTCTTAATATCACTAGGTAAGCACAGACCTTCATTGAAGATTTCTTCTCCTACGGAAATACCATCCTGCACCTGAATAAAATCATTTTCTGCAAAAACAGGCTGTAGATGCATAGGTTTCCAGATTGGACGACATTCAATATTGGCGGCTTCCAGTGCATCCATGATGTCGTTGGGTTTCACAGAACATCCGGGATCAATGGTCATACAGGACAACCAATAGTTGGCTTCTCCATCCGGATTTAGTGGGTTCATGGTAATTTCTTTGATATCTGAAAATGCCTCTTTATACTGCTCATAAATGGATTTTTTCAGTGCTTTGTGCTCCTCTAAATGAAGCAACTGACCTCTACCAATACCGGCCACCACATTGGACATACGATAATTATATCCTATTTGAGAATGCTGATAGTGACGGGCTGGATCTCGGGCCTGGGTAGATAAAAATCTGGCCTTTTGAATGGCTGCCTCATCCTCACTCAGTAACATACCGCCTCCGGAGGTGGTAATAATCTTGTTCCCATTAAAGGAAATAATGCCAAATTTACCAAAGGTTCCGGTATGTTTGCCTTTATAGGTAGCCCCTAAGGATTCTGCAGCATCCTCAATAAAGGGCACCTGATGCTCTGCACAGATTTCCATCAGTTCGTCGATTTTTCCCGGCGTTCCATACAGATACACACAGACTACTGCCTTTGCCTGGGGATATTTTTCGAAGGCTTTTCGTAAAGCCGCCGGATCCATATTCCAGGTGTCCTTTTCCGAATCCACAAATACCGGGAATGCTTTTTCATAGGTAATAGGATTACAGGTTGCACTAAAGGTCAAATCGGAAACCAGCACAATATCGCCCTGCTTAATTCCGGCTAACTTTAGCGCCAAATGGATAGCTGCGGTTCCTGCAGAAAGAGCTGCCGCATGTCCCACATGCAAATAGCCTGCCATTTCCTTTTCAAACTCATTGACGTTGGGTCCTAAGGGAGCAATCCAGTTAGTATCAAATGCTTCCTGTACAAATTTTTGTTCCTCTCCATGCATGGTAGGGGAAGATAAATAAATCTTCTTATCCATGAGTACGATTGCCTTCTTTCTTTTCCAGACTTTTTATTTGAGATATTTTACATCACTTTTCTTCTTTTAACTGATAGGTGGGTACAATTTCTTTAATCAGATGGCGAATATCTGCATTTTCATTTACAGATTCGTCCTTTAACTGCTTTAGCTGGGCAAAAAAATGCATTTCATCCAGTTCAATAGGCTTTCCAATATGAATCATCTTATTGGCAGTATCCTGCAAGCCTTCTTCGTCCATCAGAAGTTCTTCGTATAATTTTTCCCCGGGACGAAGGCCTGTAAACTCAATTTTGATATCTTCATCTAATTTATACCCGGACAAGCGAATCAGGTTCTTTGCCAAATCCAGGATTTTAACCGGTTCTCCCATATCCAATACAAAGATTTCACCGCCCTTTGCATAGGCTCCAGCCTGTAATACCAAAGATACAGCTTCCGGAATGGTCATAAAATAACGGATAATATCCGGATGAGTAACGGTTACCGGTCCCCCTGCTGCGATTTGTTTCTTAAATAGGGGAATAACGCTTCCGTTACTACCCAGCACATTACCGAAACGAACTGCTACAAACTCTGTATCATAATGCTTATTAAAGGTCTGTATGATCATTTCACAGATGCGCTTACTAGCCCCCATAATATTGGTAGGATTGACTGCTTTATCGGTACTGATCATCACAAATTTTTTGGTGCCGTTCATAGCTGCTGCCTGGGCAGTCTTCCAGGTACCAAATACGTTATTTTTAATAGCCTCGTTAGGGCTTGTCTCCATCAAAGGCACATGCTTATGAGCCGCTGCATGGTACACAATATCCGGATGATAGGTTTCGAAGATACTATTCATACGATTGGTATTGCGTACAGAAGCAATGAGCACCAAAAGATCCAAATCCGGATGCTTATAGGTTAATTCCTGCTGAATATCGTAGGCACTATTTTCATAAATATCTACAATAATCAATTTCTTCGGCTGATGGGAAGCAATCTGGCGACAAAGCTCACTACCAATAGAGCCACCACCACCGGTGACCATAACCACTTTATTTTTTACATACCCAAGGATAGAATCAATATCTACATGAATAGGGTCTCGGCCCAACAAATCTTCTACTTCTACATCACGTAATTTACTAACATTCACTTCCCCGTTTACTAACTGATACATACCGGGAAGGGAACGAAGTTTACATTCTGTTTCTTTACAAATATCCAAAAATTCACGAATAATCGCTCTGGAAGCGGAAGGAATGGCAATGATGATTTCGTCAATGTTATAAATATCCACACATTCCAGAATCTTCTCTCTACCCCCAACAACCTTAATGCCCTGAATAAAGCTGCCCCATTTTTTCTTATCATCATCGATGATACAAGCAATGGACATGGTACTAAAGTTGCTGCTTACAATTTCTTTAATAATGGCATTACCGGCTTCCCCGGCACCAATAATCAGTACTCTGGTTTGATTATTCTTATTTAACTGCTTATGCTTCAGATTACGGAAATACCGATAGGAAAAACGGCTGCCGAATATCAGCATAATCAGAATAAAGGCATAAATAAAGTGGAAGCTGTTTGGTACTCCTCGTACATCACTACGGCTCAAATGAAGCACCACTCCACTGCAGGCAGTAGATAAAAAGCAGGCTACCACCAAATTTTGCAATTCATTTTCTCCTGCAAAGGCCCACAAGCTATGGTACAGACGGAAATAGTAAAAGATTCCCAATGTCAGCAAAATGGATATGGGCAGGGTTTTGATAATAGTATTCAAGAAGTGAGCCGGAATAGCTGCAAATTCAAACTCATATCGCAAGGTAATAGCAAAAAAACTTGCCAGGCATACACTTCCTGCATCATAAATCATCAAGCTGGTGCGTCTGTAAAACAACTGATAGTTAAACTTTTTCTTATCCAAAATATACTCCCGGGAGAAATTCTCCCATTTTTAATTCTTTTTCTTGATTAGTAAAGGAACCATCACTACAAAAATAGAAATGCCCATTGGATTACAAATATGGAAAATCCACTCTGTTAACCCTGCTACTGCAAAAGCAATCAGCACTGCAATGGGTAATACCCTGTCATAATCTTCTTTCTTCTGCAAGAAACTATATATACTATAGCCAAAGACAAAGATTCCAAACAAAGTAAAGTAGATTCCCCCTACCAAACCATGGTCATGAATGGCCTGTAGGTATGTATTATGAGCATGGGTAGCGATTTCTCCATTGCGAAGCAATGCTCCCATTTCCTCATGTCCAAAGGCATTCCATTCCTTAATGTAATCTTGGAAAATTTCAATACGACCGTTGGTAATATCTTCTTTCTCCTCCGGCTCTCCGTTTTCTTCTGAGGCTAGTAACACCGAATTATTCACAATATACAGGCCGTTCTCTTTTACATTGCATAAAAACTCTATGGTTGGCCAAAGGGATTCTTCTTGATTATTTTGGGCGAAATAATACTCATATAAGCCAAATAACTTATTTCCTGCCATTTTTGTAAAACGTTCAATAAACATATACATTTCACTATTGGTTGGATAATTCTTCTTTACCTCCCAACCGGTTTCTTCGATTGGAGAATAGATAGGATCGTCCACAATTGCCGGAATAATGCGCTGTAATGTAAAGATTGCTGGGAACAAAATTACAGAAACCAAAGCAAACAAACCGATGCGTTTCCCAATTTCCGCAAGCGGTTTCTTTTCCCATACAAAGGCGGTAAATATAATGACAAACCACTCCATTACAATAGTAGCTAGTAATCCTGTTCTGGATAATGTCATAAACAGATACACATGGCCTATTCCTAATAGGCATAACTCTTTCCAACAGAGCTTCCATTCTCTGGTGGTTTGATATTTTTTTAATAAGCATACCAAAATGCCACTTAACACCAATGCCAAATGGTAACCGGTCATAGTTACAGTGTGGTAGTACATGCCATATCTGGTAAACAGGAAACGCACATAGGGTCTATGCATAAGGCAATAACCTACCATATACAGGAAGTGGAAAATCAGTCCATCCCCAAAGATTTTCATGAGGCGATCACTTCTTTCCCAAAGCCACATACGATAGTACAGTACAATAAACAATACCGCAGTCATAATAGGGCTAATGCGGGTGTTACGAAGTACAATCAGTAGCACAAGCAAAATGCCAGTAGCAATGGTTGTAGGTAAAATCCACTGATTTTCTAAATTTTTCTTATTTTTAATAGCAGAAATAGTCCATACCAAAAGCTGAAGGATTACAAAACCACCTACCACAAGTACATAGGCCTGTAGCTTGTACAATTCACCCTGTTCCTCGATGCCTGCATAGGGTTTTGCATAATAGTATGCCCCGATAGATGCCAAAACCAAATAAATAGGATTCCAAATTTTTAACAAATCCTTTTTGGTCATGGTACAACAAATGGCTAATCCAAACCAGGTCAGCATTTTGCAGGTGGCATACATATGATGAATATCATATAGTCCGTTCATATATTCTGCACAGGACCAAATCACGCCCGCAAAGCAAATGGACATAAGCCACTCCGGCAAGCGTTCCCAGAACAGATCCCAGGTCAGAAATACATCATTATTTCTTCTTTTGAAATTAATGCCAAATAAAAGAACAGCCGCTGTAATCAATATGCCGCTATAATAGAAAGCGTAATTTACAGCTCCCACTTCAAATCGTTTGAAGGGATAGACTGCCAAAAGGGCCACTATGGCTAAAATCACCACAATAGGATTGCAGGTCCACTGGAATACCTGCTGTACGGTAACATAAATATTCTGATGTTTTTTCTCTAATAGTTTTTTACTGAATGGTCCGCTTTGGTAAGCCACAAATACCAGAATAGCTCCGCAAATCAGAACAAGCCACCAAGGGAATGGGGCACTATAATGGTACCGAATGATAACATTTTCTCCGGGGATCTCATTTCCACCGTATAATAAGGTGCCATTAGCAAAGGATGTAGAAGCGTTGGTATCCTCCAATGCTACTATCATTTCGCTGGTAAGGCCTTCTATGGTGTAATAATATTCCCAGCCTTCTTCCATTTCCATCCCCACCGGAATATGTATAAATCCGGGGAATTTGCTTTTGGCACTAACCACATGGAAGGTTTCCCACTGCTGAATATATCCACTATCATAGAGACGGAAGGTAATGGTCTGTCCCGCCATATCATTTTCTACATATAAGTCTACAGACTTTAGATAATTTCCCTCTGCCAAAAACATCTGGGTAATATTATTTTCTACTGTAACAGGGCCGGATTCCTCTAATATCACCTCATCACTTTTAGAAGTGCTTTGCAATTGCAAAAGATTTAAGGGCCATATAGTGAAGAAAATCAGTACAGCAAGAACAACAACTACCGCCTGTATGGCTTGATTCTTTTTTATTTTTTGATTCATACTTTTCTCCGTTTGTAATATCCAATCCAAAACGAGTAACAATATATTTTAACACAATATATTCTATTTTTCAAAAAGCCCAGCCAGCAAGATGGGCAAGCCTAACCAGAAAATCAGGACATATCGTACTAAACTGGTAGGGCCTAACATCAGAGTAGCAACTATGGCCCACACAAGGCTCCATGCCAATACCTGATTCCAGTTCTCTCTGTATAAAAAAACAATATAAGCAAACAAATATACCCAAAACCAAAATCCTGGGGCAAAAACAAGCGCTATTCCCGGCACCTTCTGTTGAAACAATTCCAAGGAAAGCTTTCGGTACTGTTCCTCTAGCCAAGGAAATTTGGTTTGTCTACTGCCCGGTTCCTCTGTTTCAAAGCCAAAATAAGAACTGTCCTTATAAGTATAAGTAAATACCGTATTCCCAGCGTATACATTATTGATGGCATCCGGATACCAATATCCGTAACTGGTTAGAAGCCATGCATTCAGATAGGTAACTGGCTTTTTCTGTAGACCATAGAGCCAAAGTTTTTGGTATTTTCTCTTATTTCCGGCATAATTCTCATTATTAAATCTATATTTGACTTTATCAGAACATCTAGGCTCATAGTGCACCAATGCCTCTTCCGGCAAGATTTCGTGTAAAATCTCTATTTGACTTTCTGAAAACACTTCCGGGCTATATTTATAGGTACGAGCCAACTGTTGAATGGGCACCGTTAAGATTTCCTGGTTTTCACTATTGTCTGCATGACAAATCCTTGCCAGTCCTATGTTGAATACTAGGCTGCAAAAAATAGCGAAATACGCGATAAACAGCAGTTTCTTAGCTCCTATTTTCTTCCAGATTTGCAAAATCAGTAGGATCAAAACACATAAAATATAGGCAGGAAATGCATTGTTTCGAAGCACTAAAATGGCAATGGATGAAGCGAAAAATAAAATATAATTTATATTTGATTTTTTCTTTTCAATTACTTGGGTGTTATTATTTTTTTCTTCTTCAAAAGACGATTTGACAATTTGCTGTTTTTTGTCATTTGGATGTTTTTCTTCTCTGTTATTGCGAAAGTCATTCTGAAATATCTCTGTCACAGCCATGACGATCAATAACAATGCCGCTGTAAATAGAGTATCCTTAGCGGAACACACAGCATACATGGGGATAACCGGAAAAAATCCCAAAAACAGAAGTCCTATCTTCTCCCAAAAGGCGCCTGCTTTTTTTCTCACAAGAATCAGACTATAACTTAGTACACCGGACAAAATTGCCATCTGAATCAAGGTATAGAGGGCAATCCCTGCATTATAGGAATGAAACAGCTTATAACCTACATGCACCAATCCACCCATAAACAGCACATGCACCAAAGGATGGTGAGTAGAAAACTGCCTGGTTAATACTTGAATATATTCATCCTGGGCGTCATACACAAATGCTCCAGGGAAAAACGCTAAAAACACCGGAATCCAACATAAAAATAGGATTAGCCAGTTAGATAAGAAGCTTTTTTTTAGTATTTTTTTCACTGCTGTGGCGTTTTGGCCTATCTCATTTTTGTTTTTTTTTTCGGTTTTTGCACTGAAATAGTCCAGTCCAAAAGCGATCAATGGATAGAAATAAGCAGCTAACAGTAACCATACCAGGTATTGTTTTGGATTAGTGATCGTCCAGTTTTCTGCTACTTCCAGTTGTTTTCCTACCACAAGGGCTAAGGAAAAGGCACCGGAAAAGACTGCAGACAATAATTTCCCGAATGATCCCAGGTTTGAAGGTCGCTTTTCTAATTGTAAGAAAACATACAAACTAAAGCACACCATCAGGAAGGCTGCAAAACTATTGGTATAGCTCACCAATTCTTTGGTATCCGAAAAGCTCATAGTAGCAGGCAACAGGATTGGTCCTACTATGCCAAGCAATATATATGCAGTTTTTCTTACTAAATCTTGATTTGATTTTTTCATTATTATTGCTTCTTGTTGATAACTTATGTTATTAAATATTATTTCTATCTTTATTTTTTTTATTTGCCTCTTCTGGCTTTACTTTTCTAAGAGTCTTTTCGATTATCTATCTTTTCTCGTACCACAAACTGCGGTGCATTGTTCATGCAGATATAGATTCTTCCAATATATTCTCCTATCAGACCTAACATTAGCATCATCATGCCTCCAATAAACATAATGGCAGCCATGAGAGAACTAAATCCGATAGGTACTGCAGGATTGACAAATTTCTTCACAATGGTATAAAAACCATAGGCAAAGCCCATCAGTGCAAAGATTCCACCACTTACGGTAGCTATTCTTAGTGGTTTTGTACTAAAGGCAGTAAATCCATTAAACCATAAGCCTAACAGCTTACTTAAAGTATATCCGGAAGAACCCACTTCCCGTTCTCTATGTTCCACCTGTACATTGGAAATTTTCTTGGTGGATCGAAGCACCAGCCCAATCACATAAGGAAAGGCATTCTCATAACGAATCATTTCGTCTACAATAAAACGTCTTGCCGCAAAATAGCTGGATACATACAGTTCCTTAGGCTTTCCTAAAAGGAATTGCGCCATCTTTTCATTGACAAAGCTGCCAAAATTGCGGAAAAGAGAGTGTTTTTTGTGAGAATAGCAAGCATATACCACATCATCTCCTGCTTCAATTTTATCTAATAGCTTTCCAACTTCATTGGCCGGAGTTTGTCCATCGTCATCTAAGCAAACTAAAATATCTCCCGTCACCTGATGAAAACCCGCCATAAGGGCACCATGTTGTCCGAAGTTCTTTGCAAGATTAATACCACAGATATACTCTTTTTCCTGACATAACTTCTGGATGGTTTCAAAGGTATCATCCGGTGAACAGTCGTTCACAAGAATTACCTCATAGCTATATTGATTTAGGGTTTTCATAGTTTCTTCGATTTCTGCTATTACATTCGGTAATGTCTGGGAAGATCGATAGCAGGGAATCACAAAGCTTACTTTTTTCATGTAGGCCTCCGTTGGATATGTTTGTTATTTACATTAATTTTCGATTTAATTTTCCATTTTTCGTATAATTCTATCATTTTGTAATGCATTTATTCATGACTTTTCATGAAGTTTTTTTCATTAATTTTGGCTAGCAATACAATATCTCGATAGGTTCCATTTACACACACTTCATCTACCAAGTGCGCTTCTTTGGTAAAACCACCTTTCAGGAAGCAATTCACAGAGGCTACATTGTCCGCAAAGGCTCTGGCAAAAACCTTATGAACCTTCAAGGTATCAAAGGCAAAGTCCAGCGTTAGCTCTAACATCTGCAAGCCGAACCCTTTTCCTTTTGCTTCCGGCTCACCAATGAACACACCATACTCTATCTTATTGTTCTTTCTGTCATAATCTCGTAGGTAGGTGCAGCCAATGGGTTTATCATCTTCTTTTCTATAAACAATAAACTGAAATCCCTCTTCTGTGTCTATCATGGTTTCCATCCAGTGTAAATGTCCTTCTCTAGTAAAGGGCTCCTGATAGATGAAATAGGGGCGCACACCGTCACTATTTCGCCATTGTATGATTAAATCTGTATCTTCTCTTGTGATGGGGCGAAGATAAATCTGCTCGCCTTGGAGTATTTTGTTGTTGATTGACATATTTTACTCTTTCTATACTAGCATAATTTGCACTTTTATATTTTTAAGGAAGTGCAATATTGCACTTTTTCTATTTTCGAAAAGTGCAAATATTGTTTTTTAAAGATACACAACCGCACCACTTAAACAATATGATAAATGCATAAAACCTGTGTCGAACCATCTAATTTTGTAACAAGTTCCAACGAAATCTGTTCCCCTAAATCCTGATAAGCATGGACAATAAAATCCGGGTTTCCACCTTCTTCTACAACCAAATAGGCTTGTTTCTTGTTATCTTTCAACTGTTGTAAAATGGGTTTCTCTTCTAAATCACAAGCCTTTGCATATAACGGACTGGGATAAGCCCAGCCACCTAAAATATTGTAGTTTTTATAAGCGCTGTCCTTTTTACCGAACATTTTGTCAGAATAGGTTACTGAAGAATAGACATCCAAATAGAAGAAATCATCGGGATGCTCTGATGCATATTCCTCTAAAGCATTCTTTGGTTCGTTTAATTCCATACGAGTTTGCTGTTCTGCTTGAATTTGCTTTAACATTCCAGGCAAGATAGTAATAGAAAGAACAGCTACAAATCCAAACGCAATATAAGATGCGATTAAATCTATATTTAACTTTCTATTAACATTCTCTGTGGTTAGAATACGAAGCACAATGGCAGCAAGCAGTATCCATTCAATCAAATATAAGGAATGACTAATTCGAATTGGTACTCGTTTTGCCAATATCACATACATCCAGGATACACTTCGAAGTGCCAAAAGTATCAACATCTTTCCAATAGACCAGTATTCCTTTTGCCACCAGAATAACAGAATGACCAGGCAATACCCTAGAAACATGAAGTAAGTATAAGGCTGATCCTGGTGAAGTATCCTGTAAGTGTATTCCTTGATTCCTGTAACCAGTCTTACGGTAAAATTCTGTTTTGCAGACTCTTGCTTTTGATAAGCTGCAATTGTCTCCAAGGTTTCTGTGGTAATCCTAGGATCCAGTGCAAAATTATAGCTATCTATCAATTCATACTGTGTCTTAGAAATGCCATTTTCATCGTAAAAATCCTGATGTTCCTCATAAGAAGGATACCAGGTATAATCATACACCTGAGTTCTGGCATCAAAGAAAGCTTGAAAATCTTTCCAGGGCTTACTGCCATAGGCCAGACTGTGAACCAAAATTGTTGCCACAATACCTAAGAATATGGGCATTAAAAAGGCAATGTATTTATAAAAGGTTTCCTTGCTGAACTGTTTTTCCTCCAGAATACGCCATAATCCGATTGCACCTAAAAAGGGACACATCAGCAAAAACATTTCCGAACGGATATTAAATGCAAGAACTGCAAGGAATATTGTTATTAAGTTTTGTTTTAATATTTCTTTTATGTCATTTTGTTTCTCATTTGTGAAGAACAAAAAACCTGCAGTTGCGCAAAGCAGTGCTGTTATGACTGTATACTGTACATAAATTAGCTCCCATCCATAGAGGGCTAAAAAGGAAAGCAGTTCAATCGTGATTACTACCAGCTTTGTTCCTACTCCTATGCCATATCGATTTTCTAACAAATCCAGGCTTCGTTTTCCAATTATAATCATGCAGCCCATTACCACAGCACACAGGAAAAGTCCATACCACGGGATTTGCGGCACTGCTCTATAAAATATACTGATGAGCCAACTGATAGGATACTGCATCTGAATATTATGTCCATCCGGTGTACCGGTAAAGGCACCGGATAGAATATCCTTCATTACCACATCGTCATTCAAATCATAGTAAAAGTCGAAACAGTAAGCCATTAATCCAAAGGTAAGGAGTGCAAATACCGTTGGCAGTATAAAATTTTCATATTTTTTAACTGTTTTCAACGTTTTTTCCCTCTAGTCTCTAGGCATAAAAGGCTTCTATACAATCACAAATATACTCTACCTGCTCCGGTTTTAAGCCATAATATAATGGCAATCTTGCCAGCCGTTCGCTTTCTTTTGTAGTATATACATCTTCTCCTGCAAAGCGGCCAAACTTCAGCCCTGCTGGGGATGTGTGTAGTGGAATATAATGGAATACAGACATAATTTCCTTTTCTTTCAAATAAGAAATCATGGCTGTTCTCTCTTCTAAATTCTTGCATTTCACATAGAACATATGGGCATTATGAGTGCAATCCTTAGGAATGGTTGGCAGTACCAGCTTCCCTTGCTCCTGTAACGGACTTAATCTCTCCCTATAATGATTCCAACTTGCCAAACGATCCCCAGTAATCTCTTCCGCCAATTCCAACTGGGCCCAAAGGTAGGCTGCATTCATATCACTTGGTAAATAACTGGAGCCATAGTTTACCCAGGTATATTTATCAATCTGTCCACGATAAAATTTGCTTCGATTGGTACCTTTTTCCCGAATAATCTCTGCATCTTCAATATAGCTTTCGTCACGAATCAGTAAGGCGCCGCCCTCTCCCATGCTAAAATTCTTGGTTTCATGGAAGCTAAAGCATCCGAAATCCCCGATTGTGCCTAAAGCTTTCCCTTTATAGGTTGACATAATTCCTTGGGCTGCATCTTCGATTACCCATAAATTATGTTTTTGGGCAATATCCATAATGGTATCCATTTCACAGGCAATACCTGCATAATGTACCGGTACAATCCCTACTGTTTTGTCTGTAATAGCAGCTTCTATCTTGGTTTCGTCCATATTCATGGTATCCGGCCGAATATCCACAAAAACTGCCGTAGCGCCACGCAATACAAAAGCGTCAGCTGTAGAAACAAAGGTGAAAGCAGGCATAATCACTTCATCTCCGGGTTTTACCTGTGCCAAAATAGCTGCCAGTTCTGTAGCATGGGTACAACTAGTTGTTAAAAGTGCTTTTTTCGTGCCTGTTTTTTCTTCCAGCCAAGTATTACACTTTTTCGTAAATTGACCGTCTCCACATATTTTTTGCGCCTCAATGGCTTCTCTCATATATTTCAGTTCTTTTCCTGTGAAAGGTGGCACATTAAAATTTATCACCGTTTTTCACTCCTTTTTTACTGTTTCTATCTTTATATGAATATCGCTTCTATACGTTTTCCAATTCAGAGTAAATGCATAGATTATTATCTGTTTACAATCCTATATAGCTTATCGGTATACCTGAAACCATTGGTTTTCAAAGCATTTCTGATAGTTCTGCTTAAGCATATAGTTTTGTAGCATTTCCAGTTTCGCCTCCGCAGCATCGCTTTCCGGCTCCACCTTTCGAAATACAAATATCATGGGATGATTCTCATACGCTGGGGTTTCTTTTGTATCCTTATAAGTGGTCTTTCTGGTACTGATTTCTTCCAAATTCTCTTCCATCACCCCGATAGGAAAGGAATCTAAATCCGGCCAAGCATTCTCCAGCCCATAGGGCATTTGGAACAAATAAGAAAGTCCCGGGCAATTGCCATAAAATACAACTTCCCTGCCCATTAACTTCTCTTTATAAATATACTGGGCCAGTTCCTCAAGGGATTCTGCATTTTCTTTAGTGGTGTAAATATCCTTTGCCGTAGTAATTGTAGAAACCTTCGTATCTCTAGGCGTACCATCCATGCCATCCCGGAATACAAAGTTCCAATGAAATCCTATACTTTGCATGAAAATCATTCCTAAGAATACGAAGGTCATAGCCCATAAAGGAAAGAGGCTAATCCTTTTTTCCTGCTCTTTTCGCTGCCATTTTTGTAGCAATGTCCATATCTGCTCCAAAAGAACAGGTGTTACGATAAACAAATTATTCAAATTTTGGAATGTATAATTATTACTTCCCAATGGTGTAATGATAATCACAACTAAACTTATCATTGCCCACAGTTTTCCTGTTTTTGTGGCTTGTTTTTGCAACAGTACATACAAATCAAACAGAACCGCCATCCACAGAAGCATCATGCCCCATTCAAACATGCTGGTATAGTCTTCATAATAACGAAAACTAAACATTCCTCTGCCCCAATAGAACCTGAGCAACACAAGGATCCCCATACAATAAATAAAAGATTTAATGGTTTTATATTTTTCTTTGGCAACTGCAAATAATACAATTCCCAATAAAATACCAAGAACGGCAAGCATCAACCACTTCGCGGATCGAATATAGGCCTGCGCCGTAGATAATACCATCGCAAAGATTGAATAACTATCATCTCCCTGTTGGAGATTGGATAACCCGGTAATAGCTTCCAGCAGTCCAGTGATACCATACCTGCTACACACCTGTAGTAAGCCAAATGCAACACCTACCACATATCCCAGAAAACAAGCAAAGGTTTTATCAATATAGGTTTTAAACTCTGCCTTTTCTAACCATAGATAATACCAAAGGGCAACAATCAAGGCTACTTCCGCCAGGTTGGGAATACGAACCCATACATTTACCCCTAGGAAAAATCCTGCTAAATTCAGATTTAACTTTTTATTTTCTGTGATTCCCACATAGAGCTGTAATGCACCTAATGTGAAGAAAAAGTATGTCAGATAATTATATAAAATACCTGTGGGAATCCAGAGAAATCCAATGGCAATAAGCTCTCCAAAGAACGCTAAAACAGGATTTAATTTTTCTTTTATAATAAAATATGTCAATAAAGCTATGGCGCTGACTAGTAATCCGGTATAAAGATTCATCCCTAGCAAGGTCATGCCACCAGGCATTCTTACGAACATAGAACCAATCAAATTCGAAAGGAAGGTAGAAATAGCCCACACACCTTCCATCCGATCAAAGTACAGGTAATTTGCCAAACTATAAGTAGAATCAGATACATCCAAGCCTTGATTCACTTTCATCAAGGGATACAATAGCAAAATCACCGGAAACAGAATATTTTCCAATTGCTTCCTGTATTTATTATTGAATGTCTCAATATGCAGTTTGCATTGATTTGCTTTTTCCTGTATTGACATTGTTATTCCTTCAACCATCTACAGTTTCAACAACTGAAACAGCCAATTTCTCACTACGTCTACCAAAATACCCACTGCAAATACAATTACCACTGTGACTAACATATGTGGTACAAACCAAAGACTGCCAGCCACTCGTTCTACTCCAAACCAGGTAGGCCAAATCAGTTTGATAGCGATATTTTCATGCAGAAGATATACCCCAAAGGTATAAGGCGCAATTTTACATACCAACCTGCTTAGTTTTCCGGCTGGTAATTTTATATAGGTAAATGTTACAAACAATCCAATCGCCCCAAGCAAGGTCAAAATGTGATTGTAGCAATAGGGCATATCCATAAAGTATTCCAATTTACCGGTTTTTCTACAGATAAAACCTGCCAAAGCACTAATCGCAAACACTCCCACTACAGACAGAATATAGCAAATCAGGGCTTTGTTTTTGGTATTCAGCCAGGAAATACCGTACAAACGAATGTATGCCGCTACTAAAAATAAGCACAAAAACCAGCCAAAATCATATCCGTAATGATCTGTGGCTAGTAATATAGGACTTAAGGATTTCCAAAAAGAATAAAATACCAGGTAGAGACAAATCAAAGTTTCCAATTGCTTTTTGGATAATGCCTTTACCCCTGCTGCAAACAAGGGCATACCAATATACAATAGGACATAGGCAGCAGCAAACCAGTAATGTTCCATTTGAAGTGGCAATATGGCACTTACCCATTGGTAAATACTCCAACTACTCACATCTCCCACGCCCATCACCAAGCACACAATAGGAACCAGTAAGGCATAAAACAGAATTTGTAAAACCAGTTTTACCAGTTTCTTCAGACTCCAATTTGCTTCTACCAGAAAATAGCCGCTGATTAACACATAGACATTTACCGCAACAATACAAAAGGCTTCCAACAGCCAGGCAAGAAGATTCATAGCAGAGCCGTCTTTTGACATAGGAATAGCAATGCCACCCTTTAACATGTAGTGTAAAGCCACTACCATAAACATGGCCAAGATTCGCAATAATTCAAAATTTGCCTGTCTTTCCTTTCGAATCTGGTTTGTCATCTTCTTCCCCTAAACTCTACTTCCTCTAAATCTGGCCGGAACATACTAACCTTTCCAGCCTATAGTTTTTATTTCATCCTCTTCATCTTAAATGCTTCTCTTTTTCTTAGATGATAAGGCTTTATTTATCTTTTTTTCTAAAAATAAACAACTTACTAAGCACATAATTGGCTACGATAACGGCAAACTGGGCAATTAGTTTTATAACCATAGACTGGAACTTGGTATTGTAACCCATCCAGGTAATAAATATAAATAAAATTGCCTCTTCCAATATTAACGTAGAAATTCTGGCAATTACAAAATCGCGGAATTCTTTTGCAATGCCTTTGATATCCTTTATCTTGCTTTTGAATACGAAAATTCGGTTTGTAAAATAGGCAAAAACCACCACAATAATCCAATCCAGAATATTAGCAGCATGCTCATTCCAGCCCCAACGGTTATTAAAGAGCCAGAATAAAAACATAGAAAGTAAAAAAGCTACAACTCCCCAAAAGAGATAGCTTACTACTTCCTCATATTTACGATACATTTTCCAACCAAAATCCCATAACTTTTTCATAAATCTTTTTCTCCTGCTTTGATAGTTGCATTTTGCAAAGTTATATCTTACTTTAATATTTTGTTCCTGCTCTTATTTATTATCTTTCTCTAGTAATCTTGCCATTTTCTACACGATAAACCATGTCACACTTTTCAATGGTCTGTAATCTATGGGCAATGATAATCAAGGTTTTCTTACCCTGCAGGCGATTGATAGATTCCATAATGGCAGCCTCTGTATCTCCATCCAGAGCAGAGGTAGCCTCATCCATAACCAACACCTCCGGATCCTCAAACAAGGCTCTGGCAATACCAATACGCTGCTTCTGTCCTCCGGACAAACGAATGCCGCGTTCTCCAATACCTGTATCCAAGCCTTCCGGTAAGCCTTGCACAAATTCGTCCAGGCGAGCTTCTCTAAGGGCCTGCCAAACCTTTTCTTCTTCAATATCCTCTTTGCCATAGCCCAATGCTACATTTTCTCGAATAGAGGCATCTAACATAAAGATGGATTGTGGAATATAGCCTACATTTTTCAGCCAGCCTTCATATTCTGTACGAATATCTACACCATCTGCTGTAATAGTGCCATCTTCTAACTGCAATAAGCCAAGTAATACATCCACAATGGTGGTTTTTCCGGAACCGGTAGTTCCCACGATACCCACTGAAGCCCCGATGGGAATAGTCATTTCTGCTTTGTCAAAGATGTAGACCTCTGTATTGGGATATTTATAGGTAATATTTTCCAATTTGATTTCCTTTTTCAAAGGCAGTTTTTCCACATTCTTTGACAGGGCATAGGCGGCTTCAGAATACTCTACGGAGCTATCATTGATATCATCCTGCAGGTTATCGCTAACTCCCATAAAGAAGGGTTCAAAATAGGAAATACTGGTCAAATAGTTATTTATACGGTTGGCACTGGGAATCAGACGCATAGCTGCCATGGCAAAGGTACTTAGCTGTGGAAGCATTTGGGTTACTGTGGCGCCATTTAACATGACCACCAGCATATAGGTTACAAGTCCTGCAATACATACAGTTTCAATCAACAGTCTTGGTGTGGAATTAAATAAGTTGTATTTTTGCACCGCATTCACATAACCGGCACCACATTCTGCATAGGAATTGATAAAATACTGCTCTTTGTTGGCGATTTTTATTTCCTTTATGCCCATAACAGACTGCTCAATCCATTTATATAAGCCACTGTAATAGTCCTGGTTTTCTTTGCCCGCCTTTACCATAATGGGTTTCAGTACGATTTTAATAATCAAAAGCACCACAATCATTAGGACCGCAATGGTCATAATCATCTGGGCATCCACAACCAAAAGTACAGCCACGAGGCAGGTAAATACAACCGCCTCACTGGTTAGCTGCAAAACACTTAAAATCAGACCGTACATGTTATTTACATCCGAAGTAATCTGGCGCTGAATGACAGAAGTGTCCGCATTTAAGTAATATTCATAGGGGCGCTTCATAAAATTAATCATCATTCTTCTGGAGGTTGCAAACTGATTGGTGTATACAAAGCGAAGCTGCACTACATTTTGCAAGAACAGAAAAACATTTTTTAATACAAAGGCAAAGATTAGGGTCAGCATCATAATGACCGTAAACTGGGTAATGCTTTGCATATGCATGCCATTGTAAAGGAATGCAAGATACTTATTGGTCACTACTGCTTCCGGATCCAGCAATACGCTCAGTACCGGAATAACCACAGAAATACTTAAGCTTTCTAACACACCACCTATTAACATCAAAAAGATAATCACAACCATCAGCTTCTTTTGTTTTTTATCCAGAAGCTTGTTCATTTTTCTTAAAATCTTTATCATGAAATACTCCCAATCATAGCAGCACATAGTTAGGCATACTATCGTTTTATCATACCACAATTTGGAAAGAAAATACAATCTTTTGGACAAAGAAAAAGGCCAAAGCACAGGCTTTGACCTTCGATGTTTTCTATTTCTTCACAGGTTTTTGGATAATTCCTATGAATTCTATTGTTTATTTTCCAATTTTTGTTTTTTTGCTCTCATAAATTTCCTTTGCATGGGCAAGGGCAGCGTCAATGTTGGGGCAGAAGTTTTCTTTTCCTACTACATCCACAAATCCGGCTTTTTCCATCATACTGCGAGGCTGTTCCTGTACATGAGAAAGCACCAGGGTAGCACCACGCTTTTTACAGGAAGCAGCTACTTTTTCCAAGGAACGGAATGCAGAAATATCCATAGCCGGAACAGCTCTCATTCGGATAATGACTACATCAATATTCTTTTCTGTATGGATGTCCATAAATTTATCTGCTGCTGCAAAGAACATAGGTCCGATAATTTCGTAAACCAATACATTCTTAGGAACCACCTTGTGTTTGATGTGTTCCGGATCCAATGCAGGGTCTACTTCTTCATCAAAATCTGTATAAGATTTTACTTCGGTTACATCGGACATACGGTTCAAGAACAGTAAAGCTGCCAAAACCATACCCACTTCAATAGCCACTACCAAGTCGAACGCTACAGTTAATGCAAAGGTAATAACCAATACAACGATATCACTCTTAGGAGAAGTTTTGCAAAGAGAAACAAATTCTCTCCAACCACTCATATTATAAGCTACCATAAACAAAATAGCTGCAATGGCCGGCATAGGAATCCATGCCGCATAAGGCATCAATACTACCAAAATAATCAACAATACAGTGGAATGCACCATACCTGCAACAGGAGTACGGCCACCATTTTTTACGTTGGCTGCTGTTCTGGCAATGGCACCTGTGGCAGGAATACCACCAAACAAAGCAGACACAATGTTACCAGCGCCCTGCGCTACCAATTCCATGTTAGGCTTGTGACGGCTACCAATCATACCATCAGAAACCACACAGGAAAGTAAAGACTCAATACCAGCCAAGATCGCAATGGTAAAAGCATCCGGTAAGAGATTACGAACCATAGCAAGATTTACAGTAGGTGTGTGAGGTGTAGGAAGTTTGCTGGAAATTGTATATAAATCCCCGATCGTTTTGACATTCATAGATAAGCCCTTCACCATAAGGATAGACACTATTACAGCTACCAAAGAAGGGGGAATCTTATCTAACTTCTTAAATTTGGGCCAGATAATCAAAATCGCCAATGAAACTGTGCCGACGATAAGGGCTTGGAAATTGAAGGTGTTGATATTTTCAAAGCAAGCCAACAATTTTTCCATGGTTTCAATGGGAGAGTTTTGGAAGGTCAAGCCTAAAAAGTCCTTGATTTGTCCAATGAAAATGGTAATGGCAATACCGAAGGTAAAACCTGTAGTAATGGTGTAGGGAATGAAACGGATTAAGTTACCGAATTTCAAAAAGCCCATTACTACCAAAATAATACCTGCCATTACGGTAGCGATTACCAAACCATCCATACCGTTTTTTGCAACAATGCCTGCTACGATGGTGGCAAACGCTGCAGTAGGACCGGCGATCTGTACTCGGCTACCGCCTAAAAAGGAAATCACAAAACCGGCAAATACGGCAGTGTAAATACCTTGTTCCGGGCCTACGCCGGAAGCCAAAGCCAAGGCAATGGAAAGGGGCAATGCGATAATCGCCACAATAATACCTGCTACCACATCCTTGATGAACTGCTCCATACTGTAGGATTTCATTACATCAAATAACTTGGGGGTAAATTGATTCATAACTGGTTATTCTCCTTGTTGTATGCTCCGTCCCTTCTATGTAATACTCTTTGAAATAGAAGTGGTCGAAAAAAAGATAGTTCCTATCTGTATCCCTCTTAGCATACCTAAGTTAAATCTGCATGACAATTGTGGTTTTGTGGGATTTTTTAGGAAAATTTATAAAATTTTTATATATTTTGTACTTCTTCAGCAAAAATGTTCCTGTTTCAAAAATTCCAGAAGCTTCTCACAGCCTAAAGAAACATCCTCATAGGTAGCATCAAAATCTCCCGTATACCAAGGATCTGCCACATCTCGACCGATGTTTGCAAATGAAAGTAACTTATAGATTTTACCCTGTGGATCTCCGCCTGCAATACGATTCATATTTCGAATATTTGCCGTGTCCATGCCAATGAGATAATCGTAATAGGCATAGTCCTGTGCCGTCATCTGTATGGCTCTATGAGGCACCACCGGAACACCCATTTGGCGCAGTTTCTGTACCGTGCCATAATGCACCCCATTCCCGATTTCTTCTCTACTTGTGGCCGCGGACTGAATTTCGAACAGATCCTCCAAGCCTTTTGTTTTTACCAAATAGGTCATATAACTTTCTGCCATAGTGCTACGGCAGATGTTGCCATGGCAGATAAATAACACGCGAATCATAAAATTCAACTCTCTTTCTCTATTCTCAAAACTCGTAAAATCAGACTGTGTAAAAGCTGTGTAAATCACTTGCCTATCGT
>JAKSSF010000004.1 GCA_024403235.1 Lachnospiraceae bacterium | reverse complement strand
GCTACATACTGGACAAAGAGATGGGCGACACGGAGATTCTGTACCGTGATCAGCGCGATTTCCAGAGCAAATACCGCTCCGTTATCGAATACTTTGACGCGGTCAAGATAGCACTGACAGCAACGCCCGCACTGCAAACCACAGAGATTTTCTGCCGGGGTTCCATAGATTGCATACAGATTACCATCAGCTTCTTTGAATTCTGTAATCTTTTTATTAATATGCTCTAATACTTCAACTGCAAATGCACCATCTTCTACCAGAGATTTCCCATTGTAAATCATCTGCAATTCATTTAATGCTGTAATACCAAAGGATGCGGTTGCAGATTTCAAAATAGGTTTAATCTTATCCGATAATTTCAGATTCCCACCTAAGAAACCGCCTTCACAATAGGCCAAAGGATTGGTAGATGCACGCATTTCCCCAAGGTATGCATAGGTACGAATATGGAGCTGACGAATCAATTCCAGATAATAATCCAATACTTCATAGAAATCCTTGCTTTCCTGTCTGGATTTTGCATAAATCATTGGCAAGTGCAATGAAACAGCACCAATATTAAATCTACCTACAAAGATAGGTTGATCTTCTTCATCTGCAGGATGCATACCGCCTCTCTCATACCAAGGTGAAAGGAAGGCACGACAGCCCATAGGAGAAATAATCTTGCCATACTGTTTGTACATGCTGGCAATATAGCCTTTTCCGGTTAAGCTTAACCAATCAGGATACATAGTCTTTGCAGAGCATTCTACACCGGCTTCAAATACATCCTCTAATGGCTTCCCGGGACCATGTAAGTTCTCATCATATAAAAATACAATCTTAGGGAATAATACGGGTTTTTTATGACCTGCTTTTCCCTGTCCTTTACGACGAACATTCAACATCGAAATGGTAGCCAGTTTTGCAAATCTGCCTGTACCGGTACCGGCTGTTACTGTAATGAAAGGATAATCCCCACGGCTACTTGCTACAGTGTTGAACTTGTACTCCCAACCCTGGAATCCCTGTTCCATTTCCCGAACTACATCCTTATAGGCTTCCTCTTCTGCCACTTCATGAGAAACGCCCAAAGCTTCATATTTGGCAATGGCCTTTGCATAGGATTTTTCTGCATAAGGTTCCAGAATATTATCTACAGAAGGAACGGTAAATCCACCATACTGCTGACTTGCTGCAGACAAAACGATATCACCGATAACATCAAAGGCTGTATCCAGTGTTTTAGGCTCGTTATACCAGATATTACCCATTTCAAATCCACCGGATAAGACATTCTGCACATCAAACAAACAGCAGTTCATGGTATCTCTTCTGGCAGACATATCATGAACATAAATATATCCATCACGACAAGCCTGAATTTCTTCTGTTGTCATAAAGAATTTCTGATACAATTCCTTATTTAACTGGTTAAAAATCAAGCTTCGCTTGGTAGAAACAAGGGCAGAATCTGTATTGGCATTTTCTTTATCCCCAATGTACATAATGGACTGGCTTTTTTTGTAAACATCATCCAGCATACGCACAAAATCCTGCTTGTAGTTTCTATAATCTCTATAACTTTTGGCTACAATCGGTTTTACTTCTTCCAGGGCAGATTCCACAATATTATGCATAATTGGAATAGGGATTTCATCCACCTCCAATTCATCCACTTTATCTACCACATATTGACAAATATGTCTCTTCTCCGCTTCATTGAACTGAGTCAAAGCACGATAGGCACTTTTCCCAACCGCATTAATAACCTTTTGTACATTAAATTTCTCTGTACTGCCGTCCTTTTTGATTACCTTGACAGGACGCTTTGTGACATACTCTTTCCCGTAGTCAATCTTATCTTCTACAGTTTTTTCTGGCATCTTACCCATAATCATTCCCCTTCTATGCTTGAATAAATTAAAAATTAAATCAAAATTTCACTTCATATAGTGGTTTTGGCATCTTCGACCACAATATATAGTGTACAGTTCCAAGTATAGTTAGTGGGTTTAGGGTTGTCAATAAAAATAAGCAGAAAATAAAAAAAAATCCAGGAGACTTACTCCTGGATCTGTTTTGCATCTTTATTTTTTCTCAATTTGATTCCAATAAATACACCTGCCAGTATCAATGCTACAAAGATTACAAATACCAACAGATAAGAACAAAATGCATTTATAAATGCAATTAATTTCACCATGTCAAATTCCTTCTTTCTTTTGAACCATATAGTACAATCATATACTACTTTTCCCGCTCTGTAAACAGAAAATTAAGCATCCTCCATAGAATCCACTAAAAGGTCTGTCCCATCCGCTGCAGAGGTGGCCAGCACATCACAGCGTTCATTTTCCGGATGTCCTGCATGACCTTTTACCCAAGTGAAGGTAACCTGGTGTGGTTCCATCGCCTGCAATAAACGAAGCCATAAGCTTTTGTTTTTCACCGGCTTTTTGGTACTGGTTTTCCATTGATTCTTTTGCCAGTTTTCAATCCAATGGGCATTGAATGCATCGGTTACATATTTAGAGTCGGATATCACTTCTACCTGGCATGGTTTGTTTAAGGCTTCCAAACCTACGATCACAGCCATCAATTCCATCCGATTATTGGTTGTTTTCCGGTATCCGGCAGAAAACTCTCTCTCATGCAAGGTCCCTTTGGGATCTATATATTGTATTACACAGCCATATCCACCCGGTCCGTCCGGATTTCCTCTGGCTGCTCCATCTGAGTAAATCGTAACCTTCATGTAAAATTCCTTTCCTTCCTTTTCCATCCATGAATAGTATTAAGAAAAGTATAGCCCTTTTTCTTCAAAGTTCTTTGCCAATTCCCTGGCTGACTCTACAATATCTTTCCCATATCCCATCTGTTCCAAAAGGGCAATGGCATTTCTGGTATTTGCTTTTCCTTCCTTGATTTCATAAGAAAACCGGATTTCTTTCTCTACGATGCTTTCTTCAAAATGATACTGCTTCCAATTTTCCTTCAACAGTTCCGTCAATTCCAGATCATGGGTGGCCGCAATACATAATATATTGTCTTCTGACATGCTTTTTAAAATCTGACTTGCCGCAGACACTCGTTCTATGGTATTGGTGCCCCTAAGCACTTCATCCAAAATACAGACCTTTTGGATTCCTTCTGTATCCATCTGAAACATCCGTAAAATAGCTTTGATTTCCGCAATATAATAGCTTTCTCCTTTTTCTAAGCTATCCTGTACTGCCAAAGAAGTAAAGACAGTAACCAAAGGCATTTGATAGGATTTTGCCAAACAGGTATGAATGGTTTGGGAAAGTACCATATTTACCCCTAGTGTCTTCAAAAATGTGGATTTTCCTGAAGCATTGGATCCGGTCAGTAAAATAGATTGCTCCAAAGGTACAGAATTTGCTACAGGATGCTCCAATAATGGATGATACGCATTTTCAATTTGCTTATTATTAGTGTCTGAAAAATCCGGAATACAATAAAACTCTACACTTTGTCGATACAAACCAATGGCAATACAGGCATCATACTGTCCCATAGTCTCTATCAACCGGTATAAATCCTGTTTACTATCCTGCATCTGTTTTACCAGGAGAAAGCCTAGGAATAAATCCACATGGGTAAACATTCGCACATAATCCAATAAGACAGAGAAAAAGTCCCCTTTCATGCCTTCTCCACCCACTAACCATAGCCATAGGGGATGAAAAAAAGTAAGGCTATCCAGTATCTTATCGATTGCTTCCTTATCTGTTTGAAACTCTTCCGGCAATAAGGAAACCATCTTTTTCCCGCTTTCTATGGTACGAAATACATAGCCAATAGAGCCGGCGTATAAATCCAATTCTCCTTTGGTCTTAAAATAAGTCAACAAATTATAGAGAAGACTAAAAAAACAACATAGTAATCCAATTGGTAATTGAATAAATAACAAGACAATGGAAATAATCAGTGCAGTATCCCCTAAGATATGTGGCAATAGAGAAATCCCTTGAAATCCCTCACACTTTTCCAAATACTGCACCAGAGAATATTGCTTACTTCTTCCGATTCGATGAAACAACAGCTGCATCTGTAAGCGTTTTTCTGGAGTATGCTGGAAATAAGAAATTATCTTTTCCCTTTTTTCCAGTTCCTCCTGTTCCATTCTGGGAAATCTTAAATACCAATATAATATTTCATCTCCCATAGAGGATTGTGTATAGGCCAAAGACTGGAAAATACGATCTAATTGCAAATCCGTCCAGGTAATTTTATCTAAACCACTATCCTCTTTTCGAAAATCGGAATAGGCTTTTATCATTTCCAATTCCTTGGCAGATAGTGTTCTGGTATTCTTTTGTCCACACTGCTTTGTAAAAAGACTAATTAACGCTTCTCTTTGCCTTTTACTTTGTGTTCTATTTGCTATTAAACATAGGATTACAAACCCTAAAAAACAGCCTAAAATCCAATTCATACAAATCCTCTAATTTATCTTTAATGCTAAAAATGGCGGGCAAAATTGCCCGCCCAAGTTCTCTTTTGTAGTAGGTACACTTCTTATAAGAAAATGTATTTTGCAATAAATAAAACAGTCAGGATATACATCAATACGCTGATGTTTTTCTGTTTTGCTTTTCCTGTTACAACATTCAAAATTGTCCAAGAAATAACACCGATTGCAATACCCTCTGAAATGCTGTATGCCAAAGGCATAGCAACGATTGTAAGGTAAGCAGGAATTGCTTCAGATGCATCTGCAAAATTAATCTTGGTAACAGAACCAATCATATAGAAACCTACAATGATTAATGCAGGCGCAATTGCAAAAGAAGGAATGGTTAAGAACAATGGTGCAAAAATAACAGATAATAAGAATAACACACCTGTTACAACTGCTGTTAAACCAGTTCTACCACCTGCAGTAACACCAGATGCAGATTCTACATAAGTTGTAGTTGTAGAGGTACCAAAAATTGCACCAACAAAGGTTGCAATAGAGTCTGATAACAAAGCACCTTTGATACGAGGTAATTTTCCGTCTTTGTCTAACATATCAGCCTTGCTAGCAACACCAATCAAAGTTCCCAATGTATCGAAAAGATCTACAAAAAGGAATGCAAACATAACTACGATAAAGTTGATAATAGATACACTAGAAAAGTCTGCTTTGAATACCTGTCCAAATGTTAAGCCAAAGGAACTAAAGTCAAAGCTGATGATAGCTGATGGAATTAAGCTATACATACCTGCTTCCGGATTTGGAACATATAAACCGGTTAACTGGCAAAGAATACCTAAAATCCAAGTAGCAAAAATACCAAGTAAAATATTACCTTTTACATTTTTTACAATCAAAATAGCTGTAATTACAACCCCAATCAAAGCAAGTAATGCTGTAATACCAACGGTGTTAAAAGTGCCACCTTTGAATGTCTGATAGGTTACTAAAGTTGCATCAGAATTTACAATCAAATTTGCATCCTGTAAACCAATAAAAGCAACAAATAAACCGATACCAACAGATACAGCACTCTTTAATGTCAATGGAATTGCATTGAAGATTGCTTCTCTTACATTGGTTAAAGATAATACCAAGAAGATTAAACCTTCTACAAATACTGCCATCAAAGCAATCTGCCAAGAATACCCCATGCCTAAAACAACGGTATATGCAAAATATGCATTTAAGCCCATACCAGGTGCCAAAGCAAATGGATAATTTGCTAATAAAGCCATCAATAAAGTACCTACAAAGGAAGCCAGTGCTGTTGCAATTAACACTGCCTGTGCGTCCATCCCTGTAGCAGAAAGAATACTGGGATTTACCGCTAAGATGTATGCCATTGTCATGAAGGTAGTAATACCTGCAAGAACTTCGGTCTTCACATCTGTTTTGTTCTCTTTTAACTTAAAAAAGTTTTCTAACATACTGTTATTTTCCTCCTTAATGAAAAACAAATAATACATGGAATAATTTACCACACTCTGTCAAAATACACAAGCCATTCTATTTTCAGAAGGACTGAAGCATTCCCATGATGCCTATCTCAATCGTTCCAAGATTTCTCCTGCTTTTTTGTAGATACTTTCTGCATCCACACCTATAAATTGACCATTTTCATATAAAATCTTTCCATCTATCATAGTCAATGCCACATTGGTTTTACTACCGGAATATACAATGTTTTTCGGAATATTATTGAGTGGCTGCATATTGGGCTGATGTAAATCCAGCACAATTAAGTCTGCCAATTTTCCTTCCGCCAGTACATCACAATTTTCCAATCCCATAGAAACCGCACCATTCACAGTAGCCATCTTTAAGACTTCCAAAGCATCTACTGCTGCTGGATCATTTTCCTTTAATTTTGCCAGCGCGGTTACTAAGAACATTTCTCGGAACATATCCAGGCAGTTGTTGCTGGAAGGTCCATCCGTTCCCAGTCCTACTAAAATACCCTCTTTCAAATAGTCTGAAATAGGAGCAATTCCACTGGCAAGCTTTGCATTAGAAGCAGGATTGCTAATAACACTAATATTATGTTTCTTTAAGATATCACGGTCTGCTTTGTCAACATGAACTCCATGGTAGATACTTCCACCAAAATCAAAAAGACCTAATTGTTCGAACAAAGCAGGTGGAGTGATGCCATACCGTTCTACACACTCATCCACCTCTGTCTTGGTTTCGGACATATGTACATAAAGTGGTGCTTTATATTTATGAATTAACGCAGATACGGCTTCCAACAATTCCTTAGAACAAGTATATTCTGCGTGTACACCCATTTTATAACTGATTAGCGGGCTTTTTCCATTTAATGCATTGTATCTGTCTTCCATAACAGAAAGGGCAGGTCCAAATTTATTTAAGCCACTAACCAAAACACAGCGCATGCCCATTTCTTCACAAGCATCTGCAATGGTTTCCGGTGTCAAATACATATCTCCAATAGCAGTGACTCCGCTGGTCAAGTATTCCAAAATGGCTAACTTGGTCAATTCATAGCAGTCTTCCCCGGTCATTTTTGCTTCTCTTGGGAAAATATCATTGTTTAACCAATCCTGTAGGTTGGTATCGTCGCACAAGGAACGAAAAACTGTCATACCGGAATGGGTATGGGCATTTTTGAACCCTGGCATAATCACATTTCCCTGACAATCGATTTCTCTGTCAAAAACCGGCTTTTCCTCTTTACCCGGTCCTACATAAGAAATAAGGTTTTCTTCTGTCCAAACCTCTCCCATAGTAATCTGGATTGGTGCTGTCATGGCAAGAATTCTTGCATTGTAAAAACGAATTTTCATGATGATTTATTAGTTCCTTTCGGTCTACATATTGTGAAAACGGCTTACCGCTTCTGTCAAAAGTTTTTTGAATTTCGGTGCCGCTGCATTGGCTGCTTCCTGTACCTCTTCATGGGTCAAAGGATTGTCTGTCATACCTGCCGCCAGGTTGCAAACACAAGAAATACAGCAAATCTGCATTCCCATATGGTTGGCTGCAATAGCTTCCACTACGGTAGACATACCTACTGCATCCACGCCCAATTTGTGTAGTAATTGAATTTCTGCGGGAGATTCAAAAGAAGGTCCTGTAAGCTGGGCATAAATCCCCTTTTGGAGTGTAATGCTATTTTCTGCTGCAACTTCTTCAATAATCTTCTGCAATTCTACATCATACACATGGGTCATATCCGGAAATCTGGTGCCAAGCTCCTCTATATTTGAACCAATCAAAGGATTGGGAGCCCACAGGGAAATATGATCTGTTAACATCATAAAATCTCCTGCCTGAAAGCTTGGATTAATCCCACCGGAAGCATTGGTTAAAAATAAAATTTTTGCTCCAATAAGCTTCATTAAACGGGTAGGTAATACCACATCACTAATGGGATATCCTTCGTAATAATGCACTCGTCCTTGCATACATACTACCGGGGTTTCTTTTACATACCCAAAAATAAACTTACCAGCATGTCCCGGCACAGTAGAAACAGGAAATCCTTCAATATCGTGATAGTCTAGCTCTGCTACTACTTTGATATCCTTTGCATAATCCCCAAGGCCGGAGCCAAGCACAATGGCAACTTCCGGTACAAAATCTATTTTCTCACGAACACTTTGGAAACAACCCATCAATTTATCATAGACTGGATTCATTGCTCTTTTCTCCTTTTCTATCTAAGGCTAAGCTACTCTATAAGCCTTATTTTCTCATACTCAATAAGCGTTCTTTCATTTCATTTTCAATGCGATTCAATTCCACTTCAGCCTGGGCACGCTTTGCCTTGCCCTCTTCCTGAATTTTCATCACTTCATCCAAGGTAGAAATCAAACTCTGGTTAGTTTCGGTTAAGGTCTGAATATCTACAATACCCCGCTCTGCTTCTTTCGCGGTTTCAATAGTAGACTGTTTTAAGGCTGCAGCATTTTTCTTTAACAGCTCATTGGTCATATCAGCCACTTCTCTTTGTGCCTTGGCTGCATCTAAGGAATGACTCATACCTAATGCAATCACCATCTGACTCTTCCATAAAGGAATGGTATTTACAAGGGTAGACTGGATTTTTTCTGACATTAACACATCATTGTTTTGAATCAGACGAATCTGTGGAGCCATCTGTAAAGAAATATTTCTGGTCAATTCCAGGTCATGAATCTTCTTTTCAAATCGATCAATCATCGCCAGAGTATCATTTACTTCCTGGGCATCTTCGGGAAGCCCACTTGCTTCTGCTTTTGCACGAATCTGTGGCAAAGTCACCTCATTCATTTCAGCCAGTTTCTTTTTACCTGCCAAAATGTACATCGTCAACTCTTTGAAGTAGTTCTTATTCATGTCATACATCTTGTCCAACATGGTAGTGTCTTTCATCAACTGCACCTGATGGGATTCCAATGCATCTGACATTTTATTGATATTGGTTTCTGCCTTTGCATATTTTGCCTTTAATGCTTCTGTTTTATGACCGGCTTTCTTGAAAAGACCTAAAAACCCTTTTTCCTCTTCTGCATCAAAGCCTTTTAACTCCACAACAACTGAGGATAATAAAGATCCTACCTCTCCCAAATCTTTGGATCTAACAGAATCCAAAGCATTTTCTGAAAAGTCTGCAATTTTCTTTTGTGCACCCGCACCATACTGCATGATAGCGTTGGAATTTTTTAGATCAATTTTTTCTACAAATTCCTCTACCATTTTCTTTTCTTCTGCAGATAAAGTGCTTTCATCATAAGCTGATTCTGCTTTTACTTCCTCTACCACTACCAATTCTTCCTTGGTTTCCGGTACGGTATCAAAGGTTAAGGTTGGGGTAGCCGCCAATACCGCTTCATCAAATTTGTCCATAAAAATTACCTCCAAAATTTTATTTTCGTTTTTATTGTTTTAGCTTGGAATCGAGTAAACCTTCCTGTGCCATCAACGCACTCATAACCTCCATATCAGAAGATAAATCCATAGCATCATCCTGTTGGATTTTTTCCAGAAGATTTTGAAATGCATTACATACCAACTGTAAAGTATCTTTGATTTCTTGCTTGCTCTTTATTACGATATCGCTTTCTATGGTTTCCTTTTCATACATCCCGTAGGATTGTACTGCCTTCAGCGTGGTTGGCAGATAATAATTGATAAATTTCTTAATATCATCTAAATCATCGGGGTCTTTGCGGACCTCTTCAAAAATTCTATCTCCTATTTGACCGGTAGTTTCGATAGAAGCCTTTACATCCGCATCCTGAATGGTATTCTTATACTCTTTTATTTGCTCTAGCAGAATGAATTTCTCCTCTAACTGTCTCAAAAGCTCACGATTGGCCTCGGTCCAACCGGAAGCGTATTCTTCTTTTTCCCTTTCTTCTCTGGAGTTTTCCGCCGCCTGGTATTGCTCGTAAGCAGAATCTGTCAGCATAAAGCAGGTTTGGTTTCTGTCCATATGGCCTTCATAAAACCAGCCTTCTTTTGTCATAAAATTGAGGTCTTTTCGAACCACTTTTTCCTTGGTTCCGCTTTTATCTGCCAGGAGTTTAATATCCGCAAATTCTTTTCCATGAAATAAAGTTAAATATCTTTTATATCGATTGGCTCTATCAATTTTACCCTTTCCATTTAAGATGGCACCACTGCCTATGGCTATGGCACCTACAGAAAGAACTGCACCGGTCACAACACCCACTAAGCTGGATGCCCCCAACAAGGAAAAGACACCAACAGCCCCTAAAAAGCCACCGGCAGCCACACCACCGGAAATTAAAGCTACACCTGCGCCACTTCCTTTCGGGTCTTTTACAGCAGGTAAATATCGTTTTACAACTCGTTTATTCTCCCCTACCTCTTGGTACTCATACACATCTTTATATTTCCGTTTCCAATCCACACTGGCAGAGTCTACTGTGGTTTTTACCCCGGATAAACCTTGTCGCAAAGAATCTGCGATATTTTCTCTCAGTTCCTTTACCGTATCGGATTGCAAAAATGCATCTATATTTTCACCAACATTTTTTCCAATTTCAGCCCAATTTTTTTCGCCCATTGTTTTGAAACCTCATCTTACTCATCCAAAAAAACGCAAAAAATAATAGCGTTGCAACAACGCTATTATTGTACCATATTTTGCAATATTTTGTATAGTTTAGAGGAGAATAAATATCATCCCTCTGGAGCTCTCGTTGACGATTTTTTGTAGAGACTCCTGTAAATTTTGTTTGCTTTCTTCTCCCATGTTTGTAATCTTCCCCTGGATACCATCAAAAATCATTTGTTCTACCGTTTTTCCAAAAATTGTGGTATTCCAGATACCGTCTTTATCAGAAGCATTTTCTCTAATATATTCTAAAAGTTCTTTGGCCTGCTCTTCTGTTCCCACAATGGGAGCAATCTCTGTTAAAATATTTGCTCGGATTAAATGAATGGATGGACATTCTGCCTTAATTTTTACCCCATACTTATTGCCGTGCTTCACAATTTCAGGTTCCGTCAAAGTAATCTCATCCCGTTCCGGAATGGTTACTCCATAGCCTGCTTTTCTGGCCAGTTCCAATGCTTGCAACACCTTTTTGTATTCTCCATCCAGAATAGACAGTTCTTTCAATTTTTCCATCAAATGATATTCCCCGGTAATGGGACAATGGAGCAAATCGCTTAACAGTTTATAGTAATGGGTATCTTCTACTAAAAGTTCTATCTTTACCGTGCCGTCTTCCATTTGGATGGTATCAATGCGGCATCCCTTTATGTACTCGGAATTCCGATGTTGATTTAGCCCATATACATCCTTTACTTTGGTAACCTCCGTTCCGATTTCTTTTGCCTGGGCAATAAAGTCTGCCTTTCTGGGATCTTCATTGGGCAAGGTCTCCAGCCATTTGGGCATAAATAACTCAATGCTATTTACAGGAAACTCATATAAAATTTTCTCTAAAATCTGGCGAATATTGCTTTCTTTTAATTGAGCACAGTTGACAGCCAACGCACTAACCCCATATTTGATTTCCAATTCTTTTGCAAGACTAACTGCGGTTTCTCCATAAGGGTTAGTAGAATTCACCAAAATCAAAAATGGCTTATTTAACCGTTTGCATTCTTCTATGGTGGTTTCTTCTGCTTTAACATACTGGGAACGCTCCAGCTCCCCTATTGACCCATCTGTAGTGACCACAATACCCATAGTAGAATGATCCTTAATCACCTTCTTGGTGCCAATTTCAGCCGCCTTGGTAAAAGGAATTTCATTCACATCCCAAGGAGTTTTCACCATTCGTTCTGCGCCATCTTCCAGGTGGCCAACTGCGCCGTCCACCATAAAGCCTACACAATCCACCAAACGAATTTTCACTTTCAGTTCTTGCGAAAGGGAAATAGTTGCAGCCTCTTTTGGAATGAACTTTGGCTCTGTCGTAGTAACCGTTTTCCCACCTGCAGATTGGGGCAGTTCATCTTCTGCCCGCATTTTATCCTCTGGATTTTCCATATATGGCAATACCATCAAATCCATAAACCGTTTGATAAAGGTACTTTTTCCGGTTCTTACCGGTCCCACCACGCCTATGTAAATTTCACCCTTTGTTCTTACGCTGATATCATGATAGCAATTATATTCTGTCTCTTTTCCAGTTTGTTCCATAAAAATACCCCTTCCATAGATTACTAAAGTCTATGAAAGGGGTGTAAATTCTATACCTATTTCTTTAGAGATTATTTAATACTTAAATCTCCCCAGTTATCATCCGGAATCAAACTAACATAGGTTTTACCGATGTTTAACTTGATTTCATTACCGGCTTCATCAAAATAACGGGTTACATCTGTATCACTGGTTTTTCTCCAGGTAATGTGGATAGCACGACCGTTTGTGATGTAGTAGCCTAACTTTCCGGAATCGATACAGTTATAAATCATATAACCATTCTCATCATACTGATGGAAAGTACAATACTGTAAAAGTACATTCTTAAAGGTTGTAATCTTATTGTTATCTCCCGCATCTACATGGGCAGAACCATATTCATAGTATTCATATACCTGCTCTGCTTCATTGTACTTCAAATAAGAACCATTGTGTTCGAAAGGAAGTCTTACTTCGTTTGCAATCAAAGCAGTTTCATCTTCTGAATAATCAATGGGTTTATTTGCTGTAGTAAACTGATAATGTTCCCCCGGATAATACTCATTGTATTCTCTGGAATAGCCTGGTTTATTGGCATAATTATTAAAGTTTTTATCCAAATCCCCAGGAAGAATATATTCTGTAAACTCTCGAGATTTTCCGTTGTTTACACGAGAAAATGTTCCACTGAAATGTGCTGCATAATCATTTGCAAAATAGGCATCAATATAGAATGGACCACCATCGTGACAAATTACTGCATTCCATTCTGCCGCCAATAAAATATTGGTAGGACGAACGCTTCGAATAGAACCAAGCTGTTCAATCTTGCCCCAATCCTTTACTAAGCACATCAAACGAGTAATACGACCGTTTTTGGTACTGTTCATAATTTCATATACAACATCTGCCTGATTTACACCAAAATGTGGTAATGCTGTGATTTCGTTGTCAACCATAGCAGCAATGGGTCTCTGGTCTTTGATTTCTTCACTGATCCATTCCCCTGTCAACTCACTTTTATACATTCCTTCCGGTGCAACCTCAGGAGCTTCTTCCTCTTCTACTACTTCTTCAACTTCTTCCTCTTCCACTTCTTCAGGAGCTTCTTCTACTACTTCTGGAGCAGGTTCTGTCCGAGCTGTAGAACCACAACCGGTAAATACCATTGCCATAGCAAGCGCTACTGCAAATAAGCCGATAGGTTTTCTCATCTGTTTTACCCTCTTATCTTTCTTTCATTGCTTTTTGTTTCATGATTTTGATAAAAAATCTTTCTTATTATACCCTAAAATGTTTAATTTGCAAATCCTTATTTGAAATACTTTTGTAACAACTTTTGCAACAATAAGTTTTTAGTCCGGTGACTGTATTTTGACAGTCCACTTATAATATGGTTTAATACGGGTAACACTACTAAAGAAAGGATTTCGGTTTTACCGAAAAAAGGTGAATAAATATGGCAAAGGCAATTACTACTGCAGCTTTTTCCGAAGAAGTTTTACAGTCTGATATTCCTGTTTTAGTGGATTTCTGGGCATCCTGGTGTGGTCCCTGTAAAATGCTCTCTCCCATTGTAGATGCATTATCCAATGAGGTGACAAATGTAAAAATCTGCAAAGTGAATGTAGACGAAGAACCGGGTTTGGCACAGAAATATCGTGTCATGAGTATTCCTACTTTAATGGTTTTCCAAAATGGGGAACCTGTGAAAACCTCTGTAGGACTTGTTTCCAAAGAGAAAATACTGGAGATGATTTCTTAAAATTTACTCTGAGTAATAAGCCATATCAGACTTTTAAGTATCTTGATGAAATAAAAAGGCAGTGGCACAAGGGCTGTGTATCATTAAATATACTTCCCTGTTGCCACTGCCTCTTTTTCTTACACCATTACTGCCATTCTAAATGCTCATCATAATCGTCAATATCTTCATCAAAGTATCTGCTTTCCTTATAGGCTTGAATAATCAAAATCACGGACATTGCAAATACGATAATGGAAACAAAGCAAATCGCCAAAAGCAATAATTTTCTTCCCATACCGGAGAATTGGAAGGATTTTCTTTCTTTTGAGGCAAGAACCGTGGTTTCCGCTTCCACTATAGTTTCTGTTTCTTCTTGTTCCTCCAGTTCCTCTACGCCTTTATGGAGGGGACTTGGAGAATATACCAAGATGTAGGAAGATGCATGTTCAAATGCAAACTCTACAGTACAATCCCCTTTTACCAAACCGGAAGCAATATAAGAAAAATGCTTTTCTGCAGGATCATAATAGAATAAATTTGCATACTGTCCAATATAAGCCGGATCCACTTCAATAGATAAAACTGCATCAAACCCAAATGTACCTTCGTACTCTAATTCCAACGGACTATAGGGATATTTTTCATGCAATAAGGCTTTGATTGCCTTATTTGGAATATGTCTGTTTTTTTGTTCCACCCCCAAAGAAACTTGTTCCGGAATGGTGGTTTGAATAGTATCTGCCTTTATGGTCCAGACAATGCCTTCCTCTACAGAAACCTTCAAATCCTTTCCACTGTTCTTTAACTGCATCAGTTCTTGTTTCGTCAGTACCGGTACAGGAGTTTCTACTGCAGCACTTTCCTGCTGTTCTGTCACCTCTAGCTTTTGCGTATGATTTGTGGAAGTGCCGGAGGTAGTTGTTTTATTTGTTGTGCTTGCAGCAGCCACAGTTTTATCTGTCGACTTTATTTTTTCTTCTTCCTTTTTCAGTTCTGAATCAACATCTGTTTTAGAAGCCAGTACTGATACAGATTCAGTTTGTTCACTGTCTTTCTTCGCATCTATTGTAGCAGAAGCTTCTCCCTTCACGATAGGACTACCAAGGACAGGTCCTTCATACACCGGCACTGCATAGCCACAGGTTTTACAAATATGATTTTCCATGTTGTGTCCCAGGGCGTCTAATTGTGTTTCATAACTATCCCCACAAGAACAGGTATGACTTACAATTCCATTTACGGTACAGGAAGGTTCTCTCTCTGTTTTGCTCTCATAACTATGCTCATGTTTCTTTTCCAGTTTCGGAATGGTTTCTGTTTTTTCTTCTTTACAGGTATCACATAAGAATACACGAAGCCCCTCTGCTTCTGTAGTCGCCTCATAGGTATCGGTCAAGGTATAGTCATGTCCCAAGGCAGGAAGCACGATCTCTTCTTTTTCTCCACAAAGGGTACAACTTCTGGTTTTAAGACCCTCTTCTTCACAAGTAGGGAAAGAAATCATCCATTCCCCATATTCATGCAAGTCACACACTACTGTTACAGGAATCTGGATTCCCTCAATCTTTTCGTAATTAAAACTGTCCGGTTGATAACTTGCTTTATAAGAATAAGTACCACAAGTGCCGGATAATACTTCTTCCGGATTATCCCAGGTAAAGTAAGCCGGTAAGGCAATGCTAAACAATTCTCTGCCTGCGCCACCTTGCAAGCCCTGTGGAAGCTTATATTCCGGTGTTGCCTTTGTAACATGTAAGGTAACATCTGCTGATACAATTTCATAGTCTGCTCCACCGCTATAGGTTACAGGATAGGTACTGCGGTTTACAGTAGGTACTGTACTCGGTGATACCCAGGTAAAGCCTTCCGGTAACGAAATATCCTTTAAGGTTCTGTTTTTATCATACATTACCTCCTCTAAGGTCACTTCCGGAATGGTCTCATTTTCCTTTGCTGTTACTACAGAAATGGTTGCAGTTCCTGCAATAGCATTGGTTTCATTTTCTGTTTTGGTACAGGTAATGGTTACTGTTCCGGATTGTAAAGCAGTTACCACACCATTCTCATCTACCGTTGCAATGGTTGGATTGGAACTGGTATAGGTCAAAGCTGTGCCTTCTGATTCTTTCCCGGAAATCAGTGTTTGTAAGGTAAAGGTATGGCCTGTCGCCAAATTCTCTACGGTTGAAGAAACAAAGCTTATAGTATCTTCATCACCGGGCTTCACAAAGGCCTCTCCCGGCATATCGGAATACACCGGAATACGGAAGACCATATTCTGATTCAACATGCTGTTTTTCTCATAAAAATTAAATACTTTAATGGCTTCGGAAGAAGGGGCCTGAATATTTTGCATATAGTTATGCCAGAGTACTCCATCGAAGCTGCTGTCCACATCAAATTTCTGCAGATATAGGGTATCCTGACCATGCATGACATAAGAGCCACAAATAAATCCTGCGCCACCTTCTAATGCTTTTTCTCTGGTATTCCAACCCATATCTTTGGCTTTTTGCAGACCGTTTCTAAGTACCGTTTCCGGGTCTCCACCGGTAGCACCGATATTGTAATAATTGTAGTAGCCTTCATACCCAGGATATGTGCCGGAAATAATCACACTACCGCCACTACCTTGTTCCTGCAGCACTCTGGTGGCAAGAAGAATGGGACTAATATTTTTCTTCTGACCGATTTCTACAAAACCTTTGGCATAAGTTTTTCCAGTGTCCGGAATCATTCCATTCATAAAAGAATTTTGCAAAATCTTTTGAATAGAGCTTTCTGTATGATATTTCCCATTGAAAGCAAACTGTTCAAACTGGAAAATGGCCCGTTCTGTTAAAAAGTTTCTGGGATCCAAATAATATTTTAAGATTCCCTCGGATGCGTAATACCAGTTTTTATCAGACATGTACATCCCGTTTTTATAGCTTTCCGGTGCAGTTCTATAAATCAGAGAATTGTTTCCCACCTGACTGTTCACAACACGGCTCCAGGATAATCCTGTATCCATCTTTACAAATACCCAATCCGGATGCTTTTTCTTCAAATCCGTCAGCGCTTTTTGATAAGAACTGGGGAACTGAGCAATATCCTCATAAATCGGATCATCCTCATAATTCTTAATATACTTGATTTGCCACTGAATAAATCCCTGATCCCCGGAAACCAGATTTTTTCTGTTAATGTAACCGATTAACTGTCCCTCTTCTTTGGTGACTCTGGCCTGATAATAGATTTCATTTTTCAAGTACTGTCCTACATCCATAATGGAAACCGTACTACCTTGTGGCAAAGTTGTCAGGACTGTACTATTGGGATCCGGATATTCCATAACAGAAATTTCCTTATCCAGATATAGGGTTCCTGTAATTTCTCCATTCTCCTGTATGTAGTTTTTCAGTTCTTCCTTGGCGGCACTCAGTTCCGGAATAAATTCCCTTGCAGCAGTCACATTTTCTTCCGCCATTAACATCATTCTGGCAGAATAAATGGTACTAAACATAGCCAGGCAAAGAACCACTGCCAAAAGTCTCATGCGAATAGACCTTCTTCGCATTCTTTGTGCTCTACTCATTTTTTTCTGATTTTTTTGAGTTTCTACTTTCATAATATGTTCCTCTTTTTTTAATAACGATTGATACATCCATACTTGTTAACCATGATTAGCCTAAGCCTAGCTGACCTGTAATCTGATGTAACCTTCCCCAGTCCTCTTTTTTTCGTTCCAAATACAGATTGCCTTTTTCTGTAATCCGATAGTATTTCCTCACAGGACCGCCGGCCTCTCTCCCTTCATAACTATCTACATATTCGGATTTTTTCAGGCGACGCAAAATGGTGTAATACACACTGATATCTACATCCTTATAGAACTCTTTCAATTTACCTACTAAGTCATAGCCATAAACATCTTTTTCACTGACTTGCTGTAAAATGCAAAGTTCTAATATGCCTTTCTTTAACTGTGGATCCATACACACTCTCCTTTTTTTCAATATTTATTCCAATTAATTTTTTAATTTCTTTATTTTGGACGTATAAATCCAAGTGTTATTATAGCAAACTATTGATTAATAATCAATAGTTGAGTAAAAATTAATTACTACTCAGATACAAATAATTTTTATTCGTCAAAACCACATTTAAATGGTAAAATAACAAAAAATGCAATTTTTACTGGAGAAAGCCTTATGAACAATACATACGAATTGATTATTTTTGATTTAGATGGAACCATTTTAGATACTTTAGAAGATTTGATGGATGCCACCAACCATGCTTTGGAAACCTACCACTATCCTACCCGGACTTTAGAAGAAGTTCGTACCTTTGTAGGAAATGGCTTACATCGGCTGGCAGAACTAGCTGTACCAGCAAATACAGATAAGGAAAAGGTGGAAGCTGTATATGAAGAACTGGTTTCTTTCTATCAGACACATTGTGATATCAAAACCAAACCTTATGACGGCATTTGTGAAGTCATAAATACATTAAAAGAAAAGGGCTGCAAAACTGCCATTGTCAGTAACAAAGCAGATGCTGCCGTTCAGATATTAAAAGAGCAATATTTTCCCGGTCTATTTGAAATGGCTGTTGGAGAAAATGAAAAAATGGGAATCAAAAGAAAGCCCGCTCCGGATACGGTATATACCGTTTTAGAGCACTTTAAAGTAGACAAAACCAACACTGTCTACATTGGAGACTCCGAAGTGGATCTGGCCACTGCAAGAAATGCAGGCATTAACTGTATTGCTGTAAGTTACGGTTTTCGCGGCAAAGAATTCCTGAAACAGCAAGGAGCCCTCATAATCGCAGATACCCCACTAGATATACTGGTTGCATTAAACAAATAAACTTGTTGATATAAAAAATCCTGAAGCCAACCACTTCAGGATTTTTTAAATTTCTACACTATTTCACTCTTTTATTCTTCCACAACCACTTTTCTAAAGTTCTTTTTCCCACGCTTAAAGACCTTGCCTTCTCCAGTAAGCTCTGCCATAGCATAAGTCTGACGGATGTCCGTTACCTTTTCTCCGTCTACAGAAACACCGCCCTGTTCTACCGCTCTTCTGGCCTCTGATTTGCTAGGCACCAATCCGGATTTTGCAAGGATGGTTAAGATATCTAAAGTGCCTTCTACAAAATCTTCCTTTGCAAGGGTTGCAGTAGGCATATCTGCTGCATTGCCACTGGAGAATAATGCTTTTGCACTTTCCTGTGCTTTCACAGCCTCTTCTTCTCCATGTACCAGCTTGGTTAATTCAAAGGCTAAAATTTCTTTTGCAGTATTTAACTGGCTGCCTTCCCAGCTGTCCATTTTCTCAATTTCTTCCAAAGGAAGGAAGGTCAACATACGAATACATTTTAATACATCTGCATCTGCTACATTTCTCCAGTACTGATAGAATTCAAATGGAGAAGTCTTATTAGGATCTAACCAAACTGCACCTTTTTGGGTTTTGCCCATTTTCTTACCTTCTGAATTCAGTAGTAAGGTAATGGTCATAGCATATGCATCTTTCCCTAATTTACGGCGAATCAGTTCTGTACCGCCCAGCATATTGCTCCACTGGTCATCCCCGCCAAACTGCATATTGCAGCCATATTTTTCGTACAAGGCAAGGAAATCGTAGCTTTGCATAATCATATAGTTAAACTCCAAAAAGCTTAAGCCTTTTTCCATACGCTGCTTGTAGCATTCTGCGGCAAGCATACGATTGACACTAAAGTGAACCCCTACATCACGAAGCAGTTCTACATAATTCAAGCCCAACAGCCAATCCGCATTGTTTACCAATAATGCTTTTCCCTCAGAGAAATCAATGAAACGACTCATCTGTTTCTTGAAGCATTCTACATTATGGGCGATGGTTTCCTTGGTCATCATGGTACGCATATCACTTCTGCCGGAAGGATCTCCAATCATGGCTGTACCACCACCAATCAAAGCGATAGGCTTATTGCCTGCTTCCTGTAATCGTTTCATCAAGCAAAGGGCCATAAAATGTCCTACATGAAGGCTGTCTGCTGTGGGATCAAAGCCAATATAAAAGGTGGCTTTTCCGGTATTGATTAATTCTTTGATTTCTTCTTCGTCTGTCAACTGTGCCAAAAGTCCTCTGGCCTTTAACTCGTCATAAATTGTCATTTTTCTTTCCTCTCTATCCTATCTCTATCCTAGAACCTATCTTTGTTCTTTTATCTCTTTGCTACCAATTCCTTCATAGCCTCATTTAATCCGCTTACGGTAAGCTTATACATAGGGAATACTTCCTTGATTGCAGTCTCTGCTTCTCGCCAGGGTGCTCTGCCCGGTGCCATTTTGGGATTTAACCAAACAATCTTTTTATAATGGCGTTTTACCTGCAGTAGCCAATCCATACCACTCAAGCCCCCATTGGGGCCACGGTAATTTCCCGTATCGGAATACAATTCCTCCGGTGCCATAGCTGCATCCCCTACAATAATCACTTTATAGTCGCTGTCCATATTTCGGAATACCCATTCCGTATCTACCCAATCACCGTTTTCACATTCCGGTGTTTTATACAGATTACTATAAATACAGTTATGGAAGAAATATACCTTCACTTCTTTGAAATGATTGGTCTTGGTTACGGACTGGAACAAATCATTTAACAGCGTGGTATAAGGAATCATGGTGCCCCCGGAATCCATTAACAACAAAAGCTTGACGGCATTCTTTCTGGGCTTTTCCATAACAATATGCAGTAGTCCCCCATGGTTACAGGTTTTATCAATGGTTCCGTCCAAATCCAATTCTGTTTTAGGAATATCCAACTTGGAAGAAAACTGACGAAGCTTCCTTAAGGCTTGCTGGAACTGTCTGTTATCCATTACCCTGTCATCACGGAAATCTCGATACTTTCTGGCCCCAACAACAGAAAAGGCAGATTGATAACCGGTTTTACCACCTACTCGTACACCACCAACATTACCACCGGTGTTACCAAAGCTGGTTTTTCCCATAGTGCCAATCCAATGGGAGCCTCCATTATGCTCACTATCCTGATCTCGCAGACGTTGCTTGAATTTTTCTTCTACATCGTCCTTATCCACCTGGATTTCTTCCACCTTATTGAGCCACTGTCGTTCCGGCTCTGCTACCATTTCTGTAAATTCCGAGTTATCCAGCCACTGGAGCATGTTTTTCGAAATCTCTGTTTCTCTGGAAACAGCCTTAAACATGGACTCAAATACCATATCAAATTTATCAAAATCGGTTTCGCTTTTTACTAAAATCATGCGGGCCAAATAATAGAACTCTGTCAAAGAACTATTACACATTCCCTGGCTCATGGCATCCTGAAAGGTGAGCCATTCTCCCATGGTTACTCTTAGCCCAGCATCTCGTAAGGCGTAAAAAAAGTTATCAAACATAAGCCCTCTAGTATGCGGTGTGTTTTACAATTTCCATATCTTCGTCTTTTTTCACAATTACCCCAACAAAAGGCAATTCCTTTTTAATCTGGTCTGCAGAAATACCACCAATCTGCAGCGCATTGATCCAGTCAATCAACTCTGAAGTGCTGGGTTTTTTACGGATGTCACGGATGGTTCTTATTTCATAGAATACATCCATGGCATTTTTCAACAGATTTTCTTCCACATTAGGATAATGTGTCTTTACAATTTCTGCCATCAGCTCTCTGTCCGGGAAGTCAATATAATGGAAAATACATCTTCTTAAAAATGCATCCGGCAACTCTTTTTCTGCATTACTGGTAATAATGACTATTGGTCTGTGTTTTGCCTTGACAGAGCGATGGGTTTCATGAATATAAAACTCCATCTGGTCCAATTCCCACAGTAAGTCATTGGGAAATTCCAAATCTGCTTTATCTATTTCATCAATCAAAAGCACCACTTGTTCGTCTGCGTCAAAGGCTTCGCCCAATTTCCCCAGCTTAATATATTTGGCAATATCATCTACCCCTTCTTCGCCAAACTGGCCGTCATACAAACGCTGAATGGTATCATACATATACAACCCATCCTGAGCCTTTGTGGTGGATTTGATATTCCAAATATACAAAGGTTTTCCCATAGCCTTTGCTACAGCCTGTGCTAACATGGTTTTTCCCGTACCGGGCTCTCCCTTGATTAACAACGGTTTCTTTAATGCCATAGCCACATTGACTGCCGCCAAAAGCTGTGGTGATGCTACATATTCGTTGGTTCCCTGAAAGTTTTCAACTTGTGCCATATTGTTTCCCTTCTTTATATCTATTTATTCTGCTTTTAAATTTACATTCCCTGCTGTATCTGCTAGGACTTATCCCTTTATTTCCGCTAATTTTAGTCCCAAGGCAAATCAGAGTGTTCTATCTTTTTATCTCGAAGCATCAGTTCCTTGACCCCTTCTGATGCCAACTTGTTCTCAAATAATACCGCATTAACCTGTGAAATAATGGGTAAATCTACATCATATTTTCTGGCAAGTCCCATGGCTGCTTTTGCAGAATACACCCCTTCTACTACCATTTTCACTTCTGCCATGGCTTCTTCCATGGTTTTTCCCTGGCCAATCAAAATGCCTGCTCTACGGTTTCTGGAGTGCATGCTGGCACAGGTAACAATCAAATCCCCGATACCGGTCAACCCGAAAAAGGTTTCATACTTTCCACCCATAGCAGTACCCAATCTGGCGATTTCCGTAATGCCTCTTGTAATCAGGGCAGCCTTTGTGTTATCTCCATAGCCCAGACCATCCGCAATACCTGCAGCCAAAGCCACCACATTTTTCAGCGCAGCTCCTAGTTCTACTCCCAGTATATCAGGACTGGTATAGACACGAAATACCTGATTCATAAAAACATTCTGTAAATATTCTGCCGTTTCTCGTTCCTTCGTAGCCACTACAATGGTGGTTGGTAAATCCTTTCCCACCTCTTCCGCATGGCTGGGACCGGATAAAACTGCCACTTTTGCTTTGGGTAATTCTTCCTCAATGACCTCGCTTAATGTCATTAAAGTAGCTTCTTCAATCCCTTTGGCAACATTTACAACGATTTGTCCCTCTGTTAAAAACTCTGCCATACGCTTTGCCGTACTTCTGACAAAAGGAGAAGGCACTGCCAAAACCAGAATTTCTTTCCCTGCCATTGCTTCTTTCAAATCCACGGTGAAAGTAATCTCTTCTGCTAATTTTACACCCGGTAATTTGTCCACATGCTCATGTTTTTCCTGTAGCATGGTGATTTCCTCTGCAATTGCGGACCAAACTGTAATCTCATGTCCATTCAAATATAACAGTCTGGCCAAAGCGATGCCCCAACTTCCGGAGCCAATCACACCGATTTTTGCCATTCTTTTTTCCTTCTTTCCTAGTCAATATATGCAAATAATAAACTATTCTTCTTTATTCTTTTTGGATAGATAAGTTTTCTTTTCTGTTCCGGCAAGTAATCTCTGGATATTGGAACGATGTTTCCAAAATGCCATCACTGCTAAGAACAATCCAATACAATAAATTTCCATTAAATGGCCGGAATTGGTCGCCCCTAAAAATCCGGTCTGGCCACATACCACTAAGGTAATCATAAAAGTCACATACACCAGTAGTGACCCTAAGGATACATAGTGGGTGGTAAAAAAGATGCCAAAGAACACTGCCACCCCTACTACAATAAAGGGCCAAGGCATGGATAAAATCAGTCCTGCTGTTGCGGCAATTCCCTTTCCTCCACGAAACTGTAAATAAAAAGGAAAATTGTGTCCTAAAATAGCCCCACAGGCTGCATACATGACACACACAAACTTCATATCCGGTGCATAAGGCACTACAAAGGCCTTTACCAAGGCAATGGCAATCATGGTTTTGGCAATATCACAAATCAAAACTAAAATGCCTACTTTGGTACCGAACACTCTCATAGAATTGGTGGTACCTGCATTCCCACTTCCTTTTTCTCTGATATCAATGCCCTTGGTTCTTCCATATATATAAGCAGTTTGAAACATACCAAACAAATAGCCGATGGCTAAACAAAGCAGTCTAATCATCTTATTCCTTTTCCTTTCTCTCACGAATAATGAATTTTAAAGGTGTCCCCTGAAAACCAAAGGACTGGCGAATCTGATTTTCAATATATCTGGTATAAGAAAAATGCATCAATTCCTTATCGTTTACAAAGATAACAAAGGTAGGTGGTTTCACACTAACCTGTGTAATATAGTACAAACGCAACCGTTTTCCTTTGTCGGAAGGGGGCTGCTGCATAGCCACTGCTTCCGCCATGATTTCGTTTAATACACCGGTTGCTACTCGTAAAGTACAATTTTCTACCACCGCATCAATGGTTTCATACAATTTTGGCAGTCGCTGTCCTGTTAACGCAGATACGGTCAACAATTCGGCATACGGCATAAAGGATAATACGGTTTTGATTTTGTTGGTATATTCCTTTAAAGTCTTATCATTTTTCTCAATCTTATCCCATTTGTTGACAACGATAATCATACCCTTGCCACGATCATGGGCAATGCCTGCTATTTTCGCATCCTGCTCCGTAACCCCTTCTTCTGCATCAATCACAAGCACCACTACATCGGCTCGTTCTACCGCAGAAACGGTACGAATAATCATAAAATGCTCTAATTCTTCTTTGATCTTATTTTTACGGCGCAGACCGGCTGTATCGATAAAGACATATTCTTTCCCGTTGTATTTTACTTCTGTATCCACTGCATCTCTGGTAGTGCCTGCGATATCGGAAACAATCAGACGATTTTCTCCCAAGAGACGATTGATAATAGAAGATTTTCCTACATTGGGCTTTCCTACAATGGCAACCTTTGGTCTGTCATCCTCTTCTTCCTCCCCCGTATCCTCCGGGAAATAAGAAATTACAATATCCAACAAATCTCCAATGCCTAAGCGATTGGCAGCAGAAATGGCAATAGGATCTCCCATACCAAGATTATAAAATTCATACACATCTGCCATATATTTGTCGAAAGAATCCACTTTATTGACTGTCAGAATGACCGGCTTTTGGCTCCGTCGTAACATATCTGCAACCTTAGCATCAGAATCCACCAAGCCTTGGTGCACATCCACCATAAATAAAATCACATCTGCGGTATCGATAGCAATCTGTGCCTGCTCTCTCATCTGGGATAAAATAATATCTTTACTATCCGGCTCAATACCGCCCGTATCAATCAAGGTAAAATTCTTATCCAACCAACTAACATCTGCATAAATACGATCTCTGGTGATACCGGGGGTATCCTTTACAATCGCGATTCTTTCACCAGCCAAAGCATTAAATAGTGTGGATTTTCCCACATTGGGTCTGCCTACAACTGCTACTATAGGTTTTCCTTTCTTTTTGGCCATGTTACCCTCACTTTCTATCCAACATCAAACGTAAAACCGTCCACTTGACACTAAAATCCCACAATACTTTCAATGAAGTCATATCCGCTTGATTTTACAATATGGATAGGAACTTGTAAAGCCTTTTCCAAGTCGGATAAGGTCACATCATCCAGTAAATAGTCCTCTCCGCTGCGGAGTACATTTTCCGGTAAAAATAATCTGTCTCCCAATTCCAACTCCTTGCATTGCCGGATAATATCCTGCCCTGTCAACAAGCCGGAAACGGTAATCCGTTCCCCAAAGAAGTCATTCCGAACGGGCACTACCTGAAAGGAAACTTTTGGCAAATATTGTTGCAGCTTTTCCGTCAATTCCAGGATACAGGGATAACTCAGCCTTCCGGTTACCATGGTGATTTTTTCTTGTTTCTCCGGCAGTCCATTGGGATGCTTTTCTAAAAAGGAATCCAAAGCTTCTTCAAACTCATTGATGAGAAGTCGCAACATCCCTACCCCATTTTCCAGCTGCAAATAGCCATCATAATTTTCTTCCTCCGGCAAAGGCTTCTCCGCCAGGAGATACCACTCATCACTGGCATGGACAAAATGAGTGCCATATTCTTCCATAGCTTTTTTCTGCCATCTGTGAATCTGTTCTAACACCTGACAGGCATCCTCTTTGGTAAAGGGTTCCAGGGGATATAGCCCCTCCCTAAATTTACTAAGCCCAACGGGCACTACAGATACACTTTCCAGGTTCGGCAAATACTTGTACAGATCCCCTAGACTTCTTTCCAATTCCTCTCCATCATTGACCGATTTACAAAGCACGATTTGACCATTCATAATAATCCCGGCTTCCATAAATCGATCCACCTTTTTCAAGGCATCTCCGGCAAACCGATTGTGTAACATCATACACCGAAGCTCCGGGTTAGTGGTTTGAAAAGATATATTAATGGGAGAAAGATGATACTGAATGACCCGCTCCACATCGTGCTCTGACATATTGGTTAAGGTAATATAATTTCCCTGTAAAAAAGACAACCGGGAATCATCATCCTTAAAATATAAGGTAGGTCTCATCCCTTTTGGCATTTGATCAATAAAGCAGAAAATACATTTGTTGGTACAGGATCTGTATTCATCCATCAAACCATTTTCGAAGACAATGCCCAAATCCTCATCCGGATCCTTGTCAATTTCTAACAGCCACTCTTCTCCATTCTGTTTTCGAATTAACACTTCTATATAGTCATCTTCTGTAAAATACTGATAATCAAAAATATCCGTAATGGCATTTCCATTGATTTCTAATAAACAATCTCCCGGCTCGATCTCCATTTCCCAGGCAATACTATTCTCTTTTACAGACTGAACAACATGCAAATTTTTCCTATTCATACGGACTCCTCTATGTTAAGTATTGTAAACCAAATCTACCTGTTTTGTCATCAGTTAAATCCTTGACACTGCTGTAGTAGAATGATATAAAGGTAACAGATATTTACTATGATTTTCATAAGAGAAAGGTGCAAAAAAGATGCCCAATTTAGTGGAAGTAGAACACGCCCTGCCAGTGGCCCCCTTAAAACTGGTTGTTTTGGAATCTGCCAAAGAATTAGGAGAACAAATTAACAACTATTTGGTAGATTTTAGAAAGCATACGCATAATGATTTTATGAACGATCCTGCTATGCAAGGCTATTGCGAAGAAAGCTTTTTAGTCAATGCTTCTTGTCCTCGTTTCGGTTCCGGTGAAGGAAAAGGTGTTTTCAAGGAATCCATTCGTGGTAAGGATCTTTTTATTTTGGTAGATGTAACCAATCATAGTTTGACATATAGCATCAATGGGTATACCAATCATATGTCTCCTGATGACCATTATCAGGACTTAAAACGAATCATTGCTGCTGCAACCGGCAAAGCCCATCGTATCAATGTGATTATGCCCTTTCTTTATGAAGGTCGTCAGCACAGACGCTCTGCCAGAGAATCTTTGGATTGCGCCTTTATGCTGCAGGAGCTGTATAAAATGGGGGTAGATAACTTTATTACCTTTGATGCTCACGATCCTCGTGTGGCCAATGCCATTCCTATTAATGGTTTTGACAACTACACCACTCCTTTCCAATTTATTAAAGCCTTGTTAAAGGTAGAAAAGGATTTAACCATCGATAAGGATCATCTGGTTGTGATCAGTCCGGATGAAGGTGCTTTGAATCGTACCATCTATTTTGCCAATGTATTAGGGGTTAACACCGGTATGTTCTATAAACGCCGTGATTACACCAAAATTGTAAACGGCAAGAACCCTATCGTGGCCCACGAGTTTTTAGGGGATTCTTTGGAAGGCAAGGATGTCATTATTATGGATGATATGATTTCTTCCGGAGAAAGTATGATTGATACAGCAAGACAGCTAAAGGAAATGAAAGCCAAACGAGTATTCATCTGTGCTACCTTTGGATTATTTACCAATGGTATGAAGTCCTTTGATGAAGCTTATGAAAAAGGCTATTTTGAAAAGGTGGTTACCACCAATTTGAACTACTTCTCACCGGAAGTATTGGAAAAGCCTTATTATATACAAGCAGATATGAGTAAATTTATGGCTTCTATCATAGATTTTATGAATCATGATGTAGCTATGACAAATGTCCATACTCCTGCAGACAAGATTCATGCCATCTTGGAAAGCTATAACAGACGAGAAGAATTGATTATGGATTAATTTTCATTCATACACAAAAACAAGCCCGAAAAGAGATTTCTGCACTACTGCAGTTTCTCCTTTCGGGCTTTTTGTATCTTTTATATTCTATGCCTCTTCTTTCCATTCGGGGAAAGATACATAGGCCTTAAACAAGTCCCCATCAATTTCTAAATGGAATTGACCATACTGAGACTCTACCAGATTTTTGGCAATGGAAAGACCTAGTCCGCTACCTTCTGTCTTTCTGGAATCATCTCCCCGCATAAATCGTTCTAATAACTCTTCCGGTGTTCTGTCCAATGGATTTTGGGAGATATTTTTTATACTTAATTGCAAAAATGACTTTTCTGCTTTTTCTACTTTTTCCAATTCCACATAGACTCTTGTAGCATCTAAACCATACTTATAAACATTGGTAAAAAGGTTTTCCATTACACGGAACAAATGCCTTGGATCCGCTTCTATCATAGCCGGCTCTTCCGGTAATTTGGAAAGCACCTGCAACCCTTTTTCTTCAAATTTTTCGTAAAACTCTCCCAGAGACTGTCGTATCATTTCCGAAAAATCCAAAGGCATTAACTGGATACTTACATTTCCGGAGGAAATTTTGGAAGCCTCTACCAAATCATCTGTTAGCTGCTTTAAGCGCTGAGATTTTGTATCTAATACCGCAATGTAACTTGCGATTTTTTCATCCTGTATATTTTCCCGTTTTAATAAATCTACATAAGTGATAATAGAAGTTAAGGGTGTTTTAATATCATGGGATACATTGGTAATCAAATCCGCCTTCATCCGCTCATCCTTCATGCTGGTTTCCACCGCATTGCGGATGCTGGCACCAATGGTATTCACAGATAGAGCCAAAATCAAATTGTCTCCATGCAAATGCTTCGTATCTACCTGGTAGTTTACTTCTCCATTTTTAATGGTTTCTATACCCGCAACAATTTCTTTTCTGGCTTTGTTTTCCCGATATAAATAGGCTCCCACAAGCAAATCCAAGAGAAAGGCACCTAAAATACCACCTACCCCCAATAAAACAAGGATTAAATTTCCCATTAAGAAAATCAAATAGGGTATCCAGGTTCTGCTGGCCACACTACCATTATCATAGGTATCCTTTGCCATTTTTTGCAGCACATCGATGATATGATACACGAAGGTTGTTTTCCAAAGTTTTTTTGCCTTGATACGACGAAGGCTTGTGAACAGAATGCTTAAAAATCCCTCATTGGCCATAAGGGCTAGGACTCCAAAAATTGCCGGAAGCCAAGGATATCGAACCGTACCGTTTACAAATCCTATCACCAACTGTAATGCAACCATTACGCAGAAAATTTCTAATGCTACAATCAAAATAAACCATATTTCAAAGAAAAAGTGATCGAATTTTTTGATGGTATATTGCACTTCTCCTTCCGGAGTAAGTACTTTTCCTTCCTGCTTACATAGATAGACAATCAAAAGTAGCCAAATCAGAAATGCTCCCACGGCAGTAGCCAGTGTTTGCCAATAATAAGGCATAAACTTATCAATTCTTTCTTTCGCATAATACAAATCATCTTTTGCAGGATACTTTGTATCTACCGTAATCCAAAGCTTAGAGTTATCTCCAAAGGTATTGTTATACTTCTTTACAATGGCTCGCATTTCCGAAGCGGTAATACCGGTATTGGTATTCATCTGCATTTTAGAAGGATCAAAGACAAGATTTCTTTCTCCCAAGGTCTGCATCTGTTCCCCAATATCATCTCCATTCATCCCTTGGAAAGAGAAATTTGTATTGGTAAGATACACCGGTTTCCCATCCTGCTCTAACAAAACACAATAATATAAATTCGTCTGTCCGGTTCCGTACAGTTTTAACAATTCCATATATTTGGAATAGTTTTCAAATAATATAGTAGCTAAGGTTTCCACATTGGCTTTTAATGCTTCGTAATCCTCTACTGTAGAAACACATTGGTTTAATTCCTTTCCATCTACAGTACGATATCGATTCACCAAAAGCTCCATGGCATATTTGGTACCGGTGCCCTGTAACTTATCTACTTTTTCTGTAGAAATCCCATCGTTTCCCCGAAGCATTGCATTCAGTTCCTGCCAGGTGCCGGTTTTGGTTTGATACTCAAAGCCATAATTACCCCATTTGATCAAATCCTCTAAATAATAGGTAGCAGATACCTTTTGTTCCCCACCCTCTTCTCCAAGGCTTCGTAACCACTCCGTAACATCCACTTCTTTTTTGGGATTATAAACGCCGTTACTTTCCATTTGACTGCGAAGTACAGATAACTCAATTAGTTTTTCTGTATTTCCCTTTAATAAATCTCTAAATACTTTTCTATTTTCGAAAGAAGCTTCTTTATCTAAAGGCGAAATCACATAATGGTAGGTTGTTTTGTAATTGGTGGAAACAGACAAAAAAGAGTTCGCAAACACAAAAGCAACGATAACTACCATACCAATGGCAAGAATTCGCTCTAAAAATAATAATATTTCTCTTTTTCCTTTGCTCATTTGCTTCTCTTTTCGTTCCATCTTTTACTCCTGCCCCTCTGCTTTATTGTTTTTCGATCTTATACCCAACGCCCCAAACCACCTTTAAGTATTTTGGCTCTTTGGGATTAATTTCGATTTTTTCTCGAATATGACGGATATGTACCGCCACTGTATTATCCGCTCCAATGGCTTCTTCTTCCCAAATGCTTTCATAAATTTGCTGGATAGAAAAAACACGACCTTGATTTTTGACCAAAAGGAGCAAAATATTATACTCTATGGGTGTCAGCTTTACCCCTTCCCCATCTACTGTAACTTCCTTGGTCTCATCATTTAAGACAAGGCCACCCGCTTGATAGATGGATTCTGTTTCTTCCTTTAAGGCCCCAAGCTTGGTGTATCGTCTTATATTAGACTTTACTCTAGCCACCACTTCTAAAGGATTAAAAGGCTTTGTAATGTAATCATCCGCCCCAATATTTAAGCCTAAGATTTTATCCGCATCCTGAGATTTTGCAGATAAAAAGATAATGGGAACGGTTGAAAACTCCCGAATTTTCATGGCTGCACGAATACCATCCAGCTTTGGCATCATAATGTCTAAAATGGCAAGCTGTACCTCTTCTTTTTTTACCGCTTCTACAGCCTGCTCTCCATCATAGGCTTTCACTACCTGAAATCCTTCATTCATGAAATAGATTTCCAAAGCATCTACAATTTCTTTCTCATCATCACAGATTAAAATCTTTGTCATCCTTTTCTCCCTGCTTTCTCCTGTATGAAGCACCGTTCTTCAGACCTTTTTTCGTCCTCAATATGCTTCATTTTACTGTTTAGTTATTAAGTAAAAATAAAAAGAATTATTAATATTATCTTAAATTACCAGAATTTGTTATTTTAATTTCAAAAATGCGCCCAAATTCCCTCGCATTCCTTTACTGGCTCTATGGGAAAATAAATACGCCGGATTACAGCAGGTGCAAAGGTTGGTACAATGAATTCGCTCTTTTGCAATACCCGCCTTTTCCAGAATCAGTGCGTTACATTTCCATAAATCCAACTGATATTTGCCATTGCCTTTATGGATTAAAATATCCTTTTCCCAATCCGGATAGGCCTTTATAAACTGTTCTGCTACATCTGCACTGATTTCATAGCAATCCTGGCAGATAGAAGGGCCTATGGCAGTAATGATATCCTCTTTGTCACAGCCAAATTCTGTAACCATTTTATCAACCATTTTAGCCCCTATAGACAGCACCGTTCCCTTCCAGCCGGAATGGGCCAGTCCTATAACCTTCTTTGCCGGGTCTATAAAAAACAATGGCACACAATCAGCAAAAAATGCAGATAATATAAGTCCCTTTTGATTGGTTAGAATGCCGTCTATATCGGAATAATCTAATACATTCGCTGTTCCTTTACCGCGATCCTCTTCTGTCACAATGCGAATATTGTCGGTGTGGGTCTGTTGTGTGAACACAAAATCCGAAAAGGATCCATTTAATATGGTTGCAACTCTCCGAAAATTTTCATCCACATTTTCTTTTACATCCCCTCTGGAATAGCTTACATTCATGGTCCCCAAGTAGCCTTCACTGATGCCACCCAACCTGGTAGTAAATAAATGCTCTACCACACCTGTCTCTGCAAGCGCCGGATATTGTAAATATTCCATTTCTCCATATCGTTGTACGACCGGAATATCGATGCCTTTTTTTCTGATAAGTTCCATAAAATTTTTTGACCTGCCTTTATGTATTCTTCTTATCCCATTATAAGGGAAATCCCCTATCTGTTGCAAATCCGCAAATCATGCCTGTTTTGCCTTCCTACCGCTGGTTGTACCCAATTATTTTTCTAGACATAAAACTGGAAAAATTGTATAATGTAATGGATAATGCGGTAATATTTTTTCTGAAACCATTCCAGGAAAGGAGGCAATTTATGAAAAATAATAAATATATGTTTTCTGTATGCACAGCTATTTTTCTGTCCTTTTGTCTCCTAGGATGTGAAGAAAAGAATTTACCTGTTTCTGATACTCCAAGAGAAACTGTAACCGCTTTCCTGGAGCCCAATCTTTCCGGTACTATCACCTATGGTACGGATTCTGTGAACATTGACGCTTCTAACACAGAGGAAGGCTATGTATCTGTTGACTATCACGGCGACGCCCAAAAAGTGAAAATGCAAATCACCAATCCGGATCAGACTTTGTATACCTATACACTGAAAGGCTCCGATATAGAAACCTTCCCACTTTCCGGTGGAAATGGTTCTTATCATATGGATGTTCTAGAACAGGTTTCCGGCGATATGTATGCCTTGGCTTTTTCACAGGATTTGGATGTGTCTATTGAGAATGAATTTGGTCCTTTTCTATATCCCAATCAGTATGTTTGGTATGAACCAGGTGATTCTGTGGTGACTTTTGGCAAGAAACTATCGGAAGAATCTCACAGTGATTTGGAATATATTCAAAATGTTTATGATTATGTCATTACCCATATTACCTATGATGAAGAAAAAGCAGCCCATGTACCTACAGATTATGTACCGGATGTAAATGAAACTTTGTCTTCCGGCAAAGGTATCTGCTTTGACTATGCTTCTCTTATGGGTGTACTACTACGATCCCAAGGTATCCCTACCAAGCTTGTCGTGGGATATTCCGGTACTGTATACCATGCATGGATTTCTGTATACATCGAAGAAATCGGCTGGGTAGACAATATTATTGAATTTAATGGCAAGTCCTGGACTTTAATGGACCCTACACTGGCTGCAGACAATGATGCCAGAAGTGTCCAAAAGTACACCAGTGATGGCAGTAATTATACCGTAAAATACAACTATTAAGTGGAAATGATGTACGGCATGTACCATACTCTCTATCCACAGAATGGAGTACCCATGAAAAACAAATCCCTTACCAATTTGGAATTAGCAGCCTTTAGTGAGCAATTGGCTTATATTCTATCTTCCGGTATTTCTCCTTCAGAAGGTCTGACCATGATGATGGAAGATTCTACGATTGCAGAAGAAAAAAAGCTGTTTTCTAAAATCCTGGAGGTTTTATCACAAAATAATAATCTCTATGAAGCCTTAACTGCTACAGAATGCTTTCCTTCCTATATGCTGCAAATGATTCAGATTGGCGAAGAAACCGGAAATTTGGATAAGGTTTTCCATGCTCTGTCCAAACATTACGAACGAGAAGAAGCCATTTCTTCTCACATTCGCAGTTTCTTAACCTATCCTGCTGTTATGGCCACCATGATGATTTTAGTCATCTTCGTTTTATTTACAAAGGTGCTTCCTGTATTTAAGCAGGTGTTTGCAGGACTGGGAATGGAAATGTCCGGTCTTTCCGGTGCGCTACTTTCCTTTGGTACCAGCTTAGGTGAATATTCTATTTTCTTTATTCTCTTTTTTGTACTGCTCTTCTTCCTGTTTTTGTATTTTAACAATACCCAATCCGGAAGAACACAATTCAAAACGATTTGCTATAAGCTTGGTTTATTCCGTTCTTTTTATGAAAAAATCGCCCTTACCCGTTTTGCCAGTGGTTTGGCACTAACACTTTCTGCCGGGCTGGATTCCGGTCGTTCTATTGAACTGGTAAGTGGGTTAAATGAGGATCCTTATTTCCAGAAAAAGCTGGATGTTTGTATTCAAAAAATTCAGGAAACCGGAGAACTGTATGAAGCCCTGACTACCAGCCAGGTATTTTCCGGCACTGATGCCCGTATGGCTTCTATCGGTTCTGTAACCGGTAAAATGGATGAAATTATGGAACAGATCGCAGATCGTCATCAAACCCAGAGCGATCTCTACATTAACCATACCCTGTCCATATTAGAGCCTACTATTGTTATTGTTTTATCCGTAATTGTAGGCTTTATCCTGCTTTCTGTAATGTTACCTTTACTGGGGATTTTATCTAGTTTATAAAGAAATTTTGGAGATGCAATGAAAAAATATTTGAGACTACACAAAACTGAATATACTTTGCTTGGTTCCATCCTGGCATTCCTTTGTGTCTTTACCATATTCTTTCATGGAATCCAAGTAGTTTCTGACAGTTCTAAAGAGAAAGAATTGGAAACCTTGCAAAACGCTTTGGAACAAAATGTAACATTATGCTATGCAACCAACGGCTTCTATCCTGACAGCCTGGCCTATATGGAAGAACACTATGGTCTTTACTATGACAAAGACCGTTTCTATATTGATTACGAACCAATCGGAACCAATATCCGCCCGGATATTACAATTATAGAAAAGGGAAATTAAGTTGAAAAAAAACATTTATCAAAAGCATATCATTGATCTTTTATTTCCCCTATCTCTATTCTTTGTATTTACGCTGTCAGCATTACTATTGCTATTCTTAACCGCCAATAGTTATGCCCATTCCAATACGGAGAATAGAACGGGCTATACCGCCAGAACGGCACTTAGTTATATTGCAGAAAAGGTCCATCAAAATGATGTCTATGGAAAAATATATTTAGAACAATTTGATGAAGTTGACACATTAGCCATGGAACAAACCATTGATGGGGAAGACTATATTACCTATATCTATCTGTATGACGGATACATTCGGGAATTATTTACCAAAGCAGGCATAGACAACCTGCCTCTCTCTGCCGGAACACCTATTTTGGAAGTAGGTGATTTTACCATGGAAGAAGTCAAAGCAGGGCTTCTTCGTTTTACCTGTGGCACGGATAATGACCATGCCATCACCTATTATGTAGAAATCAAAAGTATTTCTTAAAGCATAAAAGCATTCGCTTAACGATATTGCTAAGAAAGGAGAAAAAAAGAATGACGAAAAATCCAAAAGCCTTATCTTCCGGTATGTTTCTGTTGGAATTTATCTTTTCTCTTCTCTTCTTCTCTCTGGCCAGTGCTATATGCGTCCAGATTTTTGTACATGCCTATACCATGAATCAGAAAGCAAAACAAAATGATGCCATCAGTACAGAAATCACCAACCTTTCTGCCTTTATGCATACTGCAGATTCTTTAGAAGATATCAACTTGCTATTGCAAGATTGCTATAAAAGTTTAACCCCTGTGGGGGATACATTTGAAGTATATTTTGATAAAGATTGGAAAGAAAGTGCCACGGATACAGTTTATTCTATGACTCTCGACTTGGCCGATACAGAACAATTTCTTAACTGTACCGTTACTTTTTATAAGGAAAATACTAGGGAAAAACTGTATCGAAATAACTTTACCCACTATTTAAACAGGAGGTCTACCGATGGAACAAAATAAAGACCAGGGCTCTCCTTTTTTAACAATTGGCTTTTCCTCCTTATTGGTAATCTTTCTGATTCTATGTATGGTTATATTCGCTGTATTAGCCCTATCTGATGCCAGAAACAACCTACAGCTTAGTGAACATATGTTAGAGAAAAAAGAAGCCTATTTTGAGGCTGTTAATACAAGCGAAAAAGTCATTGCAGAAATTGATCAAATCCTTATAGATAGCTACAACGAAAACAGTTCTTCATATCTGGAGGAAGTAGAAGCCAAATTTGATCAAACTAGTTTTCAAAACTGTACCCCATCCTTTACAAAGAACGATAAAGAAGCTACCATTAGCTTTTGTATAAATTATGATGTAGATACGCAGCTTGAAGTAGACCTGAAGATTCCAGGCAATCCTTCAGATGGCGAACGATACCAAATAACAAGATTTCAAACCATTAATACTCATAACTGGGTACCTATATCAAACAAGGAATTACAGTAACTATTCAATAGAAATGCTATAAAACTGGAGAAAAATTTAATGAACAATATGATTGATAATAAGATTATTGAAAATCTAGAACGGGCTGTACATTCAGAAGTATCAGACATTTTTATTGTGGTAGGTTTACCTATCTCAATTCGTCGACATGGAAAAATAGAAAGAGTTTTTGAAGATCCCCTGACTCCGGAAGATACAGATCGGATCGTTCGAGAAATATATACCCTGGCTGACAATCGTGATATTAGCCGTTTGGAAACAAAAGGGGATGATGATTTTTCCTTTGCTTTGCCAGGAATATCCCGCTTCCGTATCAGTGCCTACAAACAGCGTGGTACCCTCTCTGCTGTTATTCGTTTGATTTCTTTTGAGTTGCCAGATCCAAAGGATTTAGGTATTCCCGACCACATATTAAACTTAGGCCACTATAAAAAAGGTATGGTACTTGTAACAGGTCCTGCCGGCAGTGGAAAATCCACTACTCTATCCTGCATTATTGAACAGGTAAATAAGACCCAGGAAAAGCATATTATTACGCTGGAAGACCCTTTAGAATATTTACATCAGCATAATAAAAGTATTGTAAGTCAGCGTGAAATCAATGTGGATACAGAAAGCTATGTAACTGCTTTAAGGGCTTCCCTGAGACAAAGTCCGGATATTATTCTCCTGGGAGAAATGCGCGACTATGAAACCATTGGTGTGGCTATGACAGCTGCAGAAACAGGACACCTGTTATTCTCTACCTTACATACCATTGGTGCCTCCAATACAATAGATCGAATTATTGATGTATTTCCTGCTAATCAGCAGAAACAGATTTCTGTACAGTTGGCCATGAGTTTACGAGCAGTCATCTCCCAACAGTTGGTACCTACCACAGACGGAAGACGAGCTCTTGCCTACGAAATCATGACCGTAACACCCGCTATCCGCAACATGATTCGTGAAAATAAGGTGCACCAGATAGAAGGCTTAATCTACTCTTCTGCCAAACCTGATATGATTTCTATGGACAATAGCCTATTAGAATTATTCAAAGCCGGTAGAATCACAAAGGAGACTGCCCTTAACTTCTCTACCAATCCGGATATGCTTGTGAAGAAGTTAGTATAACTGTTCAGAGGCAAGCAAAACAGTATAAATTTAAGCGCAAAAAGCCAGCCAAAATAAACACTTTGGCTGACTTTTTTAATATCATTCTTATCAATATTACTTACTTATACAAATATGAGTAAATTAAATTGTACTCTTCTCTAATTCTTCTAACTGATCTTCTAATTCAGATTTCTTCTTGTTCAATTTGATAGAATTATAAACAAACACACCCACTACTAATGCTAGCACTAAAAATGTAGGTACATCCCACCAACAAAAACCAACTTTTGTATGTTCAATCAAATGAGTCATGAAATAGCCTCCTTTTAACCTGTTACGCTATCTTTGTAACCGGGAAATTTCTTTTCCATTTCCTCTTCAAAATCTTTTTGTCTCTTTTTCTGATTATGGTTATGTACCAAAACCATAACAACTAACACCAATGCAACTACAAGCGTAGGGATGGTGTATACATGCAATCCAACATTATGAGAAAAGCCATAAAAATTCTCTAACATAGCACAGACCTCCCCGATTAAGCTACATGTTTACGAGCAGAAGTAATTTTACCGCTCTTTCTGCCTTCAATAGCTTCTTCTAATTCCTGAATCTCTGACTGCAATTTCTTATGGTTATGCGTATAAACACCAAAGATAACAATAGCACCAAGCATCAATAAGAGATGCAAGATACAATCAAGATGATCATGATCTAATAAAACATTTGCTAAAGGTGTTTCTTCATCAGCAATCTGAACAACTGCAGGAGCTGCTGGTGCAGGATCATTTTCAGGTGCTTCAGGTTCCTCTACTACTAACATAGGGAACTGGTCATTATTTGCAACCGCTGCAACAACAGGTGTTGTGTTAGTTAATGCATTCACTACAGTAGGTGCTACAGGAGCATTTGTAATAGTCGGGAATACCGGTGTAGTCTCGGTTTCAGTGGTAACCGGAGCATCTGTACCGCCACCGCCACCAGTTGGGCCGGGATTTGGTGTAGGTGTAGGATTAATTGGATCAACAACTGGCTTACTTTCAGCTGCTGAAATTGTCAATGTACCAAACTTGGTAGTAAACTCATAATTCTTTCTTGCAGCTTCATCCTCAATATAAATCTCAAACTTATTCTCATATGTATTGACTTCATATGGAGATTCTGCAAAGACAATTTGAACATCATCTTTTACTGCAATTTTTCCATCTATTGTATATTTTTGATAATCATTATCATCAAATTTTTTCCCATCAAATACCTTTTTTGCATCTTCAGATACAATTGTAACTGGGCTTGGCTTGATTGTTAATTTACCAAAATTATATGTGAAAGAATAGTTTTCTAAAGCTTTTTCATTCTTACTGTAGGCACTAAATGTATTTTCATATTCGCCAACATATGCATAAGGCGATCCAGCAAATACCATCTGGATGTTATCTCTTTCTATGATACTTCCTTTCACAACAGTATATTTCTGGTAATCTTTATCTGCAAATACTGCACCATCATATACTTTGGAAGCATCACAAGAAGTAATTTCAACGGGGCGTGGTGTAATTACAATTGTTGAAGGCTCAAGTATTACTTCAAATTGATCTGTTACTTCATATTTTGTGCCGGTAAAATCCTCAGTAACATCAAACACTTTTATACCTTTATCACTATACACGAAACTAGACACGTATGTACCAACATCCTGTGCATTCACTGGTACTGCTTCAACACCTGTAACTCTATAATTACGACCATCAATTACCTGATCGAGAACATCAATATCGCCTGCTCTATGTACAGTTCCATCATAGACATACTCTCCACTACCTTTTGTATGTATAGTAATGGTCTTGGTTTTTTTAGATGGAGTGTCATCCGTATTACTTTCACCACTTCTATCTCTATAAAAGAAGAAATAGATATTTCTTTTACCTGCAATAGTATTATTTGCCGTATTAATTGTACCATTTGGCGCTGTGACATCAACTATTGTCGGCACTAACTTAACCTCACCAGCCGCCTCTATCATCTCCCAAACCTCTGGATTAATAGCTATCGGTACTTCTTCTCCTACTTCAGCATAGTCACATCCTACAACAAAAGGATATTCTTCTCCAGTTTCAGGATCCAAATAATCTACACAAGTATAATGTACTGTAGTATATTCATATTGATCTTCTTCAAGCTCAGGTTCTTCATAATCAGAGAAATATTTGTCAAGAATCTCACCGATCAAACCAGCCTCTTCTTTAGATACATCCAAAGATGGCTCTTCAGACAAATCTACAAACTCTCCAGCCGCTTTTGCCGCTTCCAAAGCCGCAGCCTGCGCTTGTCTTTGCCTTTCAAGTTCTTCTTCATGCGCTTGTGCAATAATTGCAGCTAACTCTGGTGGTATTTCTTCTTCCATAGCCAACGCATCCACCGGCACTAATGTGCTTACCATCAATGCTACTAGTAACATTGCTAAAAATCTTTTCCACTTTCTCATACCCTTCATAAGTTTCCTCCTGTTCGTCTAAAACACAAACTGACAAAATATTCTATTTTCTACACACATGAATTTGCAAATAATTTTCACACTCAACATAACGACGCTAGTGTGGATAATTTTATACTTTTCCTTGATTTTACAGCATATTTTCCACATATGCAAGCACAGAACAATCGTTATTTTTCATTTTCGATAAAATTATTTTCATTTGCCATAGTAATATTTTCACTTTTTCGCTTTTTCATAAAAAAAATGAAGATGATTTTGTAATAATATTCTATTTTTCAATGGGATTTTATATGAATGGAATTAGAACGAATAAAATTTTTTTCAAAAATAGGTGATTGGTATTTTGAATTGTATATAAATGATAAAGATACTATACACAAATGTGAATATTATTATAAGAAAAATGAAAAAGCATCCGTTATATGGTGCATTGCGCCATCTCCATAGTATGCAATCACATCAAAACGACATGGTGTTTCCAAGGAAAAGCCTTTTCTTTTCATGTAATATAGGGCTGCTTTGCATATTTGCCGTTGTTTTCTATAGTCAATGGTATCCAGTGGATCTCCTTTCTCTGTGTTTTCTCTATATTTACACTCGATAAAGGTTAGATATCCATCTGCACTTTTGGCAATAATATCAATTTCCCCGATTTTTCCTGCATGAAAGTTTCGTTCTAGGATACGATACCCTTTTTCTTCCAGGTATTTGGCAGCCTGTTCTTCATAAAAACTGCCTACTGCTCTCTTATTTATAGAAATCCCTCCTTACATCTTTGCCCGAATCTTATCCATAGCATCCACAAAGACCAGGATTTCAGCCACTACTTCATACAATTCCGGTGGAATCATCTCTCCAATCTCTAATTTGGACAGGGTACTGGCCAATTTTTCATCCTTATGGACAGGAACATTAGCTTCTTTTGCCTTTTCTATAATCTTTTCTGCGATTAGCCCTCGTCCACTGGCGATGACTTTCGGCGCATCTTCTGTGGGATCATATTCCAATGCAATAGCCTGCTTGGGTTTATTGTCTGGCTGATTTGCCATTTCTGTTTCCTTTTCAATCTATATAACAGATGTTTCCTTTGCGTTCATTTGAAATCTACTGTTATATTTGCTGTGTTATCAATTATCAAAAATTGAGAAGATTTCATAACTTTCGTTCTACAATACATTATGCCCGTACATCAAAGGCTTTCTTGGAAAGAACTGTTGTACCGGCAGGAATACTATTGGTGCCTTCCATCATTTTATCTATAGGGCTACTGTTTTGCATTTCTTCTCGTAGCAAGGCTTTGGCTTCACAGGTATAGCCTCTTTTTTCCAGTCTGGAAGTAAGGATATCCATCTTAGACTCCAAGAAATCCAAGTACTCTTCCTTTTCCAGATAGAATTTGGTGCTTACATCCTGCCCATTCTTTAAGGAAATGAAGATATCCATATTTCCCAGATGATCCATACCCAGATGTAGTAATGCGGTAATCTCCCCATTGTCCTTTGCCAAGTTCTTCTTATTGGTATAGACATATAACTCACCGTTGCCATTTTGATTCTGTAGTTTCAATGGCAATTGTAAATAGGTATACATCTGATTCACCTGATTCATAAAATCCAAGTTGGAAGTGGTATTATGTACTTCTTTAAAACTAGCACTTTCTGTTCCTGTGAAGGCTTTGACTAGATTCTCTAATTTGGCACTTTGCTTTGCTAATTTCCCGTAATAATCCTTCACTTCTTCTTTTTCTTCCACTTGCTTTGGTTCTAATAACCAGTTTTCTTTCATTGTCTGAGACCAGGTTTTAGAGAAAAGCTTTCCTATCTCTTTCCCATCGACTCCCTCTTCCACTGCTTTGGCAAGATTTCGTAAAAGGTCTGCCGTATGTATTTCTTTATTCTCTACTACCTGCTTTTCTTCTGTGGAAAGAGCCAAACTCTTTTGATCCTGTATAGGATTTTCCTCTTTCACAGAAGAGGAACCTTGGGAGTTCTCCGTAACAAGCGTATTTTTTTCAATAACACTATTTTCTTTATTTGCAGTAGCACTTTCTCGTAAACTATCTATTTCTTTTGCCAATTCCGCTTTCGCTTCTATTTCTGATGACAACTGACCAGACTTTTGGGAAACACCTGTTTCTTCCTCTGTGTTTTCTTTGGTCAGAACCTGCCCTCCTTCACCGGAAGAATTCCCCACTGTCTCTTTCTCTGAAAAAGCATTTCTTTCTGCTGTAGGTTCTCCAACGTCGTCAGGTTCCACTTCCATAAGGGTTGACAGTTCGTTCAAAAATGCGGCTGCCTTATCGGTCTCATTATTAGCAATCCAGTTTTCCAACTCAGCCGTTAAAGATTCTCCAATCTCCGAAAAAGTATCTGCCAAATAATGCTGGCTATTTTCATAGTGCTGCAGTTGTTCCAAATGTTCACTTGTAATAGGAATTTGCATTTGACGAAGGGTAACGATATCCCTCACTTCACTTTCTGCATGGAGCATCATCTCCTTATGCAGACTTAACAAAGAATTCTTATCAATGGGCATGCCTTTTTCCATCAAGGTACCGGTCAATAAAAGATTTTTCTCATTAACCGGTAAGCCTGCCATCTGCAACGCTTTTGCTGCATTTGGATCAGTTGCCGTATTGATAAACAAAGGACTAAGAGCAAGTCCGTTTTGCGTATTACTTTTGACTTGAAAAGAAAGAACATCTCCTTTGGACAAAGAAATGTTCTGATCTACCCTTGCCTGCAAGAGCAGATTTTTGAGAGCCAGACTGATTTCATCGCCTTTTACAGAAACCACTTCTCCCTGGATGGTACTGCCCACCTGAAGGGAACGGATTTCTTTTGCAACCTGCGCATTGATTTTTGCTTTTAGAACAGGGTCTGGCTGTTCACTGGTATTTAGATTCTGTGCTTTTGTATTACTATTAGAAAATAATCCTAATAAATCCAATGCCATGGATTATACCTCATTCAGTTTAACAAAGTTTCCAATAAAACTTCTTCTATGTATGGGACAAGGACCTACTTCCTGCAAGGCTTTAATATGGGATGCACTACCGTATCCCTTGTTAGAAGGAAAATCATATTCCGGAAACACTTCTCCATAGTCCTTCATCATACGATCTCTTGTAACCTTGGCAATAATAGAGGCCGCTCCTATGGAAATACTTTTTGCATCTCCTTTAATAATAGGCACTTGTTTGATATCCACTCCCGGAATAGTCACCGCATCGTTTAACAGCACTGCCGGCTTGGGATCCAACTGACTAATTGCTTCTCGCATGGCTTCATAGGTTGCCTGCAAAATATTGATTTCATCAATTCTTTGGGGAGATACTATGCCGATTCCTATGGAAATAGCCACTTCCTTTATCTGGTCATACAACTCTTCTCTCTTTTTTTCGGACAATTGCTTGGAATCATTAATATATAGCAGTTGACAATCTTTCGGCAAAATAATGGCACAGGCAACAACCGGTCCGGCCAAAGGTCCTCTGCCCACTTCATCAATACCACATACATAGCCTAACTGCTCATACTGTCTCCCAGCTTCTCCAATAAACCGGGCAATTCTTCCCAGGATGCATTTTTTAAGGTATTTTTAATAACACCGATTTTTTCTTCCAATTTCATTATCCTCTATTTCCCTATTGATGCTGAATCTTACTGAGTTTATTCAATGGGAAAATTCTTACAAAGGCTCTACCCATAATTTTCTTTCGATGAATGACTCCAACACTGGGGTCTCTGCTATCCGTACTATTATTACGATTATCTCCCAGTACAAAGTACTCATCTTCTCCAAGGGTGATGGGCTCGATGGCAAGTCCCGGATCTGCAATCACTTCTCTTCCATAAGACTCCGGCAGAATTTCTCCATTGATATAAATATTGCCGCTTCTGTCAATTTGAACAGTTTCATAAGGCATACCAATAATACGCTTAATAAAATAAGTATTTTCCTCATATTGGAATGGAAAAACAATAATATCAAAGCGCTCCGGTTTATGGAAACGATAGGTGATCTTATCTACCAACAGATTATCTCCATCACTTAAGGTACTCTCCATAGAACTGCCTACCACCTGCGTTCTTTGTCCTACAAAATGCACAAAAAGATAGGTCAGTAACAATACCGTTAATAAATATATACTGGTGCTCAAAATTTCTTTCAAAAAACTTTTCATAGCTTATTCCTCAATCTCTTGTACTTTTTTATTGGGGTATGGTTTCCAAACTAATTCGGCCTAATTTCCCGCTGCGGAAGTCATCCATTAAAATCATTGCGGCTTTCTCATAGTCCAGCTCCTGCCCTTTTTTATAGCAGCCTCTTTTTTTCGCAATAGCTTCCAAAATCTTTACCGGACCATCCAGTTCTTCTTCTATCTCATATCTAGTTAGAATCGCCTTGGGATATAAAGGCGCGATATAGGAAATGAAGTCTGTCGCCAATTCCTCTGAAATCAAAATTTCATCATTGATAGAACCAATAAAGGCCAGCTTCATGCCGACACTTTGGTCTTCAAATTTGGGCCACAGAATTCCTGGCGTATCTAACAGCTCCAAGCCCTTCCCCAAACGAATCCACTGCTTTCCTTTGGTCACACCCGGCTTATTTCCAGTTTTGGTACAAGCCTTTCCTGCATAAGAATTGATAAAAGTGGACTTCCCTACATTGGGTATTCCTACTACCATGGTACGAACCGGTCGATTTTTGATTCCTCGTTTCAGGTCTCGTTCAATCTTTTCCTTACACACCTCATTTACAGCTGCTTGAATCGCCTTTAACCCGGTGCCTTTCTGGGAATTAATCTCCAATGCCTTAATACCTTTGCTAGCAAAATAAGAAAGCCATTCCTGATTTCGTTTCCCATCTGCCAAATCCGATTTGTTTAACAAGATCAATCTTGCTTTCCCGGCACCAAGCTGATCAATATCCGGATTTCTACTGCTTAAAGGTATTCTAGCATCTACCAATTCTATAATCAAATCAATTAACTTAATATCCTCCTGCATCATACGCTTTGCTTTTGTCATATGACCAGGATACCACTGATAATTCATCTATTTCCTCATTACCTTCTGTTTCAATTAATGAATAAATCCTATTCCTCTACCTGCCTTGGGAAGATGCAGCCAGGCCGTTCCTTCTATGGTATTTCTTTTTACCAGACCAATATTACCGGAACGACTGTCCTCACTATTGTTACAATTGTCTCCCATTACAAAATATTCATTTTGTTCTAATTTTAACTCATTTTCTGCAATACCGGGATCTGCAATTTTATCAAATCCATATTCCACGATTTCACGGTTCACATATAAAATGCCATTTTTGATTTGCACCCGGTCTCCGGGACCTGCCACTACTCTTTTCACATAATAATGAGTATTCTTGTTGCCATTGGGATAAAAAACAACAACATCTCCAATATGCGGTGGCAAGGTTTTCCCTTTGATTCTATTGACTAGAATTTCTTGACCATTATAAAGGGTATTTTCCATAGAAACACCAATGACAGTGGTCTTCATCCCAACGGAATACACCAATACAAAGGCAATAAAAATACAAGCCAAACTTCCAAATATCCAACTGAAAATTTCCTTCACAATTTCAGAACTAATTGTTTTTCGTCTTTTTGCGAAGCTAAGTCCATTTCGTCTTCTCATATTCGCTCCAGTTGATAAAAAGAAAGGGCAGGATTAGGTTTTCCTGCCCCTCAAGATTTTTGAAATTATCTAACAAGTTCTTTAACTTTAGCCTTTTTACCAACTCTGTCTCTTAAGTAGTTAAGTTTTGCTCTTCTGACTTTACCGCGTCTTACGATTTCAATCTTTTCTACATTAGGAGAATGTAAAGGCCATGTCTTTTCTACGCCAACACCGTTAGACATTTTTCTAACTGTAAATGTTTCACGGTTGCTAGAACCCTGTCTTTTCAAAACAACACCTTCAAAAACCTGAATTCTTTCACGGTTACCTTCTTTGATTTTACCATAAACTTTTACAGTATCACCAACATGAAATTCATCAACCTGTGCTTTTAACTGTGCGTCTTCAATGCTTTTAATAATTTCGTTCATTTCTTGTCTCCTTTTACTATGGATGTTCTTAATACATTCGTGTAACAGAGGACCATCTATTATTCGCAACTATGACATTTTATCATACTCAATTTCAAATGGCAAGTATTCTACCAAAAAATTTACTGATTTTCCTCCAGGGATTTCCTGTATTTTTCATATAAATCAGGGCGTCTCTCTTTCGTTCTTTCTATGGACTTTTCCAATCTCCATTTTTCTATATTGGCATGGTGTCCACTGAGCAGAACTTCCGGCACTTTTTTCTCATGCCACTCCTCCGGCCTGGAATACTGGGGATATTCCAATAGATGATCGTGGAAGCTTTCCGTTTCACCGGAATCTTCATTGCTAAGCACCCCCGGTACCATACGGGAAATGGCATCTATCATTACCATGGCAGGCAATTCTCCACCGGTTAAAACATAGTCTCCGATAGAAACATAGTCTGTCACAATTTCTTCCAGTACTCGTTCATCTACTCCCTCGTAATGGCCACATAGGAAAATCAAATCCTGTTCATTGGCAAGACTTTTCGCCATATCCTGATGAAACACACTGCCCTGTGGGGTAACATAGATTACTCTGGGCCGTTGTCTGGTAGGAATCCTGGATACCACATCCAAATACGCATCATAAATTGGTTGTGCCTGCATCAGCATCCCTGCTCCACCACCGTAAGGATAGTCATCTACCTTTTTATGCTTGTCCTTGGTAAAATCCCGGATGTTGATTGCTTCTATAGACAAAAGCCCTTTTTCACAAGCCCGTCCAATAATACTGGTATTCAAACCGTTCAGTACCATTTCCGGAAATAAAGTTAAAATATGAAAATTCATATTAGCGTAATCCTTCCATTACATGAACCTGCATCACCTTTTCTTCCATATCTACCTTTAAAATACATTCTTTAATGGCCGGAAGTAACAGTTCACTATTATCCTTGCAGGCGATCACATATACATCATTGGCACCGGTTTCCAAAAGAGCCTTTAATTCCCCACGCACCTCTCCCGTATCTTCTACTACCTGCATTCCAATCAAATCTGCAACAAAATACTCGTCTTTTTTCAGTCGTACACGATTTGTTTTCGTCACATACAAAGATTTGCCTTTATATTTCTCTATATCATTAATGGAATCATAACCCAGAAATTTCAAAATCACATATTGTTTAAAGGTTTTCATGGATTCTACATCCAGTTCCAGCATTTCTTTCCCTGTATCCAATAAAATCCCTTTGCATTTTTTGAACCGGTTCGGTTCATCTGTTGTAGGAAATACTTTGACCTCCCCACGAATACCATGGGTAGAGGTAATCACACCTACCTGATATAATTCTTCCATCGTTTCTCCCTAAGAGCGCACCCATGGCGCGTATACCAAAAAAGGCACCTAAAAAGGTGCCCTTTTCTTTAGATAATTTCCACATCAACTCTTGTTTTATCATTTAAAGAAGCTGCTTTTACAACAGTACGAATTGCTTTTGCAATACGACCCTGTTTTCCAATTACCTTACCCATATCGGAAGGAGCAACCTGTAATTTTACAGTAATATTTCTGCCTTCTGCTTCTTCTGTCACAACAACTTCGTCGGGATTATCTACCAGTGCTTTTGCAATCACTTCTACTAATTCTTTCATAATCCACCTCCAAAGAATTTTGCTAGGTTATTGTTTCTTATTTTGTAATACCAGCAGCTTTGAAGATTTTTGCAACTACATCAGTAGGCTGAGCACCATTAGCAAGCCATTTCTTAGCCAATTCTTCATTTACCTTAAATTCGCTAGGATCTGTGTTAGGATTGTAGGTACCGATTTCATCGATACATTTTCCATCTCTAGGTGATCTGGAATCTGCTACAACGATTCTGTACAGAGGATGTCTTTTGTAACCCATTCTTCTTAATCTGATTTTAACTGCCATTTTTCATGACTCCTTTCTGAATTGAGGAAGTATTCTTCCATTTTATCTCTTTGATTTATGCAGAACATATTGTTCTAAAAAGGAAACCGAAATCTCCCTTTTTTGCCACCCATCATGCCAGGAAGCTGTTTCATCATCTTCTGGCTTTGTTCAAATTGTTTGATAAAGCGATTCACTACCGCAATATCTACACCGGCACCTTTTGCTATTCTATGCTTTCTACTAGGATTCAAAAGCTTCGGTTTCTGTCTTTCCTCCGGTGTCATGGAAAGAACAATGGCTTCCATTCTGGCCAATTGTTTTTCATCTACCATAGCACTTAAATCGCCCATTTTGGAACTCATGCCAGGCATCATACTGAGAATAGAAGAAATACCTCCCATATTTCTCATCTGCTTCATGCTTTCCAGATAATCTTCGAAATCGAATTTCCCTTTTCGCATTCTGTCCGCCATCTGGCGTTCTTTATTGGCATCTAAATCTATGCTTTGCTGAGCTTTGTCAATCAAACTCAGTACATCGCCCATGCCTAAAATACGGCCTGCCATTCGGTCCGGATAAAACTGTTCCAAATCGGAAAGTTTTTCTCCCATACCTACATATAAAATAGGCACACCGGTTACAGCCTTTACGGAAAGTGCTGCACCACCTCGGGTGTCGCCATCCATCTTGGTAAGTACCACGCCGTCAATAGACAATTTCTCATGGAACTCATTGGCCACATTGACTGCATCCTGACCTGTCATCGCATCTACTACCAACAGGGTCTGATGCACTGTCACGGCTTCTTTAATATTTACCAGCTCCTGCATCATCTCTTCATCTACATGAAGACGACCTGCAGTATCCAAAATCACCACATTATGGCCATTCTTCTGAGCATGCTCTATAGCGGCCTTTGCAATATCTACAGGACTATGGTTATCTCCCATGGTAAATACTTCTACGCCCTGCTTTTCTCCATTGACCTGTAACTGCTTAATAGCTGCCGGTCTATATACATCACAGGCTACCAGTAAGGATTTTTTCCCTTTTTGTTTTAACTTGCCTGCAATCTTTGCGGTGGTAGTTGTTTTACCTGCACCTTGCAAACCACACATCATAATGACGGTAATGGCTTTTCCCGGCTGCATAGAAAGTTCTGTGGTTTCAGAACCCATAAGGCGAATCATCTCTTCATGAACAATCTTAATCACCATCTGTCCGGGATTCAGACCATTCATAACATCCGCGCCAACGGCTCTCTCTTCTACCGCTTTCACGAACTGCTTTACAACCTTAAAATTAACATCCGCTTCCAACAATGCTAATTTTACTTCTCTAAGTGCCTGCTTAACATCCGCTTCCGTCAGTCGGCCTTTGCTTCTTAAGTTCTTAAATACATTTTGCAGTTTGTCTGTTAAACTTTCAAATGCCATGTACTATAGCTCCTCTAAAATCTCACCTGCCAACCGGCGAATCTGTTCCTGTGTGGCTTCTTTTTCAATCTGCTCCACTTTTTCTTTTACACTGGCAAATCGTTCCACCAGATGAAGTCTATCTTCATACCCCTGTAAAAGCTTATCACAACGCTTTATCAGATCATGTACACCCTGTCGACTAATGCCATAAATTTCAGCAATCTCGCTTAAGGACATATCATTATACACCGCGTCTTCATATACTTTTTTCTGATGGTCTGTCAGGAGTTCTCCGTAAAAATCATACAAGAGACCTTGTTCTACAATTTTTTCCATAGTATCTCCCTACTCTTGCACACTTTGCTAGTATATAGCAGGAAAAAAGGTCTGTCAAGTATTTTTTCTTTACAGACCTTTGTTTTTTATTTTTAGTTTTATTTTAATCCCATACTACTATTTAACAATAGCGTGCTATAAGCAAAGAGTACATCTCCATCTTGAAATTCTACAAACTGCCCTACCTTATCACTGGATAAGTATCGAATATCTATCAAAACAATTTTGGAATACCCTTCCACCAGTAAAGGGGCTAAGCTACTGCCAAAGGAATCTCGAAAAAAGTATAGGATTCTATCCTGCTTGGCAGTTGGATTTTCTATGGTAATCAAAGGAACTGCTCCTTCTAAAAACATTTCGTAAGGATCTTTTCCTGTAGCTTTTTCCATATTATAAAGGCTGGCTGATTCGGGCTTTCCGGTTGAAAAGCTTGTTACCACACACTGCTGTAATACATCATTGGTCAAATACTCTAGCTCATCCGGCTTTGCGGGTAGTGCAGCCTGGCCGTAATAGACGCCATAAAAAAGATTATCCAATGCTACCCTTTCATATTCTGCCTTGGTTCCTTCTCCTGTCATCTGTTCTAACAAAAATTCTGCCATCGGTAACATTCCTTCTTGTTTCAGATGGGTATCGGTTCTGTAATATCCCTCCAAAGAAACAAAGGGAAAAACATCTAAATAGTTGGCATAGGTCGTGCCATCTTTTACCTGTTGCACGAAGGCATCGTAGTCTAAGTAAAGTCTTTCACTTTCCTTTGCCAGGAAAAAATTTTTATCCGGAATTACCGTCATATATACCTGACAGTTTGCCTGTTCCAAATAGGTATGATATAAATACGCAAATCTTTCCAGGGCATGGTCTACCTGCTTCGGCGCATAGGGATATTCCAATTTGGACAAATATCCTTGACTACTATAATAGCCATTGGTATCCAGTTTTTCTAAAGCCTTGGTTTCCCATAAAGCTTTTCCCTTACGAAAAAGGTTTCGTCCCGGAAATTGATCCAAACCATAGGTCTCAAAGTCTCTCATAAAGGAACCATCTGCGATAGTTTTCCCTTCCAGCTTTGGAAACTTTGCTAAGGCTCTTCTCTCCTCATAGGAATAGGACTGCTTCGGAAATAAGAAACAAGCCAGGCAAAGACCTATATAAATCAAAAGCACGATTATAGCGCTTATCTTCTTTTTTTGAAACATACTGTTCTCCAACACACTTAAAATCGAAAATATAAGAAGGGATTAAAGGAACCGTCCACTAAATAGGCCGTGGCTAACAGCAATATTCCTACAAACCACATACCTTCCAGGATTTGAAATAATACACTTTTCTCCCCCTCAAACAAAAGCTTCATTCTCTGTCCAAAATTTGCAGGCCATCCGAACGCTCCAAGGATACCAAAGAAAAATAGCAAAAAGAAACTTTTTCCGTAATAGATACTTTCCTGACTGACAAAAGGCAACACCCTTGTTATCGCGTTTGCAGATGTTGCAGAAAGCCCTATCATACCTGCCAATACAGTTTTCGCTTCTCCTATGTTTTCGGCTCCAAAAATCACAAACCCCACCATAACGCAAAGCATTACATATAAGTGGCTTAACAGATTTTTGTGTAAGTATTTTCCAAGCCATAGCTTTTCCACGAGCAATAAAACACCATAAAACAGGCCCCAGAGAATAAAATTCCAGGCAGCTCCATGCCAGAATCCGGTTAAAAACCATACGATAAAAATATTCCGAATCCATTTCCATTTGGGCACCCGGTTACCTCCTAAGGGAATATATACATAATCCCTAAACCACCCTCCTAAGGTCATATGCCACCTTCGCCAGAATTCTGTAATGCTGGTGGAAATATAGGGATACTGAAAGTTTTCCGGGAAAGTAAATCCCAACATTTTTCCTAAGCCGATAGCCATATCACTATAGCCGGAAAAATCGTAATAGATTTGTAAGGTATAGGCCAAGGCATACAGCCAATAGAATAAAACACTTTGCTCTCTGGCATTTTGAAATTGGGCAACAAATTCTCCAAAGGTATTGGCCAATAAAACTTTTTTCCCAAGACCTATCAAAAATCGTTTTCCACCCTGCCACACCTCATCCGGTAGAATGCTTCGATTGCTTAAAGCAGACTCTAAATCCTGATATCGTACAATAGGTCCTGCAATCAACTGAGGAAACATGGTAATATAGGTAGCCAAAGTAACCAAATTGCTCTGCGCCTTTACCTTTCCTCTATAGACATCTACCGTGTAACTCATAATCTGAAAGGTATAGAAGCTTATCCCGATTGGCAATGCAATCCGAAGAGCGGACAAATGCATTCCTGTCACTTTCCCAAAGTTTTCTATAAAAAAATCTACATATTTGTAGTATCCCAAAGTGCCAACACTACTACAAAGTGACAAAACAAGAAAGACTTTTCCAAACTTCCCCTCTCTGTATTTTTCAATCAAAAGCCCCAACAAATATCCTGATAAAACAGAAAAAAGCATGACAAACAAATATCGTGGTTCTCCCCAGCCATAGAAAATCAGGCTGGAAAGAAGAAGCACAACATTCTTGCATGCTTTTGGTACTAAATAATACAGTAATAAAGTAATGGGTAAAAAATAATATAAAAATGTAACACTGGAAAATAACATGGATTTTATTCCTCAAATGTAGTAGGTGCCATCAAGAAAAAGACTTTCTGACCATTCTGATCCATTGTTACTTCATCTGCTTCTGTGCAGACATTCCATCTTAAATCCGCATTTTGTTTCAAGGTATCCATAAATGCTTTGGCATCTGTTCCTTCTGACAATTCGAAAATATATCCTACAAAAGGAATAGATCCAATGACAGGTCCAAACATAACGCCTGCATCAAATCCTGTAATCTCTGTATTGCCAAATCCGGTTAAAAGTCCAGGTTCAACTCCCATAGAACCACCCTGGAAAGGAATGCTTTTATCTTCTAATATCAAATCAGACAATTCAATAACAGAGGCATTGGGATTTTCTGCCACTACCGCTTGAAACCTGGCTTTCATGGTTTCTCCCACAGTACTTGCAGTATCTGCTTTATTCCCACAAGCTACTGTCATTAAAATACCTACTAAAAGGCTTGCTACAATCAAATATTTTTGAATATTTTTCATGCTATATAACTCCTTTTCATCCTGTTTTACAAGTAAGTCTACTCTTTTTACATTAGCATATCTCGAAATATCATTTTTATTCCTGATAAACCATTTATGTAACAACATGTAACCCGGTTTGGTTCACATATTTTACTTTTTTTATAGGTCCCAACACTTCTCCATCGGTATGAAACCATTGTGGTCTGTCGGTTTCGATTTCCATCAGTTTACAGCGATGTGCCGTTACCTCACGAAAGATATAATGCTTTCTAAAATATACCAATAATATGGCTAAGAAAACTGTGATTCTGGGCATAGCCTGCACCAGACAAACATCAAAATAACCGTCCCTTGGATCTGCCTGAGGACAAAAGGGAACACCACCGCCCTCATATTCATGTCCCATCACCGTTACAAAAAATAATCGTTCCAGATTTTTTTCTTCTCCATCAATGCGTAAGCTTGCTTTACAACTGGTTCTGGAAAATACCTGTTTTATTCCCATTAGAACATACGCCAACTGTCCCAGTCCTACTCTATTCAACTGTCGTTTCAAAGGACTTTCATTCACTTCCACACAAATATCTGCGTCATACCCGATTCCACTACCGTATAAAAATCTGCGATACACAGGCGCTTCTATCAGCTGAACGGTTTCTTCCTCTGCCAAAGTGATATAGGCTTCTCCATAATCCAATATGTGCTCTGTAGGAGAAAATAGTAAATGCTGCAAGGCTTCTCCCAGATTTTTGGAAACCTTCATATTTCTGGCAAAATCATTTCCACTTCCTGCAGGCAAAATGGATAACTTGGTTTTGGTAAAATCCTGAATATTTTGCAACACAAGATTTAAAGTCCCATCACCACCTACGATAACCAAATGAGCAGGTTCTTCCTTTGTATCCGTGATTTTTCGTACCAATGCTGCCATTTCTTCACTGGTATGATTTAAATGCAACGAATAAGAAATGTGTTTTTGATCCAATATTTTTTTTAGGGCTTTCCATCGTTTCTTACTTTGTCCGTTGGAAGCCGTGAGATTTACAAAAAAATGATACATAATTCCTCTTTTGTTTTATACACACATTTCTTTACTGAATCAGTAAATAAGTATATTTATGACATGGCATATAAAAACTGGCCGTATTCCAAACCTGCATAAATTCTTCTGTAGAAAGCATTCTGTTATACAACGGAGTTTCGCAATTTTGCAAAGGGAAGAAAGAATCCGCCAAGTAGATTTTCTCTTCCTCATATCCCACTACTACAGCATAATGCAAATATGGCTTTTGGGGATATGTCCGTAAAAATACAATTATCAGATTTCCCTGACTAATCTGCATTTTTAGGGTATCCAAATTCCCTTTTAGATACAGACAGGTTCTTCCTTTGGTTTCCAAATACTGCTTTATGCTTTTGGGCATAACTGCGCCGATTTTCCATTTCCCGGGTAGTCTATCATACATCTCTTTTCCCTGAACTGCTTCTCCTAAATATCGCAGTACATAGGCTGTAGAGAACCCGGCGCATTGATTTTCCGACTGATAAGCAATAAAAGTTCTTTGGGGAATTAAATATTTGCCAGGAAAATTCGTTTTCTTAGAATCTTTTTTAGGCCAACCAAAAAGACGCCAATCTATCACAAAAAGTAATCCTATCAAGACTCCTATGCCAATTAGGATATACCATAGGCTCATGAATGACTCATCCCCTATTCTTTATTCTCAGGTGTTTCCTGGGTTCCTTCCGTATTTGGTTTTCCCTTTTTTCTCTGACCTCTTCTTGCTTCAATACGGGCTTTTCTCTCTGCCACCTGTTGTTCACGAAGGGCTTTTTTACGGGCAATCTTTTCCCAATTCTTTTCTCTTCTTGCTCTGGTTTTTTCCTGAATAAACGGCATACATTTCCGTACAATCAGATATACAATGAAAAGAACTACTGCCCATACAGCAAATATCGGCAAGGAACCAATGAACCAAATGGTAAAGTTTCTAAGTCCTTTCTTTACTGCATAAACATTATCATCAAAACGCTCTGCAATTTCTTCGAAGAAGGTTTTTTCTCTTACCTCAGTAATACGCTCTACTTCATCAATATCTATGTATACCTTGCTATAATCAATCTGGTTATCCAGTACACGAAGCTGGCTTCCATAGTTTTCTAACTGGTAGCGAATTTCAGAAAGCTTACTCTCTATGGCTAAAATATCTTCCATAGATTCTGCTTGTTCCATTAACTCAAGCAAGCGTTTCTGCTCTGTTTCCAGTGATTTTTTACGGCTTTCTGTGTCCACATACTGTAAGGTCACATCTTCTACGGATTCATTTTTCTGGGTTACATTGCCCATTTCTCCTGCTGCAATAACAAACTGCTCTAAATTCTTTGCAGGAATACGAATGGTATAATTGGCCCATCTGGTTCCGCTTCCATAATAACTATTACCACTAATAGAAGAATTTTCGACATAACCGCCTAAAGCATTTACCTCTGCCACAATGTTATTGATTAAAGTATCAAATTCCTTAGTCTGTAAGGTCATGTTGACAGTTTTGATTAATTTACGGTTAGATTTTTCCAGATTTTCATTTCCATTGCCGGCAGGCACTTCTTTTTCTGCCCACATACCGCCATTATCTACCATTGCTGCTTCTGCTGCTTCTTCCATATAGGCATAATCACCATATGCTTCCGCAGGAGCTGAGCTGGTGGAATAGTTACTACTACCTCCACAGCCTGCCAAAACTACTGCAACCAATGAAAAACTAAAAAGCAATTGTACGATTTTTTTCATGATCTTTTTACTCCTTTTTCGCTTTCGCTTTCACTACGATAAATCCAATTCCTGCTATAAGCGTAAGCAATAATACTCCTGCCGGAATTGCCACTAACATAGGCTCATTTTGTACAAGATTCATGACTGCTCCCATAGAAAGTGGTTCAGACTGATACTGGTCTAAAACGCCTCCAACACCTGTACTTTCTACAGTACTATCTAAACCTTCAGAAGTTCCCTGCGCCATTTGCGTTGCCCAATCCTGTGCATCTGTCGGAGCATTTTCTGCTACAGCAGATACTTCTGTTTCCTGACCATAGCTATCCGGTTTTTCCAATTCTTCTGTAATGTCAGTAGGCTTCTTTTCTTCTGTAGAATCTGTATCCGGCTTAGTATCTGTGTTCTCGTTTTCTGCACTTATTTGCTCAGATGCTGCCTCTGTTTCGGTTTTTTTAGTTTTCTCAGTCTCAGATTTTTCTGTAGTTTTAGTTGTCTCCGATTTCTCTGTTGTTTTTGATGTTTCTGATTTTTCTGTTGTTTCCGTAGTATCGGATGTTTTCTTTTTCTTTCTGGTTGAAGTCGTGGTGTTACTACCGGTATTGGTTTGTGTATCCGCCTTGGATACGCTAGCACCTTGACTACCGGTCCCTTGCGTAGCCTGTTGTGTTTTTGTATTGCTACTATTTACACTCTGGGTAGTCTGTGTATTGCCTGTTTTTGTAACTGTTGTAGGCTGTGGCAGTGTAATGGTAGGAATTTCCAACACCCCATTTAATATAGCAATCGGTGTTCCAGTTGACATAGTTTGGGTTGTTGACACAGGCTTTTGACTACTTCCTGAAGTGTTACTGCCAGATCCGGAACTGGTATTGCCGGAGCCGGTACTCGTGTTTCCGGAATTTGAACCGGAACCACTGGTATTGCCACCGGTAGATGGTGTGTTACATGACCCAATATTACTGCAGGAACTAGCAATAGCTCCACACTTATCACATTTTCCATCATTGTTGGAATCACCATGGGCAGCAAAAGCATAGGTGCCGCAGTTTCTGGTACAAGTGGTTCTGTGTTCCATGCCGTTGTAATACTTCCAGCCCTTGCTGTCAAAAGCGTGGCCAAGTTTTTTAATGATCAAATCTTTTTCTTCTACTTCCAATGTAGCATTAGAGTAAGAAAAGAGTTTTCCACAACCAGTACAACGATAATGCGCTTTGGTGCCATCCTCCGTACAGGATGCACTTACTTCCTTCACCGGCGCAGTCTGATGTACATGATTTAGCGCCGGAATACTTTCTGTTTTAGTTCCCTGACATTTTTCACAAGTATAAGTTTTCAAACCTGTTTCTGTCTCTGTAGGCTGTTTTGTAATGCTGCCTTCGTCAAAAATATGGGCTTGTTCTTCTTTGAATTCATTACAAACACTACAAGGAATACCATGATAATTCTCACTAATGTAGGTATATGTATTATCCATCCACTGATGACCTGTAGCAGGAATTACCACCGCATCCGGTGTATACGCTTTTGTGCAAGCTTCATCTAAAAATGCATCTCCACAATCGCAAATATAATATGTTTTTCTTCCTTGTGTAGTACAAGTTGGAGCCACCGGAATCATTGTAGTTTTTACTTTATGTACATGCTCTTCCGGATCAACTTCAGTTCCAGATACTTCTCCTGTGCCTGAGCCTTCTCCTGTTCCGGTTCCTTCTCCTGTGCCTGAACCTTCTCCCGTTCCAGAACCTTCTCCTGTTCCTGAGCCTTCTTCTGTTCCAGACCCTTCTCCCGAACCTGAACCTGATCCTTCTTCTGTTCCAGAACCTTCTTCCGTACCTGAACCTGAGCCCGAATCGGTTCCTTCTTCCGTGCTAGTTGGAACATAAGGATGATCGGCAATATTCATAATAGATGGTCCATACACATAAATGTCTCCGTATTTATAATATATTCCGGAATTCATCACATAATAGGAATCCATACTACCTGATTTTACATAATCCAAAAAGAATTTTTGTGGATTAAAGGATCCATCTCCATTGGTTACATCCACAAAATAATTTTCCCCTCCAATGGATACTATATTCCACATATGGCCGGGACCTGAATTTAAACCATTTGTCGAACTATCCATTTTACCGGACACTAAATATATCTGTGTATCATCACTCTGAAAATCGCTTAAATCACACAGATATTTAAACGCTTTGGAATAGCCTTCACATACTATCTTTGTATTCGGATCTCCATCAAATGCCCAAATTAAATTATGGGCATTCAAAACAGTTCCCAAATTTTTTTCTGCATCATAATTATAGGATGTACAATCCATAATATATTGATAATACGCCCACAGTTTCTCGTAGTCTGATTTCCCCTGATTGTCATTTACTGCCTTTCGGATATTTGCAACAGCACGATTCACACTGTCTGTTAGTATGACAATCTGACCATCTTGTACATACTCCGGCGCCACATCAAATCCAAGGCGCCATATATTATTTCTCATGCTTAATGTATTACGCTTATTAAACCAATAGATACCAAAGGGATTATCCGCCAAAATAGCATGGGACACTTCAAACAGTATCTTTCCGTCTGCTAGTTCCATTGGACCAAACTCTACTCCCACATTATAAATGCCGGTTGTCTGGTTATATTCCACATAACCACTATTTACATCTCCCTGTAAAAAACGGTTCAACCAGTCCTGGGTTTCATCATATAATCTCTGTAATAATGGATCTGATAAATTATCCCTACCAGCCAAATGAACAGGGTGCGCAAAGAGCATACTAATCTGCCCATCAAAGCTACTTTGCCATAACCCAGACTGTGCTTTTTGCAATATGTAGGCATCCCATTCTTCTTCTCCCGGCAATTCTCCATCATAATACTGCTCTGCGTAAAATTCCGGTTCCCAATCTGAGGTAGTATTTGCAGACAAATCTACACTTTGCGTACTGCCTCCCAAATAGCTAATCTCCTCTTCCTCTATGGTAAAAGAGATAGGGCCATTCTCTAAAGCCGCAATATCTAAAACGGGAGTTACAAACCCACTGGAGTTGTCCTCTAATGCCTCTGTAAGAATTTCTACACCATCAAAGGAAATTGCTGCATATTCTTTATTTGCTCCTGCTCCAAACGCAAGAATGAAAGCCAATCCCAAGCTGCCAAAAGATAGTATCCACTTTCTTTTCATCGTATCCTCCTTCAGGATAAACCATAATTGTACGCATTACTTTTATTATAATCCAGACTGTTTATGTTTGCAATAAACCATACTGTTTACTGAGTCTTTCCACCTCTGCCTTCATGGCTTCTACCACAGCTTCCGGTCCTTCGATGACAACAGCATCTCCCAAGGACACAACCCACCCAAAAAACTGTGGGCTAACAGCCACCTTAACTCTGGCAGCAAAGTGGGTATCATCTATCGGTCGCATGGAAATTTCTGTCCCGAATCGATCTATCATTACCCCGGCCATTCTATTTTCGCATACCAATTTTACCTGCTGTTCTTCGCCATGAAACATACCAAAGGTTTTTTGTGCATAGGCTGCCAAATCAAAGTTACGAAACTCTTCTGTAATCTCTCTGGCTTCCTCCAATAACTGTATATGAAGTATTTTATCTACGCGAAAATGCTTCAACTTACTGTCTTTTTGATCAAAGGCCACTAAATAATAATATTCGTCATCCCAGGAAAGGACCCAGGGACTAACCACATAGAATTCCCCATTATGGCGAAGCTCCATTTCCTTTTTCACATTCCATTGAAAATACTGAAAACGAATTTTCACATTTTCTCCAATGGCTTGATGAATACTGTCAACATTGTAATAAATATTTTCATTCAGAGTTTTATTCCTTTGGGTCAGATAGACCTGTCTATGCAACTGACTGGCCTCATATTTACTAACAAAACTCTCTATCTTCTTGATTAACTCTTTGGATTTCTTTTCCGTAATAAAACGAGCCGCCTGTACAGAATCTACTAAAAGTTTCAGTTCTGCCAATTCAAATTCTCTGCTCACCACTTTATAAACATAAATCTTATCCTGCTGTTCCCCAATGACATCCACTCCGTATTTACGAAGCATCTCAAAATCATTATATAGGCTTTTCCGTTCCGCAGTGATTTCCTGCTCTTCCAATTTAGATAAAATTTCCTGAAGCGTCATACCATGATTTTCATCTGTATTTTCCAACAGTATTTTCATCAAATATAACAATTTGAGTTTCTGATTGGTTCCTCTAGGCATAACTTTTCTCCTCGTTATTCTCTATATCTTGTGGTACGCCTCTTTTATCATACAATAAAATACATCAACTTCCAATATTTTCATTCCTTTTCCAACATATTTTCTATAAAAATGCCGTACCCTTTTGTAGGATCATTCACTAAAACATGGGTAACGGCTCCTATTACTTTTCCATCCTGTAATATGGGACTGCCACTCATGCCTTGAATTATGCCTCCGGTTTGCTCCAAAAGCCTTGGATCGGTGACCTGCAACTCAATTCCACGGTTAATATTGTCATTTCTTAAGTGAGTATTTAGTATCTCCACATCATAGTATTCCGCTTTCTCTGATACAGTAGTTAAAATCTGGGCCTTTCCCTTATGCACCTCCTGTTTTAAGCCGATGTCTAAAGCTGGCTCTCTAGTTGACCAGGACTTTAATTCCCCGTAAATACCGCTTTCTTTATTCCAAAAAACATCTCCCATTTTACTGTTCTTGGTATAGGTAATAATACCGGATAATTCTCCCGGATTTCCGGCTTCCCCTTTTAAAATAGATACAATATCCACATGAAACAAACTGCCACCTTCTATTTCCAAAAGTTTCCCTGTATCCATATCATTGATACCATGTCCTAGTGCTCCAAAGGTGCCAAATTGGTCTAGATAAGTTAAGGTGCCTACTCCTTGGGCATTATCCCGCACCCACAAACCGGCTTTATACTGTTCTTTATTGTCTAATACAGGCTGCAGCCAAATGGTTTTCTTTTCTGTGCCTCTCTTAATTTCTAATTGAATAGGGTTTCCATCACAATGCTCAATACACTCCATGAACTCTTTTTTGTTTTCCAGGTCTTTTCCATTGACACATTGGATATAGTCACCCGCTTTTAATAGAGACTTAGCAGGGTCTTTTTCCTGGCCATCCATTCCCATAAAGGTCCCGGTGTCCAATACCATTACCCCTTTGGTTTTTACATAAACCCCTACCGGTTCCCCTAATGGAATCAGCTTCGAATTCTCTATCACAGCAATAGACATGGTCTTAAAAGGAATAACACCGAACAGTTTTACCTGCATTTCATAGGTATTCTCACTCTCTCCATAAAAAGTGACAGGTCCATTTAGCTTGACCTGAAAAGCCTGATTTACATAGGAATTATCAGTATAATTCGTTTTCGAAATGGTTGCAGTAACCGGTACATAGAATTCCATCTGCTGTTCTTTTCCTACCTTCACATGGATAGTTTCCGGCATTTGCATCCAGATATACAGTAGCCAAAGAAATGCTGTAAAGGTGATTCCACCTAATGTAATTAAAAATAGTTTTTTCCATTGTTTTGTCATATAAAAAATCCACCTCATTTTCGAAAAATGGCAATAAAGAAAGAAGGATGCCAAATGCATCCTTCTTAGTATATGGATTTTTTTCAATTTTACTTACAAGTTTCCTTTGTTTTTATTGCCAAGTCTTTTAACTCTCTGGCATTTGCTATACTGCCCTCTGTCACGGTACTGCCACTTACTAATCTGGCAATTTCTAAAATGCCATCTTCCTCTGAAAGAGGATACAGACTTGTGACATTTCTACCATCTACCATAGACTTTTCAATTAAGAAATGGGTATCTGCCATTGCTGCAATCTGGGGCAAATGGGTAATGCAAATGAGTTGGTGTCTGCTTCCCAAAACAGCCATTTTTTCAGAAATCTTCCAGGCTGTCTGTCCACTAATTCCGCTATCGATTTCATCAAAAATCAAAGTATCGATCTGTTCCTTATCTGCCATCACCGTTTTTAAGGCAAGCATAATACGGGAAAGTTCACCACCGGAGGCCACTTTACTGATAGAGCGAAGGGGTTCTCCCGGATTCAAGCTTATCTTAAAATCAATCTCATTAAAGCCCTCTGCGCTAAAGCTATCCTGCTTTTCTAATACTTCTATTTCCAATTCCACAGAAGAAAAATTCAATTCCCTTAAACAATCTGCCAGCTCTTTTTCCAATTTCTTTCCATACTCTTTTCGTAATACAGAAAGAGACATACTCTTTTGGAACAGTTCTTCCTTGCACTTGGCAAGTCTTTGTTTCAGTTCTTCCTTATACTGGTCAAAATGTTCCAGTCGTTCTAAATACTGATATTTTTCCTCTCGATACTGTAAAATATCTTCAACAGAATTACCATATTTTTCTTTCATACGATTGTACAAATTCAATCGTTCTTCCACCTGCGCAAGGGCAGATGGATCCAGTTCGCATTCTTCCATATAGGCTGCCGCCGCAGACGAAAAATCGTGCAGTAGATTTTCAATCTCGCTCAGTTGTTCTGCAAGCTCCTCAATATGGGAATCAAAAGCTGCTATGCTCCGCAGTTCTCTTACGCCACGACCTATATTTGCAGAAGCACAAAATTCCGATTCCTGGCTGGTTGCCTGATAAGCAACATTTAAGCCTTCCAGAATTTTTTGTGCGTGGACCATTCGACGATAGGAATCTTCCAATTCCACATCTTCTCCCACCTTCAGAGAAGCACGATCGATCTCATCTACTTCATACTGCGCCAGATCTTTTTCCCTGCTTAAATCCTTTTCCTTTAACAGAACCTCTTCCTGTTCTTCCAGACACTTAGCATACTGGCCATAGGAAGTTTTAATCTGAGCTTTTACCGTTGCCGCTTCTTCTCCTATATAATCGTCCAATACCTCAGAATACTTCTTTACCTGTAACAATTCGGCGGTCTGATGCTGCCCATGAATATCAATAAAAAGGGAAGCCAATTCTTTCAGTTGACGGCTGCTTACAGTTTCTCCGTTCACTTTACACTGGCTACGGTTTGGCATAATTTTACGAACAATTAAAACTGTGCCATCCTCCTCTATGGGCAAATCCATTTCCTGCATTTTTTCCATTTGCTTTGGACTTATGGTTTGAAACAATAACTCAATCAGAGCATATTCTGCCCCGGTTCGAATCATGTCCTTATCTGCTTTTGCTCCCAAAGCCAAATTCACACTACCCATGACAATGGATTTTCCGGCACCGGTTTCACCGGATAAAATATTTAAGCCATTACCGAATTGAATTTCTGCTTCTTCAATTAAAGCTAGATTTTTTACATGTAAACTACATAACATCTTTTGTTTTCCTTTCTCCTTCTCTTCCAGAAAGGCCAACTATCTATTTTAAAATCTTGCGAATGTGTTCCATTACACCGGGAGTTTCTTCTGTGGTACGAATGGCAGCCATAATGGTGTCATCCCCTGCAATACTCCCTACAATCTGGTTCATGTGCATAGCGTCAATGGCTGCCGCCACTGCCATAGCCATACCGGGCACAGTTTTGATCACCAAAATATTTTGAGCACTTGCCATAGAAATAAATCCATCCTTTAACACACGGATGTATTTCTCTCCCAGTTTGCTATCCTCTTGCTTTGCCCCTACATATTTCTGTTTGCCGCCGGTGGTAGATACTTTGGATAACTTTAATTTACGAATATCTCTGGAAACTGTTGCCTGAGTCACATCATATCCGGCTGCCTGTAAGTGCTCTGCCAGTTGGGTCTGGGTTCCAATATCATATTGCTCTATTAATTCCAGAATTTTCTCCTGTCGATTTCCTTTCACTGCACTTCCTCTTTTTCTTCCTTACTTATCTAAAGACTGGTGAGCCAATGCCACCACTTCTTTTAATAGTTTCTGACTTTCTTCTAAATTACCATAGCCTGTTTTAGAATCCATCTGGGTCTTTAAGGTTTCCTCAATCAAAGCTTCTGTTCGTTCTTCGTCTGCTGTTATCAGGCCTTCCTCTTTTTGTAAATATATCAAATACTCAATATTTCCTTCCGGTCCTTTGATGGGCGAATAGGTAAGACCTTGCACCTGAAATCCTACAATTAACGCGAGACTCATTACCTTTTCGATGACTTCTTCATGGGTAGATTTTTCTCGTACCACACCCTTTTTCCCTATCTTTTCTCTTCCCGCTTCAAATTGAGGTTTGATCAAACAAACCATCTGCCCGTTGGAAGCCAATAGACGATAGGCCGGCAATAAAATTTTGCTCAAAGAAATAAAGGAAACATCTACAGACGCAAAGTCTATTTTATCCGGAATCTGGTCCGGTTCTAAGTAACGGAAATTGGTTTTTTCCATACAAATAACACGCTTATCATTTCGAAGAGACCATGCCAATTGTCCATGCCCTACATCCACAGAATAAACCTTTACTGCTTCATTTTGCAACATACAATCGGTAAACCCTCCGGTAGAAGCACCAATATCCATACAGATTTTATCCTTTAAGACAATGGGAAAACATTCCATTGCTTTTTCTAATTTAAAGCCACCGCGGCTTACATACTTTAAGGTATGTCCTTTTACCTCTATGGTAATCTTATCTTCCTCAAACACCGTACCTGCTTTATCTTCTCGCTGTCCATTCACAAACACATCGCCGGACATCAAAATGGCTTTCGCCTTTTCTCTGGAAGAAGCAAATCCCTGTTTTACCAGAAGTACATCTATCCGTTCTTTCATGCCTTTACTGACTGTTTTCTTTCCAATATTTTTTGTGTAATGCTTGCCGCATCAATCCCCAATTCCTGTTTTAATATGGCTACATTTCCGTGTTCAACATATTCATCCGGAATGGCAATCTCCAACACTTCCGTTTCTTTTGATATGCCATCCACAAACTGTCGAACCTTCTGTCCAAAGCCACCGGAAGAAACATTTTCTTCCATGGTAACCAATAAAGAATGATTTTTACAAAGTTCTTGAATACACTCTGTATCAATAGGCTTTACAAATCTGGCATTGATTAAGCTACAGGAATAGCCAGATTCAATGAGATTCTTTCGAATAATTTCTGCCGTTTCCACCATACTGCCTACTGCCAGCAAAGCGATGTCCTGCTCCTCGTAAATCACTTCGCTTTTTCCCATTTCTATCTTACTGCGATATTCTTCCAAACCATCATATGCTGCTCCACGAGGATATCGAATAGCAATGGGACCTTGGAATTTGATTGCAAACTTCAGCATATCGGACAATTCCCATTTATTTTTAGGTGCCAGGACATGCATATTCGGTATAGAGGATAGGAAGGACAAATCAAAAATGCCCTGATGTGTCTCCCCATCAGATCCTACCAGTCCGGCTCTATCCACTGCAAATACTACAGGTAAGTTCTGCAAGCAAACATCATGCAAAATCTGATCATAGGCTCTTTGCAAGAAAGAAGAATAAATTGCTACAACCGGATGTAATCCTCCTGCCGCCAAGCCTGCCGCAAAGGTTACCGCATGTTGCTCTGCAATACCTACATCAAAAAATCTATCTGGGAAGGTATTTCGAAATCTTTTCAGGCCGGTGCCATCGGGCATAGCTGCGGTGATAGCAACTAAATCAGAATTTCGATTACCCATTTTAATCATAACCGTGGAAAAAATATCTGTATAATTGGATTTTTCCTTTAATTTTTTCGGCACACCGTTTTCAATTTGGAAAGGTTCTGCTCCATGGAATCTGGCAGGATGCTTTTCTGCCGGTCCATAGCCTTTTCCTTTTTTGGTAAGAACATGTACCAAAACCGCTGTTTTACACCGTTTGGCTTCCTTGAATACTTTCAGTAGTCCTTGAATATCGTGTCCATCTACCGGTCCTAAATAGGTAATTCCCATGTCCTCAAAAAACATGCCGGGAACTACCAATTGTTTTAAACTGTTTTTTGTCTTACGAATGGTAGAAACCACTCGATTACCATAGCTTTTTTGTAATAGAGAATGGTAAATATCCTCTTTTATCTGCAAATAATTATCTGCTGTACGGATATTATTCAGGTATTTGCTCATGCCCCCTACATTTTCGGAAATGGACATATTGTTATCATTTAACACAATGATAAAATTAGAGTCCATACGAGAAGCATTATTTAATGCTTCATAGGCCATACCGCCGGTCAAGGAACCATCGCCGATAACGGAAACGATGGTATTCTTCTCTCCTTTTAAGTCTCTGGCTTTTACAAACCCCAGCCCGGCAGAGATAGAGGTAGAACTATGCCCTGTGTCAAAACAGTCGCAATCACTTTCACAGCGCTTAGGGAACCCGCTCATGCCACCAAATTTGCGTAAACTTTCAAAACCTGCCTGACGACCGGTTAAAATTTTATGGGTATAGGACTGGTGCCCCACATCCCAAATCACCTTATCTTCCGGTAAATTTAATGATAGATGAAGTGCCATGGTTAATTCTACAACCCCTAAATTGGAGCCCAAATGGCCTCCTGTTTCACTAATACTTTGAATTAGGAACTGGCGAATTTCCTCCGCTAATGTATTATAATTTTCCGGTGCTATATTTTTAATATCGTTGGGTTGTTTGATCTGTTCCAGAAACATAGCAACCCCTCCTTTTTATTTTTCTCTGGTAATTAAGGAAGTAATCAATTCTACCAAGAATGGATTTTCTCCCGGCAATTTCTCTAATAAAGAAAGTGCTTCTTTCGATAATCTTTCCACATCTTTCTTAGAAGTTTCCAAGCCATTTAAGGATACATAAGTCACCTTATGGTTTTTCTCATCGCTGCCTACCGGTTTTCCCAAAACCTCTGTGGTACTGGTCACATCCAAAATGTCATCTTGAATCTGGAATGCCACTCCTACATTGTAAGCAATCTTTTCAATACTTTGAATCTGTTCTTTGCCGGCTCCTGCTAAAATTGCTCCAATCATCATGGAACTTTGGATTAGCGCTGCGGTTTTATTGGTATGAATGAATAATAATAACTCATTGGTCACTTTTTCCGGTGGAAGATCTTCCCCCTCCACATCAGCCGTCTGACCACCTATCATTCCATAAATGCCGGCTTTTGCTGCCAGAACTTGCAGTGCTTCTATCACTCGCTCATTAGATTCTATCAGAAAAGCCTTACAAGCAGTTTCGTAAGCAAAATTTAAAAGCCCATCTCCTGCAAGAATTGCCATGCCTTCTCCATATACAATATGGGTCGTCTTTCTGCCTCGACGATATTCATCATTGTCCATAGCCGGCAAATCGTCATGCACCAAGGAATAGGTATGAATCATTTCCTGGGCCGCCATAAAGGGTTCGATTACCTTTCCATTACCACCAAACAGTCGATAGGTTTCCTGCATTAGCATGGGGCGCAACCGCTTTCCTCCTGCTAAAAAGCTATAATTCATAGCAGAAATCACCGTTTTCTGAAAGCCCTCTTCCTTCGGTAAGTATTGGTTTAAAACAGACTCAACCTGTTTTGTTTTTTCTTCTAGTCTACTGGTCCAACTCATGAATTGCTCCTTCTTCATTCAAAACAAGTACCTTTTTTTCTACCTGATCTATGACCTGGCTACAGTGCTTCACATATTCCATACCATTTTGGTAAAGTGCAAAGGACTGTTCCAATGAAATATCTTTTTTCTGCAATTCTTCTAAAGTAGCATCTAACTGTTCCAAGGCTTCTTCTAAAGACATGGTTTCTAATTGTTCTTTCTGAATCGTATCTGCCATCATTTACTCCCCTTGCTTCGATTTTTCTACAGCTTTTGCTTCCATTTCTATCTTACCATCTTGTAAATATATCCGGTAAGCATTTCCCACTGCTACCTGGTCCACAGAATGGATATGTTGTCCCTCTTGGTTTGAAACATAAGCATAGCCCTGTTCCATTTTTTTCAAAGGTGAAAGTCCATCCAGCATAGCAGCACGCAAATGCAATTCGTGCTTTTTCTGTTGTATAATATCCTGCATTCTGACTTCTAATATTTCTTGTCCTCGAAGTAGGCGAAACCGTTGTTCTTGAATTTTACTCTCCGGACTAAGCCGTTGTAAAAGAGATTTTGTCTGCTCTATACGATTTCGGTAATGTACAAGCTTCTGGGCCATTTCCTTTTGCAACAGGATTGATTTCCCTTCTAATTGTTTCAAAAAAGCATCCACCTGAAAGACAGCCAGCTCCGCTGCCGCAGAAGGTGTTGGCGCTCTTAAATCAGAAACAAAATCTATCAAAGTAAAATCCGTTTCATGTCCTACCGCAGAAATAATGGGAATAGGACTGTCAAAAACTGCCTGAACTACTATTTCCTCATTGAAGGCCCATAAATCCTCCATGCTACCACCGCCACGGCCTACGATCATTACATCCACATTTTGCTTTTCCAATGCATGAATACCGTTCACAATACTAGCTGCCGCAGCTGCTCCCTGCACAATGGCCGGATACAGAATGATTTGCACATAAGGATTTCTTCTCTTTGCCACATCAATTATGTCTCGAATCGCCGCTCCTGTATCAGCTGTAACCACGCCCAATCTTTGACAGAAAGGTGGAATAGGTTGTTTATAACTTTTATCAAACATACCCCGTTCTTCCAGCTCCTGCTTTAGGCGAAGAAATCTTTCGTACAATAAGCCCTCTCCGTCCAATGAAATGGATTTTGCATAGAGTTGATACTTACCATCCCGTTCGTAAACATCAATATTGCCGGTTACCACAATCTGTTGCCCTTCTTGTAAAAGAAACTTCAGACCTTTTCGATACCCGGCAAACATAATACACCCAAGTGTTCCACCGGAATCCTTGAGTGTAAAATATAAGTGTCCAGAAGAATGATATTTTACATTACTGGCCTCTCCACGAACAGAAAGACTGCGCAGTAAAAAATCCTGGCTAAACATATTCTTAATATATCGATTTACATCACCAACTGCATATACTTCGCTCATGTTATTCTGCTTCTACCAATTTTGCCAAAACAGCATTCACAAATTTAGAGGACTCATCTTGTCCATATTTCTTTGCCAATTCTACAGCTTCATTAATGGCAACACCTTCCGGAATCTGAGAATCATATTTCATTTCATAAACCGCCAATCGTAAAATAGCCAGTTCCACTTTTCCCATTCGGGAAGTTGTCCAGCCTTCTACCGTATCGTTTAATAACTGATCGATTTCTTCTAACTTGGCTGATGCATTCTGAAATTTTTCTGTAATTTGCTTCTCTTCTTTTTCAGAGACCTGTAAATCGTCATCCTGAAAGAACAATTGGCACTGTTCTTCCATTTCTTCCATCGCGTTAAACTCTACACGAAACAGTAACTTAAAAACCTGTTCTCTTATGCCTCTTCTTCCCATACGGAACTAGTTCCCCTTCTCCATATCTACCCCACCGATACGAATATTTACATCCGTTACGGTAAGACCGGTCATATTTTCAATGGAATTCTTTACCTTTTCCTGTACCTTTCTGCTGGTAGCCGGAATATTATAGCCATATTCCATTAAGATAGATAAAGTAACTCTTACTTCTCCATCGTTTACTTCTACCTTTACGCCTTTGGTAGGATTTTTCATTCCAACTTTATTTTTAATCTCATTGGCCATTACATTACCGGCCATACCTGCAACACCTTTTACTTCTGTTGCAGCAATCCCAGCAATTGCAGCCACAACATCGTCTGCAATTTTTACAGAGCCGAAGTTTTCATTTTGTAAAGTATAGGTACTTCTTTTTTCCTGTTTTTCCATGAGATTTCCTCCTAGTTAAAAATTGCTAAATTTCTATTTATTATATCATTTTCCTTATTTTTTGCCTAGTGGTTTTCCCTAGGGAAGCCAAAAGGTTATACTGTTCATTCTTTGGGATTGAGTATAGTATAAATTTCCTGCAGAGTTTTTGATAAAATCAAAAATCTTCTGTTCTTCTATCAAATATCCATACATTTGTGTAAACACTGCTTCATTGGCACATTTGATGGTAACCATATTTCTTCCCTGTTCCTTGGCGCGATCCAGCAACTGCTCCAGTTGTTCCGTATTCAATTCCTCAAAATACATATTTTCCCGTACATAGTAGTTATCTTCCAAGGAATCGCATACCGGTAACGGAATCAGCATCGTATCCTTATGGGTTATTCCAATTTGTTTGGAAGGTACCAATAAGTAATCGTAGTTGATGGTTTCTCCGGTAATTGGCATATTCTCATAATTTTGTCCATCAAACAAATAGAATGCATCGCCCCAGGTAGCATCTAAATAATAATATTTTCCGTCTGCACGAACCAGATTCCAAGCATGTCTTTCACCGGTTTCTACATAACCAGTCACCAGACAGCTCTGAATACCTATTCTTTGTAATAAGAGTTGAACCGCTTTTGCATATCCCTGACAAACAGAACGCTTATTCACAAATACAGAATAGATATTCTGATTATCCGAAGAGTTCAAATCATATTCGGTTTCAAATACGATTTGTTCAAATACGGCTTTGATCTTGTCATAATCAGAACCACCAACAGGAATATTGGACTGATAGTTCGCAATATATCCTTCCAGCGTTCTTTTTCTTGATGTTATCTCTTCCGGACTATAGGTAAAGGCGCCTGTAAAAGTTATTTTTTCTATCTGGTCTCCTCTGCTATATTTTGTAAAATTATAGCCTTCCGCATAGAAAATTTCCGGATGATCATTTAATACACACTGGAATACCTTTTCAATGGTTTGGGTATCCAAAGTAGACAATTCCATATTTTCAATCTGATTCACCAGGGCATATAGAATTTCTACATATACATTTTGTTCTGTAATCGGTAAAACAGAAAAGCAATAATAATCCTGCTCTCGTTCCAACCACTCCGCTTTTTGCTCATCTGAAAATTCCTCCTCCGTGGAAGAATCTTCCCACTGCGCGTCAAACTGTAAAGTTTCTTCCTTCTGTGGCGTGGGTGGCTTTTCGGGAAGGGCACTTTCTGTGGTAAGTACCTCCTCCTTAATGACTGTATCTTTATTCCAAAAGCCAACTTTACAACCTACAAGCAACACAGAACAAATGCAGCAAAGTCCTACGACTATGACATTTTTCCTCATGTTTTTCTCCTAAAACTGCTTTTAATTTCGACCAAACTCAGATAGAACCAATCCCTTGTTTCGATCCAAGGTCATGCCAACACTCCAAGCGTTGATAAAGAGCAACAAAGGATTCCCCTTCATATCTTTGATTTTCTTCATATCAGAGGTACCTACCAGCTTGTCCACATCTACCTCTTCCACATTTTCAATCCAGCGAATATGTTCATAAGGCAAGTTTTCCAGTCGAATCTCTACATTGTATTCATTTTCCAAACGGTACTTTAATACATCAAACTGCAGTACACCTACTACACCCACGATGATTTCTTCCAAACCGGAATTGAATTCCTGGAAAATCTGAATGGCACCTTCTTGGGCAATCTGGGTAATGCCTTTTACAAACTGTTTTCGTTTCATGGTATCCATTTGTCTTACTCTGGCAAAATGCTCCGGTGCAAAGGTAGGAATACCTTCATACTGGAAATTCGCCTTGGGCATACAAAGCGTATCTCCAATGGAAAAAATACCGGGGTCAAACACACCGATAATATCTCCCCCATAGGCCTCTTCCAAAATTTTTCTTTCACTGGCCATAATTTGTTGTGGTTGGGAAAGTCGCATTACTTTATTTCCCTGTACATGCTTTACTTCCATAGAAGCTTCGTATTTACCGGAACAAATACGCATAAAAGCAATACGGTCTCTATGAGCTTTATTCATATTGGCCTGAATCTTAAATACAAAGGCAGAGAATTCTTCCTCTGTAGGCTGAATCAAGCCAGTATTGGCTTTTCTTGGTAAAGGTGTGGTTGCCATCTGCAAATAATGCTGCAAGAAAAATTCCACGCCAAAGTTAGTCAGGGCTGACCCAAAAAATACAGGTGTTAAATCCCCTTTTCGCACTTCCTCCAGGTCAAATTCTGCACTGGCACCATCTAATAATTCAATTTCCTCTAATAAGGTGTTTTTCTGATCTTCCCCTATATAGTCTGCCAAAGCAGGATCCTCTAATGAGATTTCTTTGGTTTCCCCTTCTTTGGTACCTTTCTCTGTATCGGAATAGGTAATTACCACCCCACGATGTCTGTCATATACTCCTTTAAAACCCTTACCGCTGCCAATAGGCCAGTTCACAGGACAGGTTGCAATGCCCAATTCCTTTTCTATTTCATCTAACAAATCAAAGGTATCATTGGCATCACGGTCCATTTTATTGATAAAGGTAAAAATGGGAATATGACGCATAACACATACCTTAAATAATTTTCGAGTCTGTGCCTCAACGCCCTTGGAAGCGTCGATTACCATGATTGCAGAATCCGCCGCCATCAAAGTACGATAGGTATCCTCTGAGAAATCCTGATGTCCCGGTGTATCCAAAATATTGACACAATACCCATCATACTGAAACTGCAACACTGAACTGGTTACAGAAATACCTCTCTCTTTTTCAATTTCCATCCAGTCTGAAACCGCATGCCTGGCAGTTGCTTTTCCCTTTACACTACCGGCCAAATTAATAGCTCCTCCGTATAACAGAAACTTTTCTGTCAATGTGGTTTTACCTGCATCGGGATGAGAGATGATGGCAAAGGTTCGTCTTTTATTTATTTCATTATCGTAATTACCCACTGTATTTGTTCCTCCAAAGTGTCCCTCTTACTGAATTGTAAGCATAATCTTCTATAGTATATCATATCTTTACAGATTTTCCATCATTTATCTGCAACTTGACTGATGATAACCTGGTCGTTTCCCACCCCTGCTTTTCTTGTCACAATGTCCATAATCTGTGCCAATTGAGTATCTGTTAAAGCAGAAGCTGCCACTACCACATCTACACTGTTTTCTCCGATGGAAACCACTGCATTTTCAAATCCTTTGGATGCCAATAATATTTCTGCTTCCATCTCTTTTTCACTTAAATTGGTTAAGGCTATCATGGAATTTACTGCTTCCTGCTTTTGAGATTCTTCTAAGCCTGCCTGATCCATAATGGCGAGAAGACTTTCCTTATTTTTCCCTCTGGTTTGCTCTTTTAATAATTTTGCCTGAGAAAGGGTGGAAATTACCTGTGTGCTTGTAAAAACAGCTTCTCCCGGAATATCCTCCTGGTCATTTGGGATACTAACCTCTGCCACATCTGCACTAACAGGTGAACTGTCCTCCATAGTTTCCGTCAAAGTGCTATCGGAATAATTATCGGTATAATAGGCCTCGGAATCTAAGCTTTCAATATCTTCGGAGGAAATATCCAGCATAGCGCTAAGTCCATCATCCTCTACCGTAACCTGGTCATTTATCACCACTTGATCCTTCTCTTTAAAGGGATTCCCGGTAAAGTTTAAATACCCTGCTACCGCAATCATAAGTGCCAAAGCGGTAATCATAATTTGATTCTTTTTCATCCTATACTTCTCCTATTCTGTTTGCTTCATCTTAACTACTTTTATTTTATGTGGTGAAGTCCCAAATAATGCCTGCACAGTCTCTGTTATATTTTTTTGAATGATAAAATCATCCCCTCCTTCACAAACTACCGTTACCCCTTCCACTACCGGGCTATATTCCTTCACAATATAAGGATTTTTTTCTCCTGTTTTTTCTTCCCCAAAGATCGTTTCCTCTTCCAATTCCTTGCCCAGGTCTTTTAAGGGCACCTGCTCTGCAGATGCCTGGTAAGTAATCATTACCTGCACTCGTCCCACTCCGTCCATTGCTTCTAAAAGACTGGTTAATCTTTCTTCCATCTCTGTAGAAGACTGTTGTTTCCTTTGTTCCTGCAAAACCATTTCTTCCTGCAAGGATGCTTCCTTGATAGCTTCTTCCTTCTCTTTTTTAGAGGTAGGCCAAACCACTACCATTAAAAGCATGCCAAACAATATCAACAGTAAAAAATTCTCTTTTTTAAGGAACCACGGATTCCCCTTCTCCCAGATTTTCCAATTCTGCTTCATAATTCTGCCATTCCTGTTTTAATTTTTCTTCCTTCTCATTTGACTCCACTGCTGAAAAAATACCCATTTCCTCTATTTCCTTTTCCAATGAAAGGGTGGGTTCTTTTCCCAAAAGCGTGACAATTCCGGTTAGTAACTGAGCAAGTATCATAAGGGATAGAATGTATTGCACATATTTTTCGTAAGTACTTCCGCTACATAACTGCAATATGATTTTCCCAAGAATCATAAAAACGCCGATTCCCTTTACCAATTCCAATACGCTTGTCATACCATTCCCCATTTAAATTTCTATACCATAATCACTTAGCCAGTCCTATCAGCCTACTGTAGAAAAAGCGGCTATCCCTACAAAAAGCATAAAAAGAGTAATCCCGATTGCCAGCATTTTTACCAGTAAAAGCATCCCCTCTCCCATCTCATTGGTTGTGGAAACAATTCGTTTATCTCCCACCAATCCAAGAAACGCTGCCACAACTTTAATGGAAATTGCCATAAGGAAAAGTTTGATAAGTGGCAATAAGGTAAGGGCAAGTAAAAATAGCATACCAAGAATTCCAATGCTATTTTTTACCAGACCTGCTGTACCTAACCATATTTTTGCAGTGCCACTCAATACCCCTCCTGCTCCTGGGATTGTGTCCACTGCCTTTTCCCATAGAATGGCTTTATTTCTATCCATTACCGGTCCCAGTAAGGCTTCCAAGGCACCTGTTCCGGTAAGCATCCAAAAGGCTGCTTTTAGGACACAAAGGAAAAACTTTTTACACAATTCCAGAAAAAGTTTTAATCGTTCCTCTCCCCATATACCATTCAGTATTACCAAAAGAATATAGACAGATAACAATGGAAAAAGCAGTCTTTGCAGAAGCAACTCAAACATATATATGACAAGATTGGAAAGTTGATAAAAGAAAAGTCCTGAAACCGTTTTTCCGGAAAATCCCATGACCAGAAAGAAGGTTGGGAAAAATAATTCCATAAATTTGGTAATGGTCTGCAAAATATCCGTTGCCAATTCCATTCCCATTTCAAAAAATTCCGTCAGTAAAACTACCAGAATAAAGTAATGTAATAAAAATGCCAAGTCTGCAATTTGGGTATTTTGAAAGGTGTCCTTCATGGTTGTAAATAAGGTGGAAATCAGTCCTATTATTAACACTGATAGAATCCACTTTTTCCCTACAGAAAGCTGTTCTAAGGTACTTCCTATGGAACTATCCCAAAAGAGCGTTATAGCCCTTAAAATATCTCCTTGAAAAATTGCCTGAAATATTTCTTCTATGGGAAATTCTCCGGTAGGCAACAATTCCTGCCACTGCTTTTCCCATTTCCAAAAATCAATTCTGTCTAACCAGGGTGTAAGGCTTTCTGCATTCATACGCTATACCTGCCAATTAATTCCAACATAGATAACAGAATAGGAAGACCGGTAGCCAATACCAATAGTTTTCCCACCACTCTCACTTGTTCCGCCAACGCACTAAAGCCCGCGTCTTTACATATGGCAGAAGTAAATTCACAAACACAGGTAATCCCTATTACCTTAAAAAGCAAAGCAAAATAGCCTTTTGTTTCTTCTCCATAAACAGACAACTCTAAAATTTTATCCTTGATCTCCTGTAACCAAACAATACCTATACTAATGACCAGCACCGTAATCGTTAGCATAAGCAACAAACCATACTGTGGATTGTCCTTTTTGAAAAATAGACATAGAAATACACCGATAATTGCAACTGATGAAATTTTTAAAATATCCATTTTGCTCCTTTTTTACAACTGAAACAAATTCTGTATTGATTGAAACAATTCATAAATAGAAGGAATCACCCAGGTAAGTACCAGTATTAACCCTGCTAATGAAATCATAAATGCTTGTTCTTCTCTGCCACTATGCTTCAACACCTGACCAAGCAGAGTCACCAAAATCCCTACTGCCGCTATCTTAAAAATCAGACCTACTTCCATATCCAATCTCCTACGCTAAAATTATGACAAATATCAGTCCTAGAGAAATGCTAAAGCAATATACCAGCTTTTTCTTTTCCTGATACTGTCTTTTTGCCTGCTCCTTTTGTTCTCTCATATTATTTTCCAACTGATGTAAAAATAAGAGTTGCTTTTTTACATTCAAAAAACCGGTATATTTTCCAAAATCCAAAATGGCAGATTTACTTTCCGTTTCTAAAGGGCTATTTCGGACAAAGTCTTCAAATGCCCTTGTCCAAACAGAAGCAAAAGTTTCTCCTGCCCCTTTTTCCATTGTTTGAAAAATATATTGAAATCCTTTTCCCAGGTCCTCCGTCAGAAGATTCCCTACTTGATGACAAGCACTGGGAAGACTTGCTTTTTGGTATTCCAATTCCTCTTTCAGTAAATGAAATGCCAATTCCCATTGCTCCAAGCAATGCATTTTTTCTTTCATTCTTTTTATGTAAGAAAGTCCATAGAAAAAGCACCCTAGGATAATGCAAAGTCCCCCAGCAATTGCCATGCTTCACTCCTCTTTTCCATTATTTTTGCCATAAAAATACCTTCCTTTTTCCGCAAAATAATTATGGTTTGAAATACTTCTTCTCTTAAAAATGGAAGAAACCATGGCTTTTTCTCTAGTTCCGAAATACTTTCTCCATGAATACTGGCTAAAATTTTACAGCCACTTCCAAGCACCGAAAACACAGCCTTTTGATCCTCTTCTCCTGCCAATTCATCCACAGCTATCACCATTGGAGCCATAGAACGAAGAAGCAGCATCATTCCCGTACTTTTCTTGCAGGCTGTGATACAATCCGTACGAATTCCTATATCATTTTGCGGAACACCTTGGTAACTACCGGATATTTCTCCTCTTTCATCTACCACGCCTACCGTCATTCCTTTGGCATAAAGACTGCCATTGGATATTCTTCGGATCAAATCCCGCAGTAAAGTAGTTTTCCCGTAGCCCGGTGGGGAAACAATCAGTATATTTTGTAATTTCCCATTCTGATACAAATATGGCACTATCCGTTCTCCTGCCGTTTTTATCTCATGGGCAATTCTTATATTTAAATAGGCGATATGTTTTACACTTTGTATTTGTCCTGTTTCTCCAGGATTCATTTCTCCGCCAATTCCAATGCGGTGCCCACCTTCTACGGTCAAATATCCTTTTTTCAACTCTTCTTCATAGGCATAGGGAGATGCTTGACAAAGTCTGCTAATCATTTCTTCTATTTCTGAAGGAGATATTATAAGACCACTACCAAGGGCATTTTTATTTTTCGTTTTTTTTTTTTTTCTAACTTCATTCATCACATATTCCTGTCCCCGTTTATAAAAAAAGATAGGCTGAAAAGCCCGTAATCTGATTTCCTCCATAGCCATAATTGTAGTCTCCTGTTTTTGAAACAATGTAGAAACTCTTTCCGGGAAAGCAGTCATTAGCTTCATAGCATTCCTTTCTTGCCAGTTCTTTTTTACCCATTAGGTTTGTCTCCTATCTCAATATATGTACAGGCCTATTTCTTTATGACAGGCTTTGCAGAATCTTTGTTAGGAAGAATATTTTTCATTTTAGGCATAAAAAAAATCTCTATCTGCAAATTACAGATAGAGATTTCTAGAGTCTTTAGTATTCTGTTTCTTAAGCCTGTGCTACATCTTTCATAGAGAAGCTGGTTCTGCCCATCTTATCTTTTCCAAGACATACAACAGTTACTTTATCACCTAAGGTCAAAACATCTTCTACACATTTGATTCTGTCTTTAGAAATCTTAGAAATGTGTACCATGCCTTCTTTTCCGGGTGCGAATTCAATGAAAGCACCAAATTCTTTGATAGAAACTACTTTCCCTTTGAAAATCTGGCCTTCTTCAAATTCTGTTGTGATAATTTTAATCATTTCTACTGCAGAATCCATCATAGCAGCGTCTGTACCACATACAGATACCTTACCGTCATCTGTGATATCAATCTTCACACCGGTACGAGCAATGATTTCGTTAATGGTCTTACCACGCTGACCAACAACATCACCAATCTTTTCAGGATCAATCTGGATAGAAATAATCTTAGGAGCATATTCTCCAACCTCTGCACGAGGAGCAGCGATACAAGGAGTCATAATCTCATTTAAGATATATTCTCTTGCTTCTTTTGTTCTCTTAATAGCTTCTTCTACGATAGGTCTTGTTAAACCATGAATCTTAATATCCATCTGAATAGCTGTAATACCATCATGGGTACCGGCTACCTTAAAGTCCATATCACCGAAGAAATCTTCTAAGCCTTGAATATCTGTTAAAACGATGTAATCATCATCTGTTTCACCGGTAACCAAACCACAAGAAATACCGGCAACCTGTTTCTTAATAGGAACACCTGCAGCCATCAAAGACATGGTAGATGCACAAATTGAAGCCTGTGAAGTAGAACCGTTTGATTCAAAGGTTTCTGATACAGTACGGATTGCATAAGGGAATTCTTCCTCAGAAGGAATTACAGGAACCAAAGCTTTTTCTGCCAATGCACCGTGACCAATTTCTCTACGTCCAGGTCCTCTGGAAGGTTTTGTTTCGCCTACTGAGTAAGAAGGGAAATTGTAATGATGCATATATCTCTTGCTGGTTTCGTTTGCATCCAAACCGTCAATCTTCTGTACTTCTGATAAAGGTGCTAATGTAGTTACTGTACAAATCTGTGTCTGACCTCTGGTGAACATAGCAGAACCATGTACTCTGGGAATCAAGTCTACTTCTGCAGCCAAAGGACGAATCTGTGTAATAGCACGACCATCAGGACGTTTCTGATCCTTTAAGATCATCTTACGAACAGTCTTCTTCTGATACTGATATAATGCTTCGCCTAAAATGGGAAGCCATTCTTCTTTATCAGCAAATGCTTCTTCTAATTTTTCACGGATCACACGAATGTTTTCTTCACGAACCTGTTTTTCATCTGTGAAAACAGCAACTTCCATTTCTGCAGGAGTTACGATTTCTTTCATAGCTTCAAACATTTCATCCGGAATTGCACAACTTGTATAGCTGTGTTTTTCTTTACCAACTTCCGCTACCATCTTGTTGATGAAAGCAATAATTGTCTGGTTGATTTCATGAGCCTTGTAAATTGCTTCAATCATCTGTGCTTCCGGGATTTCATTGGCACCGGCTTCAATCATGATAACCTTTTCACTGGTAGAAGCAACAGTTAAGTTCAAATCACCATTCTTCCACTGTTCCTGGCTAGGATTGATAATCAATTCACCATCTACCATACCAACCTGTGTAGTTGCACAAGGTCCACAGAATGGAATATCAGAAATGCTGGTTGCAATAGCAGAACCAAGCATAGCTACTAATTCCGGTCTACATGCCGGATCTACAGACATAACCATATTGTTTAAGGTTACATCATTTCTGTAATCCTTAGGGAAAAGTGGACGCATAGGACGGTCAATAACACGGCTGGTTAAGATTGCGTTTTCACTTGCTTTTCCTTCTCTTTTGTTAAATCCTCCGGGGATTTTTCCTACAGCATATAATTTTTCTTCATATTCTACGCTCAAAGGGAAGAAATCGATTCCTTCTCTTGGCTTTTCTGAAGCGGTTGCTGTACATAAAACGGTGGTATCACCGTAGTGCATAAATGCACAACCATTTGCCTGTTTACCAACTCTGTTTACATCAACAGTTAAAGTACGACCGGCAAGTTCCATTGAAAATGACTGATACATAATTTTTCTCCTTTTCTTATTTTGTTTTCCGAAAAGAAGAATCCGAAACTACTGAAAAATACAGGATTTTCCTACACTTTTCAGTGGTCTCGGGGGCTTCCTTCCATTCGGAAAAATTTATCAAAAAAGACGGATAGCATCTATCCGTCTTTTTATCCAATCTTACTTTCTGATGCCAAGTTTTGCAATTAAAGCACGGTATCTTTCAATGTCTTTTTTCTTTAAGTAGTCTAATAAACCACGTCTCTTACCAACCATTTTAAACATACCACGTCTGCTGTGATGATCCTTCGGGTTTGCTTTTAAGTGCTCTGTTAACTCTGCAATTCTTGCTGTTAATACTGCTACCTGAACTTCCGGTGAACCTGTGTCGCCTTCTGTTCTAGCATACTCTGTAATAATTGATGTTTTCTTTTCTTTTGAAATCATTTTTTTATCCTCCATTATTCTTTATTTTCGCTGTATACCAAGTATGGGTCGGAGTTACCCGAAACTGAGTATAAGCAAGATTTCATACCCAAATATATTACCACATCCGTTAATAGATGTAAACCCTTATTTTTAAGTGTTTTCAGGGTATTTTAGGATATTTTGACGGTTTTTCTAAAGAAGAATAATCCGATGACAAACATGATGGCAATGGTTCCAACACCCATATTGACACTGCCTGTAATTTGGGAAACCGCACCAACAACGGTGGTACCTACAAAGGAAGCTCCTTTTCCACAGATATCCAACAAACCAAAGAACTCTCCGGACTGCTCTCCGGGAATAATCTTTGCAAAATAAGAACGGGATAATGCCTGCACACCACCCTGGAACATACCTACACATACCGCTAAAATCCAGAACTGAATCTGTGTACTTAAGAAAATCGCATACACTACAATGCCAATATAAGCCACAATACATACGGTAATTAAGGTAGCACCATCATATTTTTGCGCCAACCTTCCAAAAATAATGGCACAAGGGAATGCTACAATCTGGGTTACCAATAAGGCCAACAAAAGACCTGTAGAGCCCAATCCTAATGCCGTACCATAAGTGGTTGCCATATCAATAATGGTATATACACCATCAATATAAAAGAAAAAGGCAATCAAAAACATAAATGCTTTTTTCTCTTTCCGAATATTCTTAAAGGTTCTTCCCAATCGACGAAAGCTTTCCTGAAAGGCATGGGGTTTTCTCTCCACATAATGAGTCTGCTTGTAGCTTTTCAGCATAGGAAGGGTAAATAATAACCACCATACAGCAATGATAATAAAGGAAAATGCCATAGCGGTTTCCATAGAGATGCCAATAGCTTCATTTCCCAATACCAAAACAAGACATAACACAAAAGGAACACAGCTTCCGATATATCCCCAAGCATAGCCTAATGAAGATACATTATCCATACGGTCTTCCTCTGTTACATCTCCCAACATGGAATCATAGAAAATTAAGCTGGAAGAATAGCCAACCTTTGCAATAATGAAAATTACCAAAAAGATTATCCAGTTTTTGGCTGCACCTAACGCAACACAGGCTACTAAGCCTATGATTAAAAAGACGGAAAATATAGGCTTCTTATAGTCCTTTGTATCTGCCAAGGTTCCTAAAATTGGTCCTAAAACAGCAACAATCAATGTGGTAATGCTGGCTGCATATCCCCAATAAGCCAGGTACTGTACGGAACTGATGCCACCCTCAGATGCCAAATAATTAAAATAAATTGGTAATATGGTGGTAATCAACAGGGTAAATGCGGAATTACCTACATCATACAAAATCCAGTCTTTTTCTACTTTTGTTAATTTAAATTTCACTTTTTTCTCCTTTGTGTTGTGGCTGTAAAACAGCATTCTTTGGTTCTATATTAATTGGTATGGACCAACTGACCTCCAAAATCGTATTGAAAAATGTCCGGCATAGGTTCTTTTCCTTCTACAAAACGGTCAAAGGAATTTACCAAACTAATTGCCAATGGCTCTGCTTTTTCATATAGCTTTACCAATTCTGCTATAGTGTCTGCACAAGCTGCTATTTTTTCTTCTCGAATAATCAAGCCTTGTTTGCTGTTATAAGCTCCAACGATTTTCAATAAAAACAGTATCAAATTTCTCTGAAAAGAAGTAGGACAAACCAATCGGTTCAAACAAAATACCATCCACTTTAAGCTAGTCTGGATATCCTCTGCATATAAATCTTCATAAAACTCACAAATCACCTGAGCTACCTGAATAGAAGGTTTAATATGTTTGGTCAAAATCTGAGACAGGGGATTTTTTCCATCTTGAATCAAAAATTCTCGATCCAATTCTGCTTCTATAGCCAAGTGACCAACACCGATTTTAGGAATCTGCTCCTCTATATATCCATGACAAGTTACATCCAATGCGAAATGACAAAGTACACCATAGGCATAGGCCCGATAGGCCGGATTATCCGGATGTTTTTTTATCAATTCTATGGCCTTTTGGAAAAATACTATGCCCGGCTTATCATGAATTGCATTTCCCTGTCTGATAACCGGGTTATTTTTTAATGCATGATAATAAAACAAAATGTCCGGACCGTGAAGACCAATCTGAAACAAATCCAGTTCCTTTTCTATGACGCCGGAGATTTCCTTTGAAACCTTCCTTCTAACGGTTTGCCCCATTCGATAATGGGTATATGTAGTAGGCATGACCAACCTCCTCTTTATCTGCTGTAGTTTTCGGTAGATAACGCAGGATAGGCATACGCTCTTCCCGCATCCATATCACGAAACATTTGTGCTTTTAACTCTTCTATACCGGAAAACTTCATCTCCGGTCTTCTAAAATGGAGCAAATTCACGGTAACTGTTTTCCCATACACATCTTTATCGAAATCATATATATAAGTTTCCACCCCAATCTGATTTTCATCGGAGACGGTAGGTTTTTTCCCAATATTGGTAACCCCCTTATAGGTCTTATTAAATACTTTTACATAAGAAAAATAAACCCCATTGGGCGGTAATAATTTGCTGCTTTCGGGCAACAAATTTATGGTTGGCATTCCTATATTTCTGCCTAATTTTGCACCATGCATAACTTCCCCAATTAAGCTATAGGGTTCTCCTAAAAGATTTGCAGCCGTTTCCATATTGCCTAGTTCAATTTGCTCTCGTACATAAGTAGAACTGATTTCCTTTTCTTCTAAGCAAATCTTTTCTACTATGTCCAGTTCATATCCCAGAACAGGACTTAATTCCTTTAACAGTGCTGCATTTCCCATTCCCTTGTCCCCAAAGGAAATATCATAGCCTGCAGCCAAATACACCATATGCATTTGATGCACCAAAATATCGGTTACAAAGGCCCTAGGCTCTACTGCAGCAGTCACTGCATCTAAGGGATATTCTATTAAAACATCAATTCCCATTTGCCGAAAAATATCTCTTTTTTCCTGCAAAGTGGTCAATTCTTTTTGTTCTCGTTTTCCAAAAAACACTTCCGGTGGCGGATCAAAGGTCAACACCACCGCAGTAATTCCCTGTTCTTTTTTTGCCAGGATACGACGAAGCAATTCCTTATGCCCCAAATGAATGCCGTCAAATTTTCCAATGGCAACGGCACTCTTCCCCGGCAATCTAAAATCACAGGTTCCTGCAATAATTTGCATAAACAACTTCCTTTATTCTGTCATAAAAAACATCTTTACAGGTCGAATTCTCTGCTCTTCTTTCGCATAACAATAGACCCCGTAAAAACAATTTTCTTTTCCATAGATGCGATAGTTCTTTCCGTCTTCCAAGGATTCCTTCCGATCCAGTAGCTCTATCGGTATAGGATTCCCGTTATCCAGTAATTTCTGTGCCATGGGTTGAATCTGTATTGGTTCAAACTCCTGTAGCACCTGATCAATGGGTAAAATATGGGATTCTAAGGTTTCGGCATCCCGCATAGACTCTACTTCTGCTAAAGTAAAAGCGGTTTCTTTCGTAAAACTGCCGGACTTTGTTCGCTCTAACTCAGTCATCACTGCGCCGCACCCTAAAGCCTGTCCAATATCATGGCAAAGGGTACGAATATAGGTACCTTTGCTCACCTTTGCCCGAAATACAACCTCCGGCAAAGCCATTCCTAAAATTTCTAATTCCAGGATTTCAACAGGTCTGGTTTTTCGCTCCACTTCCACACCCTGTCTTGCCAAATCGTAAAGCTTTTGACCATTTACTTTGAGCGCAGAATACATAGGCGGAAGCTGCTCATAAGGACCTACAAAAGAAGCCATTACTTCTTCCACCTTAGCAGGTTCCACTTCCACTTCTTGTTTCGTCAATACAGTACCTGTACTATCCTGTGTATCTGTAGTAATACCCAAACACATATGAGCCACATATTCTTTTTGCTTCTCTGTCAAAAAATCACAAAGCTTGGTGGCAGCTCCCAAACAAACCGGCAAAACACCTGTTGCTGCCGGATCCAGAGTCCCTGTATGACCAATCTTTTTTTGTTTACAAATCCCCCGAAGCTTTGCCACCACATCGTGACTGGTAAAGCCCGGTTCCTTGTAAATATTGATAACCCCATGCAGCATGGTGTTCTCCTTGTCTAATCCTTACACAAAGGTTTTATAATTCTTTCTGTATTTCTTCGATTAATCCTGCGATAATGGTTTCCGGTGTACCTTCCATGGTCGCTCCTGCGGCTCGCACATGGCCACCGCCGCCAAAACAGCCTGCTACTCTGGAAACATTTACCAGACCATTGGAACGCAAGCTTACCTTGTACGTATTTTCTTTCATTTCATACAAGAAAATAGCCACCTCTACTCTCTTGGTAACACGAAGCTGATTCACCACTCCATCCAATTCTTTGGGAGATACTCCAAATGCTTCCATATCTGCTTTGGAAACAGTTGTGGAAATACATTTCCCATTACAGTGCAATACACTATCCAAAACAGCCTTGCCTGTTAATCGATTTTGGGCATAGCCCTTTTCACAAAAGGTTTCATCTATGAGTTTCGGGAAATCAAAGCCATAGCCAATCAAATCCGCCACAATACGCAAAGTGTGGGGTGCTGTATTGGAATACTTGAGTACACCTGTATCATGAATAATGCCGATATATAAAGCCTTGGCGATTTCCACATCCAATTTTTCCGGATCTAAAAGATCATATAACACTTCACAAGCAGAACTGGCATCCGGTTTCACAACCTGTATCTCACAAGCACTCTGATTACTGATATGATGGTCAATATTTATCTGTTTTTTTGCTCTTTCAAAAATAGAAACAGCATCTCCTGTTCTGGTTGGCTCACAGTCTAATACAATAAAGCAATCGTATTCTTTTTCTGTAGAAAAATCGGAACAAATTTCTTCCGTATCTTTGATGCAAAAGAATTCTTCCTTGGGTTGCTCCAAAAAAACTGTCACCTCTTTTTCCGGCATATTCTTTTTACAATATAAATACAATGCCATACAAGCACCAACACAATCCCCGTCCGGTCTTTCATGTCCGGAAATACCAATGGATCCCGCAGTACCAATCATATCCTCTATTTTCATTTCTTCACCTTTTCATTTTGAAACTTTTGAAACGCCGGAGAAAACTTTATTCTTCTTCGGTTTCCGCTTCTTCCTCGGAACGATCCGGAATTTCCGCGATTACTTCATCAATCTTTTTGCTCATGTTTACACCATAAGCAATGGATTGATCCATTACAAAACGAATTTCCGGTGTGTTACGAAGATTAATGGTTTTGGCCAAGCGATTACGAATAAAGCCTTCTGCTGATTTTAATCCAGCCAATGTATTTTGGGCTGCCAAATCATCTCCCAGTACACTGATATAGGCTTTACAGGTCTTTAAGTCACTGGCTACTTCTACCGCTACCACACTGGTAAAAGGGGAGATTCGGGGATCCTTGATTTCTCCCCGAATAACCTCTGCCAAAACCTTTTGTACTTCTGTATTGATTCTGGTATTTTTAATACTATTTTTGCGCATACTACTATCCTTTCGCTATCAGGAAGGAATCTATCTAGGTACTTCTACCATAATATATGCTTCAACAATATCCAATTCCTTCATCTGATCAAAGCCATCGAATACCAAACCACATTCGAATCCGGCTTTTACTTCTTTTACATCATCTTTAAATCTCTTCAAGGATGCCAATTCGCCTTCGTAAATCTGTTCTCCTTCACGAGAAATGCGAACCTTGCAGCCTCTCTGGAATACACCATCCAAGATATAGGAACCGGCAATGTTACCAACTGCACTAGCCTTAAAAATCTGACGCACTTCTGCATGACCGATGACTTTTTCTTCAAAGACAGGATCCAGCATACCTTTCATGGCTGCTTCAATGTCTTCAATTGCCTGGTAGATAACACGATACAAACGGATATCTACACCTTCTCGTTCTGCACTTGCCTTTGCCGTTGCATCCGGTCTGACATTAAAGCCGATGATAATAGCCTGGCTGGCTGCAGCAAGGTTAACATCAGATTCATTGATTGCACCTACGCCACCGTGGATACATTTTACAACCACTTCTTCGTTGGTTAATTTCAACAAGCTCTGTTTTACGGCTTCTACGCTACCCTGAACATCTGCTTTAACAATCAGGTTCAATTCTTTCAAATTGCCTTCCTGAATCTGGCTGAATAAGTCATCCAGAGACATTTTGGATTTGGTTTCTTCCAATTTCTTCTCTTTATTCTGAGCCACGAAGGTTTCTGCATAGTATTTTGCAGTTTTATCACTATCGTGTGCCAAGAATACTTCCCCTGCATTGGGAACATCATTTAAACCTAAAATTTCTACCGGTGTAGAAGGAGCAGCCTCTTTTACTCTTCTTCCCTTATCATCAATCATAGCTCTTACTTTACCATGACTGCTTCCTGCAGAAATAAAGTCTCCTACCTTTAAGGTACCTTTCTGTACCAAAACTGTTGCAACAGGACCACGTCCCTTATCCAACTGTGCTTCGATCACAAGACCTCTGGCTTTTCTCTTGGGATTGGCTTTTAATTCTAATACATCTGCAGTTAAAAGAATCATATCCAATAAATCGGAGATGCCTTCTCCTGTTTTTGCAGATACCGGTACGAATACAGTACTTCCACCCCAATCTTCTGCAATCAAACCGTATTCTGTTAATTCCTGTTTTACACGGTCAATATTGGCATTGGGTTTATCAATTTTATTTACCGCAACAATGACTTCAATGTTAGCAGCCTTTGCATGGTTGATAGCTTCTACTGTCTGAGGCATTACACCATCATCGGCAGCAACTACGAGGATTGCAATATCTGTAGAATTTGCACCACGCATACGCATTGCAGTGAAGGCTTCATGACCCGGTGTATCTAAGAAAGTAATCTTCTGTCCATCCACATTTACCATGTATGCACCGATATGCTGGGTAATACCACCAGCCTCTTTATCAGTTACATTGGTTTTACGGATTGCATCCAAGAGAGAGGTTTTACCGTGGTCAACATGCCCCATAACACAGATAACCGGTGCACGCTTTACTAAGGTTTCTTCCTTCTCTTCGTCCTCCTTCAAAAGTTCCTCAATCACATCGACTTTGACTTCCTGTTCACAAATGATGTCAAATTCGATAGCAATGTTTTCTGCATCTTCAAAGGTAATTTCCTGATTTACGGTAACGATTTTACCCTGCATGAAAAGCTTTTTAATAATAGCCGCAGGCTGCATCTTCATTTTTTCTGCCAGTTCTTTGATGGTAATGGTTTCCGGTAAAGTGATTACTTTAATCTGCTCTTCCGGTTCCACTGCCTTAGGCTCAGGCTTAATAAAGCGACCTGCTTTATTCTTGTTCTTGATTTCCTGCTCTTTTTCTTCATACATAGCATCTTTTCTGGAACGCTTATCTTTTGCCTGATTTAATCTTCTCTGATCATCTCTATGCTTTTCAGTAGATGCTAATGGCGCTTCCGCAGCAAAGCTCTTACCCCCTCTTTGACCTGCGAATCGATTGTCCGTCCCGCCATTTCTGCCTTGATTTCTGTCAGAATTGTTAAAACCGCGGTTCCCCTGGCCAGTACCACTCTGAGCACCATTAAAGCCTCTATTATTACCAAAATGCTGGCGATCACCATTTGGGGTGTTACCAGGTCTGTTTCCTGACGGTCTGTTGCCATTGTTACGATCTCCGTTTCTTCTATCCTGATTGAAGGGACGATTGTTCCCTCCATTTCCATTGCGATCGTTTCTATCATTGCGCTCATTTCTATCATTACGATCTTGGAATCTTTGATTTCCATTTCGATTGTCACGAGACACACGATCATTCATAGAATTATTGGTTCTCTCAACAGGCTTTTCTTCCGGTGCCGGTGCCTGTGTTACAACTACCTCTTCTACCACAGGTTCTTCCTTTTTAGGAGGAAGCATTTCAATAATCTTACCGGTAGATTTGTTAATCATCTGATTCGGTCCTAACTGTACCGGTTTCTGTGGTGGAACATTACGATTTCCCTGAGGAGCACCATTTCTGTTTCCATTCATCTGGTTTCCGGGGAAAGGTGGACGCTTTTGTCCGGGCATTTTACTATTGTGAGGATTGCTTACAAAAATAATGCCACTTTTCTTTTTCTTCTGTTCCGGTCTGGGACCGTTTGGTTTATTTTCTGTTTTTGCAGGCTGCGCTTCCTTGGGAGCATCTGTTTTAGGTGCTTCTGTTTTTACAGGCTCTGCAGTCTTAGGTGCTTCTACCTTTGCAGGTTCTTCTGCTTTTGGCGCTTCTGTCTTCGGAGCAGATTTTTCCTCTGCCTTAGGAGCAGATGCTGCACCAAACGCTTTTCTAACTATATCAATAGCTGCATCTTCTACAGAAGATTGGGCTGCTTTTGCTTCAATACCCTTTTCCTGCAAAAATGCAACGATTTCTTTACTTTGTTTTCCAACTTCTTTTGCTAACTCATGTACTTTCATTTTCGCCATCTATTCACTACCTCCGTTACGAATCCAATAATTTGGTCAAAGCCTTTGCAAAACCTTCTTCTGTGATTGCCAAGCTTGCTCTCACATCTTTTCCCATGGCATGCCCCAGTTCCTCTTTTGTACCATATTCATACATAGGCAATTCATAGAACTGACACATGTCAGAAAACATCTTTTTGGTATTGTCCGATGCATCTTTTGCAACTACTACCAAAAAAGCACCTCCGGATTTCACTTTGTTTTCTGTCATATACTCTCCGCTGACTACCTTTCTTGCACGGGTAGCCATTCCTATGAGAGAAAGAATTTTATTCTGATTCAAGACTTGCAAACTCCTTTTCCAAACAGTCATATATCTGTTCCGGTATCTTTTCTTTGAAGGAGCGTTCCAAGCCTTTGTTTTTTCTTGCTTTTTTCAAGCATTCCATATCATTACAAAGGTAAGCTCCCCTTCCATTCTTTTTACCGGTATTGTCGAGAACAATGGGGCCTTCGGTGGTTTTTAAAACACGCAGCATTTCTTTTTTGCTTTTCATTTCACCACATCCTACGCATTGTCTCATAGGAATTTTCTTCATCATACCTCATTTTCTCCTTACTTCATTTTGGGATTATATTTTTTATTCTTCCTCACCAGCAGTTTCTTCTGATGCCTCGTATTCTTCATAATCCTCATATTCGTCGTAACCGTCTTCATACTCATCATACATATAATCTTCATATCTGAAGCCTGGCGCATCTTTTGCCTGAGTCTCACTCTTAATATCAATCTTATAGCCTGTTAATCTGGCAGCAAGACGGGCATTCTGTCCTTCCTTACCAATTGCAAGACTTAACTGATAATCAGGTACAACAACCTTTGCTGTTTTTTCATCAGGATCTGCAAATACTGCAACGATTTTTGCAGGAGATAATGCATTCTGGATTAAGTTACCTGGGTTTTCATCCCAATTTACAATATCAATTTTTTCACCACGCAGTTCATCTACAATAGAGTTTACTCTGGCACCATTCATACCAACACAAGCACCTACTGCATCCACATTAGGATTGTTGCTGTATACTGCAATTTTGCTTCTGCTGCCTGCTTCACGAGCAATGCTCATGATTTCTACAGTACCATCCTGGATTTCTGCAACTTCTTCCTCAAATAAGCGTTTTACCAGTTCCGGATGGGTACGGCTTACTAAAATTCGTGGTCCTTTAGGTGTATTCTTTACTTCTACAATGTATACCTTAATTCTTTCTGTAGGCTTGAATACTTCACCCTTCACCTGTTCATTTTCATTTAATAAAGCATCTGCTTTCCCTAAATTAATACTAATGTTTTTACCAACATAACGCTGTACAATACCGGTTACTACATCTTTTTCTTTTTCGTAATACTGATTGTAGATAACGCTTCTTTCTTCCTCACGGATTTTCTGTAAAATAACATTTTTTGCATTCTGGGTAGCAATACGACCAAATTCTTTAGACTTAATTTCTACATTGATGGTATCGCCTACGCCAACCTTCTTTGCAATTTTAGTTGCTTCTTCTAAAGTAATCTGGAGCAAATCATCTTCTACTTCTTCTGCAGTTTCTACTACAGTTTTTTCTGCATAGCATAAAAACTTACCGGTTTCTCTGTCGATTTCTACCTTAATATTTTCTGCATGACCAAAATGATTCTTGCATGCAGTAATCAATGAGTTTTCGATTGCCTCAAATAAGGTTTCCTTGCTAATCTCTTTCTCTTTTTCCAGCATATCCAATGCTTCTAACAGTTCTTGTCCTTCGTCCTTACCCTTATTCTTAGTTTTACTTTCTCTTGCCATTTTTCCTTTATCCTCCAATTCTATTTTTTAACATGCATCAAAAGTCGATGGTTAATTTTACCAATGCAATATCTGCCTTTTGAAAAGTTACTGTTTTATCTTCCATTTTTAAGGTTACATTTCCCTGGTCATAGTTTTCCAGGATTCATACAAACTCTTTACATTTGACTATGGGCTTCTAGGTTTTTAATTCCACTTCCTGACCCATACTTTTCAAGAAGTGTTTTTCCTTTTTCAAGGTTCGCCCAAGGCCTGGGCTGCTGACTTCTAAAATGTAGGCATCTTCTATAAAGTCTACCTCATCCAGCTTGTCAGATAATGCTCTGCTTACCTTCTCACAGTCCAATATATCTACCCCACCGGGCTTATCGATATAGGCACGAAGGTAAAAGTCACTGCCTTCCTTCACATACTCAACATCGTAGATTTCCACTTCACAGGCCTCTACAATGGGAAGTAACAGTTCCTCAGTTTTGGCTTCATATGTCTCTCTTCTAGACATGTTGTCACCTATCCTTTCCCTTATTTAGTTGTTCTCCGGTAGCATCTATACAACAAAAGAGTGGACCGACAAGTCCACTCTCTATAGTATCACGCTATTAGATTAATATAAGTTTATCACTGTTCTATTCTCTTGGCAAGCCTTTTCTTCCTATTAAATGCGTTTTTACAAGCCTTTTTTACAGACAATACTTTCTTACAAACTCATTTACCGAAGATGTTACATATTTGCTGGCTGCAAGGACTTCCGGCTTGGCATTTTCCACTGCCACAGGAATTCCACTTTCTGCAAACATCTCCATATCATTTTGGTTATCTCCAAAGCACATAATCTCTTCTTTTTCCAGATGCAAATGCTCTGCTAATGCACGCATCCCGATTCCTTTGTTGGCATCCGGGAATAATACATCCAGCCACAAAGCGCCGGAAGTGGCCACTCTGGCCGGGAAAGGCATCTTTGGCTGCCAATAGGCTCCTCTGTTTCGCTCTTCTGTCCCTTCCTTTTCATAAATAGCTAATTTTACAATAGGTTCCTCTACCTGTAATAAATCCGGTAAGATGACCACATGATTGCCATTGGAATGCAGTCTGTCTTCCAAATCTTTATCTTTCCCATCTATATAACTGGTAAAAGCACCGGAAACAAGAGCATGGGAACCATCTTCCGCTATAATCTTTTGAATAATCTCATTGGCAATGGTTCTATCTATTACAGACTGATGCAACACCTGTCCCTGATAAATGGTCACTGCTCCGTTTTCACAAATATAAGCAATATCATCCTTCACTTCCGCAAACAACCTTTGCAGGCTGGCATACTGTCTGCCACTGGCTGCCGCAAAAAGAATGCCTTTTTTCTTACATTCCTTGATTGTCTCTATAAATTCCGGTGGTACCTGTCTACTGCCGTTTTGCAGTAAGGTGCCATCCAAGTCACTGGCGATTAATTTAATCATCTATGTCTATATCCTCTTCATCATTGCATTAAAATAAGACAGCATAAATTGCTCTACGCTGTCTTGGTTTTCTATCGAATTAATGGGTTCTTTTTACTCTTCTTCAGCTCATCCATATAGCCTGCTGTAATGATACCGGAAGGAAGTGCAATGACTGCCATACCAACCATGGCAGAAACAACTGTAATCACTCGCCCCACCTGTGTTAATGGACTAATATCACCATACCCTACAGTCAAAACAGTACAGCCGGACCAATAAATGGCATCAAAAAAGGTAGTGAAAATATCCGGTTCCAGCTGAAACATAATCAGGGCACAATCAAATATATACAAAGATGCCAAGGTAAATACTGCAAACAGCGGCCTCCATACCTTTCGCATCACACTACCGATGATTACCATGGCGGAAGAATATCGCAGCACCTTAAACAGCTGGAAGATACGGAAAATTCTAAACAGAGCTATGGTTTTGGATCCCGGAAAGATTACTGCTAAAATAGGCAAAACGGAAAGCATATCCACAATTGCAATAGGCATAACCGCATAGGCTAAGTAGGCATAAATGCTTCGAATACCCATCTTATAATCAGAAGTATATAAACGCAAGATATAATCTACCAAGAATATACTAACCGTAACCAAATCAATGATTCTGGTATAGTAATTGTCCGTCTTCAAGGTCAAAGGAATCAAGCCCACAATAGTAGCCGTTAAAATAAGAAAATCATAGGACTTACTTACCGGATCTTTTGTCTTGGAAGCTTCAATAATCTCATAGATTCGTTTCTTAAAGAGCATGTACTGATCCATAATCTTTTACCTCGCTGCCACAAAGGCCATAACGCCTAAATATGCCAGAAAAAGAATCATGGCAATACTAATTCCCATTACCATCATATCAAAAAGATCTGTTCTTTCTGTCGTACCATCATCAGAAATCAATTCACTTTTCTTTTTCCATTTCCCAAACATCTCTTATCCCTCGTATTTCATACACTGATAAAAAATATCTAATTTCACAAAGATTATAGTGGACTAAAAAAGAAGGGTTGTCAATAGATTTCTGCATTGGACAACCCTGGACTTTGTATTTATTATGCTACCGTCGCATTCTCATTAATCTGATCAATAACTTTTCGTATACCATTCCACATAGACATATCTGCAAAAATTTCTACAACACTACCTTGATCTGTAAATGGTGCTTCTCGCAATACGGATAAATCTTTCATCATACCGTTTCGAACAATATATTCCACAATTTGATTTACAAAATAAATCTGTCTGCTGTCTAGTAAAGAATCATTCAAAAATTCCGCAAATGCTTCCTTGGCTGTATTCATATCCAAGCCAACAATTTCTCGCACCAATTCACCTAATGGCTTTTCTCCATATTCATTCAAATATTCTTCCTTCGTACCTACTTCACTCCACAAAATCGATTCCAGAGTTTGCACATCTGTACTTGTCAAAGGTTTATTTGTTTTCAATTTTGCAATAGCGATATTATCCTGATGCTGTCTGATGTAAAATTCTGCTTTTGCCTTATAATTCTTTAAGTCATCACTATCTAATTCAGCGTCTTTCCACTCTGTTGATAACAGAGTATCCGTAAGATTAATATTAAATTTTAATTCTGGTTTAGGAATATATTTTATTAGCCCACGAAGCTTCTCTCTGATATATTCAAACTCATTTATCCCTGCCCTATCCAGATAATCTGTATGTAAAATTTGATTAATTAAATCTGACTGAGCATTTATCTCAGGAATATTTGCAACGCTGGCAATTCCCTGTACTTTCTTCAGCAAATCACTTCTTGCCCTTGCATATTTCTTGCCAATCAAATATGCCAACTCAATGCCATACATCAAGGCGTCAAAACGAAGTGCCGTTGCTTCATCCTCCTCCGGTAAAATCAAAGGTGCCACTTCTTCTCTGATGGCTAATGTATCTTCATATGTTAAAGTCTTATAATTATCTGCATTCGCATATGTATCCACATATTTCAAATGTTGCCTTACAGCAAAATTATCCCGATTCAGTTCTTGCACTTTTCCGGACATCCACTGCACCAATTTTTCTCTGTATGCAATTAATCTATCCACCTGATATTCTATATCTTGAAGCTTATAGGCAATTTCAAATTCCAGAGAGAATATAGCGCCCTGTACTGCTATTGTATTAGGTGTTTGTTTCCCCTGGTTCATACGGAAGAAATCGAAATTGTTACAGAAATCAAAAATATAGAACTTTTCTTTATCTTCTCCATCCAATAATCCGGGACATAGTCTTGTCCCACGACCAATCATCTGCCAAAACTTAGCTTTGCTCATTACCTTTTTGAAAAATACCAAATTCAACACTTCCGGCACATCGATTCCTGTATCTAACATATCTACGGAAATCGCTATTTGTGGCATCTTCTTCGGGTCAGAAAACTCATCAATAGCACTTTGGGCATAGGTCATATAATTATCAATTACTTTTGCATAATCTGGCAAATGGGGATATTCTTTATTGAAAACCTTTAAGATTTCTTCCGCATGCTCATGATTTTTTGCAAAAATAATGGTTTTTCCTAATTTTTGACCATAGTCTATTTTAATGCCTTCTGTCATTAAGATATTTAACACCTTCTTTATGGTATCTTCGTTAAAAATCCAAGAATTCAGTGCGGAGGCATTAATACTTTCCGGAATATTTTCCATATCAACAGCAAAGGTTTCTTCGTAGGCGTCTTTATCTTCTTCAGAAAGATCGTCATATACAATTCCCTCTTCCAAAAACTTTAGCTTACTTTCTACAGAAACATAATTCACCAAATATTTATCTACTACCGCCTGTGCCAAATCATATCCATAGGTAGGAACGCCATTCTCCAGTTCGAAAACACTATATGTATTTTTATCAATTTCATCTTTTGGTGTGGCAGTCAATCCCACCAGAGGTGCATCAAAATAAGTGAAAATATCTTTATACTTGTTATAAATGGATCTATGAGCCTCATCGCAAATAATCAAGTCAAAATGTCCACAAGTAAATAGTTTTCCTTCTTTATCACTCACAGAATCAATACAATTCATCATTGTCTGATAAGTCGAAAAGACACAATGAGCATTATAGTTGTCTTTTTCTTCCACCAAATTTGTACAAGATAAATTGGGCAGTAAGTTTACAAAATTTCTCTTTGCTTGTGTCACAAGGGAATTTCTATCTGCTAAAAACAGAATATTTTTTACCCACCCTGCTTTCAGTAAAACATCACATAGCGCAATACAGGTTCTTGTTTTACCACTACCGGTGGCCATAACAAGAAGGGCTTTACGCCTGTTTTTCTCATCAAAGCTTTCACAAACTGCCTTGATTGCAGATTCCTGATAATATCTTCCTGCAATAGTTCTATCTACCGTGATGTGTTTTAGACTGGTTCGCATGGTAAGCAAATTAAACCATTTTTCTAAATCTCTTTTAGAATAGATCGCAGCGCATTTTCTCTCAGGATATTGTCCATCCACAATATGGGTTTCAAATCCATTGGTTAAAAATATTACCGGTCTGCACTTATATTTCTGCTCCAGTAAATCAGCATATAACTTTGCCTGTTGTCTGCCTTTCGAAACATCTACACAGGTTCTTTTTGCTTCAATAACCGCAAGTGGTCTATGCATATCATCATATAATACATAATCTGCAAATCCTACTTCAGATTTGTTTGGCATACCAGGCAATTCTACTTCATTTATCCAATCCTTGCCTTCTGTCCATCCAGCATCAAGAAGCATCGCATCTATGTAAAGTTTTCTGGTTTTATATTCTGACAAATCAAGAGGCTTTGGCACATAAGTAGGCTGCTGTTCCTGTCTACGGGCAGATAATTCTTCACGAAGAGCCGCATTCTCTTCCATCAGTTTTTTAAGGTCTATTTCCTTCTGTGCAAGTTCTTCCTGTTTGCCTGCTAACAGTTCCTTGGTCTCTTCTGCTTCTTCTTTTTTCTTTTTTGCAGCTTCCTGACGGTTCGTAATCAAGGTCGCATCAAATGGGTGTTCTTCGTAATGATCCGCATAGCAATAAGCTATATAATCCAAGTAAATGGAAAGATTCTCTAAACAAAGCATAGCCACATCTCTACCCTGCTTCTTCCCGGAATGGGCAACAATGTTTCCACATTTACGGATATAATCCATTCTCTTCCGAAGATCCGCTCCCACAATCTGTCTATATTCTTCCGCATTCATCAAAGACTGTAGGTTATCCTGATATGGCATTTCCAGTTCCGTATCAACAGAATACATCCATTTTAGAGCGAACTCCATCGCCCTGCGACTATTCATTATACTAGCCTCAGGATCCATTAGGATAATTCTCTCTGCCGAAATTGCAACATTTGCAAAGGAAGCAAATTTCGGTTCCGTTTTTAAGTAATCAAAGTTGGTTCCCATAGATGTCCTCATATTTTACTTCATTTGATATTTCGCTAAATCAACCTTACCGTCAACCACTTTTACGCCTTCAGACTCTAACAGTTCTGCCTGAACGCTTTCTCCACCAAATGCAAAAGCACCTGCTAATCTTCCTTTCGCATCTACCACTCTATGGCAAGGAATAATACCCGGTGAAGGATTCTTATGCAGGGCATTCCCTACTGCTCTGGACATTTTCTCGTTGCCTGCCATTTTCGCAACCTGGGAATAAGTTGCCACACAGCCTTTTGGTATGGTTTTCACAGCCTCATAAATTCTTTTGGTAGGACTGTCCGTTACCAAATCATAGCTTTCTGCTATCATTCTTTTGATATCTTCCGTTGGTATAGTACCATCCAGAATAATGGTATTCCAGGTCTCTTTATTCTGATGCCACCCTGGAATTACGGACGCATATGTAGCTCTCCAGAAATCTCTCCACTCCGGATTTACTTTTACATTTATGTTGATAAACCCGTTTCTTTCATAAGTCCATAAAAAAGCCTTTTTGCTGCCTTTTACCCGAACAAGTTGCCAATTTGCATCATGGAATGGGGCTTCCTGATAGGTATCCGGAAAACTTAGCCCATATGAAAGTGCATCTTCGCGTGTAGTCATAGTTTTTTCCTTTATTTTACAATGTTTCAGCTAATGTTGTAATACAAACTTTGATTTGTCGACTTGTTCTTTCATTTCAACAAACTGTTTTTGCAGATCCATGTCAGGTATATAAATCCTAATACTCTGCAATTCTTGTGCGTTTATATTAGCCTGATTTACTGCACCCTTTGCCATTGAACGTAAAATATCTTTTAACGCTTCAAGGTTCATATATTGCGAAAGTACTTCTGGTAATAATCTCTCTTTAAGCCTTACTCGAATAATATACCCTGCAATAACCATGTCATCTGGCAAATCAAATACAGCAGTCTTTCCAACCAATTCAATACTATTAGTTCTATTAAATAGAACATCGCCTTTTCTTACAACGCACTTTTCTATTTCATCATCTGGAATATCGATATATTTCAGATCATTCAAATCCAAATGACCATCAGCGGTAAGATTGTTCATTCGCAAATACGGATACCTACCACCTTCAACTGCAGGTTTACTTGTACCATATCTAACTTCTGTGACGATATCACCTATAGTAACAACTTCCCAACCTTTTGGATTCTTAATTGGATCACCAAACAGCTCGACAAATCGGGCTTTGATGAGGTCATCTAATAGAGCTAACTCATTTTCTCTATCCGTTAATACCGCCATCATTTTATCTAGAACATTAACTATTTCTCTTTGTCTTTCAATAGGGCAAATCTCAATTTCGACCTCGGACAAAGTAGCTTTATTTAAGGTCTTTCCCATAACAGCTTTATTGCTTCCTTCATCCCAGTTTTTATATTTGAATAGGTAGTAAATATACTCTGGAATAATATCAACCACATGTTTATCATGGAATGCCATAATTGCTTCATTTGAGTACATATCTTCAGCTGTTATTGCTGTCTTACCAATTGATAACTTAAAGCTCATAACAACTGTATTCGCAGGAATAACCTTTATTCCACTATCGGCAACTGCGTTCTCTGAAAGGTATTCTTTTGTTTCTGAAATGTATTTACCCGTTTTAGTCAAATCAGCTATTGAAATCCATTTATAATCTTCTGTATTCCAATATTCTGAATTATTGCGTGATGGGGTTTTTCCCATCTGCAAATCAAATATATCTTTAAGCTTATATCTCATCTACATCATCCCTACAAATCCAAATT
>JAKSSF010000039.1 GCA_024403235.1 Lachnospiraceae bacterium | reverse complement strand
TTTATTTGTTATGCTCTAATTTCCTGGGTAACCTCTACTTCTTTGTTTCAAACTTACACCTCTTTTTTATAACTTTCACACATAGTAATTAAAACTATGTGCATTATATCAGAAATATAATGAGATGGCAAGGGGAATTGTTTGCAAGCACTTGGCTAGTTTGCGGCTAGTTTTTCTGTTTTTTCTAAAAATCTTTTCTGTCTTTATTTAGAGTATAATAATATGCTAATAATCTATTGATAGATTCATCGTTTGAATTTTGTAAAGAAGCAACTAATTCGAACAAAACTGGGTTATCTTTTTGGGAAATGACAAAGTAATCCGGTCTTTTATCATCAGTCTCTCCTGAGAGATAGGATATGGAGGTATTAAAACATCTTGCAATAACCTCTAATGTTTGTATAGAGGGTGTTCTTTCGCCATATTCATATCTGCAATATCCAATTTTTGATAAATTCAATCTTCGTGCAGCTTCAGCTTTCGTAATTCCTATTCTTTCTCTTGCCGTTTTGATCCTTTCTGATAGTAATAATTCATTCATAAAATTGTCTCCCTAATAAAATGTTGACAGTAACCATTGGTTAATATATAATAAAAATTATCCAATGGTTACTCTATCATATGATGGAAAAGTTTTCAATGGGTATGTGGCATCGGATAAGGTTAAGACTCATATTGCTTCTGCTGGGATGGATATACTCCATTTGGGAATGGTGCATCTACCACGACTCATTAATATGGATTAGGGTACACATTTCTTTGTATACTATTTGGAGAATGGAGAATGTTTTCTAATGTATGGGGAAAGAAGATAAGCTGATTAAGATTGCAAATTATAATACAGAATGGAATCGCTTGTTAGGGATAGAATTCGAATCTTTTGCGATATATAGGTCCAAGGGTCTATTAACCCATCTAATTAATCGGAAACATTATGTTGCAGCAAAATATATTGATTATTTACCTGAGCTCATTTCTTCGCCAGATTATATTGGGATTCATGATGGAAATATTGAGATGGTCAAATGCTTTAAAGATAATATTTTTATCAGTATAAAATTGGATACAAAGAAATCAAAATATTACGTAGCAACAGTTTTTGAGGTAAAACAAAGCAAAATAGATTCTTATGCTAGAAGTGGAAGATTAATTAGGATTGACGAAAAAGTGGATATATGATAGTTTTTATAGGTGTATTGATAAATTGACGAGCAGGAAAGGCACCCTGCGCTCCCTAGAGGAACCTGATATGATGGATACGCCGCCCATCCAATTTTATTAATACATCATTTGGCGGTTAAGCACAGTCTGATATAGACTGTGTTTTTTTGTGTGAAAAATCCTTCTATAAAAAACCACGTTATTAGGAAGCACAAAACCCGCCCTTTCTTGTGTAGACAGAGAACTTATGGTATCCTAATGAAAACTTTTTAGGTATTTGGAAAATAGAGATAAATTCAGAGGGAAAACAGATGAAAAAATTCGTTGCTATGTTTATTATTTTTACATCAGTGTTAGGACTTGCAGCCTGCAGTAAGGCGGAACCGGTAGAAACGCTGACGGTTGAAGAAGTTGTGGAAGAAGCAGAACCTGTTATAGAAGAAATTCCGGAAGAACCGGAGGAAGAAATTATCCACATTTATGGAAATTCGGTTGGAAATATCTATAACCTTGGTATTTTGGTAAGTAGCGAAGAGGAAACCTACTACAGAGATTTTAATTCAGCAGGCTTTTATACCCTTCAGGAGGACTGGACTGCAAAAGATGCTTTGGCAGAGTATATGGGAGCAAGCCTAAACTATTGGGACGGCAAAATCTATAGTTTAGTGCCAGAAGATGAAAATCGTATCTATGTCTATGATTGCGAAACAAAAGAGCATACGAAACTGCTTCCAAGGCCGGTCGCTGAGCAGAAGCTGTTTTTGATGGATGGATTTTTGTATTATGGAGATGCGGAGACTAATTATATTTACACCTATGACATTGAGAAAAAGACGGAAACAGTGCTATTGGAAAAGGCTTCATATTATATAGTACCGTGGGGAGAAAACCTTATTTTTCAACTGGATGAGGATGGGGAAAGCCTGTATCTTTTCCATCTGGAGACAAAGGAATTACAGAAGCTAAATGATAAACATTCTTATTATCCCATTCCTTATGAAAATAAAATCTATTATTCCTGTGAAGAAGAGGAAACCTATTCCTTACGATGTGTAGATGTGGAAACAGGAGAAGATGCCTTTGTAGCAGATGCATACCCAATCAAGCCTACCATATGGCAGGATAAATTGTTCTTTCGGGATTGGAATCAGGAGAATGCCTTTTCCTATATTGATCTGAAACAGGACAAAGTGGAAGTAAAGACCATTGACCTTTTAGAGCCTATGAAGGAATTGTTCGCCCATGTGGGAGATGTGGCAAAGTACTTTGAGCTCGCAGTAGCTCCCAGTGTTTTGACAACGGAGGATGGGATGTTCCTGTGGATAGATATTTCTCAGGAAAACCCGGACGAATATACCACAGTATTTGTAAGGTATGATTTTGCAACCGGTGAATTTCGGGAAATGCCAATTTGGGAGCCGGATGGTGCCATTGAAACCTTAGAACAGTTTTATCAGAAATTAGAGGAAGAAGCAGCGAAAGCGGAAGCTGAGGCAAAGAGTAATTCCGAATCTGTACCGGAGCAAAAACCTCAGGAGAATACTGCATCTACCGTTGTAAAGGACAACACAGGACATAATTACTATAAAAATATGCCCGCAGATTTGGCTGCTCAGGCGGATGCTATTGCCCAGTCGATTGCAGATTCTATTATGGCAAATTCTTCTTACACCACAGATTTGCAGAGAGTCAAAGCGGCAGCAGACATTGTAGCCGGATATACCTTAAATTGTACCTACGGAAATGATGCAGAAAAGTATTATCGTTCTCCGGTAGGGGTATTTGTCACCGGGGTATTCACCTGTGCTGGTTCTACCAGAGCCCTAGGACTAGTCTTAGAAAAAATGGGCTTTAGTTGGTCTCACGCCAGAGAAAATCAAAATGCCCATCAGTGGTGTATCCTTACCATGGATGGACAAACCGGCTTCGCAGACGGTATGGGAATTGCTTCTATCGGCGCCAAAGGCGCGGCCGGCTATGGAGAATACTATAGTGGCATTACTATTGATGGGATTACGAGGGAATTTCCGTAGTACATAGTACATGACTAGTACAGTTATGATTGGGCAAATAAAAATACTATTCTCTGGTCACAAAAAAGTGCTATAATACACTATCGTTTCAAAGATACGCAGGAGAAAATGTACTATCATGGAAAAGACCACAACACTATATGCACAATTAAAAGAGTGTAAAACCATAAAAGAACTGTACCAAGTATTGGGTGAAGAACGCCTGGAAAAAGGTGTTTTTTTACTTTTGTGTGCCTGGGCATTGGTACCAATAGCTTCTGTTTTTTCTCATTTTTTCTGGTCTTTTAGAACAGAATCTTTAACATTTCGTGAAGCAGTATTTCAAATGGATTATTGGGAAATTGTTCAATACTTAGGACTTCTCACTTTTACTTATGCCGTAATATATCTTTATGGCAAATTGGCTGTATTCAAAAAGCAATCTCTCCCAAAGAATTTCACTGAACAACTGTTCCAAGCTTTAAAAACACTATCCCCCTGGAATAGAGCACTTCTTCTAATGTTATTCTGGGCCTGCGTGTGTACTTGTTTTTCAGCAGACATTAGAACTTCTATTTTCGGAAGTGAATATAGACATGAAGGGATTTTAATGTACTTCGTGTACTGTGCCATCTTTTTCCTGGCGCAGCATGTCAAGAAAAAGAATTATCGCATATTATATTTTAGAATCTTTTCTATTGTAGCAACTGTCTTGGCTATAATATGTGTCTTGCAAGACTATAATTTATTTGGATTATCCAATGTTTTTATTGCACCATGGGCTACAGTGTTTTTTCATTTTAATCATTTGGGATATTATTTTAGTTTATCCATTCTTTGCACCATTGGATTATTTGTATTGGATGATACTGCGTGGTGGCGTGTATTTTATGTGATTTCTATTTATTTACAGTTTTGGGGGATCCTGGTAAATTCTACCTTTGCAAGCTATTTGGGAATTTGTGTAGGCGTTATTGCTGTGACAGTTCTTTTCTCTATTTGGAGTAAAAACAGAACAGACAGAAAGCAAATCATGCAAAATCTGTGGATTGTGTGGATTTTGTTTCTGGGCACCATGTTTATGAGTTATATGGACTGGATTCCTTCCAGTAGTGGAGAAAATATGCGCGTCAATTCGGAAAGAATGTTCGCAGATTTGTATGCCATTATAATGAACATAGAAAAAGCGGCTGAAGCAGGATACGACGGAGCAGGACATGGTCGTTTGTACTATTGGGTTACAGGGGTGAAAATGCTTTTGCTCAGTCCCATTGTAGGCTATGGACCGGAAATGTATCATTCGGTGCTGGGGCCTACTATGTGGACAAATCGAGTGGACTTAGAAATTTTACAATACGGGGTATTCTTTGGCTTCCCGGGAATGTTGTTATATGTGTTTAGTTTGGTTTCTCTGGCTTATACGAGAATGAAACAATTGATACAATTATCACCCACAGTTTTAATCGCCGGTGGGTGTGTAATCAGCTATATGGTATCGTCCTGCTTTGGAAATTCCATGTTTTATACTGCACCGTATTTTTGGATCGTATTGGGTATTGTGGCAGCGGGAAACTATGATATAAAAAGTGTATAAGAGTAAGAAAAACTATCGAATATTTGACAAATAAGAGAATTATGCTATACTTTGTGTAGGCAGAAGCTATAAATAGGTTTCATTAGTCAACCAAAAAGAAAAACCAGCGTGGTCGTGACGCTGGTTTTTCTATTCCGTTTTTGCAAGGTGGCTTAAACCTTAGGCTGGTTGCCAATTAATCGCTTCTGTCCAACCATTTGCATATGTAGTAGGCGACTACACTTGCCGCGACAGAAATAATAAAAGCTATAAATAAATGCATTAGTCAACCCTCCTTCCCGTGCCGGTATAGGAGTGGCAACACAATCATTTTATCACATTTATCGACAAAAAGCGAAAATTTTATCGCTTTTTAATTTCCGTGTAAAAAAGTTGACCTTTCCCTAGACATTTGATATAGTTACTCTATACTACAACCACTGTGGGGTATTGTAAGTATAGAGGTGAAAAACGTGGATTTTAGTCGAAAAAAGCTGCGTATTGGTGACGTTCTGATTGCCGCCGGAGTGCTGACTAAGGAGAAACTAGAGGAAGCCTTAGAAAAGCAAAAGGGCACCGGCCATCGTATTGGTGAAGTACTGATAGATGAAGGCTATGTCAATGAAGAACAGGTAGCCCACGCACTAAGTGAACAGTTAAATATTGAACTAATCGATTTAAACAATGTATCCGTCGATAATGAAATCCTTACATTGATTCCACCCGATGTGTTGAAGAAAAATAAGGTAATGCCTTTTGAGTATTCCCCTGACAATCTCAACACCATACGAGTGGCAGTAGCAGATCCTCTGGATATGAATGCGATAGATGATATTTCCATTATTACCAATAGGCAGGTGGAAGTATTCGTTGCTACTCCTAGTAGTATCCGGCAGGCCCATAATCGTTTCTACGGCAACCAGGGTATGAACAAAGAACTGGAAGCCTATGTTAAGGAACGAGAGGGAAAACTCAACATGGCAGAAGAAGCCATGGAAGAGGATATTAATACTTCTCCTATCGTAAAGCAGGTTACTGAGATGATAGAAGAAGCGGTATTGCAGCGTGCTTCCGATATTCATGTGGAGCCTATGGAGCACCAGCTTCGTATTCGCTATCGTATTGACGGTGCCTTAGTAGAAAGAGGTATTTATAGTATCCGATTACTACCTGCTATTTCTACCCGTATTAAGGTTATCGGTGGTATGGATATTTCCGAAAAACGTAAGCCTCAGGACGGTCGTATTACCCAGATTGTAAACCGTCAGGAATTTGATATCCGTGTATCTATTCTGCCTACTGTTTTCGGGGAAAAAATTGTTATGCGTCTTACCTCCAAGAGTGGATTGACAAAAGATAAAAGTCAGTTAGGTTTGAACCCTAGAGACTTACAGAAGTTTGATAGAATATTAAAACATCCCCATGGTATTATCCTGGTTACAGGACCTACCGGTAGTGGTAAATCTACTACACTGTACACCTCCCTGAGCGAATTAAATACTGAGGATGTAAATATTAGTACGGTAGAAGACCCGGTAGAAGCAAATATTGATGGTTTGAACCAGGTACATGTAAATCCCAAAGCTGGTTTAACCTTCGCATCCACCTTGCGTTCTTTGTTGCGACAAGATCCAGATATTATCATGATCGGTGAGATTCGAGATCAGGAAACTGCTACTATCGCCGTACACGCAGCTATCACAGGACACTTGGTCGTTAGTACGCCGCATGCACACTCGGCAGCTAGTACTGTTACCCGTCTTTTGGATATGGGTATCGTAGATTACTTGCTGGCAGATGCTTTGGTTGGTATTATTGCCCAGCGTTTGGTACGTCGTCTCTGTCCGGAATGTAAGAGAAGAAGACTTGCTACCGAAGAAGAAATGAATATGCTGGCCATTAAGAATAAAACACCTAAGATGATTTATGAACCGGTAGGCTGTCCTAAATGTGATAACATGGGCTATAAAGGTCGTATCGGTGTGTACGAAATCATGGAGGTTACCCAAAAGGTAAAACAGGTAATCGCCAAAGGTGGAAATGCAGAGGCCATTAAGCGTGCAGCTTTGCAGGAAGGTATGTTTACCCTTCGTATGAGTGCTACAGAGCTTGTATTAAAAGGAGTTACCTCTGTCACAGAAATGCGTAAGGTATCCTTCGATAGTTAAAAAGAAAAAGTGACTTTCTCTAAAGCATGTCAGAGAAGTGACTTACATATAAACTATAAGGCAGGAAAATAGAATGCCAAATTTTAATTATGTCGCTGTCAATGGACGAGGCGATGAAGTAAAGGGCAGTATCGAGGCGGAAAGCATCGAGAGAGCCAGTAGTGAATTAAAGAAAAAAGGCTTTACGCCCATAGATGTAACAGAAGCCAATTTCCTGAATCAGGATTTGAACTTGAATTTCAGTAGAAAGCCTTCCACCAGAGACTTGAGTATTTTCTGTCGACAGTTTGCCAGTATGGTTCGTGCCGGTGTACCTATTATGGATACCATCCGAATGCTTGCAGATCAAACAGAAAACAAGCGATTAAAGGAAGCCAGTAATCAAGTAAGAGCAGACCTGGAAAAAGGTGAATCTTTATCTTCTGCAATGGCAATGCATCCCAAGGTATATCCGGATATTATGATCAATATGGTAACTGCCGGTGAGGCATCCGGTAATCTTGAAATGGCTATGGAGCGAGTGGCAGAGCAGTTTGAAAAGTCCAGCTACATTGCCGGATTGGTAAAAAAAGCTATGGTATACCCTATCATGGTTTTGGTGATTGCCATAGTAGTTGTTATTGTTATGTTGGTGGTGGTTATCCCGTCCTATATGGTTATGTTTGAGGATTTGGGAACAGAATTACCTGGGATTACAAAGGCGGTTATTAAGGCCAGTGACTTTATTCAGGCCTATTGGTATATATTAATTGCCGTTGGAGCGGCCATCTTTTTTGGACTTAAAACTTTTCTTTCAACAGAATCAGGAAAGTATATCAGTGCCAACTTACAATTTCGTTTCCCTGCATTAAAGGATTTCTTAATCAAGCTGGAAACGGCCAGAATGGCAAGAACTCTTTCTTCGCTGATTGCAGCCGGTGTGCCTTTGGTAGAATCGGTAGATATTGTAGCCAAGTCTATGAGTAATGTATTGATTCGGGATATTATGATAGATGCCAAAGAACAGATATTGGTTGGTGTGCCTTTATCCACTCCACTGGAGGAAAGTGACTTGTTCCCGCCTATGGTACATAATATGCTTCGTATCGGGGAGGAATCCGGTACTTCAGAGGAAATGATGCGAAAATTGGCGGATTACTACGATGAAGAAGTGGAAGCAGCCATTGGTGCTTTGCTTGCAGCCATGGAACCGATGATTATCGTAGTTTTAGCCGTAATAGTCGGTGTGTTGGTTGCAGCGGTTATGGCACCAATGCTTACTATGTATGAAGCTTTGGAAACACTGTAAAGAAATTCAAGGTAAAAGTCGATATATGAAATAAGAATGTATCTATACAACTGTATAGTGCAGATAAATTAAAAAACAAAAACATACTCCAAGAGTTGCCATATTTCGAAATAGGGGCGAAAAAGACAACTTTTGGAAAACAAAAAGGGAGGATAAAATCCATGAACAAAAAAATGAATAACAAAGGTTTCTCTTTAGTAGAGTTAATCATCGTTATTGCCATTATGGCAATCCTTATTGGTGTACTTGCACCTGCATATTTAAGATACGTTGAAAAATCAAGAAAATCTACAGATGCTGATGCTATTGCTGCAGTTATGAATGCTATGGAAACTGTATTCCTTGATCCTGAGTACCAGGATGATGTTGACACAGGAACTGAAATTGAATTGACAATGAATTCTGATGGTGATTTCCAGATTGCATGTGATGGTGCAGAAGATACTGTTGGGACAGCAATTAATGAGATCGTTGGAAATTATACTTTAAAGAGTAAAGAATGGAAAGGTGCAGCAGATACCTTTTCTTTGGTAGGTGCCGTTCAAGCGGATGGTCATGTTCAGTATCCCTGCACAGATTTTTCTGGTGCTGGTGTAGAGACTAGGTTACAAGCTTATTCTGGTTCTATTAAAGCAAAGATAGAAGCTAGTGTTAGATCAGAATAATCGGTAACTTGGACGCACGATATTTTGGTGTATAATTTAGCTGTTTAAGCAAAGAAGAATTGACCCCTATACCCCAAATAACAAATTCCGGAACTTCAGGCATATTTTATAAAAATATGCCTGGAGTTTCCGTGTTGTTATTTTTCAGTGCTTTTTAGTGCTGTTTCGAAGCAGGAAATCATTTGGTTAATAAAAAACAGAATGTTCTATCCTACTCCGACACAACCCTAAAACATATTTTAATAATTATGAGATAAAGGATAACCTATGCATCCCATATTATATATCCCCATTCTTTTGTTTGGGCTCATTATTGGAAGTTTTTTGAATGTATGTATTTATCGCATACCCAAGGAAGAAGATATTGTAAAAGTAAATTCTCACTGTATGTCCTGTGGACATCAGTTACAGTGGTATGATTTATTTCCGGTTTTTAGCTATGTGTTCTTAAAAGGTAAGTGCCGTTATTGTGGTGCTTCCATTTCTATTCAATATCCAATTGTAGAGGTTGTAAACGGATTAGCTTACTGCTTGATTTTTTTTGTAAAGGGATTGTCCTTAAACAGTGTGCTGTATTGTTTCTTGTCATCTGCGTTATTGGTGTTGTCTGTAATTGATTACAGAACCTTAGAAATTCCCTTTGGTATCAATGTGGTGATTATGTGTTTGTCTTGTGTTCATCTACTTTTGAACGGACAGAAGTGGTTAGAGCTTACCTTGGGGTTTTTTGCAGTAAGCGTATTATTAGAGATTATATATATTGTGACAAAAGGAGCTGGTATCGGTGGCGGTGATATTAAGTTAATGGCTGTTGCAGGATTGATGCTCGGTTGGAAGTTAGCTTATATCGCCTTTTTCTTAGGCTGTATTCTGGGATCTGTAATTCATTTACTACGAATGAAATTTAGTGGAGAAAGTAATGTACTTGCTATGGGTCCGTACCTTTCTGCAGGAATTTTTATCACATTGCTGATAGGAGAACCCCTGATTAACTGGTACGTGGGATTGCTTGCTATGTACAGTGCGTAGTTTGATAGATTTTACGAGAAAGAAGATTATTTTTTAAAAAAAATAACCGAAAGGAAAAAACAATGGCTGCAAAGAAAATCATCAGTATGGAGATTGGCAGTTCTCTGATTCGAGTGTTAGAAATCGAGCAGAAAGCCAAAAATCCAAAGGTATTTAAAAGTTTCATAATTGAAACGCCGCAGAACGCGGTTGCAGATGGTGAAATCGTTGATGTAGGAGGACTGGCAGATTATGTCAAGGGGGAACTGAAGTCTAATGGTGTAACTTCAAAGCAGATTCAGTTTACCATTACTTCTACAAAAATCGCTAACAGAGAGGTATCTATTCCCTTTGTAAAGGAAAATCGTATTCGTGCATTGGTGGAGACCAACGCTAATGATTATTTTCCGGTGGATTTGGCAGAATATGAACTGGCTTATGTTACTTTAGGTAATGATGCTAAAGTAAAAGAAAATGCAAGTCCACGTATTCGTTTGATGGTTTTAGCAGCGCCAAAGACCTTATTAAATGGATATAGAGATTTGGCAAAAGCTTGTGGTCTTACCGTTGTAGGGCTGGATTACAGTGGTAACAGTTTGTTCCAGGTTACTAAAAATGAAGCATTAAATGACACCATTATGATTTTGAAAATCGATGGTGGTTACTCTATGATTACCATTCTGTCAAAAGGCTCCATTGTTTTGCAAAGAACAGTAGCCTATGGTTTGGCAGGTATGGCTAGTACTTTTGGAAATTCTCATTTCTTAAATGTATTAAGAGATTTGACTAGAACCAATTACTTCCAGGTTCAGATTCGCCAAAATAGTACTGCGTTAGATGATGATGAGGATCTTGGCAATTTTAGTATCGGTGGTGGTAATAGAGCTAATAGCGATTTGATGAACGAAGCAGATATTCTGATTAATGCTATTTCTCGTGTTATAAACTTTTATAATTCCAGAAATTCATCAGAGCCTATTTCCCATATTTTACTGACTGGTCTTGGTACTTCAGTGAAAGGCTTGAATCATTATATAGAGCAGTCATTATCCATTCCTGTACAGCATTTGCAGGAAGTAGATGGACACAATCTTGAGAAAGAATTTGATTCTGATGATGTAGGCACTTACATTGCATGTTATGGTGCAGTCATTAGTCCTATTAAGTTTGCAGCCTTAGGTGCCGGAGACGATAAGAAAGGGAAAAAAGGGAAAGGCGAAAAGAAGGGTACCGACTTTGGTATCAAGCAGGCCGCGGTCTTGTTTGTAGCTTGTCTTCTCATTGCAGCTGCTATGTGTGCCTATGCTTTGATTCCTTATTTTGCTGCAAAATCAGAAAATAAAAAGCTTCGTATTCGAGTAGAAAATGCAGCTAACATTGTGCCTATCTATCAGGAGTATGTGCAGACAAAAAACGCCAACTATTATATGGATGCAGCTTTGGATTATACCAATCTTCCCACAGAGCAGTTGGCAGATTTGATTGAAGAGATGGAAGAAAAATTCCCTAGCAATATGTTTGTCAGCAATATGACCGCTGACAAAGGTGGTATCTCTATGGGAGTCACTGTAGAAGGAAAAATGGATGCGGCAGATATGCTGGTGCAGATGCGTACCTTTGAAAGCTTGACGAATGTAACTGTTGCGACTATTTCAGACACCAATACAGAAGAAGAATACGGGGTAGTTACTTTTAGCGTAACAGCAGATTATACAAATGATCGCTCTGAAGAAGAGATTGTTGATAGAACAGGTACATTGGACTCGGTAGAAGAAGATGTTAATGGTTTAACAGGAGAAAATTCTGAAGAAGAGTAAAAAAGATTTGTTATGATATGAATCGTCGTATGCAAAGTGCAAATCATAATGCGATGGTATTTTTGTAGGAGAGAGAAGAGGATATGAAAGTATCAAAAAGAGACATTAGTCTGTTGATTATGTTAGTGGGGATATTACTTCTGGTATTGTCTTATTTTATGGTTTTTACTCCGTATCAGGAAAAAGCAGAAGAAGTAAAGAGAGAAAATGAAAGCTTGAAGATTCAAGCGGAGGCGTTGGAAACCTTAAGTGCTCGTAGGGCAATTTTCGTAGAAGAGAGCGCTAATACACAGGAAGCTATTCAAGAAAAGATATATCGTTTTCCTGTTGATATGAAGGAAGAAGATATGATTCTTTATATGCGTGATATAGAGGAAAATACACCTACTTATGTAAATTCCATTTCCATGCCACCTTTTGTGGGAATTGAATTAACACCGCAGACCGAGCAGGACCAGTTGGCATCTGTACCGGATATTGCAGGTATCGTTGCAAACTATCGTTTTGTAAATGATGGTCGTATTCCGGATGTGTATAGTATGTTATTATCCTACTCTTCTAACCAGACAGTATATACCACCACTTATTCCGGATTAAAGAGTATTGTACGTGGTCTGTCTGCAGATGATGATAGAAAGAGTGTTGAACAGATTACGATGTCCTACGATGATAGCACTGGTAATTTACAGGTTAACATGACTTTAAACCATTTTATTCTTAGCGGTAGTGGTAAAGAATACTCAGCACCTACGACTATTAGTTCTCATGGATTATCTTCTATCTTTGGCTCTATGGAAGTAGATGACTACGAAGTTTACTAATATTTTAGAAATTAATAGAACAAAAAAATAAAAGGAAAGGAGTGACAGAAATGAAAAAAGGTAATAAGGGTTTTTCATTGGTAGAGGTTATGATTGCCATTACTATTTTGGCGATTATTGTCACGCCTTTCCTTGCTTCTTTTTTACGGGCAACCAAAATCAATGCAAAATCCAGAAAAATGTTGCGTGCAACCACGGTAGCAGAAAATGTAATGGAGGGTTTGTCCGGCTTTCTTATTGAGGATATTTCGAAGCAGTTTAATGATATTTACAACCTGCAACAGAAAAAAGATGATGCAGGCAATCCGGTTGTAGATGGTGCCGGAAATCCTGTAATGGAATCCCAGTTTTTGATTCTCAATAATCGTTCAGGGGATTCCGCGATAACCCATATGGAACTTGGGACAAATAAATCTGTAAATGGAGGCGTGTTTTCTCAAAAGCCAGAAAATATCTATGAATATGCGCTTCTAAATGTGACAGAAGATAGACAACAGTTTGATATTAAAGTAACTGTGGATGCGAATAAATATCGTGATGTGGCTGGGGAAAAACTGCAAACTGGTCAAGACTATAATATTGCTGCCGGTAAAATGTTTAATGTAGCAGAGATGAACCCCAAAACGGATATTGTTTGGGCAGAGCCGGAAGGAATGGAGGAACGTTACAAGGATGATTTTATAGAAGAACTTGAGCTGAGGCAAAAAAAATCTGGTGGTAGCCTGGATTTTTCTGATGTAATTGAAAAAGCGAAAAATGACCCAAATTTTTTATCGAATTGTGCCAGGATGATTACTATTTATATAGATGATGAAAGTGCTTCAATCCTTATGAATTTAACCTATGATCCTGATGTCAGCAACATAAGTGCAGATATAAAATCTGCGAAAAAATTTTTCCCAAGTATTGTAGATGCAACCAGAAGAAGTCAATTAAAAAATATATTTTTATGTTATTATCCTCAATATGATATGACAAAAGACATTATACAGATAAATGATTTTACTGGAAGAAAGCATTTTGAGGAAACTGGAGAACTGCTTATTCCAGAAGAATATCATTATAATATTTATATAATTAAACAGGAAAGAAATAGTAGCTCAAATTCCAAAGAAAAAGATTATAAAGTAGATTTAAATGTTTATACATACGCGCAGGGGATGTATGATTTTTTTCCATATTTATTTGAGGATGATTTAGATACACAATATTTTTACCCTTTTACTATTCGTGGTAATCTGGGACACTATTTTGAAAAGGATAATCCTGCCTCGGGAGAACTACAAGGGCTTATAGACGGTCAGGTGTCAATAAAGTATGATTACGATACTGGTGGTTTGGGAGGTGTAACAAGTAGAACTATTACTGAAGAAGAATTAGAAGCGATGGATATTTATGATGGGATTATTCGCTATTCAGGCATCGATAAAAGTACTAAAAATTTAATTTACAATACTATTGTAGATGTGTATGAGGCAGGAGCTTACAATGCTACGAATGGCACTTTTGATGAAAGTAAACATATTGCAAAATTAGATAGTGAACAGGCAGAGATTGAATAAAATAACCATTTTGATATAAAGGATTTTTATGAATAAAAACAATTACAGCTTTATAGGAAAACAACAGAATATAGTAAAGAAAAACACTGGCTTTTCTATCATTATGGTTATTGTGGCAATGGCCTTCGTTGGTGTGCTTGTGGCTGTAATTATGTTGGCGTCCCTTTATAATTTTTATACGAAAGCAACTAATCGAAATGCAAAAGACAATTTTTATACTGCAGAATCTGCATTGGAGGAAATTCGTGCCGGGTTACAAATAGAAGTGGACAAAGCCTTTAATGTAGCTTATATGTCTGTATTCCAGGATTATACCTCTAATTTGTCCGAGAAAAATGCTCGTTTTGGAAAGGCCTATCGTACTACTTTGGTAAACAGTTTACAAGCTGTTTCAGCGGATGCAAGCGCAGAAAAACAGTATAATTTGACCCAAATTCAAGGATATGTGACCAGACCTTTTAATGCGACCACTAATGTTGGCGCAGTAGTGACTGGTGTAAAGGTAGATTTTTTGAAAGAAGATGGTACCACGGAGACCAGAGAACGGACTGACCTGATAGAGTATACTGATGGAGTGCGTTTAGAAGGAGTTCAGGTGGCTTATTATGATGAGAGAGGGTATGTTTCTATCATTACTACCAATATTTTGTTAAAAGTACCGGAATTGGATTTGATTAATCCGGTTATAGCACCACCTTTGGAAGATTACGCACTAATTGCTAATGAGCAGTTACAGATTAAGAGAAATGCAATTCTTGCAGGAGGTGCATATGGTGGTATGAATGGAATCCTGATAGATCCATCTATGAATTTTACGATTAAAAGAGCGGATTTTCAGAATACAGTTGAACAGGAGTCTCGTTATGTATATGTTATTACAGACAAGGATATTGATGTAGGAACCATTGCAGGTAGTGCAAATCTAACCATAGAGCCTGGGATTGAAGTATGGGCAAATGCCATCAATACTTTTGGTGGAAATTTAACTATGAATGCAAGACCCAATTATATTAGTGATATTTATTTGCAGGATGATTTGACTATACGTGGAACCAATAATAAAGTTTATTTGTCCGGTGGGTTTTATGGTTTTGGTAGTATAGTAAATGAACCGGAAAATAGTAGTGCAATTGTTATTAATGGGACTAAGACAACTTTGGATTTGTCTGGATTAAGTGCGTTAAAGTTAGCGGGAAATGCCTATATTGCTACCAAGAAAGCAAACAGTGAAGCAACCGTAAATTCTGTTGCGGATGCGGGAGCGAAAGCTGAATTGTCTGGTAATAAGGATGTTCGTACGGGAAGCTCTATATCCTCTAAAGCAGAGCAGATGGCGTATTTGGTTCCACCACAATATGTTGGGTGGATTGATGGAAAATGCGTCATTGGTACAAACCCTGTATCAGAAGATGTTTACCGTCGCTTTAAAAACCATCAAGGCTCTTTTTCAGCTGGCTTAAATTACAATGAAGTAAACTTGTCTGCGGATTTATCTTTATCCAATTATGGAGCAAGTTATGAGAAGGTTTTTGTGAGAACAACTAGTGGAAATACCTGGGTTTATTATTATTTAAAATTTGTCAATGCAGCCTGGGCAGACCGTTTCTTTGAGGATTATTTTAGAGATAATAAAGCTAAGTTAAATGCCTACATGGATAGTTATATTACCAGTATTAAACTGAATCCAACATTGGAAGCTAGCGATTCTTTGAGCCTGTATTTGGCGGGTAATATGATAACAGGAAGCTCCTCAAATTATAAGCTGGTTCCTTATACCAGTACCAATTTGGAAGAAAACAGTAAGGTGTACGAAGAATTTATGGAATATGAGAACCAGTTTGGTGCGTTAAGTAAAATTCTTCGTAAAAGTTACAGAGAAATGACCCCAATTCAGAGTGGCAATTCTGTGTATGAGAATGTGGTAGATGTAGCTGCCATGAATAAATTAATCAGAAACCGGTTGGAGTTCTTTGAAGAGGGATCTGATAAGCCGATTACTTTGATTACAAAAGGTGATTATATATGGAATGGTACTGGAAATGATGAAAAGCTGCATATGATTATCTGTGATGGGGATGTTTTTGTAAGAGCAAATTTTGAAGGGCTTATTATTGCAAGTGGAAACATATACATTGATTCTGAAGTGACTGTTTCTGCTTATGACCTTTTGAATACGGCGATGATGGCAGAAACAAATGAGGATAGTGCTTTTTTAACTGATGAATCAGGAACGGATGTTATCCAGCATATGCCTTTGTACTTTTTGGTAGAAGGACAGGAAAAAGAAATCAAACCAGAAAAAGATATTACCGATGAAACTTATACAGCTTCTGATTTTGTTATTTTTGAGAATTGGTCGAAACAATAAAATATGTATAAAGGTTTCTATGAAATCTTATCAAACATTAAAAGGTAAAAGATATGAAGCATAATAACAAGGGCTATTCCTTGGTAGAGATGATTGCAGTACTTGCTATTTTGGCTACTATGTTAGGTAGCGCTATCAGCCTGATTGGTTATATGAGTGGATCTAAAGCCAAAAGTGCAGCCTATACCATTCAATCGGCAATCAATAAGGCCAGAACAGAAGCCATGAGTAAATCCACGGGTTCAGAGGGTAGTGTGCCCGGTGTGAGAGATGTGTATTTGAAAATTGAACAGGATTCTTCAAATGATTTCTATGTGGTTCTTCAATCCAAGACTACAGAATTTAGGGAATATTTGGGGAATAATCGTTTGGAAATTCAAGGTGGTGGTAATTCTATTGATAAAGATCATCCACTTTACATAGATTTTAAGCGAGATACTGGCAGTTTATATACTCATCCTGCCACCTTTGATGGGATTACGGAAATTACGGTGAAGCAGGGAAATGTGACGTATCGCGTTTCTTTTGTAAGAGTAACAGGTAAGGTTTCTTTATCCAGGGGATGAGAGAGAGAATAGGTAGACAATTTGAAACTATTTAAATTATTCAAAATAAATGATAATAAGGGACTTTCTATTGTAGAATTATTAGCGGCAATTACAGTGGCTTCGTTGGTTGTTATTGGTTGTGGTGCTTTTATGGTTTCAGCTAGTAAATATTTTTCTAGAGAAAGTGCAGAAACTACCATGCAGGAAGAGGCGCAGCTGGTAAAAAATCTTCTAAATAATGTGGTTGTAGATACTCAGTTGGCTATTGGGCGTGTTACAAACTGGGATGCTGATGCAGCGGATGGAACAATGGTAGAACCGCAACCTACCCTGATTGTATTTGGTAAGGAAAAAATCTTTTTCTTGGGATATGATGCTGCTGATACTCAAAAGATGTATTATATGGAAAAAGATGCCAAGGATGTAGTTAATCGAGTTACCTTGGAAGGTGGAGGAAGCAAGTTAGATATTGATAGAACAGCCGTTGGTGCTATGAAGGATTGGGAGCCATTAGCAGATCATCTTAAAGATTTTACTATTACGCTGGATCGTATAAATAAAAATGCAAGAATTTTTAACTGTACTATGGATTTTGAACTCCGTAACAGAACCTACAAAACTTCTCACACCATCACATTGCGGAATAATATTTTGGACTATAATGGAGATGTAGCACAGATTTATTCTGGGAATAATACTTTGGATCCTACGGTTACAGGCGTGTACATCACACCAAGTAATATCGCATTACCGTTAGATGGGGATTTTAAGTTCGAATCATCTGTTAGTGGTTTGAATTATCCGCCTCAAAGTGTTACTTGGGCAGTAGAAGGAGATGGCAGCGTTCCTCTTTCCACGGATACTATCATTGATGAATATGGAAATTTGCATATTTCAGATATGGAAAGTTGTCAGTCTTTGAAGGTTACAGCCACTTCTACCTTTGATCCTAACTATGTCGGTATTGCATTCGTTCCAATTGGTAGCTTAAATAGTCTTACTCTGTTACCTACTGCAAAGGCGGTTCCTGATGATGAAGGGAAATATAATTTGGGTCAGACAGTACCCTTCCAAGCTATTTTACAAGGAAAATATGTAGAAGATAAATCCATTACAATAAATTGGTCCGTAACGAAGTTGATTTTTCCTGCCGTGGGAACAGAAGGTAGCGCGGGATATCAAGAGGAGCAAATTTTTCAAAGTTTCGATGATCCGGATAAAGGAGATGTAGATGGCAAAGCGGAGATTGCGAAATATGTTCGGTTGACAGCAAACGGTGCAGAATGCAGTATGTACATCAGTCCGCAGGCAAGACCCGGTGCTAGAATTACATTGCAAGCGATAGCAAATATGGGTGGAAAAACCCAGACAGATAATTATACTATTGAGGTTTCATCAAAGAGTGCGGGAGATTTGATACTTTATACCGATGGAACGGAATTGAAACGTAATGGCATGTTGCGTGTACGTGCAACGGTTATTGGTTTTGACAATGAGGAAATCGAATGGTCTATCAGTAATAATTATGGTGGAAGAGTTACTATGCCTGCGAAATCTGTTTCTGGACAGGAAATAGAAATTCGTGCCAACAATGCTTTGGATTATGGCCAAAAATATACCTTTACACTAACGGCAAAGGCAGTTGCCTCCACGAATATTACCGAGAAGACAGAGAGCAGAGTGATTACTATAAAGCCTGTATCCATTTCCTTTAAAGAAAATCCTGTTTATGTGGTAGTAGGACAGCCGGCGAGAGTACCTGTTATTGTAGAAGGCTTAGAAGCAGGTGGACAGAATGCAACCTATAGGGTGATGAAATACGTAAGAAACTTGGTATCTCCTTATTACGCAAATGGCAATCTAGTGATCGCGGTTACGCCACCATCTGGCTCACAAAAACTACCGGATTATCAGGGCTCTACCATTCAAGCTACATTAAAAAATGTAGGTACTGTTACAGGAAACTTAAGTATTCATGTATTTAATAGTAACATTATCATTGAGGGATATAACTATTGTTATGTACCGGTACCGGGGGATAAGTCAGGCTTGTTCCCAGCCTCTGCAGATAATGAGAGCTTACCTACTAATGGTTCAACTCGTACCATCAATGGCATAACATATACATATTATGTTAACGATTCTGTTCCGTCTAAGACATGGGGCATTATGGTGGACACACCAGGTGGAAAAACTCTTCGTTATTTGTATAAATCAGGTAAATTCGAACTTGTGAATAAATAGTCTAGACAAAGAACTATGTATTTTTTACATAGTTCTTTTTTATACTATTGAATGTGAAAATTCTATGAACTTAGTTGTCAAATTTGTCAAAATGTCATAAAATAGAGAAGACTATAAGTATAGTGATATGATGAGTTGGAGTATGCACATCAAAAGGAAAGAATAATCTAAATGGAAATGATTTCCTATAAATTGTGCAATGGAATACTTCGATATACTAAATAGAGTAATTGTAATAAAATCAGTTATTTTATGATAAATAATACTTACAACGGATAAAAATATAGACGGAGGAATGTTTATGAAAGGAAATTTGAAAAAGATTGCAACTGGTGGCGTATCTATAGGATTAGCAGTAGTCTTACTTGCTACTTCTTTAACAAGTCATAAACCGGTACAGGCACTGGATGTTTTTTCAGATACAAAAAACTTAGTAAAGGCTTCCAGCATGGATTCTTTTGATATCGTGGAATTGATTTCGGAAAGATCAAGTTTTCCGACAGTATTATTTGATGATAAAGACGAGTTTGCACAGTTTTCTGAGGGACAGGTACATATTGGTAAGGAAGAGCTTGCCTATATGGTAGGTGGAGAGGAACCTTTTGCAAACTTTTGGAAGAATTTATCTGTTGCCAGTTGGATGGTTGCGTCTTTAGAGGATTCCATTCAAATAAATACGGAGAAAGATTCTCTTATTGCTGGATTGGTAAATGCAGGATTATTAGACATTAATGATCTTACTGGATATCCGCTAAAAATATCTATTGGAGAGAATTTTGTTCGACCGAATCAGCTTGACAAGATTTTGGACAATGCATTCTTGGAGGTTATGAAATATCCAAATGATGAGTCTAATTCGGATGTCATTGGGTATTTTATGCCTATGGAAGAAGCTACCGGATGCTATATGTGGAATGCTGAGAAAGGCAAGATGGAATATGTAGGTGCCCGCTTGGCAAGAGCAGATGCAGCTATGCACATTGAATTTCAAAGCGGTTGGAATTCCAACTATATAGGAGACTGGGAATTAGAAGAAGACTTAGATGATGAATACGAGTATGATGAATTTTGGGATGAGTATGAATATGGAGATGATTATACCTATGATTATGAGGAAGACTATTCCTACGATCCAGGGTATGAGCATTATCAGAATGAGAACGATTATACATTTACAGAAGATGGTGATGCTTCAGAAGGCAGAATTGTAGAATATTATTATCCAGATGAAGAGTATACGCAATCCTCAGGCGAAGTAGAGATTCCAATTTATCAAGCAGGATTTACGCTGGGAGTTAATTTGCTAGATGAAACAGAGGGCTCTGAAAATAACGGAGAAGTTGCTCCTGACGAAGAGGAAGCTTTTGTTGGTGATTCGAATGTTATGTATAATTTCTATTCCCAAGAGGAAATTGTGCAGAAGGATATTAAAATCGATCAGTTTAAGTGCCTTGCTGTTACTGGAGATGATGTTGGAGATTTAAGAATTTTTAGATATATTATTCTATCTAATAACGAATGGCTAAAAACACAGGTATTTGGTATTGAAGAAAGCGCAGATAATACTACCAATACATTTGCAGACTATCCAATTCATGTGTATAGTGTAACGACCAAGGATGCAGGCGAACAGGACGATGAAACAATCAAACACAACCTGAAAGCAACTGATGGTGATGAGTTAAGCAGAATTATTGCTTCTTCCAGTGGAACGGAAACCTTCTCAGATAGCGTAAAACTGTTTTATATAGCACAACTTCCGGGAACTGATATTAGTAAGAATTTGAGAAATAATATTCTAAATCGTGTGGCAGATAATACGATGGCGTGCATTGTGAATGATGCCAATATCCATTCGATATTAGGAACAGGTATCAGTGCAACGCATCCTACATTGCAAAATTTGATATCTTATTTATATCAGGAAGATTTGGCAGAAACATGGGATATTACCGCAGTAGATACAACACCAACACCTGCAGTGGAGGAGATGGATCGTGTTAATGTAGATGGGGAAGATGTGGCCCACTTTGTGCGTAAAAATGTGTATGCAGTAGATGGCTCATTTGTGAATCCTGGTGTAAGTCTATACGATAT
>JAKSSF010000038.1 GCA_024403235.1 Lachnospiraceae bacterium | reverse complement strand
CTGTTTCATGACGCATTGGTGTCTTTCGCAGAAAGACGGGAAATAATTATGAAAATGAAAATTGTATCAGATTCTGCTTGTGATATTTTGACTTTAGATAAGGTTCCATTTACTGTGGTTCCTCTTCACATTATTGTAGGGGAGCAGGATTTTGCAGATGATGCAGATGTGGATGTGTTAGAAATGCAGAATGCTCTATTTTTACATAAAGGAAAGACTTCTACCACTTGCCCCAGCCCTGGAGATTGGGTTGATGCTTTTGAAGACTATGATGTAGTATTTTGTACCACCATTACAGGTGGCTTGTCCGGTTCCAACTCTTCTGCCAATACTGCAAAAGGAATTTATGAAGGCGATCATCCTGGCCGTAAGGTTTATGTCATTGACAGCTTATCTACCGGTCCGGAAATTACATTATTAATCCAAAAGTTGCGGGATTTAATTGTAGCAGGATTATCTCACGAAGAAATATATACACAGATTACTGCCTATCAGAAAACCACCCATTTGTACTACTCTCTTGCTTCCTTGGATAACTTAGCACGTAACGGTAGGGTAAATCCAATTCTAGCAAAGGGTATCGGTATGTTGGGTATTCGTATTGTAGGAAAAGCCAGTGACGAAGGTACTTTGGAATCCACCGATAAAGTACGGGGAGATAAAAAAGCCATTCCTTGTTTAATCAAACATATGGCAAACTGTGGATACACTGACGGCAAAGTAATTATCGGTCATAATAACAACTACGCCGGTGCCTTACTTTTAAAAGAAGCTATTGTAGAATCTTTTGGGTTTGACAACACCAAGGATAAAATCCAAGTACAGGAAACCAGAGCCTTAGACAGTTACTACGCGGAACCCCACTCCATATTAATTGGATTTGAAGCGTAAACCCATCTTATAATTTGCACAAAAAAAACATTGGTCCGGATGATATCCGGACCTTTCTTTTTTCTTATTTATTTGCCATCATCCGATTGATGGCATTCAACACTCGTTTTTTATCTCCACTCCACAAGGGGGCTACCAGGATTTTTTTATCCCCGTCCCCTGTGATTCTGTGGATAATCATCTCCTCTGGAATGATATCTAGGCATTCTGAGAGAATATCCAAATATTCTTCAAACTCCAAAACCTTTATCTTGCCTTCTAAATATTCCTTTTCTAAATCCGTTCCCTTTAAGATATGTAAAAGCTGCAGTTTGATTCCGGTCGCCCCGCTTTTCGCCACATAATCCACGGTTGCCAGCATTTGTTCTTTACTTTCCCCCGGCAGCCCTAAAATCACATGGGTGATAATCTGCTCTATTCCGATATCCTTTAGATTTTGTACTGCTCTATCATAGACCGATAGGTCATATCCTCTTCGAATGTATTGGGCCGTATTCTCATGAATGGTCTGTAGTCCAAGCTCAATCCATACCGGCTTGATTTGGTTTAGTTCCTGCAAAAGTGCCAGCACATCTTCTCCCAAGCAGTCCGGTCTGGTGGCAATGGATACTGCCACAATATCTTCTCGCTCCAAGACTTTTTTGTATAGGCTTTCCATTCTGGAAACATCCCCATAGGTCCCCGTATAGGCTTGAAAATAGGCAATATATTTTCCACCCTTTGGCACTTTCTTTCGTACCAAATCAATAGCTTTTTTTATCTCTTCCGGCGGATAGGCAAACTCCCCACTACCCCCTGCGCTGCAAAAAATACAGCCTCTGGTATCTTTTGTGCCATCCCGATTGGGACAGGTAAATCCACCATCTAGAGCTAGTTTATATACCTTACAACCAAAGGTTTCTTTCAAATATTGGTTCACAAAGATATGCTGCATAACATTTTACCCAATAGTCCATTGTGGAAATACATAATTGGCCAGTAAGATTACCACGCTGGTAACAATCATTACCACACCCACAATACGATTTAAGGTTACCGCGCTGGCTTTGTTGGCAAGTTTTGCCGCAATTCTTGCCCAAATTAAAGTAAAAATAATGCAACTGACCAGTAAAAACTGATCCGGCATGCCACCGATTACTACATGACTAACGCTACCGGTAAAGGCTGTAAATGCCATGATAAATACACTGGTTCCCACTGCCATATGCATGGCATAGCCTAAGAAAGAGGTGAGAACAAATAACAGCATCATACCGCCCCCTGCGCCTACAAAGCCACAAATAAAGCCTACCATGGTCCCCCCTAGAACTGCTTTCCTAAATCGTTCTTTGGCTTCCATTTGTTCCATCTGCTCTTTTGTGGTGGTAACAGGCTTTAATAAAAAGCGCAATCCAATAAATATCATAGCAAACTGGGTGGTATTGCTCATGGCTCGTTCCGGTAACAGGCTTGCTACAAAGCTTCCAACCACCGTCATCACCAGTACAGAAATCAACAAGGGTAAACTGTTTTTCACATCCAGATTTTTATTCTTATGATAGGTCCAGGCACTAATGGAGCTGGCTAACACATCACTGGCCAAGCCAACACCGATAGCCTGATACGCCGGCACCCCTAAAAAGGTGGTCAACATAGGACCAATAATGGCTGCCGCACTCATACCTGCGAAGCCTGTACCAATTCCGGCACCTGCCCCTGCCAGGAAACAAATAATAATGGAAAATAAGATTTTCATACTATGTCACACTTTCTTTTGTCGCATTTTCTTTCACGAAATAGTTTTGGAAAACAGCTTCAATACGCTTCTCCCATTTATCTAAGAAGCAGAATGAAATACCTGCCAACTTTCCTTCAAATTCTGATGTTGCATGGTTGTGGCATCAAAATGCATGGTGGTAAAAGCAAGCTGCATAATAGGGCCTGCTCCAAAGGCACAAATCAAGGTACCGATGCCAACTGATCCTCCCATCAAATAGCCTCCAAAAGCTGCAGCACTTAATATGCCTATGCTAACCACACCAATAGGTACTTTCTTACAGCGTTTATTTAAGCCTACCAGAAGAGTATCTCTTGGACCACAGCCTAAGGCTGCAATCATATAAAAATACTGGGTATAGCCCATAATGGTCAGCCCCAAAAGCATCATTCCAATACTGGCATAGATGGTATGGCAAACCGGAATAATATCTAACCAATTGAAAAAATCCACTGCCTTTCCGACTACAATGGCATCTATAAACATGGAAATTCCAATGGGCTCCTTTAATAAGATATCAATAAACAAAACACTAAAGGCCACACATACGGAAGCGGTGCCAAATAATATGCCAAAGGTATTGGACAAGCCCATATTAAACACATCATAAGGGTGCACTCCAATGTTTGCCCGAATGGTCAAATGGATCCCAAACCCATTCCAAAACAGGGCGATTGCCGATAACAACATATGCCAAAGTATTTCACTTTTTTTCTGATTCATTGCGATTCTCTCATATCGTATCTATTTCCCTTTTTCCCGGAAAGGGATTCAAACCACACCATTGTAACACCATTTCCAATTTCCTCAAATATTTTTGACAAAAAACTACGAAAAATTCCCGATTTCTTTGTGAAAAGTCTGATTGACCTATGCTTCTTTTTTTTGTATCGTAAAGACTGGACCGTAAAAAGAAATGTGGTTTTCCAGAACATTTTTCAAAGGATAAAACATGAACGACAACAGCGCAAACAATATGACCGTTGGGAATCCTTATAAGCATATCTTGGTATTTGCTTTTCCGGTATTTATCAGCCAATTGTTTCAACAATTATATAACACAGTAGACAGTATCATCGTAGGACAATATCTGGGGACCGGTGCGTTAGCCGCTGTATCCTCCTCCGGCTCCTTGATTTTTCTTTTTACCAGTTTTTTTGACGGTATGGCAATGGGTGCTGGGGTGCTTCTTTCCAGAGAATTTGGTCGTGGTGATGAAAAAAGTGTGCACCGTGGGGTACACACTGCTATCGCTCTTGCTTTATGCTCCGGCGTCCTTTTAACCACTGCCGGGTATATTTTTACCCCTGCTTTGTTAAAAATCATCAATACTGATCCTCAGGTTATGCCGGAAGCTATCGCTTATTTTCGTATGTATTTTCTGGGTGGTCTGGCCTTAACCACCTACAATATGTGCCGTGGTATCATGATGGCTGTGGGGGACAGTAAACATCCTCTCTATTACTTGGTCATTTCTTCCTGCACCAATCTAGTATTGGATTATTTCTTTGTAGGAATCTTAGGATTGGGTGTTTGGTCTGCTGCCCTTGCCACCGTAATCTCTCAGATATTAAGTGTTGTATTATGCTTTGTTCGTCTCATTAAAAAAGGCGGTATTGTGGCAATCCGTATCCGAGAAATCCGTTTTTATCGCAGCGAACTGATTCAAATGGTACAATACGGAATTCCCTCCGGAGTACAAAATTCTGTCATTGGTCTGGCCAATATTGTGGTACAGTCGCAGATTAACAGTTTTGGTGTGATTGCTATGGCAACCCATGGAATTTATGCAAAACTGGAAGGCTTTGTATTCCTGCCGGTTATGAGCTTCAACATGGCTATTACCACCTTCGTCAGCCAGAACTTAGGTGCTCGTCAATACGATAGAACAAAAATCGGCGCCAGATTCGGAATCTGGGGCGCCGTTGTGTTGGCCCAATTAATGGGCATATTATTATATGTGTTTAATCACCAATTATTTTCTCTCTTTACTGCAGACGCAGATGTTATTGCATTGGGTGCAGTGGAGATTTTACATAAGGCATTCTTTTATTTCCTACTGTCCTACTCTCACGCCATTGCTTCTGTATGTCGCGGTGCAGGAAAGGCTTTTGTGCCTATGTTTGTAATGCTCTTTGTATGGTGCTTTATTCGTGTCCTATTTATTGCTATCACCATGAAATTCTTCCGAGACATTCGGTTTTTGTATATTGTATATCCCGTCACTTGGTTTATTAGTTCTGTTATTTATTGCATCTACTACTACCGTTCTGACTGGATACATGGGTTTGAAACGGAATAAAATTATCCTTCTACAATCAAATATCTGCCATCCCCAATGGCAAAGACCTCATCGGCTTCCAAAATTTCTGTTTCGTCTGCATCTTCCATATCTACGCCCTGCTCGTCAAAGTACTCCCATACTTCTGCAGGCGAATTCACTACGACAGCCATCACTTCTTCCAAAAACTCTTCCGCTTCTTCTTCCGTATCTGCTACGATCTCCGGAAATAACTGCTCCTGGTTTTCTAAAAATACCTGTAATACCTTCTTATCAAACATATCCTTGCTCCTTTTGTTCTATTTTTTTAGATACTCTAATTCTCGCTTCCATCCATAAAGCAACTCATCTGCTTCAATTCCTGATACACTCTGCCTATCGGCAAGCCCACTACATTATAATAGTCTCCCTGAATGCCCTTGATATAGGCTCCAAAGGCACCTTGTATGCCGTAACTACCAGCCTTATCCATGGGGTCCCCACTGTCTACATAGGACTGAATTTCTGTCGCTGTCATAGGATATACTATAACCTCTGTTTGTTCACAAAAGACCTTGGGTGCGTTTTCCTTTTTTTCACAATCCACTAAGGCTACACCTGTATAGACCTGATGGGTATTGCCTTGCAGCATGGTTAGCATTTCTATTGCTTCTTCTTTCGTAGCAGGCTTTCCTAATATTTTCCCATCATATGCCACTACCGTATCCGAGCCAAGCACAATGCCTTCTGTTTGTCTTGCTGCCACATCCTGTGCCTTTTGTAAGGCCAATTCTTGCACCACCTGTTCCGGACTAGTGCTGGTAATCACTTCTTCACATTGGCTGGGTAGGACAACAAATTCTAATCCAATCTGTTCTAACAATTCTTTTCGCCTGCTGGACCCAGAGGCCAAAATCAATTTTCGCTGTTTCAAAATATTCTCCTAGTGTCAATTTTTGTTGTATCTTATGCCAAAGTACACTTGTCCGTATAATTAGGACCGTCCCCACTATACCTGTGTCTTAGGCACAAATACACGCTGCTTGGCAGGTTCTTTTTCCGGCAACGCAATCAGCTTTGCTTCCTCCATAAAGCCTTCTTGGGCACTATAGGCTTCTTTACCTCTACGGTCTATCTTTTCATAGGTGCCGTCAGGCAACATTACATGGGCCTTTAAGGTATCCTTTAACTGGCATTCTAAAATGTGCAGTACCTGTGCCTTAGGCTCCTCTGCTTCTATAGGGAAAAGAATTTCTACACGGCGCTCTAAGTTTCTTGGCATCCAGTCTGCAGAAGCACAATATACTTCCGGCTTACCATCATTGCCAAAGTAATAAATACGGGCATGCTCCAAGAAATTTCCAACGATAGAACGAACTCGAATATTTTCACTAATCCCCGGAATGCCTACCTTCAAGCAGCAAATACCACGCACTACTAAATCAATTTGCACCCCTTTGGAAGATGCCTCATACAATGCGGCAATCACATCCGGATCGCATAAGGCGTTCATTTTTGCCTTGATCAGTGCCGGCCTACCATTTTCGGCCAATGCCGCTTCTCTTTGAATCAAACTAATAAACCGATCCTTTAACCACAAAGGCGCCAAAGATAATTTATTCCAAGCTGCCGGTTCAGAATAGCCGGACAACATATTAAAGACTGCGGTAGCATCTTCTCCAATGGCCTCGTTACAGGTCAAGAGACCGATATCTGTATAAAGCTTTGCGGTAGCATCGTTATAATTTCCGGTACCCAAATGTACATATCGGCGAATACCATCCTCTTCCTTGCGAACCACCAAAGTAATTTTACTATGAGTCTTTAGACCAACCAGACCATAAATAACATGACAGCCTGCCTGCTCCAATTTCTTCGCCCAAACAATATTATTTTCTTCATCAAAACGGGCCTTTAACTCTACCAATACAGAAACCTGTTTGCCGTTTTCTGCGGCCTGTGCAAGTGCTGCAATGATAGGAGAATTACCACTGACACGATATAAGGTCTGTTTAATGGCCAGAACCTGTTCATCCTTAGCAGCCTGACGGATAAAATCCACTACCGGTGTAAAGGTTTGGTAAGGATGATGCATTAATACATCCCCTTTTCGAATTTCTTCAAAAATATCACAACCCTCCGGTAATCTTGGTACCGGCTGAGGGATATGCTTTCCTACCTTCAAATGGGAAAAGGTATCTAACCCATAGATTTTCATCAAAACGGTCAAATCCAAAGGACCATCAATGCGATAAATATCCTCTTCTTCCACCTCTAATTCTTTGCGCAACCGTTTTAACAGGCGTTTGTCCATGGAGGCTTCTACTTCCAAACGAATAGCCTCCCCCCACTGTCTCTTTTTGATCTGCTTTTCAATTTCCTTTAACAAATCTGCTGCTTCTTCTTCGTCAATGGAAAGATCCGCATTACGCATGATACGGAACGGATGGGTGCAAATAATATCGTAATTCAAAAACAGTTTTTGAATATTTCTCTCTATGATTTCTTCCAACAGAATAATGGTCATCAGACCTTCTTCTCCCGGAATAGGAATGACACGGGGCAATACGCTTGGCACCTGAACGGTGGCAAATTCTATCTCCTTCTTTCCCTTCTTATCCTGCATCAAAGCCCCAATATTTAAGGACTTATTTCGAATCAAGGGGAATGGTCTGGAGGAGTCCACTGCCATGGGAGTTAGTACAGGGTACACATTTTCCATAAAAAACTGATCCACAAACTGGCCCTGTTTCTCACTCAAATCCTCATGCTTTTCCACTAACTGCAGTCCATTTTGCTTTAACAGTGGAAGCAAAGAGCGATTATAGGTGGAGTACTGGCTATTTACCAACTCATGGGTAGCCTCATTTACCTTTGCCAACTGCTCCTTCGGGGTCATACCGGCAATATCCGGCTTTTTATAGCCTGCATTTATCATATCCTTTAGGGACGCCACACGAACCATAAAGAATTCGTCCAAATTGGAGGCTGTAATACTTAAAAATTTTAATCGTTCAAATAGGGGAATCTGTTTGTCTCTGGCTTCATTTAAAATACGCTTATTAAACAGAATCCAGCTTAATTCTCGATTAAAAAAGTATTCCGGATTATGAAAATTCTTTTGTTCACTCATTGCTATTTCCCTTCTTCTGGAACGTCATCGCATTTATATTTGCCTTCGGCAAGCGATGACGCTACATGTCAAGTTTTCTACGAAACCTTGACACAGTCCATTAACTTCTTTTGTTTAATCACAGGCTTCATATTATACACCTCTTCAAAAAAGGCTGCTCGTTCTGAAAACAAGCCTTTTTCCAAGGAAATATCTGCTGCTGTGGCAACTGTAAATACTAGGGTATTATCCTTCAAGCTAACCTGGGTATCCTTAAATTTCTGCTTATGGCTACGATCCAAGCCATTGGCCACTTTCAAAATAGCCGTCAGCTTTGCAATCAAGAGATAATCTTCTTTACTCAAATCCGTTTCTCTTCCAATTTCATTTTCATACACAAATTCTACATGATTGAACTTCACCACATTTGCCAGAATTTCACGCTCTCTGTGGGACAATCCAATAATTTCCGTAGAAAGAATAATGTTGTAGGAGCATTCTCCTAAATTAGACATACTAATGTATTTTCCACAGTCATGTAGAATAGCTGCCAGGCGAAGTAGTAACCGCTCTCTGTCTCCCATGCCATGGATTTTTTTCATATGATCAAAAATATTGGTGGTAATCTTTTCTAGGGTTTCACCACGCTTTTTACTACCCATGTAGCGTTTACTGATATTCTGCGCACAGGCCACAATATCCTGTTCAAAATCATGATCCGGCTTTAATAAGCCTTTGCTTTCGCCATATTCATACCCAATACCATCACAAAGGGTAACACCGGGCACCCAAAGCTGCTTGGCTTCCATCATCTTAGCAAGACGACGAATCACAGCGGAAGAAATGGACAACAATCCAATGTTTTCCTCCGGCATACCGTATTTCTTGGAAAGTACCTCTACAGAAGTAGTATGCATTTCATTCCAATAGTCCTCAAATTGCTCTAAAGACAAAAATCCCTTTTTGCCTTCCGGCTGGTCCAGTTGCTGCAAAAGGTTTGGAACATAATCGTCTACCACAATGATAGTTTCTATTTCTTTGTCCTTCATATACATTTTTTTCACCACAGATAACTGGGCGGAAATCATTTCTTCCAGCAAAGAATCCTGTTTGGAAGGCACCACATCTATTCTGGAAAGGGACTCTCGTAAACGAAGCACCCCCAATTTCAAATTCTGGGTAGCCATCAGGGTATCCTTATTGAATAAGGAAATCTGAATACTGCCTCCACCGATATCTAAAATGACTGTACCTTTTTCAATAGTCTGATTAAAGTCTTCTCCTTTGGAGGCAATGGCTTTATACCCTAAAAACCGTTGTTCAGAGTTACTGATGGTGCCAATTCGAATGCCGGTTCGTTGGGCAATCTGGTCCAACAAAATGGTGGCATTTTTTGTTTCTCTGATAGCACTGGTTCCGTAGGCCCTATAAGCCTCTACCCCATAGCTTTTCATAATCTGGGAAAAGTCCTGTAACACCTTGCATAACTCATTGACCTTTTCCTGACTTACCTTTCCGGTAGCAAAGGTATCATTTCCCAAAGCCAATCTGTGATGAATCACATCTACCGCTTTCATTCCATTCTTGGGAGAATATTCAAATATCTTGCAGGTCAATTCATAAGAACCTACATCTATGGCAGCAAACATTTTTAAGCTCATTGCTTGTCCTTTCTTGCAACTTCTATTTCATCTGTCTGAATGATTTTTTTCGTAATTTTCAGTATCTTAATAATTTCCCAATATCTTCATATTGGTAGTTTCTTCCCGCAATCCACGGAGGGTATTTCGTACTGCACTGCTCTTTAAATTACCGTCGAAATCTATAAAGAATCGGTATTCCCAGTTTCTTTCTGGGATTGGTCTGGATTCAATTTTGGTCATGTTCAAGTTATTATAAATAAAATGAGAAAGGATATGATACAGAGAACCGCTTTGATGTGGTATCTCAAAACAAAGGCTGATCTTTTCCGCATTCTCCAAAAAGATTTTCCTATTCGTTACCACAATAAATCTGGTACTGTTATTATCTGCCTGGTTCACACCCTTTTGTAAAATTTGCAAATCATAAATCTGGGCCGCTTTTTCACTGGCAATGGCTGCCTGGGTTTTATCTCCCTCTTCCTTTACCTTCCTAGCTGCAAACGCATTGTTTAACAGGCTGACCTGTTTCCACTGGGGATGGTCATTTAAGAAACCTGCCGACTGCATTAAGGATTGGGGATGAGAATAGACGGTCTGAACATCCGAAAGGGTTGCCTCTTTGGTCCCAAGCAAGCAATGCTCGATTTTGATAATCTGTTCTCCTACAATATAGTTTTCAAACTCTACCAACAAATCATATATTTCACTGACAATTCCTGCGGTGGAATTTTCAATCGGAAGCACAGCATAATCTGCTCGTCCTTCTTCTAAAGAACACATAGCCTGACGGAAGGTATCTACATGGAAGCTATCCACCTCTTCTCCAAAGAACTGTTCCATAGCGGCCTGAGAATAAGACCCTTCTGCTCCCTGAAATACCACGCGGATATTACCTTCCATAAGACTTGGAACAGCCTGGAACGGCAAGCGCAAGTTCTGTCCATCCATAAGCATCTGATATTGCAGCTTTCGACTGGTTGACATAATTTGTTCAAACAGTTCCTTTACCCCCTGTTTATTAAAATCTGTATGGGTAGCTGCCATTACCTTACGCAGCTTCTCTTCTTCTCTGGTCCGATCCAAGACCGGTTTCCCGGTGGACATTTTATACTGTGCCACCCCTTTGGAAACCTCCATACGCTTTTCGTATAATTCCACGATTTTTTTATCTATTTCATCTAATTGCTCTCGTAACTGCTTCAAATCTTCCATAAAAATCCACCTTTTTCACGGGAAATATTCCCACCTAGTTTTACAAATCTCAGTGTATCGCAAATTTTTCTTGATAGCAAGTATCTATCCTTTTATACTAGAAGGAGAAAGAAAATCCCATTCGAAGGAATGGTCTTTTATAAAGGATTTTGAAAGGAATAAAAGTATGAGCAGCACACTAAGAAATACATTGGTTATCATCGTCATGGTACTTGCCATAGGAGTTGTGGGATTTCTAGCCTTTCGCTCCGGTAAGATTCCGGCAAACGAACCCGGTACCATAGGAAATACCGGTGGAAATCTAAACAACAAAGGTCTGTTTTGTGAAAAAGATGGAGTGGTCTATTTCTCCAATGGAAATGATCAAAACACCTTGTACTCTATGAATCCGGACGAGACAAACATCAAAAAATTAGGAAAAGTAGGAATTGAATCAATCAATGCAGGGGGAGACTACTTATATTTTTATCAAAAAAGTGTAGGGAAAGGCTCCGGTTTGGGCTTTGTACGAAATACCACCGGTGTATATCGCTGTAAGTCAAACGGACAGGATATGTTTTGCTTACGAAGAGACCCTGCTGCCACCATTACTTTAGTGGGAGATAATCTGTATTATCAGCATTACACCGCCAAAACCGGCACTACCTTAGATCGTATCGCCACAGATAAATCCTCTGAAGAAACTATTTTCCCCTATTTTGTCAATCCTGCTTCTGTAGCCGGTGGAATGATGTATTACAACGGGGATGACAAGGATCATTACTTATATGCTTATGATACCAATACAGGCGATAATTTAACCATTTGGCAGCATAATCTTTGGAATCCGGTGTATGACAATGGCTATATTTATTTTATGGATTTGGAAACAACTTATGAACTGCACCGCTACTCTCTTATGGATCAGACAGAAGAAGTGCTTTCTTATGATCGTGTGGACACCTTTAATGTAGGGGATGGCTGGGTATATTACCAAAGAACGGTTGGAGATGAACCAGCCCTGATGCGTGTACGCACGGACGGCACCGGATTGGAAATGGTAGCCGCCGGCAACTATGAAAATATCAATATGACTTCACAATATGTGTACTTCTATCCTTTTGGACAGGATAGTCCTATTTACAAACAAAGCTTACACGGTCCCGTAAATGTAAGTACCTTCTTGGGTATTTCGATGGACTAATTCGGTTTCCATCTCTTCCACCGTTTTTCGGGTAATAGGATGTCTAAAAAAAGGCGCGATTTCCTTTAAGGGTGTTAATACAAAATCCCTGTTTTTCATATCCTTATGAGGAATCACCAGATTCGGACTATCCAAAATCAGATCTTCGTAAAATAAAATATCTAAATCTAATGTTCTGGGGCCCCAGTGAATCAATCGTTCTCTGTGGGCCTTTTGTTCCAGGCTTTGTAAAAATTCTAACAGTTCCCAAGGGGTCAAAAAGGTATCAAAGCCACAAACCCCATTCACAAAATCTCCCTGCTCCACACCACCATAGGGTTTGGAGATTACAAAGGAAGAACTCACCATATCTCGAACAAAGTCTTGCGCCTTGATTTCGTCTAGGGCTTCCTGAATTAATTTTTCCCGTTCACCCAGATTGGAACCAAAGGCCACATACACTCTGTGCCAGCCTTTTTCCAGGGTAACAGAAACCGTTTCAAAAGGCAGCCCGATAGGAGCCTCTGGTTTTTGCACTTCGATTTCTACTCCTTTTACCAAGGGAAAATGCAGCAAAATATCCTTTGCCACAGTGCCTGCGGCTTTTTCTATCAAATCATAGGATGTGGCTGTCATTGATTTGGTAATCTGCTCACAAACCAAGCCGTAATGAGTAGAATCCTCTAAGTGGTCCGTGGCAGCCGGTTTGGAAAGGTCGCAATATAAATTGGCATTGATATAAAATTTTTGTCCTTCTCTTTTTTCTTCCGGAAAGACACCATGATAGGCATAGACCTCTAGCCCTTTGATGGTAATTTTATCCATACAAAATCGCCTCCATCATCTGAATTGCTTCCACATTGGCTTTGATATTGTGTACCCGCACAAACAGGCAGCCTGCTTGTACCGCCAACGCAGTGGTGATAGCAGTGCCCAAATCTCTTTCTGCTGCCTGATTTTGCAAGGTTAAACCAATCACAGATTTTCGGGAAGTTCCCAATAATAACGGATACCCTAGTGTCTTCCACTGTTCTAATTCTCGAATGGCCTGCAGATTATGTTCGTAAGTTTTCCCAAAGCCCACACCGGGATCTAATACAATGCGGTCTTTTGCAATGCCGGCCTGCTTCGCAAGATCACAGCATTCCTGCAAATCCGCTATTATCTCCTTGGTAAAGTCTGTATACACTGCTTCTTCCCGATTGTGCATTAGGCAACAGGCTACCTGTCCTTGGGCGATTACGGACGCCATAGCAGGGTCTGCCTTTAAGCCCCAGATATCATTAATCAAATCCACTCCTGCCTGAATACCGGCATGAGCTACCGCTGACTTATAGGTATCCAAAGAAATCGGTACATCAAAGCGTTTTTTCACTACTTCAATCACAGGTAAAACTCGTTCTATTTCTGTTTCATCGGAAATTTTCTCATATCCCGGTCTGGTGGATTCTCCACCAATATCCAATATGTCCATGCCTTCTGCTATCATTTCTTCCACATGGAACAGGGCTTGATCCAACTGATTGTATTTTCCCCCATCGGAAAAAGAATCCGGTGTGACATTCAAAATGCCCATCACATAGGTATGATTTTGCTTCGAAAAATCCCATTTTCCTATTTGCATTACTGCCTCTCCTGTCTTATATCTTACTCAACTCTGCCGGCGATATCTTTTCGCTTCCATTTATCCAACAAAGGGACGATATTTCTTCTCTTCCGGCCAATAGCAGGTCTCCTGACTTTTACAAAAGCCACACATTCTGCTTTCCTTGTCTCCGTAATACAACAAATCTGCCAGCACATTGGAAGTCTCCTTTTGGGTCTGTCTGTGTCCCAAAATTGCCTCCTCTATCTGACAGATTTCCTCTGAGTCAAATCCACATTCCGGTAAAATTTCTTTGGCAAGTCTTGCGCTCCCAATATTGTGGTCTAAGCCTTCTTTGTACTGCAGCACTCTTCCCAAATCATGAAGTAAGCCGGCTGCATAAATCAGGTCCTCCGAAATGTTTCTGTTTTCTTTTCTATTTTTTAGGGAAGCCAAGCGACAAACATCTAAAAAATGAGCCAGGTCATGCTTACAGTACTCCCGGTCTGCTTCCAATTGTTCTAATTTTTCTATCGAATCCCGAAATCCAGGATGGGAAAGAATTTTCTCTACTCGCTTCATGCTGCTTTCTTCCCCCTTCCAGTTAGCCCTTTACCATCTGCAAAAAGTCCTGCTTCAAAGAATCATTTTGTGCAAAGCATCCCTTTGTCACATAAGTAACGGTTTTGGTACCGGGCTTTTTCACCCCACGCATAGTCATACAGGTATGTTCTGCTTCTATCATCACCATTACCCCTTGAGGCGCCAAATATTCCATAATGGCGTCAGCAATCTGATTGGTAAGTCGTTCCTGCAGCTGTGGTCTTTTGGCGTACACTTCTACGGTTCTGGCAAGCTTGCTAATCCCTACTACCTCTTTGTTTGGCACATAGGCAATATGTACCTTGCCAAAAAAGGGGGCCAAATGATGCTCACACATGGAATAAAAGGAAATGTCCTTTTCCAGTACCATCTGTCCTGCACTATTCTCTGTAAACTTCTTTTCCAAATGCTCCTTGGGGCTTTGCTCCATACCGGCAAAAATTTCTTCATACATGCGGGCAATTCTTTCCGGTGTGCCAACTAACCCTTCTCTGGTTAAATCCTCACCAATGCCCTCTAATAACAATTTCACTCCGGCTTCAATTTTACTTTTATCTATCATTGCTCTGCCTCTTTTATTTCAACCAATTACTATTTATTGCGCAGTCTCACTGCTTCCATACATCGTCCCAAATAGGCCAAGGATCCGAATGCGATTATGACAGTATCTTTATCCTTGCCGGCCAGTAAATACGCCAGTTCTACCGCTTCCTCCACAGAATCCGCTGCTGTCACATTTTGATTGTAGGGGCGAATGTACTCTGCCATTTCCAGACTGCTTAGAGCTCTGCTGCCACCAGCGGAGGTGGTAATAATCTGATCTGCCAAATCCACTGTGCTGGCAACCACCTGCTCACAGTCTTTGTCTCTAAACATTCCCATTATATAAATAATACGCTTATTTGTAAAATAAAACTGTACAGTCTCCCGAAACCGTAAGGCTGCCTCTGCATTGTGGGCTCCGTCCACCACAAAAACAGGCTTTTTCGAAAGCACCTGGAATCTTCCAGACCACTTGGTTTCCCACATGGCTTTTCGGATTTTGGTTTCCGTTAACTTACAGCCAAGGTCTTGCAATGCTTCTACTGCCAGTAACGCTAAGGCCGCATTTTCGATCTGATAGGTGCCTGCCAATGAAATCTCCATTTTGGCATACTTCCCATAGGAAAAACTCTGTTTTGCCAAACCGTAATGTACACCTTTTATTTCCTTCTGTTGTAAAAACTTGATTCCTACAGCGTTCTGCTCTTCTGCCTGTTTTCTTAACACGGCTTCTACAGATGGCTCCTGAAACATGGAGACCACCCTGCAGCCAGTTTTTATAATGCCTGCCTTTTGATAGGCGATTTCCTCTAAACTGTTTCCCAGCCACTGCACATGGTCCATACTAATGCGGGAAAATATCACTAGCTTTGTATTCTGTACCACATTGGTGGCATCCATTAATCCACCCATGCCGGTCTCTAAAACCACATACTGGCACTTCTTTTGGACGAAATACAAAAAGGACAAAGCAGTTTCACACTCGAAAGAAGTCGGATGAATGCCTTTCTCATCCAGCCCGTCAATCACCGGTTTTATCTGTTCTACTAAAGCAGTCAAATCCTTTTTGGAAATAGTTTTTCCATTGACCTGAAATCGGTCGCGATACTCTTCTATGGTGGGGGATTGATATCGTCCCGTAGTATAGCCGTTTTCTGCCAAAATAGTGGACAGAAATGCCAATAAGGATCCTTTTCCATTGGTGCCTGCAATATGAATAAACTGCAGCTTCTCCTCCGGATTTTCCAAAGCCTCTAACAGACTTTTCATGGTATCCAATCCGGGGACAATACCATATTGATTTCTGGATTCTAAATAGTCGATTGCTTCTTCGTATTTCATTTTACTTCTTCCTGCCTATGAAACTATTTGGGAAAGGTCAAACAGTTCTCTTGTATTTTCATTTTAGGAAAGAAAAGGAGATACTGTCTATTACAATATCTCCCCAAGCGTTCTATTCCCTTATGTCATAGCCTTCTCGTGTTTTAATCTATATCTATATCGGCAGACACAGTGCCTACATCCATGGTTGCAATCACACGGCGCTTCATTCTGGCTTCTTCTGCTGCATCCAAAATATAATTCTTGATGACTTTCGCATTTTTAATATGCTGCAATTTCAACTGTGGATTGGTCGTATCACCGGTAAAGCAAACCACCGTTCCCAGTCCAAATAATCTCTCTCCCAAGGTAGCAGTCAACTGCACATCCTGCACCTTATACATATAACAATCATTTTCCACCTTTCTGAAAAATCCGGAGTCAATGGTAATCATATCCTCTTTCACTTCATAAGTGGTAAAGGTAAAGGGCAAAGCAAACAATACCCAACGTTTTCTTTCTAAAAATCCGGCCATAGCGTCCCCTTTCTATTGCAAGTTCTATCGCACCGCTGTCCATTCTTTCATGAGACTGCAGGGCATCGTTTCTGACTAACAGTGTAACACAAATCTGTATTAAATCCAACGGAAGGTTCTTTTATCGAATTTTTCTTCACAGTATCTGCAACGATACACTTCTTTTGCTTCATCAGCCAATACAAAAATATGGGGCAGCTCCTGTTCGATAGAAGTGATACATCTGGGATTTTTACAACGAATGACATTCTTGATTTCTTTAGGGAGTACCAAATCCTTTTTCTCTACAATTTCCCCATCCTTAATCACATTTACTGTAATATTGTGGTCGATCACCGCCAAAACATCCATATGCAGCTTATCAATATCACATTCTACCTTTAAGATATCTTTTTTTCCCATTTTATTGCTTTTCGCATTTTTGATAATGGCTACTGTACAATCCAAATCTGCCAAATGCAGATGATGATAAATAGCTAAGCTCATTCCTGCAGGGATATGGTCTAATACAAAGCCTTCCTCTATTTTTCCAACGTTTAACATACTATGTTCTCCTATTAACCAATTTTTATTGCAATTATTCCAATATGAATTCTATGAATATGCTATGCCACCCTATGCCGTGATATTTAACAAGGTCATAATCAATGCCATTCTGACATATACACCATATTGTGCCTGCTTAAAATATACTGCTCTGGGATCATCGTCGATTTCTACAGAGATTTCATTGACACGAGGAAGGGGATGTAACACTAGCATATCCTCCTTTGCCAATTTCATCTTTTTCTTATTCAAGATATAGAAATCTTTCAAGCGAACATAATCTTCTTCGTTGAAGAAACGTTCCTTTTGTACTCTTGTCATATACAGTAAATCCAGATTAGGAAGCACATCTTCCAGTCTGGTTTCTTCTTCATAACTAATGCCCTTTTCTCGTAAGCTTTCTGTTATGTATTCCGGTACTCGAAGTTCTTCCGGAGAGATAAATACAAAATGAATATTTTCATAGCGAGTCAACGCATTGATCAAGGAATGAACAGTACGACCAAATTTCAAATCTCCGCAAAGACCAATGGTAAAATTATCCAATCTGCCTTTCAAGGAGCGAATGGTCAACAAATCGGTTAAGGTCTGAGTGGGATGCTGATGACCACCATCTCCTGCGTTAATCACTGGAATTCTGGATTTGCTGGCTGCCACGAAAGCCGCACCTTCCTTTGGATGGCGCATGGCACAAATATGGGCATAGGCAGAAATGACACGAATGGTGTCAGATACGCTTTCTCCTTTTGCTGCGGAAGAAGAGCTGGCTTCGGAAAAGCCCAATACATTGCCTCCCAAATTTAACATGGCTGCTTCAAAGCTCAATCTTGTTCTGGTACTGGGCTCATAAAAGCAGGTTGCCAAGGTTTTCCCTGCACAACAATGTGCATATTTTTCCATATTTGCTTCAATGTCATTGGCCAAATCAAATAGCTGGTCCAATTCCTCCACTGAAAAATCCAATGGTGTCATTAAATGTCGCATTTTTCTATCCCTCCTGGTGGTTTTATAAAAAATAGGTAATGGATGATGTATCCATTACCTATTAAGTATTTACATATATGTCACTAATTCTTCAACCGGTTTACGTCTGGGAGCATTTGGTGTTTCTGCAGGATACCCAATAGGAATCAAGCAAACCAATTCTCTTTCTTCCGGAATATTTAATACAGCAGATACTTCTGCTTCATCAAAGATACCCATAATAACGGAGCCGATACCTTGCTCACTAGCTGCCAAACAGAAAGTCTGTGATGCAACACCTGCATCAAACATCTGCCAACCGGTTCCTTTGGGGGTAGAGAAAGAACCATCTCTCTCAAAACCACTTCTATTTTTAATCATAGTCACTGCAATTACCATTGGTGCATTGTTCATAATTTCACCATTTCTGGGATATGCAGAAGTGCAAGCAGCAACCTTTTCTTTTAATTCGCCTTCAATCGCAATATAACGAACAATCTGTGTATGCTTCCAACTGGGAGCATAAGAAGCTGTTTCGATAATGCCGTTCAATACTTCATGATCAATGGGGGTATCCTGGAACTGACGGATACTGCGTCTTGTTAAGATACATTCTTTTGCAGTCATAGTTTGCCTCCTTTTCATTACAGCATCCTGATTTGGATGCATTTCGTACTGTCTTTTCACTGTTACAATGATAGCATATTTCCCCTAAATAAAAAAGCGAAAAAGCAAAATTTTACCAGAAGAAATTGAAAACAATTCCGGCTACTACACCAATAGAAAACAGAGTGGCTATCAGCCTTAAATTGTCTTTTTTATCATGATTAACACGAAGCAGTACCAATACCCCTACACCGGCTCCTACCAAAAGCCCTGCCATCATAGAGCCAAAGCTTAAAAAGCCATCCAGATACAACTGGGTTAAGGCTACGGAAGCGGCACAGTTTGGAATCAGTCCTATCACTCCCGCTACCACCGGTCCTAAAATCATTCTATCGGAAATAAAAGTTGCCAAAGTATCTGCACCAATCCATGCAATCAGCCCATTTAAGAAGCAGGAAATAATTAAAATAAAAATGAAAATATGCAGGGTGTGATTGAGAGCAGAGCGAAACAGACTATGCTCACAATGGCAATGCACTTTTTCACACAGACCATGAATATCCATCTCCTCCGGCTTTTTCCCTTTCCTATGAAGCCATCCATCAACGAGGCACCCTGCTAAAAGGGCAACCAACACTTTCCACAAAAGCACCTGCCCAATCAATTTGCCGCCTGCTGCCCTGGAAATCATCACCGGCAACATTTCATCTGAGGTAGATAAGAAAATGGCTAATAAAGTTCCTTTTGTAATCATTCTGCCGGCATACAGATTGGCTGCAGCAGCAGACATACCGCATTGGGGAATGACACCCAAGAGACTGCCGATTACAGGGCCCCATTTGCCGCTTTTTTCCAAAGCAAGCTTTGTCTTATCTCCGGTCTTATGTTCAATATATTCCATCACCCAATAAGTCAAAAACAAAAAGGGCAATAGTTTGCAACTATCTATGAAAGCATCTACTAAAAAATCTAACATGCATTTCTCCTATTTTTAGGTTTCAAAAAGTCTTTTTTGCAAAGGCTGTTTCCTATCATAACACGAGAATCCCGATTCTTCAAACCTTTCTCTCAAAGTTCTTTTATCGATAGATTTTTACCACCACATCCTGCTTTCCCTTTTTCGTGGTATGATTCAATCCCATATACTGAAATTTTCCAAAGCCTCGTACCGAAACCATTTGGGTTTCCTTGGGCGTTACAGAATTGTTTTCGCACTGCTTCCCATCTATAAAAATCTTTTTTGCCCGAAATAATTCCAGACTTTGGGTTCTGGATAAGGAATACACTTTTGCAATCACACTATCCAAACGGACCGATGCCACCGTAACATGCTCTGTCACAGGCTCTTCCGGTTGGAACTCTTCTATGGTCTGTAAGGGCAACACTTTTACATGGGTATGATGGACCTGGGTCAAATTTTCTGTAATATACTCCACCATTTTCTCCTGACAAAACAGGTAGCCATTTTTTCCTTTGATAAAAATATCTCCTAAGGTAGCTCTTTCTATGCCTAAGTTCATCAATGCCCCTAAGTAGTCCCTATGAGAAAGGGTTTGACCAAACTTTTCCAATAAGGGAGCGATTTGTAAACACACAATGGGAAAGGGTTCTTCATACCCTAAGTTTTCTACCTTTCCAAAGCGAACAATTTTTCTATCACAACTTTCATGTCCTCCAAAAGCAGTGATGCCGGCATACTGCAATTCTCTTTCCATCTGAAACAAACAGGTTTGTTCCGGTAGGGAAAGAAAATCTGTAAAGGTGTATATATTCTGTTCAAAGGATCGTCTTGCCAATTCTGCAAAACGCTTTTGCAATAAAATATCTTCTTTTTCCATCTGGTTTTCCAATCTCTTTCGTTACCCATTTCCATAGGCCCCTTTTGGATGGGCTTTTGCAACAAAAAATAACTGCTCGAAATGCAATCGGGCAGTTATCTGTTCCTTACGTAAAACTAATCACTTCTTCCTTAGGTGCTTTACAAGCCTCTACCTTGCTGGCTTTCAAAATAGGTCCTTCTCCTTGGTAGTCTGCAAAGTACTCTTTCGCTACTACTGCGGTTACCTGAACCCAACTTTTTTCTTTTAATGCGCCAGCCTCTTCATATTCACAAGCATAGCCAAGAAATGCCATATCATCTGCACAGCAGGTCATAGCCAAACGTCCCGGTACAAAATAACCTTTGGGGAAATTCTTGGGTCGTAACACTTGAGCCACAAAAGAAATGGTTTTACCCACATAACGATCCAAATGATCCATAGCATCCAAATACCAAACGCCGAAGCAGGAATCATCTAATGCTATTACCGACTGATTCAAATCATACGGTAACTCTTCCTCTAAGGTAGCATCAATTTCTCCATCCCGTCCTTCAAAAATAATCTCCGCTTTGGGATTTACGGCTTTTACATTTCTCTTATAACCAGGTAAATCTTCCTCGATACCATCACATCGATTAAAGATAATCATTTCTGATCTTCGAACCATTTCTGCGACTAAGGATTTCATATTGGTATAGTACATGGGGAATGTAGAACCATCAATAATGGTGATTTGCTGCTCCACCTTCCAATGGACAGGCAGCTTCATATCCTTCATATTCCACATGCCGTTGTATTCCAAAATAATACGCTCCGGTTTATATTTCTTTTCCAACTCCAGCATTCTCTGAGATGTTAAGTCGCTTGCATCCTCCACCAATTCCAGAATGGTATTGGTTTTCTTAAGTAATCTTTCTTCATACTCAGATTCCCCTTCTTCACAAACCAGTAAGAGGGTATTTCTTCTGCTTCTAAAATAAGGCTGCTCTATGGTAAATTTAATAAATTCTGTTTTTCCGCTTTCCAAAAAACCATTGATTAAATACACCGGTAACATGGTTTTCTCTCCTTCTATGCTATTTCTGTTCTACCCTTAAATTCCAAATAATTCTGCCAAAGCCTCTTCCTGAATCTTGGAACCAATGACACAAATTTTTCCGGT
>JAKSSF010000037.1 GCA_024403235.1 Lachnospiraceae bacterium | reverse complement strand
TATCCTTCTCGCCTTCTAAATACAAAAAAGTCGGAAAATGTTTAGGCTGTTTTGAGAGAAAATTTTATTTCAGCAATTCTGCACAAAAAAAGAGCCGTTGCATTGGCTATACTTGCCAATCAACAGCTCTTCGCGTGTCTATATATTCAATTTTTCAATTTGTAACACACTATTTCTTCAGTTTTCTTTTTCTATCTCTAATTCAAACGTTGTTTTGTTCTTCTTCTCTCTTGCAGCCCTTAAAATATCAGCCAGATTATCACCATTCAGGACTCCAGGGTAATCATCTTGAAATTCAACAAGGATATCCTTATTTTCCAGTTCCATTTCACGGCACTGTCTGTAGAATTCTTTCAGATCATCCTTTTCGTAGATTGCTTCTATAAATCTTTGTGAATTCTCCGGAACAGCATCATAACTTTCATATAGATCCTCAACCGCCTTCTTAATGATCTCAAAGGTTAAGGGTTCTCCTCTGTCTTCCTGTTCAATTAAGATACCAACGACATCGGATAGATCATTCTTATACTGCCTACCAGCCATCAGCTTCATAGCCACAAGATATTCTGCTGATATTGTTCTGATTTGAAGAATATTAGAGAAGGTTTTATAGTACTTTGAGTATCTCGCAAGCTTTGGCGTATAAGATGCTGTTTTCATAAAATCCGTATTGAGCCATCCATATGGAAGTCCCAGTTTATCTCCAACCAAAGAGATTGCGTCTCTCATAGCACTCGACGACTGGATAATGGCATCCATATCATATGTCATTTCTCGAAATCCATAGTTGATAAGAACTGAAGCACCACCGATCAGTATGACCTCTGCCGGCATTTTATTTCCATTACGCTTTCGAAATTCTTTTGCAAGCTCCTTCAGACATATATCCAGATTTTCTTTCGTAAATTGTGTATTAACAGACATTTCGCACCTCACTCTCTACAATATTGAATCTCATAAATTCAGGAATTGCATTGGCGATAGCTTCTTCCTTAATACTGTCATCACCTGTAGCTACGCTAGATACGATAATACCTACAGGAAAATAAGTTTTTTCAAGTTTCTGCTTTCGGATATCATTATAATTTGTGCAGATAGGTAATCCGTTAATTCTGGATAAATAATCAACCATTGCCAATAGATATAAGGCCTCTCTATGCCACTGTCTCTGATACAGTTTTCTGATTTCATCTGCTTCAAGTGTTTCAATGATAAAATCCAGATCCCCCTTATCCTTCACCAGATGGCAGGTATTACTCTTGAATGTCTCAAAGGAGCATCTGTAATCCACAGATGCTTTATGTGACTCTTCCAGGATAGAATCCACGGTAATGCCAAGAACCTTTGCAATTTTAAACAATGTGCCTGCTGCGCACTTGTCGAGATCTGCCTTTCCACTGCATATATCTGTAATCGTAGTCATAGGAACACCGCTCTCTTTGCTCAAACGATATCTGGACATATTTTCTGTTTCTAATAATTCATTGATAATCATAAGCGTATTCCTCCTTTTCTATTACTATATCGGTTAGCCGAAGTATTGTCAAGAAAGCAAATCCCGTCCGCAAAATATATTGCAAACGGGATAATAATTTTCATGCTATGAACAAAGGCTTTTATGTGTGGGAAATGTGTGGGAAATTCTTTCATCAAGGAGCTGAAAAACCTTGTAAATACTGGACTTCTGCCACTTTGGCGTCAATTTGCCGTGGCAGATGAATAAAACTTTTATCATAGTTATACTACTGTTGGTCTGTATAATTTCAAAATCCACTCCAACAATATATTTTACATTCAATAGTATTCTTTGTCGTTTCACTTATAGTGAAATCTTATCTTATGAACAACATTGTTTCATAATTAGAATCTTTTTCACCAATAAAAAATACCATATTTTATTATTATCCAGTAAAAGTTACATCCAACTCTTTTGATCCTTACTCCAGGTCCGGTCAAATTTCTTATCATTTTTAATAGCATCCACAATTGGTATCAGCAATGTCTTTAGCATTTGCATAGTTTCTTCAAAGCTAACTTTTATCAATGCCTTTTTCTTTTTAACAAACGAGTTCCACCTTCTCTGTCTTGCCATATCATCTGTAAATCCATCCTCAAAAGCAGCTATATCGTCAAACAATGTTCCACGATGAGAAAATGTCTCTACTATTGCATTATTCAGTTCAGTTCCATCCAAATCGTATCTGTCAGCAAGAACATATATATCGTAAAAATCTTTATATCTACCATTGGCAAGACCAAGTGAAACAAATGCTTCAAATTTCTCTGCTATAACAGAATAAATTGAATATGCATAAACTTCAGGAACCTCCATATCTAACAAAACTGGGAATTCCATCTTCATTCGTTCCGGATATACCACATCGCCAAAACCGATATCTATTGATACTGGAACTTTAGTCCTATCAAGATATCCTGTGATGGATACATTTACACCATGATACTCCTTAAACTCTGTTATACTGATTACTTCCAATGTATCCAAATCAAATCGAAGTGCGTCATCACACTCTATAGAAAAAATATCTTTAAAAACCTGTTTCATTTCTTCTACATCATTTGGAATACGCTGTGCCAAAAGATCAATATCTGTTGTTGCACGCGCGTATTCGCCATCAAATAAAGCATACAAGAATATACCGCCTTTTAATGTGAACCTCTCTATATACTTTGAAATTGACAACCTATATATTGTTCTTTCCAAACCATATGTGACAAGCTTATCCTGAATAGTTTTCTTTTCTTCTATCGCTTGTTTCTTCAATCTATCCTTTACAGATGTAGCATTCATCATACCAGTACCTCCAGATATTTCTTCATTATATCTCCACATTTCAGCATCTCTGCATATCGAATTAGTCGATTTAGATTTCTATCCTTTCTATGCAGATAAGTTGTAAGAACCTCTTTTGTTTCCTCTATTCCTATTTTTTCTCTATAGAAAACAATATCAACAACTGTTTTCTCTATATCATAAATCCGAAATCGATTATTACCATCTTCTATAGTCTCAATTCCAACATCAAATCGTTCATCCGTAAAATAACATACATTAAGCTCTGGCCAATCCGGAATGGTTGATACTTTTGCTTTTCTTGGTATCGCAACATCTATGGCATCTGGACGGAAATTACAAAGATTGTAATATACTGCCGCACTCAGAAGACAAACCACCCCATTGGGAACATATGCGTATGCATAATAAAAATCTGATTCTTCCCCATCAAAATTTGTATTCTCATAGTATTTCTTATTCAGTTTTATTAGGATTCCCTGTTCAACCATCTGACCTATTTTGTAATATGAAAATCCTTTCGCTTTTAGCTCTTCAATTGAAATAATCATTTGGTCATTGGAAATGTGTGTATCCTTTTCCATTGTCATTCACCTCTGATCCTGTTATATCCAAATAATCTGATTTGCTTTTTGATTATTTTCGGCAATTATTTACTTTGCCGAATTTTATACAAATTATAATATTCCTTTTCACATTCTTTGTCAATCGGTTTCTGCGTCCAATAATTTCTCAGTCACCTTCTCTATCACCCTATCAGTCACCCCACCGTAAAGTGGATTTCAATTTTTTAACAACATTTTCACTGTTAACAGCACTTTCACCATTCTTGTGAAACCTGAATTATAAGTAAAACTCAACAAATTTTTATTGCAGCCACAATTACTACTAACTCCTACTACTAACACAAAAGGCTAACTCGCAACATCCTCACGAATTAGCCCATATATGTGCCGTATTTTGTTCATATGCCAAGCCCTTAGTAGTCAATTACTACTAAGGATTTCTCCCAATTCCTCCCACTATTCTGCCTTATCCCCTATGTCCCTTAGTAGTCGAAACCGTAGTATTTACATGGCTTTCCGCCATATTATGCCCTGTCTTGCTGGGGTTTACAAAGGTATGATTTATAGTAAAACTAGAGTGCCATGGCAGACGAATAGTACTTTTACCAATATTTTTAATTTTTCCGTTTCCTCTTCGAAGCTCCTTTTCCCATAAACGCAAATAACCTTTCCCAAAATATCACTCTTTTTTAATTAATTCTTAATCATTTCGCCACAAATTAGCCTTGCTTTTATAAAACTATATGATAGAATACAGTATCACTATTGTGATTTACCTATTCAACAACTAAAAATATATACTTAAAGGAGTAAATCAAAACTATGATATTAAAATTGAAACCTTTTCTAATCGTGTCGTTATTAGTTATGTCCATGACTCTTTCGGCTTGCTCCAAAAAAAGCGTAGATACTGCTGCCGAGAATGACAGCACAGAAACTACAGTTACAGTAGAACAAGCAAACTCTTCCGAAGATTCCGAGAAAAAAGAAAGTGAAGATAGTTCTAAAGATGTTGATATGGAAGACAAGAATGCTGATAAAGATACAAATGCTGAAAATCAAAGTAGTAGTAGCAAAGAGATCCGACATATGGCAGAAACTATCGACATTAACAATCTGCCGGATGGAAAATATCCCGTAAAGATTTTCTTTGATAACATGAAAAAAAATGAAGGCTCCCTGTCTCTTGATTTTTTGATTTATACCGTTGTTCATTATGATCCGGAAGATATTAATAACATGACTCGAGATGACATCATATATGAATATGTGGATGAGACCACAACCAAAACTCATGTGATTGATACGGTTAATTTTCCTATTGATGTGGTCTGTGTGGTAAACGGTGGAAGTGAACGGGGAGAAGGCATTACCTTTACTTTAGAAGAGTCCGGACTTTACCAGATTTCTGTAGGGGAAGGATATACAAGAACCGCATCCCACGGCATGGTAACTATGGAAATCCCGGATAGCGTTAGCTTTGAGGACAATTTTAATCTGGAAAACACCAGACTACAAGGCGCCGAACTTTACGACTATTTCAACGCCTTAGGTGATACTGAAAAAGAATATTTTAATCAGAATAATACCTTTATCACAGTATCCGGTGGAAAAATAGCAGGGTTTAACAGAATTTTTCTACCATAAAAAACCGTGACTGTTTAGAACCAACGAGAATCATAAAGTGCATCTCTAAGAGAGTATTTCTTGGAGATGCACTTTTTTTCATGTATACTGGGAAGAATTGTATCACCTTTGACAATCCGCCCTTCCCCTATTACAATAATTTGTGTCTACTTTTATAAAAAAGAAATCAGGTGGAATGATTGAAACTATATTTTATCCGACATGGCGAGACCGAATGGAATAAACAAAGAAAACTGCAAGGACAGGTAGATATTCCTTTGAATGAATATGGAAGAAGTCTAGCAAAAATTACCGCTGAAGGGATGGCAGATATTCCTTTTGATAAGGTTTTTACCAGTCCTTTGAAGCGTGCTAAGGAAACCGCCCAGATTCTTTGTGAGAATCGCCCTGTAACTCCCATTGAGGATGTGCGACTAAAGGAAATCTCCTTTGGAGTTGGGGAAGGAAAAAGTTTGGCTGCTATTCACAACCAGCCGGGCATCAAGTTATATGCTTTTTTACATCATCCGGAAGACTATGTGCCGCCCAGAAATGGGGAAACCTTTATCGATATGTACAGAAGATGTGATTCTTTTATAGAAGAAGTGTTGTTGCCCCTGGAATCCACTTGTGAAAATGTAGCGGTAGTGGCCCACGGAGCTTTGATTCGGGGCATGATCCACTATGCCAACCACAGACCGGAAAAAGACTTTTGGTCTGTAACCCACAAAAACTGTTCTGTTACCATTATGGATTGTACAGATGGCCACTTGACCATATTGGAAGAGGGTAAGATTTATTACAAAGAAGAAGTGGAAGCCACCTGGTAGGGACTATATGAATATTATTGTATTTGATTTGGAATGGAATCAAATGGAGAAGCGGTTTCTCAAAGAAGACTCTCCTACTTTATTTGAAATCATTGAAATCGGCGCCATAAAACTGAATAAAGACTGGGCAATAGAAAGTCGTTTTTCCAGCCTAATCAAGCCACAGATTTATCCCAGGCTAAATCGGATAACGGAAAATCTCATTCACATTCACATGAAAGAACTGAAAAATCAGTTGCCTTTTCCTTCTGTGTACAAAAGCTTTTCTAACTTCTGTGGAGAAGACTTTTTGTTTGCTACCTGGGGTTCCTTAGATTTGCTGGAGCTGCAGCGAAATATGGCCTATTATCATTTGCCTCCTTTAGGAACAGGTCCTATTCCCTTTTTGGATGTGCAAAAGTTATACAGCATTGCCAAAAGTGACGGCAAGAGCAGAATCACCCTAGAGCATGCAGTGGAAGAATTGGAATTGGAAAAAGACATTCCTTTTCACCGGGCTTTCAGCGATGCCTACTATACTGCAAAGGTGCTACAGGCTATTCAGTCTGAAGAACTGTTGAAGATGGTATCCTACGATACTTTTCATTTGCCTCACACCAAAAAGGAAGAAATCAAAGTTCGTTTTCCGGGCTACGAAAAGTATATTACAAGAGAATTTGCTGAAAAAACAGATATTATGCACGATCGTGAGGTGGCTTCTACCAGATGTTATATTTGTCACAAAAATATTAAGAAGAAGCTACGCTTTGAATGCTTTAACGGTAAACATTATACTTCCATCGCTTACTGTCCGGAGCACGGCTATTTTCGCTATAAGGTGCGCTTGAAAAAAACAGAAAAAGGAACCTATTATGGGGTAAAAACCGCCAAACAGATTCCTTTCGAAGACTATTTGAAATATAAGGAAGAGCGGGAAAAATTACGGGCTCTTCGTAAACAAAAGAAGAAAGTTTATAAATCCAATTCATCTAAATGAAAAAAGCTTTCTCGACTTTTCTTTCTAGTCAGACGGTTATTACGCCGTCTGGCTTTTTTATTATTTCTTCCCATAGATTGTAAGAAGAATAAGAAGGACAAAACAGCTACTGCTGCCAATATGCCAATAATCACATGTTTGATATTGATAAATACTACCTTGGTTTCCGTTTGAATTTCCTCTTCTTCCTCCAAGGGCACTTCTTTTCCAAAATCAAAGCTTACCGGTTCTTCTACCGCTAGTTCCACCGCTGCATAGCCAACAAAGGTGTTGTTATAGTAATACTCCACTCTGGCCACTTCATTTTCTCCCAGATGATCATAGGAAAGACGATCCGTCACATCTGCAAAGGAAATGGTATTAGGGATAACGATATAATCTTCTTCATTTAAGGCTAAAATCGGTTTGCTGTTGCCAAAAAAGTCATTTCCGATTTGGAAAAAATGATTGTCTTCTACAGAATAAGGGGTATCCTGATCCTGAATATTTACCGCACTAAAATTGTTAAAGCCATAGTTGAAAAGTTCCACCGTATCCTCAAACTGATAAGGGGATTCCTCACACATAATGACACAAATCAGCTTCATCCCATTATGTTCTGCACAAGAAACCAAAGTTTGTCTTGCTTCTGTGGTATAGCCGGTTTTGGTTCCCACCAAATACTCATAGGCATATTTTTTCTTCGGGAAAAGCTGGCTTTTGGCAGATACAATCATATTTTCCTTGGGCTGAGTGGCAGTGGTTGGTACCTGGTAAGTGCTGGTACCGGACATTTTGCTTAACAGTTCATTCGCGAAAAAGCCCTTTGCTATCATGGCCATATCATAAGCCGTGGTATAGTGGTTCTCATCATGAATTCCGTTGGGGGTTACAAAGTTGGAATTTTTTGCCCCCAACTCTTTTGCTGTTTCGTTCATCAGCTTTGCAAATTCTTCAATAGACCCACTGATATGTTCTGCTACCGCATAAGCCGCCTCGTTAGCAGAACCTACCAGGACACCGTACAGAGTCTGCTCCATAGTAATAGAGGAGCCCACATCAATTCCCATATTGGCGTCTTCTCTCCAGTTGATGCTGTGTACTGCCTCATTGGAAAAGGTCACCATATCATTCATATTGCTATTTTTCATGGCAATATAAGCAGTCAACAGCTTTGTAATGCTGGCTGGATATAGTTTTTCATGGACATTTTTTTCATATAAAATTGAGCCTGTATTGGCTTCCAAAAGAATGGCAGACTTGGCCCCGATTTCCGGTCCTGCAGGCCAGTTTGGTATAGCATTACTTTGAATGAACATACTTTTTCTGGCTTCTGCTTCTGCCATATAATCTATGGTTGCATATACGGGGGTACTGATTATGCTAATGGAAAGAACACACAAAAGTAAAGTGGTCGCGCACTTTTTCCAAGATAATTTTTTCATATTCTATCCTAACTTTTATACACATATTAACTTTTATATTTTACACTATTTTACGCAAAATCCAAAGAGAATACACAAAGTTTCCTGAAAAATTTAGGTATGTACTTTGACCCTTTTTCTAAGGTATAGTACAATACAACAAGGCGGATACGCCACACCGAGGAAATGCGCAGCATTTTCGAGGTTGGCTCTGAACAGTTATGGTTATTTTGACAATATACGAGGTATGGTATGCGTTTAAGAAATATTCCGGAAGCAAGAGATGTAATTGCGGCCACTGAACTTGTGATAAAAGAGGCTGAAAAATACAAAGGACATTGGCAGGATTTTTGGGAGAATGACAAACCTTTACATATTGAAGTGGGTATGGGAAAGGGACAGTTTATGATGGGGATGGCCGCTGCTCATCCTGAGATAAACTATATCGGAATTGAAATGTACTCCAGCGTACTGCTTCGTGCCATTCAAAAGTTGGAAAAGGATCCTCTTCCCAATCTTCGTTTTCTGCAAATCGATGCTAAGGATATTGAAGAATATTTTGAGGAAGGGGAAGTGAATAAGCTTTATCTCAACTTTTCCGATCCCTGGCCCAAGGACCGACATGCCAAGAGACGACTTCCTTCCAGACAGTTTCTTGCCCGTTTTGGACATATTATAAAAAAAGACTCTGTAATAGAATTCAAAACCGATAACCGTGGTCTTTTTGATTTTGCAGTAGAAGAGGTAGAGCCTGCCGGTTGGGAAATCCTGGAAATCACCTATGACCTACATCATGATGAAAAGATGAATGCAGGCAATATTATGACAGAGTATGAAGAAAAGTTTTCCGCTAAGGGAAACCCTATTTATAAATATATCATTCGACAAAAATAAAGTTCCTTTAGCGGCGTACGCCGCAAGGCGCACGCATCAAAAGAGCCCCCAGTGCATATTTCACTGAGAGCTCTTTTAAAAAGGGTTGGGATAGCAAATTAAAAATCTTCTACATAGATTAGACCAAAAGCATTGGGTCCAATGTGGGTTCCAATGGCGGTACCAATCTGTAGGGTATCTGTAATCAAAATACCTATATTATTCAAACGGCTTTCTAAGGAAGCAGCATTTTCTTCTCCATAGGAATAAATCAGATAAACCGGAAAACCGGTTTTTAATTTTTTCCCTTCCAGCTGCTTACAAATGGCTACCATAGCTTTATTTTTACCGATACATTTTCCAACTACTCCTACTTCTCCTTCAGGAGTAAGTTCAATCACCGGCTTAATACGAACCATTTCTCCAATAGAGGCTGCAGCCTTACTTAAACGGCCACCTTTTGCCAAATACTCTAAGGTATCCAGTCCTGCGATAACCTTTACATGGCTCTTTAATTCCTCTATCTTTTCTACGATTTCTTTGGCACTCATTCCTTCTTTTACAAGACCTGCGGCATAATCTGCCATCACCATAATATTAAAGGTAGCTGTTAGAGAATCTACTATATAAATGCCATCGTATTCCACCATGTTTTTCGCTAAAATTGCGCTTTGCATGGTACCGCTCAAACTGGAGGATAAAGCAAGATAAATTAACTCTTCCTGTTGCTCTTTGCAAGCAGTAAAAATATCTACGAAATTTGCCGGAGATGGTTGTGATGTCTGTGGAAAGGCTTCGCTTTTTATGAGAAATTCATAAAAATAATCTCTGTTTAGGTTTACCCCATCCAAATATTCTTTTTCACCCAATTGCACTGCAATGGGGATAAACTCCATTCCTTTCTCCAAGCAAAGCTCCTTCGTCATATCGGAAGCAGAGTCTACCATTATTTTAACCATTTTCTAATACCTCTTGTGCCACCAGTGTAAATTCTTTCAGCATGTACATCAGCTCCAACATCTTATCTTCGCCATACTTTTCACTCATATAGTCGATTTGTTTTAAGATTTTTTCATGCTGCTTTTCATACACTTCCATGTTGTCATGATTTAAGTCAATATAAATAAATCTTCTGTCTTTTTCAGATTTGGTTCGGGTAATCATACCCTTTTTCTCCAGATTCACTAAGGTTCTGTTCATCTGAGATTTTTTCATCTGCATCATCTGACACAAATCCGTAGCTGTAATCTTTTTCCCGTTACGAACTCTTGCCACATGAAATAAGATGTTACAAATCATGGACTCATTGTATGGCAAGTCCGATGACAAACGCTCATTATTTATAATTGTGGTTAGCTGTAACCATGCTTCTAAAAACTTTTCCGAATTTGTCATCTTTCTCACCTACAATAGTTCACTTTGTTAACTAATTCTTTGTTATCATACCATTATTTTTATTTTTGGTCAAGGTTTGTGGAAGGCTATGCGTCATTAGAAAACCCCCGATGCATTTTTGCTTCGAGGGTTACGATTTCATTTTTGGTCCGCTACTGCGTCCCATGTCCTAATCATTGTTTCAAAAATTTGAGCCAATCATTTTTTACTATTTTGTACCGAAAATTCTATCTCCAGCATCACCCAAACCTGGGCAAATATAAGCATTCTCATTCAGCTCTCTATCCAAGTGACCAACATAGATTTGCACATCAGGATGTTCCTTGTGTAACTTTTCCAAGCCCTCGGGAGCAGCAATGATACACATAAATTTGATGGTTTTTCCACCGTATTTTTTAATCTGGTTGATGGCATCCACTGCGGAACCGCCGGTTGCTAACATAGGATCTACTACCACGATAGTTCTTTCATCGATAGGATTTGGTAATTTGCAGTAATATTCCTGTGGCAAATGGGTTTCTTCGTCACGATACATACCGATGTGACCAACCTTTGCTGTAGGAACCAATGACAAAATGCCTTCTACCATACCAAGACCTGCACGAAGAATGGGTACGATGGCAAGCTTTCTGCCTGCAATCACGGGAGACATACATTTTTCAATGGGTGTTTCCACTTCAATTTCCTTCATAGGAAGATCTTCCAAAGCAATAAAGCCTTCCAAGGTAGCGATTTCCCCGATTAATTTTCGAAATTCATTGGTGCCGGTAGCCTTATCACGAAGCATGGTGATTTTGTGCTGAATCAATGGATGTTCAAAAATAGTAATGTTTTTTTCATTTGCAAAATTCATTTTTCCCTCTCCTTTTGTAGATTTTTGCTATTAGTATTCCCCAAAATTATTCTTTACTCTTTACATAAATGCCACGGCTCTGATCACCTGCAGGATTTGCACCGAACTGATAATCATTACCGGGTAAAATTGCGTTTAAGATAATACCTGCGATTGCAGCGATTGCCAATGCAGTTAAGGTAATTGGTGTACCACCTACAGTAAAGGTAATACCATTAGAGAAACCAAGACCGCATACAAAGATAACGCCTGCGATAATTAAGTTTCTGGATTTTGTCAAATCTACCTGATTTTCTACCACATTTCTAACACCGATGGCAGAAATCATACCGTAAAGCATGAAGGATACACCACCGATAATTGCAGATGGCATAGTAGAAATAACGCCGGAGAATTTAGGAATGAATGACAATACAATAGCAAATACTGCTGCCAAACGAATTACTCTGGGATCGTATACTTTAGAAAGTTCCAATACACCGGTGTTTTCTCCGTAAGTTGTATTTGCAGGACCACCGATTAAACCGGAAATAGAGGTTGCAAGACCGTCACCGATTAAGGTTCTGTCAAGACCAGGATCTGCTAAGAAATTTTCTCCAACTGTAGCAGAAATTGCAGACATATCACCGATATGCTCCATCATAGTTGCCAAAGCGATAGGTGCCATAATCAGGATGGCTGTAATATCAAATTTGCAAATCTGGAAGCTTGGAAGTCCAATCCAGCTGGCATCTGAAACAGCCTGGAATGCAAGGATTGCAGAACCGTCAGGATTTGTCATCCCGCAAAGGTGCATAATCACTGCTACTGCATAGGAAATCACTACACCCATTAAAATAGGAATAATCTTGAACATGCCTTTGCCCCAGATATTGAATACAATAATGGTTACCAAGGCAACGATTGCTAAGAACCAGTTTGCAGAAGCATTGTTGATTGCAGAGCCTGCTAAAGATAAACCGATACAGATAATGATTGGTCCTGTTACTACAGGGGGTAAAAATCTCATTACCTTGTTTACGCCGATTAAACGGATAATCAATGCCAATACCAAGTACAATAAACCTGCCATTACGATACCGCCGCAGGCGTAAGCGGCTTTTTCATTGGCAGACATGGTTGCAAAGGCACCACTCTGTAAGTTTGCAACTGTAAAAAATCCACCTAAAAATGCAAAGGAAGAACCAAGGAATGCTGGTACTTTAAATTTTGCACACAGGTGGAAGAAAAGGGTACCGATACCGGCACAGAATAATGTAACTGAAACGGTTAAACCTTTGGTAAGTGGTTCGCCACAGGCTTCCTGAAAATATCCGGAAACTAAAATGGGAACTAAAATAGTAGCGCCAAACATAGCAAACATATGCTGGACACCTAAAATAAGCATTTTTCCCCAACCCAGGGAACGAGCATCACGAATTGCTCCATCATTTGGATTACTCATTTTTTCTCCTCCTTTTGCTGTCTTTCGACAACTTTCTATCTTTCCTAGAGTACCACAAAATGGGAAAAAATGATACTGTTTTTTGCACCAGGGGGACGGGGTCATTTATATCTGAACATCTATAGTTTCTCCACCTATCTCTACGCCAATCTCCGGAGCAACACTAACAGTACCTTCTACAGCAGCACCCACCGAAACAGAAAATCCTAAGCTCTGTCCCAAATTTGCTGTGGATTTTTCTAACCCGGGCATGCTGCCTCCTTTTTCCAGCTGATACTTAATATATTCCTTCAAATATTCCATATCCGCCTTCATAATGGCTTTGTTCTCAGCGTTACGATGCTTTTTCTTTAACTCTTCTAAATCTTCTTTGCTCATGTGAGGATCTACCATTTCCAAATCCTCCAGCATTTCCATGGATTCTTCCAGTTCCTCTAACAGGTCCTCTCCCATTTCAGACAACATTTGGTTATAGTCTGCCATCATATCTTCTGAAATCTCTATCCCTGCGTCCTGCATTTCTTCCATAAAAGAGTCCAACAGTTCTTCTCGTTCTTCTAAAATAGCATCTTCCTTTTCTGAAAGTTTTTCCTGAGCAGCCTCCAAAAGGCTATTCTTCATATCCTGTACTGCTTCCTCTTGAAGTTCTTCTCTTTCATCCCGTTTTCCTGTATTGGCTACCAACTCTTCCAATTCCAGATGATGCTTTTTCTTTCTGGCTACCATTTCCATTCTTTTGGCATGGCTTAGAGCCAATTGCATTTCTTTAGCGTCGCCATTTCCGGCAGCAATTTTTCGCTTGATTTCCAATACCTTCCGTTTGGCTGCCAACACCGCTTGACCTGCTGCCTGGGAAGTTTTTGCCTGCTGAATCTTACTGGAAACTTCCTTATAATTATAAGATTCCTCTTTAGGCAGTTCATCCTCAGTGTCTTCTGTCTTAGAAAATAGGCTATCTACCAAATCTGTGGTAGTGACTGCAAAGGGGTTGTCCTTTTTCTCTTGGGGTTGATTCAAGTTCCGAAGAAGGGTACGCATTTCTTTTGATTTTAGGGTGGAATTTTGGGTATGCGTCTGCTGATTCATTTTTTGCTCCGCAAAGGGAGTATTCTTAGACGCTTTATTGGCCTGAAAGGCCTGCTGGTTTTGCTGTGCAAAAATAGAATTTTTTATTGTAGTCATATTTTTCTCATTCCTTTGAGCAGTGTCGAAATCCGTTTCTAGTTGCTTTAGTATATATCGGCAGTTTTTAGTGAAAATTAAAGGTTGTATCTTTTCATTATTTTCAGTACAATAGGGCTATGACTAACGCAATTATTACAATTTTTTCATCAAATTTCATGATGATAGCTTCCACCGTTATTTTGACGGTGCTTACTTTTAACACAATCAATCTATTGACAGACGGTTGGTCTATCAAACGGTATTCAGTAGCAGGTTTACTATGCGGCTTGTTTAATGGATGTGCAGCAGTTGGGTTGAATTATTTGATTCATACCTTTTATGCCATTTTGCCACTGATTAGTGCACCTCTTTTGCTGATAATCGAATTATTCATTTTCACAAGGGAAAGAAAGAAAATTACCTATATATTCTATTTCTTCTGTATTGCAGTAAACTATGTGGCATTTTATGATGGTCTTTCTTCCATGCTTCACTTGTGGCATTATCTGGACAATAGTGCCTTTGAAGTAGGTAGTTATGTGTATCGAAATCTGCTTTTTACTTTTACAAATCTTACAACAGCGTTGGCTTTCGTTGTTGTTAGCAAAGCAAAGTGGTTTCCTGTGCAGGAGTTGAAGGCAATCGTACATAGTTATGCCAAGGGTATCAACCTGATTGCCTATATTGTGCCTGCCACTCTGATTATTACTTTTACACAGGTGATGTTTTCTCCTACTACCAACAGCGTGCAGACCGGTTCCTTCGAATATATTTTATATATCAACATGGCCCTTAAAACCTTCCTGATTTTACAGGGCGGTTATTTGATTATCTTTATCCAGGCTTTCCAGGAAAAATTAGTCAACAGAGCGGAGTCTTTGGAGGAGTCCTTGTTGGCTGCACAAAACGATTCTTTGACAGACTTGCTAAATCGTAAAGGTGCAGAAAAAGAAATCCGAGAACGACTTTTACAAGAGGAATACGGCACCTTGTTTATGCTGGACTTGGATAAATTCAAAGAAGTAAATGACTCCTTAGGACATCCTGTAGGAGATGACTTGTTGATAGATGTGGCAAAAAAATTACATCATTTTTTCCGTGCCGGAGATATTATTTGTCGACTGGGCGGCGACGAATTTATGATTTTTGCTGTAGGGCTTTGCGATGAGTCCATTATCGCAAACCGTGCCAATATGCTAAACGAAAAACTTCGTATAGACATGCCGTTGGAGGATGGTAGCGTTATTCCTGTATCTGCCAGTATAGGAATTTCTATTTGTCCTATCCATTCTTCAGATTTTAAGGAACTGTACGGCTATGCTGACAAAGCATTGTACGAAGCGAAACGGTTGGGCAGAAACACCTTTAGTATTTATAAAGCACATTAATTTTGAAAATTAGGGAACACTCCAATGGGGGTGTTCCTATTTTATGCGATGACATTCCAAATAAAGGAGACGAGCGATTATGGCTGGAAATAATATTCCCCACGGGAGAGAAAAACGAGTAACCTCTTCTTCCAAAGGTGTAAGCAGACGAGGCGATGGCTTGCAGATGGGCGGACCGGTAGGTAATGCCGGTGGCTATGGTGACAGAGGTGGGTCCGGTGGTGGCCGTGGGGGACTGATTGGTATTATTTTTGCCATTCTGGTAGCCCTTGGTGGGGGTGGCTCTTTACTTGGTGGAATGGGCGGTGGAAGCTCCGTAGACAATACCCCTCCGGCACAAACCGCTACCCAGTCCAATTCTCAAAGTATGGGAAATCTGTTTTCCGGATACCATTTTTCTAATACCGATAGTGGTTGGGTATTACCTTCCAATAATGGAAAATTAAACACAGATGTGGCTGAAAATGTGCCCCCAAAGCGTACCCGGATTTTAGGAAACGGACAGGATCAGGTCACCATCATGGTGTATATGTGTGGTACTGACTTGGAATCCAAAAGTGGTATGGCTACCAGCGATTTGCAGGAAATGGCGAACGCCATTTTAAATGATAAAGTAAATATTCTGGTCTATACCGGCGGCTGTAAGGGTTGGAAAAATAATATCATCAGCAGCCGTACCAATCAGATTTATCAGATTAAAAATGGTGGATTGGTTTGCCTGGAAAAAGATATGGGTAGTTCTCCTATGACGGACTATCGAAATCTGGAAACTTTTTTGGCCTATGGAAAAAAGAATTTTCCTGCCAATCGTATGGATTTGATTTTCTGGGATCATGGCGGTGGTTCTGTAAGCGGCTATGGATTTGACGAACTATATCCCAGAAATGGCGGTATGAGTTTAGCCAATATCAATACTGTATTGAAAAATTCCGGGATGGATTTTGATTTTATCGGCTTTGACGCCTGTCTTATGGCAACTATGGAAAATGCTTTGATGTTATCCAATTATGCAGATTATTTGATTGCTTCCGAAGAATCTGAGCCGGGTTACGGCTGGTATTATACAGACTGGCTCACCAAGTTGGCGGCAAATCCTTCTATGCCTACCATTGAAATTGGAAAACAGATTGCAGATGATTTTGTAAAAGTCTGTACCCAAAAAGGACAGGGAAGTATCACTACTCTTTCTGTAACAGACCTTGCAGAAATCGGAGCATACGGTCCGGATGCTATGACTGCTTTTTCCAAATCTGCAACAGAGTTGATTGCCAAAGAAGAATATAAGCAAGTGGCAACTGCCAGAACCAGTGCAAAAGAATTTGCCAGATCCAGCGGCATCGACCAGGTGGACTTAGCTCATTTGGCGTTTAATATGGATACAGACGGCGGCAAGGCATTGGCAGATGTAATTTGCAATGCTGTTAAATACAATCGTGTAGCGGATAATATTTCCAATGCCTATGGTCTATCCATTTATTTTCCTTATAAAAAGGCTTCCTATGTGGACAGTGCTGTTGCTACTTACGACGCTATCGGTATGGATAATGAATACGCTCGTTGCATTCAGGAATTTGCCAGCGTAGAAACAGCAGGTCAGGTAGCAAGTGGTGGTACCACCAATCCGTTGGGTTCCTTACTTGGTAGCGGAAGTACTTCTTCTCAGGGTGCCAGCCCGGATGTCTTGTTACAGGTGTTGACTTCCTTAATGGGGGGAAGTTATGAAGGTATTGCAGGACTTACTTCCGGCAACACCAATTTCTTATCCGGTCGTTCTTTAGAAGACTATGCTTCCTATGTTGGAAAAAATCAATTTGATGCTTCCGCTCTTTTATGGCAACAGGAAGATGGCAACAATGTGATTGCTCTTTCCGAAGAGCAGTGGGATTTGGTAACTGCTTTAGAATTAAATGTATTTTACGACGATGGTACAGGCTATATCGATTTGGGCCTGGATAATGTTTACGAATTCACAGAAGATGGGGCTTTACTTGGAAACTATGACAGAACCTGGCTTGCCATTGACGGTCAGCCTGTAGCCTATTATTTCCTGGAGGAAGAAGAGAATGGGGAACATTACTCCATTACCGGTCGGGTTCCGGCCATGTTAAATGGAGACCGTGTAGATTTGATTCTGATCTTCAATTCCGAAAATCCTTACGGCTATATTGAGGGCGCCAGATATTATTATGCAGAAAATGAAACAGAAATGGTGGCCAAGGACTTAGAAACCTTAAAGCCTGGCGATCAACTGGATTTCTTGTGTGATTATTACTCCTATGATGGGGAGTTTATGGATAACTACTACTTAGGGGAAACCCTTACGGTAGGCGATACCATCGAAATCAGCAATGTGAATGTGGGAGATGGAGCCGTACAAGCTACATATCGCTTTACCGATATTTACAATCAACACTATTGGACAGGACCTATGCAATAAACCAAAGTGGCCTAGGGGGACGGGAATATGTCCCCCTAGTCCAGCCATACATATAATTACTTATTGCTTACGAACAGTTACAGCTGATAGAAATATCCTCATCCGAATCTTCTTCTAATCTTTCTTTTTCTTCCTTATATATTTTTTCTATATCTGCGGCATCAAACTTTGGAAAGCTTCTTTTCAAAGTATCCAAACTCATACCCGTTCTCACCATTGCTGCAACTACTGCTCTGTCTTTTTCTGAAATCATACTTTTTCCCCTTTCTAATTTCCCCTTCTTAAATACTACATTGCACAAATTCCATCTTCGTAGGAAACATCCCATTGCAAAAATATTCTTCCTTTGTTAAGATAGCCTTTTACCTCTTCATCTTTAGAATTGTAAATTGGTTGAGGTTTTTCATTATATGCTTTCGCAATATAATCACTTCTCATATATCGATTTTGTTTCATTCTTATAACAGCCTTACGCCAAATATCATTTAATATAATTTCCTTATGTTACACTGCTCGCATAAGATATCTATTCTGCAAAGTTTTTTCTTAACATCAACACGATAACCTCCGTGGTTTGCTGTCTCATCTCTACCTTTGTGCTTCACACTTGCCAATCATGGTCAACTATCGCATGGGCCTCCGTAATCATAATCTGCTCTCACTTCGCTTATTCTCGTGACAGCAGAACTACCATCTCCACATGGGTTGGGAAAACACTATGAATGTCAAACCACCCATTTTTAGGGGTTCGCTCGTAACGGGGAACATATCCACGGCAATTTTGCCATTTTGTCCGTAGTCGGAAACATATCAATGTCTTTTTTGACAATTTCAGCGTACGGGGAAACATATCAAAGCTGATTTTGACCTTTGCTCGTACACGGGAACATATCGACAGTAATTTTCCTTTTTATTTCTAAATATATGCCCTTTCGTTGTTCAAACATCTCTATTTTAATGTTTTTTTATAATCATCCACTTTGAATTTTTTTATTAATATATTTTTAGTTAATTGATGAAATTTTGTATTTTTGCTTGAAACCAACCAACCCAAAAATGGTAATAATAATACCATTATTATTGATATCCTCAATAGTATATCTGGCACTTTATATAATCCTGATACATTTATAATTGTGCTTGCAAGCGGAATTATAATACAACCAAAAACTATATTTGATATCACTGATATAATTTTCTCTGCTCTATCAAAATATTCTTGTTGTTTTATTTCTTCCGCCTTCTTCTTTTCCACTTCATTGCTATTTATTCTTTCTATTTTGCTGATAGCATCATCCTTCTCTTTTCTTTCATTCATTAAAGATTCACTCAACAAGTCTATCTTATTTTGATATGGTTGAATAATCTCATTTTCAATATCCTCCAACAATTCTTCTGTTATCGTATCAGAAAAACATTTTTCATCTCCAAGTGTCTTCTGCATTACATAATCATTTGAAAATGCTCTTGTTTTTAGCAAATAATATTGTTCTTCTGTAATTGTTTCATCTTCCAAAGCCTTTTTTATGGAGTCTTGCAATTTTCTAATAAGAGCATCACTTGGCTCAATAATTGACATACAATCTGCAAGCAATTTCTTTTGGCTGAAATCTTGCATCTTTTTTACTGGTGCTCCAAGCCACATGTTTGTTCCTAAAAAGACATCTGTTATGCAAGGATACACATTATTAATAATGCTTGGATTCATTTGCTCATCAAACTGTCGAGTAACAAATGCCAATGTTGTATTTGTTGTTAATAGAACATACTTTGCCTGCTTATATGTTCTACTTATTTTTTTATCCCACAACTTAAGTACATTTGAGATAGATTTCGCATCATATGTTATTGTAGTTTTCTTCGTATTTTCATCAAAGAAAGAGGATCCCTCTCTATATGTCTGAACAATTCTACCTTCTATCTCCCCTTCATCTAATGGTGATTTATAATACTTTCCTGTATTATAGTCTGTATCATCTATTTGAATTTTGTAGAATTTTAATTTGCTTTCCAATGTGTCTATATATTCTTGAACATCCGCTTTTGTAAATTTCTTTTCGACAAATGTTCTCAGTGCATAACTAGCATAAAAGGCATTATACTGGGGATCTTCAATCCATTTATAACAGTCTTTCAAAACCTGGCACAATTCTTCATATGTATGTGAAAAAATATAAAATCTGCAATTCATATCATATAACTGATTTAGCATAGCTTTTGCAGCTTCTTGTATTTCTTTTCCATTTAATCCAAGAACTCTTAAAACAAATGGCGTATCCATATATATAATTAAGTCTTTATAAGCATCTATTCTAGTCTGCTCGTCATCCGCACCGTATGCAATTGCAGAAGTATACAAATACGAAACAGCTAAATCAATGAACAATTGAAAAGTTACAACATCTTCTATTTGACACCTTTTTATAAACTTGGAGATTATATAATGATGTTGTTTCATTGTATAATTTTGATCTAAAATATTATCAAATTTTGTTAAAATTGTTTTAGAAGAGTTCTCATCTAAGAAAGACATTAACAAAGATTCTATATCCTGATTATCCATTGTAAGGTTGTATTCAGACTTATAATATTCAGATAATTTTTTAACCACATCATTATATTTTTGATATTGCATATTGACATCATGCTTATTTATAGCAACTGCTTCACATTTATCTAATGCAATTTCATAAACAGCATTTTTTCTTTTTCTTATTATTCCTTCCTTTGCACATTTATTTAATATTGTAACCATTGCTGGACGCGCAATCGAAAAACCATATTCAGATTCAAATCCATCTATTACATTTTGAACAGATATTCCATCTTCTGAATTATTGTCAATTAAAACCCTCGCAACTAAAGGAATATAAGCAGAAATGAAGTTTTTTCCCTCAACAATATTTGCCTTTAATATGGCCAAACTACCTATCAATTTATCTTTTCCTAAATCTATTTTTTCCATAAGTATATCCTTTCTTTGCAATCTATATTCATAGCATTTTTATATAAACTTGAACTAGGACACGCTAAGAAGTCTTTTATTTGTTAAAAATAATCGGTACCTTTTTCCATTGTAATATTATTTCTTATCCATATTGCTTAGTTCACTCATAGTCTTAATTATGTCAAAAGTAACCTTTAGCATATTATTAAACTCCTCATCCGTATTTGACTTTAGTACCATCAAATTAACAATGTCACTCCCAATAATATTTCTAAAACTAGGATCAGCTTTTATGTAATAATCCATAAATTCGTTAAACGCATTGTTCGCTTTTATTCTATTATCCTTCTGCATTTCAAAGTTCGAAGCCATATTTACTTTCTCCCATCCCAAAACTCTATTTCATTAAATCAACCAATCTTTCTCTTTATCTCCCCCACCAATTCATGCACAGTTGTACACGGACACATCTCTGATGGTTTTGATTTTCCTTCCCTTTTACACTGTTCCATCTTTTGCTGTGCTATCTGTAACGCTTTTTCTTCATCCCCTGCTTTACAGAGTTTTCCATACATCTGCTCATCTGCCTTAGAATACTTCTGTCCTGTCTTATTCTCATATACTCGCCCAAATTCAGAGCAGCATGTCCAGGAATCCTGAATTGCCGGCATTGAGCCAAAATAAGCATACATCCAAATTTCAAAGCAAGGATTGGACCAGCCAACCTGTATTCCTTTACTTTCAGCTTCAAAAATAATATCATCAAACCCTTGTACTTGATCTCTATCAAACACAATCCAAGGAATACGATATTGTGCATCATAGGCTGTAAGTTCCAAACACTTATCAATCATTGCTCTTGTTTTTGTTTCTACAACTTTGATAACAAGTTTATTTCTTACATCCTCCGGTAGTTCCTTGTGCAGTCCCGTAAAGAAACAGCGCTCTGTAGCTTCAGTATCTGTAACAAGCAGATAGTAACCTAATTCTGGAATCTTAAGTTTTATTCTCTGCTCGCGAGTTTTTCTATTACCTGTTCTATCCTTTTTCGCCATCCTATTCCTCCTTAAATATATCAATACTCTTTAAGGTAGGAATTGCACCATACTTTCCTA
>JAKSSF010000036.1 GCA_024403235.1 Lachnospiraceae bacterium | reverse complement strand
GTTAAGCACGCCGCCAGCGTTCATCCTGAGCCAGGATCAAACTCTCATGTTTAGATATGTGCATATTTTGCGTAGCAAAATATGTGCCCAGTAATTCACGCAGTGAATTACAGAATACTTCGCTTTGCAAAATGCATGAGTCTGATTCGCTTCATTAATAAACGTTAGCTTTCTTTTCCAGATCCAATCTCGTATCTCTACAAGACTTTTACTGTGTTTGGTTTGTGTTCTTCAAAAATTTTCTTTGAGAATTTTCGAGTTTGCATTACTGTTCATTTGTCAATGTGCTGTGCCGCTTACCGCAGCAACTCTTGTATAATAGCACCACTTTTTTTCATTGTCAACACACTTTTTTTATTTTTTCAAAAAGTTTTTTGACTTGCGCGGTGGACCTTTAATATAGCATTATTTTTCCTTTATTGTCAACACTATTTTTACAAAAAAATGAAGTGCTGATAATCAGCACTTCTAATATGATAGTGAACTAAACGGAGAAAGAGGGATTTGAACCCTCGCGCCGCGCAAACGACCTACACCCTTAGCAGGGGCGCCTCTTCAGCCACTTGAGTATTTCTCCAAACTGAGGATTTGTCCACTACCAATATTCAATTGCGTCCTTTCGGATGCAAAGGTTATTATACATAACCTGTTTTTCTTTGTCAACGAATTTTTAATCTTCTATGCAGTATTCTTTTATTGCGGTTTCGTACAGGTTATTTCCTTCACAATCCATTATTACTATTGCAGGGAAATTTTCTACTTCCAATTTACGAATAGCTTCTGTACCCAAATCTTCATAGGCAATCACTTCTGAGGATTTGATAGATTTTGACAAAAGAGCGCCTGCACCGCCAATGGCTGCAAAGTACACCCCATGATTTCTAATAATGGCATCCTTCACTTCTTTTGTCCGTTTGCCTTTTCCAATCATGCCCTTTAATCCTAAATCTAATAAGGTGGGAGCATACTTATCCATTCGACTGGCAGTAGTTGGTCCGGCAGAACCGATGGGTCTACCTTCTCTGGCAGGAGAGGGTCCCATATAATATATAATATTATTTTCTAAAGACAAGGGTAAACTTTCTCCTTTGTCCAAAGCTTCTTTCATTCTTTTATGGGCTGCATCTCTTGCGGTATAAATGGTTCCTGTAATATAAACCATATCTCCGGCTTTCAAATTTTGACATATTTCTTCTGTTAAGGGAGCTGTGATCTGTTTTTCCATTTTTTCACCTAATACTCTTTTGTTTCGATTTTTATTTTCTTAAATCACTCTTACGCTATGACGGTTTACATGACAACAAATATTTACTGCTACAGGTAACCCTGCAATATGGGTGGCGTAGGTTAAAATATTTACTGCTAATGCAGTTGTGGTTCCACCTAATCCTGCAGGGCCAATTCCTGTGTGATTGATTTTTTCCAACAATTCTTTTTCCAATTCTCTTACATAGGGAATATCTGATGGTTCATCGATAGGTCTGGTTAATGCTTTTTTGGCAAGGTAAGCACATTTTTCAAAGGTGCCTCCAATACCTACTCCCACAACCATAGGTGGGCAAGCATTCGGACCAGCATCCTTTACTGCAGTTAAAATAGCATTTTTCACGCCTTCTATTCCGTCTGCCGGTTTCAACATAAAGACACGGCTCATATTTTCGCTACCAAAGCCCTTTGGTGCCACTGTTATTTTAACTATTTCTCCAGGAACAATAGAATAATGAATGATAGCGGGAGTATTATCTTTTGTGTTTTCCCGAATCAATGGATCCTTCACTACAGATTTTCGAAGATAGCCTTCTACATAGCCTCTTCTGACACCTTCGTGAATGGCTTCTTCTAAATTGCCACCTTCAAAATGAACCTCCTGGCCCACTTCTATAAAAACAACTGCCATACCGGTATCCTGACAAATAGGAATTTTGTCAGCTTCTGCGATGGTTAGATTTTCTTCTAGCTGTGTTAAGATTTGTTTTCCCAAAGGAGATTTTTCCTGTTGCTTAGCCTGGTCTAATCCACACTGCATATCCTTTGTCAAAATATGATTTGCTTCAATACACATTTCCTTGATGGTATCGGTAATAAGGGTTACCGGAATGGTTCTCATGGTTTTTCTCCTTTGGTATTTTTTATGTTACATTATATATAGAAGAAACACAATTTCTTGTAATCAAAAAACCTGTTTCTTCTATATATAGTGTGTAACTATTCAGAGCCATGTATATTTGCTTATCCATGAATGTTTACATTCAAGTGGGTAAGCAAATATATATGGCGAAGTAACCACATGAGCAAAACATAGAGCTTGAAAAGCGGGTTTTGCGAATGTGGTTTCTGAATAGTTACAGATATCTACTGACATGTTAGTAGAACATAATATTCAAATCAGTTTTTCCTTTAATGCCGCTTACTTCCCCTGCAGAAGAATATTGCCACATACGAATTTTATACGGGAAGTGTAATGGGAAGCGGTAGTAAGCAAACCATTTATCATAGTCTTCTAATTGTTCCATATCCAACATCAACATGAAACTTTTCAAATTTCCATAAATCATGGTTTCATAACCCGCTTCTTGAATTCTATTACAGAATGCTATAACATTTTTGGTTCTCTGTTCTGCAGTTAAATCTTTTGTTCTAGATTCTTCTTTATTGGCAGATTCTTCTACATCCAAAACAACGGGCATAGTAAGCTTAGCACCATTTAAATTTTCCAACACAAAATCTGCTTCTTCTATAGCTTCTTTTTCTGTAAGACTTTCGGTAAAAAAGTACACTCCTGTATCAATGCCGGAAGCCAAAGCAGATTCAAAATTATCTTCAAAGCTGTCATCTAATACGATTTTTCCACTGCCATAACCTCGATACCCTAATCGCAAAATAGCAAAGGTATAGCCATCCTTAATAACCTGTGACCAATTAATCTTTCCCTGGAATTTGGATACATCAATACCAAGCTTGCCTTTTTTTCCATCTTTTCCTTTATAGGATAATTTACCTTCATATTTTCCGGTTTCTTCGTTTAGTACAGGAAATACAAATTCTTTTTCTTCTAAATTATTTTTTTCTAAGGTAGGAGAAATGGGGAAAAAGTAATACCGTCCTGCATCTGCAACCACTACATTATCAGGATATAGGTATTGTAGTAAGGATAGAGTGGTGTTTCCTTCTTCCATCATATTTTGGATTGTATCTAACATCCCTTGTCTTACTTTTTCTTCTTCTTCCTGTAACTTCTCTTCTGTAACCATTTGGCTTTTTTCATCTTCCAAAATGGCAATTTGATTCATAGCTTCTACGATTTCCTGATTCTTTTTTCGATAAGAAAAAAGTACTAGAAGAAATGCTGTAACAAATAATAAAAAACAAGCTGTAAGAATAGAATAAATTGCGATATTGATATATTTGTTACTTTTTCTCTTTTTTCTTCTGTTCATACAGCTCCTCCGTTTGTAAAATATTTACTCTTTTTCTTTTTTGTACAAGAATGCTTCGTGACTTCTGTTCTTATCTTCTACAGGATCTTTTGCATACAATACCTTCAAAATAATTGGTGTTGAGATTGAAGATACAATGATTAAAAAGATAACCGCAGTAAAGTATACCGGTGTCAACAATCCTACAGCCAAACCTTTTTGAGATACAATCAAGGCTACCTCTCCTCTTGTCATCATACCTACACCAATTTTAAGAGAGTCGGACCAGTTAAAGCGACAAACCTTTGCAACCAATCCACAACCAATAATTTTGCAGAGTAGTGCTACTAATACAAATCCAATGGAGAACAAGATAATACCACCATTGATATTATCGATGTTAGTTTTCAATCCTATGCTGGCAAAAAAGATAGGACCAAAAAGCATGTAGGAATTGATATCCATTTTTTCTGCAATATATTCCGAATCACGAATGGAACAAAGAATGATACCTGCCACATAGGCACCGGTAATATCTGCTATTCCAAAAAAGTGCTCTGCGATAAAAGCTAAACCAAAGCAGTATGCCAAGCCTGCAATAGGAATTCTTCTGGTGTGGGGATATCTTTCATCCGCCATTTTGAAAATCTTATAAGAAATAAATCCTACGATGATTGCAAAAATGAAAAACAAAATAGTGCTTTTCACAACATCTAATGGATCGGATTCTGGATTTTTAAATCCAATCACAAAGGTTAATACAATAATACCGATAACATCATCGATAATGGCCGCACTTAAAATGGTAGTACCTACTTTCCCTTTTAACTTACCCATTTCTTTTAAGGATTCTACTGTAATACTTACAGAAGTTGCGGTCATAATAACACCGATAAACACGGCCTGATAAAATTTATCACTTCCCCAAGGAGCGCTTCCGTAAAAGCCCATGTACAATAGGGTTCCTCCAACTAAAGGAACGAACACACCTGCACAGGCAATCAAAAAGGCAATGGGACCGGTTTTAATCAGTTCTTTTAAGTCGGTTTCCAAACCTGCAGAAAACATCAGTAAGATAACACCGATTTCTGCCATCTGTACTAAGAAATCTGTTTGGTTCACCAATCCTAATATGCTGGGACCAATCAATAATCCGGCAATGATTTCTCCTACAACCTGAGGGGCTTTACATTTTCTTGCCAAAATACCAAATACTTTTGCTGCTACTAAAATAATTGCTAAATCTCTAAATATGCCATAACTTTCCACGGCAAGTCTTCCTCCTAAAGTATCATCTCTTTTCAGATACTTTTTTATGTTTATCCAAATGTGAATTGTACCACATGTGATTAGAAATTCAACTAGTGTTTTTGCTTATCCTTAATATTATGCTATTTTATTGAATGCCATTGAGTTCCTGATAAAGATTTTTGGCAAAGGAATCTGTCATACCGCAAACATAATCGGTTACCAGCAATAGGCGAAGATACAATTTTTCTGTTTCTCCTTTTCCGTCTGCATAAATATGATAGATTTTTTTATAATCTTCTGAAATAATAGCCATATATTTTTTCTGAATATCGGTAAGCTCTTGAGCCGTATCATAATAGATTGCTGCGTCTACAAATTTATTCAGGAAAAATTGAAAAATGGTGTCTGCCGCAATTTCTAATTTAAAAATTGGCTTTGTAGCAAAGGAATAGGTATAGGCGATATCTCCAAGGTCCTTCATAATATGCTCTACACCGGTATTATAAAATAAATCTTTCTTATATTCTCCTTCCATTATCTGGTCATAGTTTTCCATAAAGCATTCACTGGCTGACTGCAGGGCTTTGCCTTGTACAGTAATTGCCCAGTTTTGGACTGCATAGGTATCGGGATTTTCTACCTGATTCTTTTCTGCCTTTTCATATTTTCTCTTTAATTCTGAAATAAGAAATGCCTGTACATTTTCTTTTTTTATATTTTCTAATTCTTCTTCTAAGTCTTTCAATGTTTCATATTTTTTGGGATATACCTTTTGGAATCTGGTAAGTAGTTCTGTTTTTAACTGGGTATAGTTGATATTTCCTTTTTTAACAGAATCCTCTATATCTGCAGTTTTATAAGCAATGTCATCTGCTGCTTCCAACAGGAAGGTAAGAGGATGTCTTTTTCCATTGGTGCCGCAGGCACTTTGAATTTCTGCAAAATTTTCTTTATCTGCCTGGAAATATCCCATTTTTTTTGTTCGAATGTCACCACTTTTTTTATCAATTTCTGTAGAAGAAACAGGATATTTAATAATTGTGGCAAGCAGTGCCTTGGTAAGATTCATACCGTATTTATCTACCAAAAAGTGTAACTTTGTAACCACTCTTAATGCCTGAGTATTGCCTTCGAAATGATAAAAGTCCTGTTGCATTTCTTCTTCTAAAACTTCTGTCAATGGTTTCCCTTGAAAAGTAAATATAGGCAGATTTTTCTTAAACCAATCTTGAATGGTGGTTTCTCCAAAATGCCCAAAGGCTGGATTTCCTATGTCATGCAGTAAGCCTGCACAAAGTAAAATATCAGAAATATCCTGTTTATTTTGTACGCTAAAGCCTTCCTTTTTTTCCTGTAAAATCTTCTCTCCTACAGATTGTGCCAAGGATTTAGCAAAGGAAGAGACTTCCAGAGAATGGGTCAGTCTGGTTCTCACATAGTCACTTTTATCTAAAGGAAAAACCTGGGTTTTATCCTGCAATCTTCGAAAAGAAGGGCTGCCAATAATGCGATGATAGTCTTTTTCAAATTCTGTTCTAAGGTCATTTCCCGTAGTACTTTTTTGGTATTCTCTAATTCGTTTTTCACATAACAGTTGTGCCCACTGCATTCTTATTTTCTCCTGTTTATTTTCAGATTTTCTTTGTGTTTTCTTTTCATTTGTTTTTGTAAACTGTATCCCAAAACTCTCTTGCTTCTCTGATAGAAATATGCTTTGATTTTGCATACTCTGCCAGTTCTTCATATTCCCATTTGTAATTATATATATTTTCTTTTTCAGAAAATGGATTTTCTGTGTTTTTTTCTTCTTTTTGTTTTAGAGTATCTGTATTATTTTTTGTGGAAATTTTGATAGAAAGAACGTTATCTTCCTTTTTCACATACTCTTTTTTTCTGGAAAGGGTAGTTCTTTCAAAAGTATATTTTTCTATAGCTGAAGTTGTATCATATTTTCTAAGAATAGAAAGAATTGTTTCTTCCTCTTCCGGTTTTATTAGAACAGATAATAGAAATCCACTATTTCCATACAAGGGAATTTTGGAAATATCCAAGGCATTATGATCCCACAGTTCTTTTTCCAATGCTTCAAAATCTATTCCGTTCATATGATTGCACTTCATTTTTAACTCTAGTATCATTCTAACCTGAAAAAAAGGATCCACTTTGTTAAGTAGATCCTTTTCCAATCCTTTATTCTTCTTCTTGATTAGAGGATTCTTCTAAATCTTCTCTTTCCTCATATTCAGATTCATCTGTTTGTGGTGCTTCCTGTTCAAATGCTTCCGGAGAGTCCTCAAACCCTTCTTCTCCCGGAATATGATTTCTTACTTTTGCGATTTTTGCAATCTTCACATTTTCATCCAGGTTCATCATCTTCACACCGGAGGTAATTCTCTTTAAGATGGTAATATCTTCCATACGAAGCTGGATAATAATACCTTCTGTGGTAATCATCATAATTTCATGATCATCATTTACAGCCTTAACGCCTACCACATCACCGGTTTTATCTGTAATCTTATAGCATTTTACACCTTTACCGTTACGATTCTGTACCTTGAATTCTTCCAGATAGGTTCTCTTACCCATACCATTTTCTGATACGATGAGTAAAGAGTCACCCTGAGTATTAAGCTGCATGCCGACGATTTCATCATCTGCATCTAAATCCATACCCAAAACACCCATAGACATTCTACCGGTATTTCTTACATCTGTTTCTTTGAAACGGATACACATACCTTTTTTGCTGACTAAGAAAATTTCAGAATCCTTGTTGGTTGATTTTACTTCAATCAATTCATCATCATCTCTTAGATTAATGGCATTCAGACCATTCTTACGGACATTGCTATATTCCATAATAGGAGTCTTTTTTACAATACCTTTTTTGGTAACCATCAAAAGGTTTGTATCTTCTTCATATCCTTCAATAGGGATAATGGCACTAATCTTATCTCCCGGTGTTAACTGCAATAAATTTATAATTGCAGTACCTCTGGCAGTTCTGCCGGCTTCCGGAATTTCATAGGCTTTCATTCTGTATACTTTACCGCTGTTGGTAAAGAACATTACATAGTTATGAGAAAAGGTCATCAACAAATCTTCGATGAAATCATCCTCAATTGTCTGCATTCCCTTGATTCCCTTGCCACCTCTGTTTTGGGCGCGGAAATTATCTACTGTCATTCTCTTGATATATCCTAAATTGGTCATAGCAATAACAGTATTTTCCTTTGGAATCAAATCTTCCATAGAAATATCGTATTCATCAAAGCCGATTTGACTTCTACGATCATCTCCATATTTATCTGAAATTTCTGAAATTTCTTTTTTGATTACTCCAAGAAGTAACTTTTCGTCTCCTAAAATAGCTTTTAATTCCTGGATTTTTTTCATCAACTCTCTATGCTCTTCTTCCAGTTTTTCTCTTTCCAAACCGGTCAAGGCACGCAGACGCATATCCACGATAGCCTGGGACTGTACCTCTGTAAGAGCAAATCTTTCCATCAATCTTTCTTTGGCAATAGCAGTTGTCTGGCTGCTTCGGATAATGGAAATGACTTCATCAATATGATCTAAGGCAATCAATAAACCTTGTAAAATATGGTCTCTTTCTTCTGCCTTGTTCAAATCATATTTAGTTCTTCTGGTAACTACATCTTCCTGATGTTTCAGGTAGTAGTTCAACATATCCAGAAGATTCAATACCTTTGGCTCATTGTTGACAAGAGCCAGCATAATTACACCAAAGGAATCCTGTAACTGGGTATGTTTGTACAGGAGATTTAATACCACATTGGCACTTACATCTTTACGAAGTTCAATGACAACACGCATACCTTCACGGCTGGATTCATCACGAAGTGCGGTAATGCCATCAATTTTTTTATCTCGATGTAATTCTGCAATTTTTTCAATCAGTCTTGCCTTATTTACCATATAAGGAAGTTCTGTAATTACAATCTGGGTTTTTCCGTTGGGAAGTGTTTCAATATCTGTCACACCTCTCACTCTTACCTTTCCTCGTCCGGTCCGGTAAGCTTCCTCTGCACCTCTGGTACCTAAAATAATACCTCCGGTAGGAAAATCAGGTGCTTTGATTAAATCTAATAATTCTTCAATTTCAGTTTCTCTATCTTCTTCTACTCTATTATCAATAATTTTTACAACACCGGAAACCACTTCTCTTAAATTATGAGGTGGAATATTGGTAGCCATACCTACGGCGATACCGGTAGTACCATTTACTAATAAGTTAGGAAAACGAGCAGGAAGTACTACAGGCTCTGTTTCGGTTTCATCAAAGTTGGGAGTGAAATCAACAGTGTCCTTTTTGATATCTTCCAATAATCTTTCTGATACTTTTGACAATCTGGCTTCTGTATAACGCATAGCAGCAGCGCCGTCTCCGTCCACAGAACCAAAGTTTCCATGACCATCTACCAAGGGATAATGGAAAGACCATTCTTGTGCCATGTTAACTAAAGTTCCATAAATAGAGCTGTCACCATGGGGGTGATATTTACCCATTGTTTCACCAACGATACGCGCACATTTTTTATGTGGTTTATCGTATGTATTTCCAAGTTCAATCATGGAATACAGTACTCTTCTTTGTACCGGTTTCAAACCATCTCTTACATCCGGCAATGCTCTGGAAGCAATAACGCTCATGGCATAGTCAATATAAGAGGTTTCCATGGTCTCTTTCAAATCCACATGTTTGATTGTGTCAAAAATTTTGTCATCCATTTATTTTTGTCTCCTACATTCTGACAAATCAGTGTAACTTAAATATCAAGATTCTTTACGAATTTTGCATTTTCTTCAATAAATACTCTTCTGGGTTCAACTTTATCTCCCATAAGAGTGGAGAAGGTTAAATCGATTTCTGATTCGGAATCTTCTCCCATCATTACTTTTAATAATACTCTCTTTTCCGGATCCATAGTGGTTTCCCATAACTGATCCGCATCCATTTCGCCCAAACCTTTGTAACGCTGAATTTTATTGTTTTGGTCACGACCTACTTCTTCCAAAATAGAATTCAATTCTTCATCGCTGTAGGCATACCAAACCTTTTTATTTTTCTCTAATTTATAAAGCGGTGGCTGAGCCAAATATACATATCCCTGTTTGATAAGTTCCGGCATAAAACGATACAGGAAGGTAAGTAACAAAGTTGCAATATGAGCACCGTCCACATCCGCATCAGTCATTATAATGATTTTGTGATAGCGTAATTTACTAATATCAAAATCATCATGAATACCGGTACCAAATGCTGTAATCATAGCTTTGATTTCAGCATTTCCATAAATTTTATCTAATCTTGCTTTTTCTACATTTAAAATTTTTCCACGAAGTGGCAAAATTGCCTGAGTAGCACGACTTCTGGCAGTTTTTGCACTTCCACCCGCAGAATCACCCTCTACAATATAGATTTCACAATTTTCCGGATTTCTGTCGGAGCAGTCCGCTAATTTTCCGGGTAATGCCATAGAATCCAAAGCAGTTTTTCTTCTGGTTAAATCTCTGGCTTTTCTGGCTGCTTCTCTGGCACGCTGTGCCAAAACAGATTTTTCCACAATAATTTTAGCTACAGTGGGATTTTGCTCCAGATAATAAGTAAGCTGTTCACTAACAATAGAATCTACTGCACCTCTTGCTTCTGAATTTCCAAGCTTTTGCTTGGTCTGACCTTCAAACTGAGGCTCTTCTATTTTTACACTGATAATCGCAGTTAATCCTTCACGGATATCTTCTCCGGAAAGATTTTGTTCGCTTTCTTTTAATAACTTATTATTTCTTGCATAGTCATTAAAGGTTTTTGTAAGGGCATTACGAAAACCTACTAAATGAGTTCCACCTTCAGGGGTGGTAATATTATTTACGAAACTATATACATTTTCTGTATAGGCATCATTATGCTGGAAAGCAACTTCCACATAGACATTATTTTTGCTGCCTTCAAAATATAAAATATCTTCATAAAGAGCAGTTTTACTATTATTTAGATAGGTAACAAATTCCTTGATACCACCTTCATAATGAAACTCTCTTTTCTTTTCTTTAAGATTGCCTTCTTCGTCTTTTTCTCTTTTATCTCGTAAAATGATACGAATGCCTTTGGTAAGGAAAGCCATTTCACGAAGACGATTTTTCAAGATATCAAAATCAAATACGGTCTCTTCAAAAACAGTAGCATCCGGTTTAAAATCTACTTTTGTACCGGTTTCATTACTATCACAATCTCCAATTACTTTAAGAGGATACATTACATGTCCTCTTTCGTAACGCTGTTTATAAATATGACCTTCTCTTTTAATTTCAACTTCCAGCCAATCAGACAAAGCATTTACAACGCTGGCACCTACACCATGGAGACCACCGGATACTTTGTAACCTCCACCGCCAAATTTTCCACCTGCATGCAAAATGGTAAATACAACTTCTACTGCAGGAATGCCGGCTTTTTGATTAATACCAACAGGAATACCACGACCATTATCAATGACTGTAATGGAATTATCTTCGTTAATGGAAATATCAATGGTATCACAAAAACCAGCCAATGCTTCATCTACTGCATTGTCTACAATTTCGTATACCAAATGATGAAGTCCTCTGGAAGAAGTACTTCCAATATACATACCAGGTCTTTTACGAACTGCTTCCAAACCTTCCAATATTTGAATTTGATCTGCGCCGTATTCTGTGCTCATACTTTTTAGCCTTTCTTTTTTGCTGCAAACTAAATCTGAACTTCTTCCGGAACGGACATTAATTCCGCTGTTCCTTCTTTTACTTTATAAATTCGATTTATTTTAAAACGATTATTGATAAATTCATCCAAACCGGTACAGGTAATAATAGTTTGAATATCTCCCAGGGTACTTAATAAAAAGTTTTGTCTGTTACTATCTAATTCAGAAAGTACATCATCCAATAATAAGACAGGAGTATCATTTGTTAATTTTTTTACCAATTCTATTTCTGATAATTTTAAGGATAAAGCAGCAGTTCTTTGCTGTCCTTGGGAACCAAATTTACGAATATCAATAGAAATATCCTGTTCCTGTCCATCTACAACTTTTTTAACATGAAAAGAAAAATCATCTCTGTGTGGACCAACAGAAGTCATTTTTAATTTGATATCCTTTTCTTGATTGGCAATCATTTCTTTTTCTAAATTTTCCATAGTAACATTTGGTTCATAAATAATTTTCAAATGTTCCTTGCCACCGGATAAATTTTTATGAATATCAAATATAATATCGTTCAGTTGTTCTACGAATAATTTTCTTCTCTCTATAATTTTGCTTCCGTAGGAAGCCGCCTGAGAATCCCATATATTTAAGGTATCCTTCAAAGAAGGATTAAAAGAAATATCTTTCAAAAGTTTATTTCTTTGATTGATGATTTTATTATAATTGTTCAAATTATAAAGATAGAAACTGTCTAACTGGCATAGTTCCATATCTACAAATCTTCTTCTTTCGGAAGGACCATTTTTGATAATACTTAAATCCTCCGGAGAAAAGAAAATTACATTTAAAATACCAAGAATTTCTGCTGCCTTTTTAATTTTTACTCCATCTACAGCAATTCCCTTTGACTTACTTTTTCTAAGATGCATATCCACTCTTGTTTCAATATCATCTTTTTCCAAAAAAGTACGAATATGAGCTTCTTCTTCTTCAAAATTTATAATATCTGTATCCTTACTACTTTTATGAGATTTTGTAGTAGCAGATAAAAATATAGCTTCCAATACATTTGTTTTTCCCTGGGCATTATCTCCATACAAAATATTGGTACCTTTATCAAATTCCATATGTAAATTTTTATAATTTCTAAAGTTAGAAAGCTCTAAAGAATTTATAACCATACTATATAAACCAAAAAATTATTGAATGGTAAATTCATTACCATCAAAGGAAACAATATCTCCTGAAACTAATTTCTTTCCTCTTTGTACTTCTACAACTCCGTTTACCAAAACCTGTCCATCTTGAATGACAATTTTTGCTTCTAAACCAAAGTCTACCAAGCCAGCCAATTTTAATGCCTGACCTAATTTAATAAAATCATCTCGAATTGTAATTTTTTCCATACCACACCAAACTTAATTTACAGTATTAAAGTTTACAGGCAATACTAAGTAAATATATTTCTTTTCTTCGTCCTTAATAAATACAGGAGCTTTAGAATTAACCATGTATAAATCAATTTCTTCATCATCAATTACTTTTAAGGCATCCATCAAGAATTTAGGATTAAAACCAATCATCAAATCCTTACCTGTTTTTGTAATATCAATTTCTTCATCCATGGAACCGATAGTAGAATTTACCTTCAATTCCATAAAGCTTTCATTGATGTTAATAATGATAGGTTTTTTATCTCCCTCTTTTATTAAAAGAGTAGTTCTGTCAATACAGTTGAATAATTCTTTTTTATTTACTCTTACCTTTGTTTCATAATCGCTGGAAAGCATCTGATCAATTTTGAAATATTCTCCTTCAATCAAACGAGATAAAACTACAGTATTGTTATATTCAAAAACAACATGCTTATCTGTAAAATAAATATTTACATCAGATTCTGCATCACCTGGTAAAATCTTACTCAATTCACTTAAAGTTTTTCCTGGAATAACTACTTTCACAGGATTGTATGTATTTTTCAATACTAAATTACGAATAGAAATTCTATGACCGTCTAAGGAAACAACTTTTAATTCATTATCCTTAATATCAAATAATTCCCCTGTCATCAATTTATTATTTTCATTATCTGAAACAGAGAAAATAGTTTGTCTAATCACTTCCTTTAAAGAAAACTGGGAAATAATAACCGGGTTATTTTTTTCTACTTTTGGTAAGTAAGAGAAATCTTCTCCTGATTTACCAATAATATTGAATTTAGATTTTTCACAAGTAATACTTGTTTTATAGAAACTGTTGGTTTGAATAGTAATTGTGTTATCAGGAAGCTTTCTAACAATTTCTATTAAAATTTTAGAATCTAAGGCAATCATACCTTCTTCTACAATATTACCTTCTATAATGGTTTCAATTCCAAGCTCCATATCATTGGCGGTTAATTTAATTTCACCATTTTTTGCTTCTATCAAAATACATTCCAAAATAGACATGGTAGTTTTACTTGGAACTGCTTTTGATACAATTTGTAAACCACTAAGTAAATCTGATTTTGAACACATTAATTTCATTTGTAATACTTCCTTTCATCGAAAAAATTTTGCAAACATAAATAATAAAAAATAATAAATAATAAATTTAATAATAGTATTATTAATAGATGTTAATATGTGGAAAAGGCTGTTTTCCTTATATTTTATCTACTAAATTTTTATACATTTGGTTGTGAAAATGGTTTGAAAAATAAGTGGAGGTTTTGTGGATAATTAAGAGCTTAATTTTTTCTTTATCACTTCTACTTTATTTTTCAATTCTTCATTTGTCTTTAATTCTTCTTCTAATGTATTGATACCGTAGATAATTGTTGTATGATCTTTCTTTCCAAGAAGTTTTCCTATATTACTAAAGGAAATATCCAACATATCTCTACACAGGTACATTACAATTTTTCTAGGAACTACAAATTCTGAATTTCTTCTTTTTGAAACAATATCATCCGGACTTACTCCAAAATGTTCACTAACTATTTCTATAATAGTAGAAGGAGTAATATTTTTTTGTTTATCCGGGTTGATAAGATCTTTTAATGCATCTTCTGCCAATTCTAAAGTGATTTCTGAATTATTGGTTAATCTTGATTTTGCAATAATTCTATTGAAAGCACCTTCCAGTTCTCTAATATTTGATTTTATATTAGTGGCAATGTATTGGAAAATTTGATCATCAATTTCTTTATCATAATTTTCTGCATTTTTTCTAAGGATAGCCATTCTGGTTTCATAATCCGGAGGTTGAATATCTGCAATTAATCCCCATTCAAATCTGGAACGAAGTCTTTCTTCTAAGGTTTCCATTTCTTTTGGAGGTTTATCACTGGAGATTATGATATGTTTTCCGGAGTTATGTAAGGAATTGAAGGTATTAAAGAATTCTTCCTGGGTACTTTCTTTTCCTATTATAAATTGAATATCATCGACCATTAAAACATCTACAGTTCGATATTTATCTCTTAATTTATTCATGGCTGTATTATTACCGCTACGAATAGATTCAATTACTTCATTTGTAAAAGTTTCACTGGTTACATATAATACTTTTTTATTTGGATTTTTTTCTAAAATAAAATGTCCGATGGAATGCATCAAATGGGTTTTTCCAAGTCCTGCTCCACCATAGATAAATAAAGGATTGTAAATTTCTCCCGGAGATTCCGCCACAGCCAAAGCTGCAGAATGAGCAAATTTATTATTACTACCTACAACGAAGGTATCAAATATGTATTTGGGATTTAAATTCGAATTTTCATAGTTTATGGAATGTATGGGATTCTTTTTTGGAGCGTTATTTTTTTCTTCTTTGGTATCTTCTTTTTCTATATCTGTTTCCAAAACAAAAGAAATGTCATAATTTTCATCCATCATTTCTGTAATGGTAACCTGAAAATAACTTTTGTATTTTGAATTGATATAATTTAAAGCATGGGATTGATCGGAAGGAATCATAATGGTAACCATATTATTTTCTACCTTATAAACCTTCAATGGAACAATCCAAGTATTATAAGAAATTTCAGATAAATTGTATTCCTTTTTTATCGTATCTTTAATACTTTCCCAATGTTGAATAATATAATCCATAGTTTAAAAATCTCCAAAAATTATGAAAAATAATGAAAATATCCCATATTCATACTGAGTATATCATACCTTAAAATGGTTAAAAATTCAAATAATTCTTTTTTACACATGTGGATAAAAATAAGGTTTCCATAAATATTATTTTTGTGTATAACCTGTTGAAATTGTTGATAACTATATCTACATTTTTCACAGTATTCATTACTGAAATTTTTAGAAATATTATTGATTTATTCTTTTTATTACTATTACTTATCCACATTTTTATTCACATACTGTGGATATAATTATGTAAATTATTATTTTTTTAGTTTCTATATGTTGTGGTTTTTATTTTTCTTCAATAACAAGATGTAGATGTATAAAAAAATCTATATTTTATCGATGTTTTCTTCTATTTTTTATGTGGGAAATTTCTTGACGAAGAGGGTTTCTTCTTATATAATGAAACGGTGTTTTCTAGCATAACAAATGTATAATGAATAAAATCTACCTTATATAATAGATATGGGTGTTGAAGAGAAGGAGGTGCATCAGTTATGAAAATGACATTTCAGCCAAAGAAAAGACAGAGATCTAAGGTTCATGGTTTTAGAGCTAGAATGAGTACTCCAGGTGGAAGAAAAGTTTTAGCAGCCAGAAGAGCAAAGGGAAGAAAAAAATTATCTGCATAGACCACATTTTTGTGGTCTTTTTTTCTCTCATGGGAGAAGTTTATGATTTTCTCAGAAAGCTTAAAGAAAAATAAGGATTTTACCAATGTTTATAAAAATGGAAAATCCTACGCAAACAAATATTTAGTAATGTATGTGTTAGAAAACAATTCAGACAGAAATCATCTTGGTATTTCTGTAAGTAAAAAAGTCGGCAATAGTGTTGTTCGTCATCACTTTTGCAGATTAGTAAGAGAAAGTTACAGACTACATGAAGCAATATTTAATAGTGGTTTAGATATTGTAGTCATAGCAAGAAACAGTGCCAAGGATGCCTCTTACGCCGAAATTGAAAGTGCACTGCTACATCTTGGAAAGCTTCACAAAATTATTAAAATTTATTTCTATAATGAAGATTAGAGTCAACTATGAAAAAAATTTTAATTTTTCTTATAAAAATCTATCAAAGATTTATTTCACCTATGAAGAGAACCAAATGTCCATATTTTCCATCTTGTTCAAATTATGGATTACAGGCAATTGAAAAGCATGGTGCTGTGAAAGGTTCAATGCTTGCAGCTTATCGTATTTGTAGATGTAATCCTTTTTCAAAAGGTGGATATGACCCGGTTCCCTAGAAAATGGAGGGTAATGTATTGTCAGGTATTTTATTAACACAAGACACTACTTTTATATTAGGTCCTATTGCAAAGATTCTTGGATATCTTATGGAAGGTATTTTCTTTGTAATCGATAAAATGGGATTGCCTAATATCGGTCTTGCTATTATTTTATTTACCATTATTATTAACATTTTTATGATGCCACTTACCATTAAGCAGCAGAAATTTTCTAAGCTGAATGCGAAAATGGCACCGGAATTAAAAGCAATTCAGAAAAAATATGCCAATCGTAAAGATAATGATTCTATGATGGCAATGAATAAAGAAACTCAGGATGTATATGTAAAATATGGTGTTAGTCCTACCGGTAGCTGTGTACAGCTATTGATTCAAATGCCTATTTTATTTGCATTGTATCGAGTTATCTATGCAATTCCTGCTTATGTAGGACAGGTTAAAGCAGCATTTTTCCCATTGGTTGACAATTTAATTTTACAGGCAGGAAGTGGAGAATTTTTAAAGAACTTAAAAACTTCTGCACAGTTTGTAAAGAGATTTTCCAATGAAGCTTTTGTTAGTGGTGATACCACTTATGTACAAAATACTTTTATTGATTGCTTAAACAGAGCTTCTACTTCTGATTGGGCAGAACTTGCTACTAAATTTCCAAATCTTTCTAATGATATTTCTAATACATTAGAAAAATTGAATCGTTATAATAACTTTTTAGGATTAAATATTGCAAACTCTCCTTCTTATGTGATTAAAGAGTCTATTAAAACAGGTTCTTATGTTTTAATTATTGGTGCAGTTTTGATTCCACTTTTGGCTGCAGCGACACAGTGGCTTTCTGTAAAATTAATGCCACAGGCTGCTGTGGATCCGGATGATCCAAATAATGCAGCTGCGCAGTCTATGAAGACAATGAATACTTTCATGCCTTTGATGTCTGCCTTCTTCTGTTTATCTCTTCCTTCCGGTTTAGGTATTTACTGGATTGCTTCTGCAGTAGTTAGATCTATTCAGCAGGTTATTGTAAATAAACAGTTGGATAAAATGGATATTGATGAAGAAATCAAGAAGAATGTTGAAAAGCAGAAAAAGAAAAAAGAAAAATTAGGCACAAGTAATATGAATACCATTGCTTCTAAATCTACTAAGTCTCTTGTTTCTGAAAATACAAAGAAAATGAGTAAGGAAGAAAAAGAAGCTGCTTTGGAAAAGGCTAGCAAGTATTATGAAAAAAATGCGAAGCCGGGCAGTATTGCTGCTAAAGCAAATATGGTTAAGAAGTTTAATGAGAATAACAACAAATAGTAAGTTTTGTATAGGAGAAAAGGAAAATGGAATTTAAAGAATTTTCTGCAAAAACAGTAAATGATGCTATTACAGCTGCATGTCAGGAATTTACTGTTACCAGTGACAGATTAGAATATGAAGTAGTAGAAGAAGGTTCTTCCGGATTTTTAGGATTCAATGCTAAGGCTGCTGTAATCAAAGCCAGAGTAAAGGAAGAAGCAGAAGCTACTCCTATTGTAGAAGAAAAGAAGGTTGAAGCTTCTGAAAAGAAAGCTTCTACAGAAATTACTGCAGATGTTTGTAAGATTGCAACTGAATTTTTAGATGGTGTGTTCAAAGCCATGAATTTAGAAGTTGTAGTAGATACAAAATTTAATAAAGAAGAATGTACTTTGGATGTAGATTTGAACGGTGCTGAAATGGGAATGTTAATTGGTAAAAGAGGTCAGACCTTAGATTCTCTTCAGTATTTGGTTTCTTTAGTAGTAAATAAAGAAACAGAAAACTATGTAAAGGTTAAAGTTGATATTGAAAATTATCGTCAGAGAAGAAAAGAAACTTTGGAAAATCTTGCTAAGAACATTTCTTACAAGGTTAAGAGAACAAAGAGACCTTTCTCTTTAGAGCCTATGAATCCTTATGAAAGAAGAATCATTCACAGTGCATTACAGAATGATAAATTTGTAACTACTCACAGTGAAGGTGAAGAACCTTTCAGAAGAGTTATTGTTACCTTGAAGAAATAATGTAATTAAATAAATTTTTATATTTCAAACGCAGACCTTTTGAAGGCGTCAGTACTTAATGAGCAATTTATTGCGAATTTAGTACTGCTACGCCTGAAAAGAGCGAGAGCGTGTCTGCATTGAAATATAAAATTTATAAAAAAATTGATATTGTTTATTTTTTATGGCATATAAGAATTTTCTTATATGCCTTTTTCTTTACATTTTCTATGGTTTTGCTTTAGAATAAAAAAGATAGTTATTATTTTGTAAGAGGGTTTAGGATGCATTATTCTGATATTACAATTGCTGCTATTGCAACTGCATTAAATAATTCCGGAATTAGTATTATTCGTGTTAGTGGAAAAGATGCTTTTTCTATTGTAAATGAAATATTTCGTGCTCCCGGTGGAAAAACCTTATTAGAGTTTGAGAGCCATACTATTCATTATGGATATATTTATGATAGTGGTTCTTATATTGATGAAGTTATGGTTTCTGTTTTTAAGGCTCCAAAAAGTTATACTATGGAGGACACGGTAGAAATCAATTGTCATGGTGGAATTGTAATTACCAACAAAATTTTGCAAATTGTATTAGAGCATGGTGCAGTTTTGGCAGAGCCCGGTGAATTTACAAAACGAGCTTTTTTAAATGGCAGAATTGATTTATCTAAAGCAGAAGCTGTTATGGATATGATTCATGCAAAAAATGAATTGTCTGCCAAAGCTTCTATGACCCATTTACGAGGAAAGCTTTCGGAAATAATTCGTTCTGTCAGAGCAGAAATATTACATGATGTGGCTTATTTGGAATCTGCTATTGATGATCCGGAGCATTTTGACCTTTCTGATTTTTCTGATACATTAAAAGATCATGTTGTAAGTTATATTGAAACTGTACAAAAATTGTATAATTCTGCTGATAACGGTAAATTTATCAAAGAAGGTATTAATACAGTTATTGTAGGAAAGCCAAATGCAGGGAAAAGTTCCTTATTAAATTCTTTAGCGGGAAAAGAAAGAGCTATTGTTACAGAAATTGCAGGAACTACCAGAGATACTATTGAGGAACAAATTCTTTTAAATGGGATTAGTTTAAATGTAATAGATACGGCAGGAATTCGTAGTACGGAAGATTTGGTAGAAAAAATTGGTGTAGATAAAGCAAGAGAGTATGCTTTGTCCGGAGATTTGATTATTTATGTGATGGATGCTTCTATTCCATTGGATGAAAATGATAAATCTATTATTTCTTTGATTGAAAATAAAAAGGTAATTGTTTTATTAAATAAATCTGATTTGGAAACAAAAATTCATGCAGTGGATTTAAAAGAGGAGTTTCCAACATTTTTTGAAAATTGTATTTTTATTTCTACTTCTACAAAGGACGGAGTGGGAATGGAAAAATTAGAAGATTGTATCAAGCATATGTTTTTCTCCGGTGATTTGTCTTCTAATGATGAGGTATATTTAACCAATATGCGTCAGAAGCAGGCAGTGGGAGATGCATTGAAAAGTTTGAATTTGGTAAAACAAAGCTTGGACGATGATATGCCAGAGGATTTTTTAACCATAGATTTAATGTCTGCCTACACTTCTTTGGGATTTGTGATTGGAGAAGAAGTAGGAGATGATTTGGTACAGGAGATTTTCTCTAAATTCTGTATGGGTAAATAATTGTAGCGAGGTTTCTTATGAGTAGAATTCGTGAAAAAGTAGATGTTTGTGTGATAGGTGCCGGACATGCTGGCTGTGAGGCTGCACTTGCTTGTGCCAGACTTGGGTTGGAAACTGTTATTTTTACAGTTAGTGTAGATAGTATTGCTTTGATGCCCTGTAATCCTAATGTAGGTGGAAGTTCCAAAGGACATTTGGTTCGTGAAATTGATGCCCTTGGTGGAGAGATGGGAAAGAATATTGATAAAACCTTTATTCAATCCAAGATGTTAAATATTTCTAAGGGACCTGCAGTACATTCTCTTCGTGCCCAGGCTGATAAATCTGAGTATTCCAGAGAAATGAGGAAGGTTTTAGAAAATCAGGACCACTTGACCATTAAGCAGGGAGAAGTGGTGGAACTCTTAACTGTGGAAGATTTAGAGCATTTACAGGATGATAATAGTATTGCAGAATATGAAAGAGTATCAGATAATATACAAATAGCTGGTGTGAAGATTTTTACCGGTGCTATTTATGAATGTGCTGCGGTTGTAATTTGTACCGGTACATATTTGAATAGCAGATGTTTATGTGGGGAATCTATTACTTATACCGGTCCAAATGGATTACAGGCTGCTACTCATTTATCTCATTCTTTGGAAAAACTTGGCATTGAGCTTCGTCGTTTTAAAACCGGTACGCCTGCCAGAATGGATAAGAGAAGTATTGATTTTTCTAAGATGGTAGAACAGTTTGGAGATGAAAGAATTGTGCCTTTCTCTTTTTCTACTGATCCGGAAAGTATACAAAAAGAGCAGATTTCATGTTGGTTAACTTATACCAATGAAGATACTCATACTATTATTCGTGCAAATTTAGATCGCTCTCCCATTTATGCCGGTATCATTGAGGGAACCGGTCCCAGGTACTGTCCTTCTATTGAAGATAAAGTTGTAAAGTTTGCAGATAAAGAAAGACATCAGGTTTTCATTGAGCCGGAAGGGATTCATACCAATGAAATGTATGTAGGTGGTATGTCTTCTTCTTTACCGGAAGATGTGCAGCTTGCAATGTATCGTACTGTGCCGGGATTGGAGCATTGTAAAATTGTAAGAAATGCTTATGCTATAGAATATGATTGTATTGATGCCAATCAATTATTCCCTTCTTTAGAATTTAAAAAAGTAAAGGGATTATTTAGCGGTGGTCAGTTTAATGGCAGTAGTGGTTATGAAGAGGCTGCAGCTCAGGGATTGATTGCAGGTATTAATGCAGCTATGTCTATTCTTGGAAAAGAACCTTTGATTTTAGATCGTTCTGAAAGTTATATTGGCGTTTTGATAGATGATCTTGTTTTCAAAGAAAGCAGAGAGCCCTATCGTATGATGACCAGTCGTGCGGAGTATCGATTACTGCTTCGTCAGGACAATGCAGATTTACGACTTCGGGAAAAAGGATATCAGGTTGGTTTGATTTCTAAAGAAGAATTAGACTATGTGAATTACAAAAAAGAAGCCATTCAAAAAGAAATTGAACGATTGAAGTCTGTTAGTATAGGTGCTTCTAAAACTAATCAGGAATTTTTAGAAAGTCACAATAGCTCTACTTTAAAAACAGGTTCTAACCTGGCAGAACTTTTATGTCGTCCGGAATTGGATTATGAGATGTTGGCTCAGTTAGATCCGGAAAGACCGGTGCTTTCTGAAGAAGTTATCAATCAGGTTTCTATTGAAATTAAATATGAAGGATATATAGAAAGACAGCTTCGTCAGGTAGAACAGTATAAAAAGAATGAATCTAAGAAAATACCGGATTCTATAGATTACGATGATATTCCTTCTCTTCGTTTAGAAGCCAGACAAAAGTTGAAATCTTACCGTCCTGTTAATGTAGGTCAGGCTTCTCGTATTGCGGGTGTGAGTCCTGCTGATATTTCAGTTTTGTTGGTTTACTTGGAACATAGAAGACATGCTAAAAGTAATGGAGATGATTGATAATTTTATTATTTTATATTTGAATTTTCTTTTGATTTTTTAGTGTATTGTTGTTTTAATTTTTATTGGAGTTTTTAGAATGGAAAAAAATCCAAAGTATTTATTGGAAGAAGTTGGAAAATTAGAAATTACTTTAACAGATACTCAGATTTCTCAGTTGGTTCAATATTATGATCTTCTTGTAGAATGGAATTCTTTTATGAATCTTACAGGAATTACAGACTATGAAGAAGTTGTGATTAAGCATTTTGTAGACAGTTTGTCTCTTGTAAAAGGATTTGATTTATCGAAAGAGTATTCTTTAATTGATGTGGGTACCGGTGCAGGTTTTCCCGGACTTCCTTTAAAAATTGTATTTCCTAATTTGAAAATCACTTTATTGGATTCTTTGAATAAACGCATTAATTTTTTAAATGAAGTAATATCAGTGTTAGGTTTAACAGATATTGAGACTATTCATGGAAGAGCAGAGGATTTTGCTAAGAAAAAGGAATACAGAGAAAGTTTTGATTTTTGCGTTTCCAGAGCAGTTGCCAATTTATCTGTACTTTCTGAATATTGTTTGCCTTTCGTAAAGTTAGATGGATACTTTGTTTCTTATAAATCTGAAAAGTTGGCAGAAGAATTAGCTGCTTCTGCAAAAGCAATTTCTGTATTAGGTGGATCTGTAGAAAAGCAAGTAGATTTTTATTTACAGGATTCTATGTATAGAAATTTGGTTTGTATAAAGAAAGTGAATAGTACACCAAAGGCTTATCCAAGAAAGGCAGGAACTGCTGTTAAGTCTCCTATTTGTTAATATTGTATAGTTTTCATTTTTTATACTATTATTTTTATCTGTTTTTATGGCTTGTTTTAATTGCTTCTATTTTTTATAATGTGGATTGTAAGTATTATGTTTTGGTAACTTTCATTTTCCTATTTATGGAAGATGATATAAATAATCATATTTTATGGAGGTTTTATTTTATGAAATTAACAAATGTAAAAAATGTTGACAAATTATTCGCTACTATCGATAAGTGTGAAGGTCAGGTAGAATTGGTTTCTAAAGAAGGAGATAGAATTAACTTAAAATCTCAGCTTTGCAAATTCATTGCTATTTCTCAGATTTTCGGAAATGATAAATTAGTAGATGAATTAGAATTAGTTTGCTACAATCCTGATGATGTTAAGCTTCTTATGGGCTTCATGATGGATGATGCTAATTATTAATAAGGTTTATTTTTGAAAAGAGGCTTCTTTTTAGAAGCCTTTTTTTGTTGCTAAATCTTATCAAGCAAGAGGTTTTCATTCAAATCGATGTTTATAAATGTTTCACGTGAAACATTTTGTTCTTAAATCGTGTATTTTACCAAATAATGTTTCACGTGAAACATTGAAATACTATATCTAGTGTTAAAATTGTGAAACATTGCGATAAAACAAAAAAATAAAGCGTGAAACATGGAAAATATAGAATAAAAGGAAAATCATCTATTTTATAGAAGAAATCAGTTATAATTCTATCTATTTATATTTGTATGTTTTATAATATGAATACAGAAAATTAGATATTTAGAATTAAAAAACTGAATTTAAAGATATGGTAAATTCCTATTTTATGAGTAAGCAATATGGAGAAATTTAAATGAAAGAAAAGAAACAGTGGTTAATTAGATTGTTTA
>JAKSSF010000035.1 GCA_024403235.1 Lachnospiraceae bacterium | reverse complement strand
TATATTTGCAGATAAATTGAATTAACCAGCAATTCTGTTTATAGAGTTGTTGAATTAGTTGAAGTAAATAAAGTATAATGTCCATGAGCATTGATCCTTGTTGATAATGGTGTTTGTGGTGAACTCATTATACTTCTTTTGGGAGGTCAATGCTCTTTTTATTTGTAGACCTCCAGAAAACGTTGAAAATAAAGGCTTTTTAAGCCTTTAGATAATAAAAAAGTAGTGTTACTTTTGACACTACCAAATCAAGAGTGGAGGTGTAAATATGAAGGTTGTAGCATGGTAAAAAGGTAAATCGGTGGGGGGAGCACTCCCCCCCACAAAAGACATTATTATTTACAGATAGAAAGATGAAATATGATTATGCATGAATTTACAGGAAGACATATTTTAGGGGAATTATATGGTGTTTCATTTGAAAAAGTTAATAATTTGGATATTATGGAGAACTTATTGCGAAGAGGTGCTGAAGCAGCTAATGCAACCATTTGTGGTACAATCGTAAAAAAATTTAAACCTCAGGGTTTGTCTATATTAATATTATTATCTGAATCACATGTATCGGTGCATACCTATCCAGAAAAAGAAAGTATTTTCTTTGATATTTTTACTTGTGGAATAAAATGTAAACCGTATAAATTTGTTGAAGTCATAGAAAATGAACTTAAGCCTTCTGAGAAAAATATTAAAGTAGTTGAAAGAGGAAATAAAAATGCAACCTAATAATGAAAAAAATAGTTTTTTAAAATTTAATGAAGCATATCCGTTACATACGTGGTATCCACTTTTTGCACAGGAAGAAAAGGAGAACATTAATAATGCAATCAGTAATGTTAATATCCAAGGTATAAAAACAAGAGCGTTGTATTTTCATATACCCTTTTGCGAAGAACGTTTTTGTGCTTTTTGTACTTTTAATCGAAAGATTAAAGAAAATGACGCAGAGATACAAAATTATGTTGATGCTTTAATTAAAGAAATTGAAATTAAAAGTCAGTATGATAGTATGACCAAAGTGCCTATCCATGCTATTTTTTTTGGCGGAGGAACGCCTTCAATTTTATCAGTGAATCAAATTTTAGAGATAGGTCAAGCTATTCATGAACATTTTAATTTATCAAAATTAAGAGAATTTTCTTTTGAAAATAATATTTGCTCAATCACAGAAGACAAATTACTTGCATTAAAAGAAATAGGAGTAACGCATGTTAGGGCTGGAATTCAGACACTTAATCCTAAATATCGTGAATATTTTAATCTTCGTCCTACAATAGTAGAGATTAAAGAAAAAGTAACACTTTTAAAAAAACATTTTGAAAATGTATGCATAGATATGATTTATGGAATTAATGGACAAACTGTGGATGAATTGATTAAAGATATCCATAATGCATGTAAATTAGACACTAAGCTAATAGATTTTTATCCATTAACACAGCCCAAAGGAAATATGCAATTACATAAATTGTTTTCAGAGAAAGGACTTAACCCACATACAGAGTTGACGTTAAAAGGATATAAAAGTTTATTACGTGAAGTGACAAGAGCATATGGCTATATTCCTCATAATGGACATGGATTTGTTAATACCAAATATGTTTCAGATAAAAATGATAGGATTACGTCGGATTATGTATTTGAATATCATAAGTGTGTAATGGGGTACGAAAGTGGAGATGTTATTGGATTTGGTGCAGGTGCTGAATCGGGATTGAGTAATTATGTGATGCTAAATGAAAAAAATATAATGAGATATTCAAGGATAATAAATGAAGGAAATATTCCTGCCCGTATTTTCAATGCTAATCTTGCAGCAAATTATGCAAGAGGAATTATAGCACATTTACCGTATTTTGGTTATGTTGAAAAGAAATATATTAATTTTGAAAAAGTTCCGGCAGAAACGAAGGGAGCATTACAGAAGCTCATTGATGCAGGATTAATAATTGATAAAGAACATGAATATTGTATGACATCAGATGCGTGGCTTTGGGATAATGAAATTATGTATTATCTATCGCCTTCCAGTGCAAAAGAGGAATTGGATGCATGCTTTACATCTAAATTATCAGAAGACTACTATAAAATAGCGGATTTCTAAAAAGTATGATAAATAAAGGTAACTTTTGTTACTTTTATCATACTTTCTATGTAAAATGGATTTATATGTACTAGAAGATATAGTGATTCATATATATTTTTGGGTGTTGATAAATCTTTTGATTGATAATAAATATATGATATGGCAGACTAATTTTTCAGTATAAATGAGTTACCTATAAAATGTAATATAGTGGGAGAATAAATGAAAGAATTAAATATTAATAGAAATACAAGAAAAATATATGCTATAACAGGAATAATGACACTATGTTCATATATTGTTTTACCTTTTTTAGCAATATATTTTACAGAAAAAAGGTTTAGTGTTTCACAAATTGGCATGATATTAGGTGTATCAGCATTTGTTAGTTCATTTTGTGGCATTTTTAGTCCTTATTTTGAAAAAAAAGTCGGTATAAAGAGAAGCATTCTAGGTGCAGTTTTGATTGTGGCGCTATGTTATTTTTTGATCCCACTATCTAATAATTACATTATTACGCTTATCATTATAATTTTACAAGGGACAGGTGAAGGGATTGTAAATCCGCTACTTAAAAAAATGGTCGCATTACACAATAAAGGAAATGAAAACATTGCCTTTAGGTACCGATATATTGTACTTTGTATCGCAATAATAATTGGTCCATTAATAGGAAATATGCTTCATGTAATAGGAGTAGATTGGATGTTGCGAATTGTTGCTATTGGAACTATGATAAGTTGTATTTCATTGTGCGGATTGAAATGTAATGAAAAAGAATCGTGTAATGAAATAAGAAAAAAACATGGATATATAATAAGCATGCCAATTATTTTATTTGTTGTTTGGAGTATATTGGTATTTACAGTGTTTTCTGTGTTTGAAAGTGTATCACCCTTGGCCATTCAAATATATAATGCGAATGCAGAAAAAATGTTTTCTACAATGATTATAGTTAATTCGATATTAGCGATTCTTTTTCAACCGATAATCATTATATTAAATGATAAATTAAATTTGAAACAGCAAGTAGTATTAGGAAGTATGGCATTTGCTTTTTCCTATATCATATTTGCATATTCCGAAGGTCTATTTATCCCGCTTATTTTGGCTACTGCAATATTTACAATAGGTGAAGCAATGCTTATTCCGATGTTAGATGTGCTTATTAGTAAACTGTCAAAAGATGATGAACTAGCAGGAATATATGCAATTTCAGAAATAAAGCAAATTGGTTTTTTTCTAGGACCAGTAATTACTACTTTTTTCATAGAGATATATGGAACAATGATAATGTATTTATTCGTTTCTATGATATGTGTGTTAGCAATGTTTATGTCGCTTATATTATTAAAGATAATAAAGTAACCTTCCTTTCGGAATGGTGTGCATGGGCAAAAACGTAGATAATGCTACGTTTTGAATGTATAAATTTAAATAGGGATGTTAAAAAATGAATTGTTGAGAATTGCTCCGAGATTCGATGTAATTTGTTTAGGCTTGTTTCAAACTTTTATTACCAGTTTGGAATGAGTCTATTTTTTTGCATATATGTATATAATGATGTGGGTGTCAAAAGTATAGACCACACCAGATTCAGTTTTCAAAGAACAGGTTAATTGATATGATTGCCAAAGTGCTTATTAAAAAGGTACTTTTGGCACTCACATCATGATATACAGAATGATAATTGTATTATAAAAGCAAACATGTCCGGATATTTTTATCTTTCACAGGAATTAAAGACCGGAAGTTTTGTGCAGGAAGGAACAACCATAGGAATGGTTTATCCTGAAACGGAATCAAAATATTATGCAGAAATATATGTAGAAAATTCTGATATAGCTAAAATAAAAGAGGGACAAGAAGTGAAATTTGAAATTTCTGCTTATCCATCCAGTTGAATATTCCGTATAACTTTGAGCCACCTGTCCGGAGTTTGAGAGCCACCCTTCCGCACGATTAGAGCCAGGAGAAATATATCTTTTGCTTTTTGTATTAAACCATTTAGTTGATGCCAGTAAAGGCGGCTATCGCCCCGCCAAGGCGGTTCCAGCCTTGACAGGCATCTCCTAAATGGTAATGGTCAACTAAGCAAAAAACAAGTGGCACTGCGTTCACGGAACCATGGCTCAACTTTTGCCGGACAGTCGGCTCTATTGAACCGTAATATTCATCCAGTGAATACGGATATTTTCAAGGAACTGTAGAAAATATAGCAAAGGATATATCGGTAGATCAAAGTACGGGATATGCCTATTACCTTGTAAAGGTAAAATGTGATAACATGACTTTAATAGGAAAAGATGGAAAAGAAGCTACCCTTATGAATGGCATGGCCTGTCAAGGTAAAATTGTGGTAGATGAGAAAAATGTATTGACCTATCTGTTAGAAAAGATTGATTTGTTGGATTAGACAATCTAGTGGTTTTAAAAGAGATTATTTTGTGACAATGAGTTTCAACACAGTACTAGAAAGAATTATTATGTTTTGGCGCAGTTAAAGTGGATAGGATAAAGAATAAAGAAATGAAACGGTGAATATACATGATGGAACTGGTTCAGAAGATAATGGAACCAAATGGAATTCAAATTGTATTTTAGAAATACAATAAGCAATGTCATATAGATTGTATTATCCACGAGATGGTGTTTCACATATCAATAATGTTGATTCTTTTTGGGGGAGATAGATATAGTATTACTATAGTGCCACAAAAATATATAAGTGTGGTGTATATTAAAATTATAAAATACACAAATTAAAAGTAAATACAACTATTACATTAATTAGTGCTTTAAAAATTTTAATAAAGCATTCAGAAGAGACCGGTGAGAGGAGGTGCCTTGGGCTACCACACCCAAATATGCGGTCTCTTTTGGATAACAGTTGTTTTTTACAAGAATAGGACTGGATGTAATATCCAAACAAACCGGAACAGAATTACCTGCTGTATCTTCCAAATAGAGGCTATAGTCTTGACCTTCCTCTTCTATGACTTGACGCAAATCCAGAAGGCAGCCTGCATTGGCAAGGTTTTCCATTTGAGTCTTGGGACCAATCAGAATATCAATTTTTCCAGCCATAATATTGGAGGCAAGCTTCTGGTCAGAGGTATAAGCCAAAGGGGAGGCGCTGGGTTCTTCTGTGATTAAGTAAGCGGTATCGAAGGATACGGTTTCTTTTTTGGGGTCTATTAGCCCTTGCTCTTCCAGATAGCTGCAGAAGCCCTGGGTCCATTCCTCGCTGGTAATGGTAGGCTTGGCATTTAAAAATGCAACCGATAATAGGGGCTTGGTTTGATGGGTAATCTGGTATCCAATATCGGCTATTAGAACAATGACAAAAACCAGTAATATGGTCTGCCATTTATAATAATCCCAGAAATAGGACCACTTTTTGGAAAAAGGCTGTCCCTTTAAGGAAGCCTGACTTATTTTGATTTCATCTCGTAAGGAATTGGTGTTTTTCATAGTTTTTCTCGCTTTTTTTACTAAATGTGTCAAAAGTCAATTACCACATTGTGTTTGCAAAGTGCGTAATTCCCCTGACATCAGTCTGACTTCATCATAGCTAGGAAAAAATAGACTGTCAATGGTTCATTTATGTACAGAAATTGCAATATCTTCCTTTCTTCATTGACATACCAAACACCATTTGATAGACTACCTTTAACTATCGAAATACAACTAGAAGAATACAAATAGGAGGAAAAGAAAATGGGTCAGATTATTGGCGAAGGCATTACTTTTGATGATGTGCTCTTAGTTCCCGCGCATTCTCAGGTAATCCCCAATGAAGTAGAATTGTCAACCAATTTAACAAAAACAATTCGGTTGAATATCCCGTTGATGAGTGCCGGCATGGATACTGTTACAGAACATCGTATGGCGATTGCTATGGCGAGACAGGGTGGTATCGGTATTATTCATAAAAATATGTCCATTGAGGCACAGGCGGAGGAAGTTGACAAGGTAAAACGTTCTGAAAACGGCGTTATTACAGATCCTTTTTCCCTATCTCCAGAACATACCTTAGGGGATGCAGATGAGCTTATGGGTAAATTCCGAATTTCCGGTGTGCCAATCACAGAAGGCAAGAAGCTTGTGGGTATCATTACCAACCGTGACTTGAAATTTGAAACAGATTTCACAAAGAAAATCAAAGAATCTATGACTTCTGAAGGCTTAATTACCGCAAAAGAAGGTATTACCTTAGAAGAAGCAAAACAGATTTTGGCAAAGGCCAGAAAAGAAAAGCTTCCTATCGTAGACGATGATTTTAATTTAAAAGGTTTGATTACCATTAAGGATATTGAAAAAACCATCAAATACCCGTTGGCAGCAAAGGATTCTCAGGGACGCTTGCTTTGTGGTGCAGGGGTAGGTATTACTGCCAATGTATTAGAGCGTGTGGAAGCCTTAATTAAGGCAAAGGTGGATGTAATCGTTTTGGATTCTGCCCATGGTCATTCTGAGAATGTGCTTCGCTGTGTGAAGATGATTAAAGACGCTTATCCCGATTTACCTGTTATTGCCGGTAATGTGGCTACAGGGGAAGGTACCAGAGCGTTGATTGAAGCTGGTGCAGATGCGGTAAAGGTTGGTATCGGACCTGGTAGTATTTGTACCACCCGTGTGGTTGCAGGTATTGGTGTTCCCCAGATTACTGCAATTATGGACTGCTATGCTGTAGCAAAAGAGTATGGAGTACCGATTATTGCCGATGGTGGTATTAAATATTCCGGAGATATTACAAAAGCAATTGCTGCCGGCGGTAGTGTATGTATGATGGGTAGTATGTTTGCCGGATGTGATGAAAGCCCGGGAACCTTTGAATTATTCCAAGGTAGAAAATACAAAGTATATCGTGGTATGGGTTCTATTGCTGCTATGGAAAATGGTAGCAAGGATCGTTACTTCCAGTCCAATGCGAAAAAGCTGGTTCCGGAAGGTGTAGAAGGTCGTGTAGCTTATAAAGGTATGGTAGAAGATACAGTATTCCAGTTGCTTGGTGGTTTGCGTTCCGGTATGGGATATTGTGGCGCAAAAGATATTCCTACCTTACAGGAAAGCGGCAGATTTGTGAAAATTTCTGCAGCAGCCCTTCGTGAAAGTCATCCACATGATATTCAGATTACAAAAGAAGCACCTAACTATAGTATTGATGATCACTAAACTCTATTCCAAAGAGGTGCAATATAAAAATGAAAGCCGCTTGGATTACCGGGCGGCTTTTTGTAATAATTAACTCGGAAAATGAAAATGGAGCAGAAAGCAATGAATAAAAGAAGAGTATTTTTGATAGTACTGGACAGTTACGGTATCGGTGCAGCACCTGATGCAGCAGACTTTGATGACAGTGGCTGTAACACCTTAAGATCTATTGTATCTTCCAAGGAATACGATACTCCTAATATGGCAAAGCTTGGATTATTTAATATTGATGGAGTAAGTTGTAAAGAACCCGAAAAAAATCCCATAGGTGCCTTTGCAAGGTGTACAGAACAGTCCAAAGGAAAGGATACAACCATTGGACATTGGGAAATAGCAGGTGTTATTTCACCCAAACCTCTGCCAACCTATCCGGAAGGGTTCCCAGAGGACCTTCTGCAACGCTTTCGGGAAAGGACTGGTCGGGAAATCCTTTGCAATAAGCCTTATTCCGGGACGGAAGTCATCAAGGACTATGGCGAAGAACATATGAAAACCGGAGCATTGATTGTATATACTTCTGCAGACAGCGTATTTCAGATTGCTGCTCATGAGGAGATTGTTCCTATAGAAACACTGTACGAATACTGTGAAATAGCGAGAGAATTATTAGCGGGAGAACATGCCGTGGGTCGTGTTATCGCCAGACCTTTTGCAGGTGCTGTAGGAGAGTTTTATCGTACCAGCAGACGCCATGACTATTCCTTAAAACCACCGGCACCTACCATGTTGGATGCTATTACCAGAGCAGGACTTGTTTCCAAAGGAGTAGGAAAAATCTATGATATTTTTGCCGGCGTGGGAGTAGATGAAAGAATGCCCATCCAGAACAATGTGGATGGTATGGAAAAGACACTTCAGATACAACAGGAAGACTTTGAAGGACTTTGTTTTGTCAATTTAGTGGATTTTGATATGGTTTATGGCCATAGAAATGATATAGACGGCTATGCCAGGGCAGCAACCGTTTTTGATAAACAGTTGGCTACCTTTATGGAAAATATGAGACCCCAGGATGTTTTGATGATTACAGCCGATCATGGTTGCGATCCCGGGTTTAAGGGGACGGACCACTCCAGAGAATATACCCCATTATTGATATATGGAGAAGAAATTAAATCTAATGTTAATTTAGGAACGCTAGATTCCTTTGCAGATATTGCTGCTACAGTGCAGGACCTTTTGGAGATTCCCCAGATTACAGAAGGGAAGAGTTTGAAAGACAAAATCTTAAAAACATCATAATTTCCTTACATGCTGAAGGAAAATATAAAGAGGAAATTTCTTCAGGTTCCCGTTTGGAGGTAAAACAGATGGAAAAAGAAAAACTGGTACAGCTTGCCTATGAAGCACAAAAGAAATCTTATAGCCCCTATTCCGGTTTTGCGGTAGGTGCAGCCTTACTTGCGAAAAACGGACAGGTATTTTTAGGCTGTAATATAGAAAATGCATCCTACGGAGCTACCAACTGCGCAGAACGTACCGCATTATTCAAAGCCGTTTCCGAAGGCGTCACAGAATTTGAAGCCATTGCCATAGTAGGCAATCTCAAAGATGCCCCACCGGAAAACTGGGACTATTGTATGCCCTGTGGCATCTGCCGCCAAGCACTGGCAGAGTTTGTGAATCCGAAAACTTTTAAAGTCTATTTAGGAAACAACGATAAGCCCTGCAAAGAATATACTCTAGAGGAGTTATTACCAGGCGGTTTTACGAAGTTAGATTTATTATAATTTATATTTTATCTCTTCCATTTGTGGACCGTGTAAAAACGTCAGTACTTAGAGAGCAACGAAGTTGCGAACTTAGTACTGCTACGTTTTTACCCGAGCGAGAGCGTGTCCACAAATGGAAGAGATACAATTCAATTAAAGGAGGTCAATCCTATGAGAATGGTAGATTTGATTATGAAAAAACGAGAAGGGAAAGCATTGACGAAAGAGGAAATTGCCTTTTTGGTACAAGGTTATGTGAAGGGCGAGATTCCCGATTATCAGGTGTCTGCTTTTCTAATGGCCGTATGTTTTCAAGGCATGACAGAGGAAGAAACCTTTGCTTTAACCCATGAAATTACCATTAGTGGTGATGTGGTAGACCTTTCTCCCATTGAAGGGGTGAAGGTAGATAAACATTCTACCGGTGGTGTAGGAGATAAGACTACCTTGATTGCAGCTCCTTTGGCAGCTGCCTGTGGAGTGAAAATTGCAAAAATGTCCGGTAGAGGCCTGGGACATACAGGCGGAACAGTAGATAAATTGGAAGCTATTCCCGGTATGAAAATGAATTTGAACAGAGAAGATTTTTTCCAGGCAGTGAGAGATACCGGCCTTGCGGTGATTGGACAAAGCGGTAATCTGACGCCTGCAGATAAGAAATTGTATGCACTACGAGATGTAACTGCCACGGTAGAAAGTATTCCCTTGATTGCATCCTCCATTATGGGGAAAAAGCTTGCTGCAGGTAGTGATGGCATCGTACTGGATGTAAAAACCGGTAGCGGCGCTTTTATGAAGACAAAAGAGGATGCAAAAGACCTTGCTCTGGAAATGGTAAAAATCGGCGAAAATGCGGGCAAACGAATGGTAGCCTTGATTACCAACATGGATGTTCCTTTGGGAAATGCCATTGGAAATAGTCTGGAAGTGATAGAGGCAGTACAAGTACTACAGGGAAACGGACCCGAGGATTTGACCTTCGTGGCCACAGAATTGGCAGCAAATATGGTATATCTTGCAGGAAAAGGAACCCTGGAAGCATGCAGAAAACAGGTAAAGGAAGCCATCGATAATGGAACCGGCTTGGAACGACTGGCTGCTATGGTAAGTGCCCAAGGTGGACAGGCAGAAGTGATTCGAAATACTGCTCTTTTTGTAAAAGCTCCTTTGGAGAAAAACATCTTAGCCAGGGAAAGTGGCTATCTGATTTCTATGGATACGGAGCAAATCGGCAGAGCATCTTGTATTTTAGGGGCTGGAAGAGAGAAGAAAGAGGATTCGATTGATTATTCTGCCGGTATTTTGATTCATAAAAAAACAGGGCAAGCCGTAAAAGAAGGGGAGGTATTGGCTACATTGTATACCTCTAAAGAGGAAACTTTCACAGAAGCAGAGTACTGTTATCTTAAGGCTTTGGTCTTTTCAGAAGAAAAACCCCAAGAAAGCCCATTGATTTATGAAAGAATTGCTTTGGAAAAAGATGACAAGTCATGAGGAATTATGGTAAAATAATTTGATTTATGTACTATTTTACGAGGAGTAAAGAAAATGGAAAAAGATATAATAGTAGAAGAAAATACACAGGATGAGGTAGTTTCCAAAAACTTTATTGAGCAGATTATCGATAAGGATTTGGCAGAAGGCGTATATGATACGGTTCATACCCGTTTTCCACCGGAACCTAATGGATATTTGCATATTGGTCATGCCAAAAGTATTTTATTGAATTATGGCTTGGCGCAAAAATACCATGGAAAATTTAATATGCGTTTTGATGATACCAATCCAACCAAAGAGAAAATCGAGTTTGTAGAGTCTATTAAGAAGGATATTCAGTGGCTTGGTGCCGATTGGGAGGACCGTTTGTTCTTTGCCTCTGATTATTTTGAACAGATGTATGAAGGTGCTGTGAAATTAATCAAAAAAGGAAAGGCTTATGTATCTGATTTAAGTGCAGAGCAAATCCGTGAATACCGTGGCACTTTAACAGAGCCCGGAAAAGAAGATCCTAGCGCCAATAGATCAGTAGAAGAAAATCTGGCGTTATTTGAAGCCATGAAAAACGATCAGTTTGGGGACGGAGAAAAGGTACTTCGTGCCAGAATTGATATGGCAAGCCCGAATATGAACATGAGAGATCCTGTCATTTACCGTGTGGCTCATATTCCCCATCACAATACAGGAGATAAATGGGTGATTTATCCCATGTATGACTTTGCTCATCCTATAGAAGATGCAATCGAAGGCATTACCCATTCCATTTGTACTTTGGAATTTGAGGATCACAGACCATTGTATGACTGGGTAGTAAGAGAATTGGAATATCCACAGCCACCAAAGCAGATTGAGTTTGCAAAACTGTATTTGAACAATGTGGTAACCGGTAAACGTTATATTAAGAAATTGGTAGAAGAAGGCATCGTAGACGGTTGGGACGATCCTAGACTTGTTAGTATTGCGGCCCTTCGTCGTCGTGGATTTACGCCTGAATCAATAAAAATGTTTGTAGATCTTTGCGGTGTCAGCAAGGCAAACTCTACTGCAGAGTACGCTATGTTAGAATATTGCATTCGTGAAGATTTGAAATTAAAAAAATCACGTGTTATGGCTGTTTTGGATCCTATTAAATTAGTCATTGATAACTATCCGGAAGGACAAACAGAAATGTTGGATGTACCCAACAATCTGGAAAATGAAGCCTTAGGTAACAGACAGGTTCCTTTTGGAAGAGAGCTATATATTAATCGTGATGATTTTATGGAAGAACCACCGAAAAAGTATTTCAGACTGTATCCCGGTAATGAAGTTCGCTTGATGTATGCGTATTTTGTTACTTGTACAAGCTTTGTAAAGGATGAAAACGGCAAGGTTGTAGAAGTACATTGTACCTACGATCCGGAAACCAAGACTGGCAGTGGATTTACCGGCAGAAAGGTAAAAGGAACCATTCATTGGGTACCGGTAGAACAGGCTGTAAAGGCAGAAGTTCGTTTGTACGAAAATATCATTGACGAAGAAAAAGGTGTTTATAATGAGGATGGAAGCCTAAACTTAAATCCTAATTCAATAACCGTTCTTAAGGACTGCTATTTGGAACCTTGTGTGAAAGGATCTAAGGCTTATGACAGTTTCCAATTTGTTCGTACCGGCTTCTTCTGTGTAGACGCCAAGGATTCTACAGAGGACGCATTGGTGTTTAACCGTATTGTTTCTTTAAAGAGCTCTTTTGTATTACCGAAAAAAGAGTCTTAAGCATAAAAAGGACAAGCTATGAGTGATTTGATGATACCCTTATTGGAACAGGGACATCTGTATGAACAAATATATCAGTATATAAAAAAAGAGATTATTGAGGGCAGACTTGTTACAGGCGAGAAACTGCCCTCTTCTCGTACCTTGGCTATGCAGTTACAAATTGCCAGAAGTACTGTCAATCTGGCCTATGACCAGCTTTTGGCGGAAGGTTATTTGGAAAGCGTTCCTTGTAAGGGCTATTTTGTTGCGGCATTGTCTGAGGAATACTATCAGCAGTTGGGGGAAGTAGAGGAAAAAAAAGAGATAGAACCAGAAAAAGAGTATGGGGTTTCTTTTTCTCCCTTCGGTATTGATTTAGATTCCTTTCCTTTTTCTATCTGGAAAAAAATGCATAAGGAAATCATGGCGGAAGCAGGACGAAATCTTTTGACACTGGGACATCCTCAAGGGGAGGAAAGTCTTAGAAAGACTCTGGCTCAGTATCTTTTGGCATCACGAGGGGTGAAAGCCAAACCGGAGCAGATTCTGATTGGCGCCGGAAATGACTTTTTGTTATTGGTATTACGATTGCTTTTGGGGCGGCAAAGCACCATTGCATTTGAAAGTCCTACCTACAAAAAAGCTTATGATATGTTCTTAGCGGGGAGGATGCCCATTCGCATTGTGGAGATGGACGAAGCTGGTATGCGTGTGGATAAATTGCAGGAAACAGAAGCTAATATTGCTTATGTGATGCCTTCCCACCAGTTCCCCACCGGTGTGGTAATGCCCATTGGGCGAAGAATGGAACTTTTGAAATGGGCCAGTCAAAAGGAAGACAGGTATATTATTGAAGATGATTATGATAGTGAGTTTCGCTATAAAGGCAAACCTATTCCGGCATTGCAGGGGATTGACCAGGCAGATAAAGTAATCTATATGGGGACTTTTTCCAAATCTATAGCCCCTTCCCTTCGTATTAGTTTTTTGGTAATGCCCCAATCTTTATTGAAAAAATACAAAAATGAAGTAGGTTCTATGTCCACCACCGTATCTAAAATGGATCAGGCGATTTTGGAAAACTTTATGACAAGTGGTGCCTTTGAAAGACATCTGAACAGGATGCGAAAGCTGTATAAAGGAAAACATGATTTGCTATTAGAGCTGTTAAAGGACTTTTCTCCCTGGTTTCAAATAAAGGGAGAGAATGCAGGTAGTCACATTTTATTGCAAGCGACTTTCCCGGTGGAAGAAGGGTGGCTCAAAAGTCAGGCAGAAGCTGCAGGCATAAAGGTCTATTGTTTGAGCGAGTATTGGGTAGAGAAAGAAGTAACATATCCCTTTCCACCTACTATTATTTTAGGATATGCAGGTCTTAGTGAAGACAAAATGAAAGAAGGTATTGAAACCTTGAAAAAGGTTTGGAAACCTCAAGGAGAAACACATGTTATTTAACTCTTATATTTTTTTATTTCTCTTCTTACCCCTATGCTTACTAGGCTGGTATGGATTGAATGCAGGAAAACAATATAAGTTGGCACAAGCCTTTTTGGCAGGCATGTCTCTATGGTTTTATGGCTATTTTAATGTATATTATTTGGCCATTATCGTAGGTTCTATCGCAGGAAACTTCTTCCTTAGTTTCTTATTAAGGCAGAAGAACACGCCTTTCATGCGCAAATGTACATTGCTCATAGGACTTTTATTTAATTTCGGTTTATTATTTTACTATAAATATTTCGATTTTTTTCTGGAAAATGTAAATGTACTGTTTCGTAGTGATTTTACCTTAAGGCATATTGTATTGCCTTTGGGAATCAGTTTTTTTACTTTCCAGCAGGTTTCTTTTATTGTAGATCGATGCTTGGAAAGAGCACCCCACTATTCTTTTTTGAATTATGTGACTTTTGTAACCTTCTTTCCACAGTTGATTGCAGGTCCAATTGTGTTTTATCACGAAGTCATGCCCCAGTTTGAAGATTACACAAAGCGTATTTTTGACAGAAAAGATTTTGTGCAGGGCTTCATTTTATTTACCATAGGGCTGGGAAAAAAAGTGTTGCTGGCAGACACTTTGGCAGTGGTTGCCAATGCTGGCTTTGCAAAAACGGAATTATTGGATAGTCCTTCCACTTTACTTACTTTGTTGGCCTATACCTTTGAAATTTATTTTGACTTCAGTGGCTATAGTGATATGGCCATGGGGCTGGGCAGTATGTTTCGGATCCAATTGCCTCAGAATTTTAATTCCCCTTACAAGGCTTGTACTGTGAAGGAATTATGGCAGAGATGGCATATCACTTTATCCCGATTCTTTATTCAATATGTATACATTCCTTTGGGTGGCAGCCGAAAAGGAAAGCTGAGAAAGATAGTGAATAACTTTTTGGTTTTCTTTTTGAGTGGATTATGGCATGGAGCAAACTGGACCTATGTGGCTTGGGGCAGTATGCAGGGGCTTTTGGTTGTCCTGGATCAATTAGGACTTGTTGGTATCAAAGGTCGAGAAGAGAAAGGCAATCAAAAAACAAAATGGAAAGTGCCGGCTTTTATAGGTTGGTGTTACACCTTTGGGATGTTTGTACTTTCCCTAATCTTTTTTAGAAGTGAAAGCATGAGTAAAGCCTTTCTTATGTTTCGGAATTTGTTTTCTTTTAAAATCACGGGATATTTGCCTAAACTTGTGGGCGTCTTGGAATTACCGGAACTTTATATTGTGAAGGAAGCATTGAGCTTAAAATTTCCCACTCTGTTATATCCTTTCTCGGTATTACAGTTGTTGGTGTTGCTGGTAATTAGCATCATTGTTTTATGTAAACCAAATGCAAAAGAGCTGGTTCTCACAAAACAAAGAAATACTGGTTTTGCTTTGTTTTTAACGGTGGTATTCGTTTGGTCTATTATTTCATTTTCGCAGGTTAGTACTTTTATTTATTTTGACTTTTAAGGAGCATTTCCATGAAGTTTGGGAAAAAACTGGTAATCTTCATAGTAATATTTTTATTGGGCTGTGCCGGTTTGGTCATACTATTTGATCCTTTCTATCATTATCACAAACCTTTACCGGGGTTAAAGGCGGTACTGACAGAAAAGGAATATCAGGTGGTAGGAACACTAAAGCATTTTGACTATGATGCCGTGATAGCTGGTTCATCTGTGGTAGAGAATAATAATAATGGCTGGTTTGATGGGGCTTTTGACTGTAAAACCATAAAAGCCATTCGGTCTTATGGCGCTACTGCAGATTTGTGCTATTTTTTGGATATTGCTTTTGTAAAGCAGGATTTGAAGTATGTATTTTATAATTTGGATCCTTCTGCCCTTTCTGCAGATCCCCATACTACTTTTCAAGAAGCGGGGCTTCCTTTGTACTTGTATGACGACAATTTCCTGAATGATGCTCCCTATTTGTGGAATAAGGATGTTTTGTTTCAAAGAATTCCCTATATGTTAGCCCATTCTTTAACCGGAGACTATGATGAAAAAGACTCTTATAACTGGGCCAAATGGAAAGAATTTAACTCGGATATGATTCTGGGATTGTATATTCGAAAGAAAAATGTTGCGCCTATGAAGGAAAAGACATATTATCAAGACCTGTTGGATGCAAATCTTACCTTATTGCAGGAGCAAATTGAAGCCCATACAGATACCCAATTTTATATTTTTATTCCACCCTATTCCATGATTTGGTGGGATAATATTTACCGAGAAGGAGATTTGGACAGCTATTTGTACAATATGGAGCAGGCTATGATGACACTGACTGCTTATCCAAATGTAAAGTTATATTGTTTCCTACAGGATAGAGAAATCGTAACAAATTTGGAAAACTATATGGATGTTCTGCACTTTTCCCCGGAAGTAAATGCCTATATTTGTGAAAATTTGCAAACAGATAGGTTTTTGGTGAAAAAAGAGGATATCCCCATAGTCATACAAGAAATGAGTACTTTGGCAGAGGATGTACAGAATACCTTGTTGGTGCCATATTTAGACCGCATTAAAGTGGATATTTACGATTAAAAATAGGTTGAATCCTTTATTACGATGTGATACCATAAAATCTGACTGAATAAGTCAATTTTTGACAGTAATTTGCACAAAAGAGAGTAGGTGTAACCTTGAATCATAAGTTTTTTGATTTAAAACGAGAAAAACAGGACCGCATTATTAATGCTGCTTTAAAAATATTTGCAAAAAACGGGTATCGTCATGCCAGCACAGATGATGTGGTTCGAGAAGCCCAGATTAGTAAGGGATTGCTTTTCCATTATTTCATTAGCAAAGTTGGTTTATATGTATTTTTGATGGATTATAGCGTTCGTTTTATGATGATGGAATTGGGAAGAGTCGTCAAAACGGATGAGACGGATTTCTTTCAGATTCGCAAACAGATAGAACAGGGCAAACTGCAGGTTTTGCGTAATTACCCTTACATGCAGGCCTTTTTGAATCGCGCTTTTAAGGAACAGTGTATTGAAGCCTTAGAAGAAACACAGCTGCAAAAGGATGCCTATGAGAAAAAAATGGAAAGCTACAAGGCGCAGGCTGCAGAAATGCGTTTGCCTATAGGGGTAACAGCAGAACAGATTGATGCCATGATAGAATATGTGGCAAAAGGCATAGAAGAAGAACTGATTGAAGGGAACCGTTTCCAACCGGAAATGCTGATGGAACAGGTTTTAGGCTATATGGATGCATTGAAAGGACTTTGCGAGAGAAGATGAGATACGGAAAAGAATACTATCATAATGAAATAGAGTTGCTTCGTATAGCAGATCCGGCTGTGAGAGCAAAAATAGAGAAGATTTTTTTACAGAATCGTATTTCTTATTATTTGCGTTTTGATCAACCTGGACTTCTTGGGCGACTTTTTGGGCAGACGGAATCAGATACCTGTATTATTTGTATCAATGATTGGGATAAAGAAAAGGCTATGGCTTTATTGGAAAATAATCAGGAACAGATTGGCGGTAACTGCGATTTTATTTTGAAAAAGACACAAAGTAATTTACCATAACAATTTACAAAAAATATGTGGGAGAGGCGTCTATTGGACAGCCTCTTTTCTATTCTATAAGAAATGACCTGTTTTCCTCTTGTTTTGAGAATGGGCCTTTGTAGAGTTTGGAGGTAAAGATGAGTTTACAATTGGTATACGGTGGTGCCGGCAGCGGCAAAAGTACCTATGTATTTGAAGAAATCATTGCACAATCTATAGAACAGGAAAATCCACAATTTCTAGTGCTGGTACCGGAGCAGTTTACCATGCAGACCCAGATGGATTTGGTACGAATGCATCCCAAGGGTGGAATTTTAAATATTGATGTGTGCAGTTTTATGCGTTTGGCCCATAAAATAGGGGAAGAAGTGGGACAAAGCCAGATGCCTATTCTGGATGATACAGGAAAAAGTTTAATTTTACGAAGGCTGGCAGCAGAGTATGAGGAAAGTCTACCCTTACTGGGAAGTCGTCTAAAAAAGATTGGCTATATTCACGAAGTAAAATCTGCTATTTCTGAGTTTATGCAATATGGAATTGGGCCGAAGGAACTGGAAGAACTGGTAGCCTTTTCCAAGAATAAAGGCAATTTATCCCAAAAACTACAGGAGCTTTTGGTACTGTATCAGGCTTTTATGACCTATACCAAAGAAAAATATATTACCACAGAAGAAATTATGGATCGCTTGTTTGAAGAGTTAGACAGGTCAAAATCCATTCAGAATTCTGTAATTGTGTTGGACGGATTTACAGGGTTTACCCCTATCCAAAACAGAGTAATAGAGAAATTACTTACTTTAGCAAAAAAAGTGTATATTACAGTGACCTTAGATAGCAGACAGTCACTTTCTACCGTATCAGAAGAACAAAGCTTATTTGCACTTAGTCAAAAAACCATTTATTCACTGACCGCGTTGGCAGAAAAGGCCGGTGTGACAATAGAAAGACCCATTGTTTTAGACCAGGTACGGGGTGAAAAAAGCAACAGACCAGATTTATTACATTTGGAAAAAGGGCTGTTTCGCTATCCATATACTGCCTTTTCTCAGAAGCCGGATCATATTCATCTGTATGGAGCAAAAACGGTGGAAGAAGAAGTTCACCAGGCTGTGGTTACGATACGGTCTTTATTGCGAGAAGGGTATGAATATCGGGATATTGCTGTGATTTGTGGGGATTTAGGCTCCTATGGAAGTCTGTTAGAGGAGGAGTTTGCAAAGTATAATATTCCCGGATTTTTTGATCAGACAAAGAATATTACTTTAAATCCTTTTGTAGAGTATATTCGTAGCGCTTGGAATATCCTTTTGGAGCATTTTTCCTATCCTGCGGTATTTCAGTATTTGCGTAGTGGCATGGCAGATTTTTCACCAGAGGAAGTGGATCGTCTGGAAAATTATTGTATTACTTTTGGTATCAAAGGAAAGAAATGGCAACAGTTATTTGTCCGGGTACCTTCTGAAGGAGAAGAAGGCATTGCGGAATTAGCCTTTTTGAATGGTCTGAGAGAGCGACTTTTGGAGCAGATTGCTCCATTGCAGGGGAAATTTGGGAATGCTGCTGCAATGGTAGAGGGACTTTATGGATTTTTAGAGAAAAACCGATGTAGTGAAAAATTGCAAGCATACGAACAGTATTTTCAAAGCACCGGAGAGCCGGAAAAGGAAAAAGAATACAGTCAGATTTATACTTATGTATTGCAACTCTTGGAGCAATTGCATAGCCTTTTAGGGACAGAAAACATGAATCGTAAGGAGTTTCTGGAGGTATTGGATGCAGGATTTGGAGAAATTCAGGTAGGTATTATCCCCCAGAGAGTAGACACTATTGTAGTGGGAGATGTGGAAAGAACTCGTTTGAAACCGGTAAAGGCCCTATTGCTTTTGGGTATGAATGACGGAAATATTCCTAAAAATGCTGGAAAAGGTGGAATTCTTTCTGATATAGACAGAGAGTTTTTGGCAACATCCGGACAGGAACTGGCCCCTACGCCCAGGCAGGAAATGTTTATTCAACGGTTTTATTTCTATCTCCATGTAACAAAGCCATCAGAACACTTGTATTTATCCTATTCTGCAATGGGACGGGATGGAAAAGGTTTAAAGCTTTCGTATTTTGTAGAAGTACTGAAGCATTTATTCCCGGGATTGGAAACAGAAGAAGCAAAAGATGACTGGAAACAACTGGAAAGCTGGCAGGATGGAAGAAAGCTTGTGGCAAAGCAGCTGCGGGACTATAAAGTAGGTACATTGGAACAGGCTGGGAAAGAAGCTTTGTTTACCATGATGCAGGCCCTGGAAGACTATGGTCAGAAGGATGCTTTAGAAAATTTGTTGGATAAGGTGTTTTATACCTATACAGCAAGTCCTTTATCTAAAGAAGCGGTGCAACTTCTGTATGGCTCGATGATTCGTACCAGTATCAGCCGTTTGGGTAAAATGGCCTGGTGTGCTTATAGCCACTATTTGGAATATGGACTGGGACTGGAAGAAAGAAAAGAATATGGATTTGAAGCCGTGGATATGGGAATTTTGTTTCATAGTTGTCTGGAAATGTTTGGAGAAGCACTGGCAGAAAATCACTATACTTGGTTAGACTTTCCACCGGAAGAGGGAAAACGAATTCTGGAAAACATTTTAGAAAAATATGCACTGGATTATGGTAACACTGTGCTGTTTTCCAGTGGAAGAAATGAATATGTTTTATCCCTGATGGGAAAAATTTTGAACCGTACCATAGCAACTTTACAATATCAGTTGAAAAAAGGAAAGTTTATGCCAAAAGAGTATGAAGTGTCCTTTTCGCTGTTGGAAGATTTGGATAGTATTACCATTTCTTTAAGTGAAGAAGAGAAGATGAAGTTACAGGGCAGAATTGACCGAATTGATACCTGGGAAGAGGATAACAAGCTCTATGTAAAGGTTGTGGACTATAAATCCGGCAATACCCAGTTTAAATTATTAAATTTCTTTTATGGATTGGATTTGCAGCTGGTGATGTATCTTAATGCTGCGGTAGAGTTAGAGCAAAAGAAAGCCCCAGGTAAAGAGGTAATTCCGGCAGCAATATTATATTATCATCTGGATGATCCGATGATTGAAAGCGACAGTCAGCTGACGGAACAGGAAATACAGGAGAAAATCTATAAGAATCTATCAATGACAGGTGTTATCAATTCTGATAGCAATGTATTAACAGGACTGGATCAAAGTGGAGATAGTAAATCGGATGTGGTTCCTATCGCTTATAATAAAGATGGAAGTGTGCGGAAAAACTCTGCCCTTATGGAGCAGTCTGATATCCAGGATTTAATGGGATTTGCCATAAAGAGGGCGAAGCAGATTGGCACTAGAATCCTGGAAGGAGATATCGCTGTAAAACCTAGTGAAATGGGGGGACAGCTTGCTTGTCAATCTTGTAATTACAGAAAGATTTGCGGATTTGAGGAGTCTGTAGAAGGCTATCAGAGACAGACCTTGGAAAAACTGGAAGAAGATGCAATTTTTGAGAAAATACAGAAAGGAGAACTGTAAAATGGCCATTTCCTATAGTAAAGAGCAGAAACAAGTCATTTCCCATGGCGGAGGAAATCTACTGGTCAGTGCGGCAGCAGGTAGTGGAAAAACCGCTGTATTGGTAGAACATATTCTGAGACTTCTTACCAGAGAAGAAAATCCTGTGGATATCGACCGTATTTTGATTGTTACCTTTACCAATGCAGCTGCAGGAGAAATGCGGGAACGAATTGGAAAAGCCATTGAAGCAGCCTTGGAAGAACAGCCGGAAAATGTGCATTTGCAGCGCCAATCTGCACTGTTACATCATGCCCAGATTACTACTATTGACAGTTTCTGCTTATTTGTACTTCGAAACAGTTTCCACGAAATTGGTTTGGATCCGGGATTTCGTGTGGGCGACCAGACAGAGCTTGAATTATTAAAACAAGATATAATTACCGATATGCTGGAAGAGCTTTTGGTAGAGAAGGATGGTTCGATAGATATTTATCCTCTGTTAGATGCTATACCGGGAAAAAATAATGTAGCTACATTGAGTGACACTATTTTACGCCTTTATAATTATGCCCAAAGTTTTCCCTATCCGGAAGAGTGGCTTCTAAAAAGAAAAGAGGATTATGTTCTGCCTGCTTCCGGAAATTGGGAGGACTTTAGCTGGTATGAACTGTTTCAAACTACAGTGAAACGAATGGTGGAAAGCTGCTTGGCAGAAAATACTCAGGCTATGGAAGTGGCAGCAGAAGGGGATGGTCCGTTTGCCTATTTGACGGCATTAGAAAACGATAGAGATTTTTTAGAACAGTTGCTGTCTACACCTTCTTCTGAATGGTATGGACACTTAACAGGATTTAAGTTTACTGCCCTTAGTACCAAGAAGCAGGAAGGCGTCAGCCCTGAGAAAAAGGATTTGGTAAAATCTTTACGAGACCATATCAAAAAGACCGTAGAAACCTTAAAAAAGAAATACTTTGGTTTTACCAGAGAGCAGCTGGAAGAACAAATGGCTGAGATTTGTATTCAGGAAAATATACTTATAGATTGCACATTATTATTTGGGGAGCGATTTACGCAACATAAAAGAGAGAAAAATCTGATTGATTTTTCTGATATGGAACATTTGGCATTACAGATTTTGATAAAAAAAGAAGGAGAAAAACTGGAATGTAGTCAGGTAGCAAGAGAATTTCAAGATTACTTCTACGAGGTAATGATTGATGAATACCAAGATTCTAATCAGGTTCAGGAACTGATACTAAAGGCGGTATCCGGGGAAGATACGGGAAACTTTAATCGTTTTATGGTAGGAGATTTGAAACAAAGCATTTACAAATTTCGTATGGCCAGACCGGAAATTTTTCTGGAAAAATATGAAACCTATAGTAGCGATGAAGGAAGCATTTGTCAAAAAATTGATTTACACACCAATTTTCGTAGTCGTCAGGAGGTGCTTACCAGCGCTAATGCGGTATTCGAACAGATTATGACAAAACATCTTGGCATGGTAGAGTATGACGAGAATGCAGCTTTAGTACCGGGAGCAGAATATCCGGAAACAGAAAGTGACTATACTACAACTATGCTTTTACTGCAGCAGGAGAACTTGGACCGCGAAGAAAAAGTGGAACAAGAAGCCAGAATGATAGGGATGGAAATCCAGAATCTGGTAGGGAAATTTTGGCTAAGAGAGGGAAAAACAGATAAAACCCATCTGGCAACCTATGGGGATATTGCCATTTTACTGCGAAGCTATTCCGGCGCGGATGAAATCTTTCAAAAAGCTCTGGAGGAGCAAGGCATTCCGGTAATTTTATCTACTACCAGTGGCTATTTTAATACCAAAGAGGTGCAACATTTAATGGCTTTTTTACAGGTATTGGATAATCCCAGACAAGATATTCCTTTCTATGCCTTGTTAAAATCTTCCTTGGGAGAGTTTTCAGAAGAAGAAATCGTAAGGATCCGACTAGAAAAGAAGAGAACTCTATACGAAAACTGCAAAAAGCTGGTGGAACAGGAAGCAGAGATTACGGCGGAATCAGAGGAAAAATCAGGACTTTATAAAAAAACATCCGTTTTTTTAGATAAATTAGATCAATACAGATCTCTTGTGCCGTTTACACCCATTCATATTCTTTTGCAAAAATATCTTCGAGATACAGGATATGAAGAGAGTTTATTATGTATGCCGGGAGGAGAAAAGCGTCTATCCAATGTAAGGATGCTTTTGGAGAAAGCGGAAAGCTATGAAAAAACCAGTTACTTTGGATTATTCCACTTTATCCGCTATGTGGAAAAACTGCAGAAATATGACTTGGATAGTGGGGCTTCTGCTTTGGGAGAAGATGGCTGTAACGCTGTTCGTATTATGAGCATCCACAAAAGTAAAGGGTTGGAGTTTCCCATTTGTTTTGTGGCCGGTATTCATAAAAAGATGAATTTCCAGGATTCCTCTGCGCCCATTTTATGGGATGGTGACTATGGCCTTGGAATGGTTTATAGAAATAGTGAAAAACGAGTTCGATACAATGATCTGCGCCATAGCCTTTTAGGAGAAAAGATCATTTTGGATAGCATGGGAGAAGAACTTCGTTGCCTATATGTGGCCATGACAAGGGCTAAGGAAAAACTGTATTTAACAGGCTGCGTGAAAGATTTTGAGAAGGAAATGGAGGCACTACAGTTTTTACAACATAGAAGGGAACGAAAGCTGCCATTCCATGTTTTACGAAAGAGCACATCCTATTTGCAACTGCTATTAACTGCCCTAGTGGAATGCAATTCTTCCATACAGGTTCGAGTAATAGGAGAAGACACTCTAGAAGCAGAAGAAGTGAAACATGCCTTAGAACAAAATAAAGATATAGAAAAATTAAAACAGGAATATATAAAATGGAAGCGGGAAAAAGAAAGGACAACGGAAGAAAAATCAGAATTTTTAGAACGCTTCCTTTATACATATGAGAACTCTGGCTTACAGAACCTATATACAAAAACATCTGTTTCTGAATTAAAAATGAAGTCTATGGAAGTAGATGCAGTGGATGCGTATCAATTATTTGAACATAAAGAGAATTACATTCCTGAGTTTGCGAAACAAGAGGAGAATTCACCCAAACAGAAGAATGCAGGAGCCTTGATAGGTACAGCTTTCCATAGGACTTTGGAATTGATGGACTTTGAAAGTGTTTCAGATGTTTCTTCCTTACATAGCTTTTGGAATGCTGTTTCACAGGAGAATAGTATGCAAAAGGAAATGATTGAGCTTGTGGGAGAAAATAAAATTCTTACCTTTTTACAGTCTTCTTTAGGACAGCGAATGAAAAAAGCCAGCCAGAACCATGTGCTATACAGAGAACAACCCTTCGTATTAGGTTTACCTGCAAACGAATTGGATTCTGCCTTCCCGGAGACCGAGAAGGTGCTGATTCAAGGAATTATAGATGCCTATTTTGAGGAAGATGGAGAACTGGTATTGGTAGATTATAAAACCGATGCGGTTTCTAATGGAGAAGAATTGAAAAAGAGATATGAAACCCAAATGACATATTACACAAGAGCATTGGAGCAGTTAACCGGAAAGCCTGTGAAAGAAAGGATACTGTATTCTTTCAGGCTCCAGCAGGAAGTGGTTTTATAGCTTTCATTGACAAAACAAAAGAAATTTTTTTATAATATGGCTTGGAAAGAAACTAGGGGAGCTTAGGCTGAGAAGAAATCTTCGGATTTTAGACCCTTATGACTTGAACCGGGTAATACCGGCGTAAGGAAGTGTTCTTTAAGGCTTTGTGATATATATTGCGAAGTAAAATGATGCTTCCTTTTCCATATAAACATTTTATGTATAGAAAAGGAGTTTTTTTATGTCAAAAAACAAAAAAATCAGTACCAAACAAATTGTATTTTCAGCAGCGGCGATTGCCCTTGCAACTGTGATTTCTGTAGTGATTAAATTGCCAAGTTTACCCAATGGGGGAAGTGTGACTCTATGTAGTATGCTGGTGATTTGCCTTATTGGCTATTGGTATGGACCAATGGTTGGCATTGTTTCCGCTATTGCCTACGGAATCCTGCAGTTTATTACAGGACCTTATGTAGTGCATCCCTTGCAGGTGATTATTGATTATCCCTTAGCCTTTGGTGCATTAGGTCTTTCCGGATTTTTTGCAGAAAAACAGGGAGGCTTATGGAAAGGCTATTTGTTGGGGGTATTTGGCCGATTTTTCTTTGCTATGGTTTCCGGCTTGATTTTTTACACTACCTATGTAGATTCTTTGCGGGAAAATGGTGCTGCAATTTGGGCATCTACCTTGTATAATTTAAGTTATATTGCTCCGGAAGCAGTCATTACCTTATTGCTTTTGATGATTCCGGCAGTGAAAAAGGCCATGGGACTTTTAAAAACCATGGCACAATAATCTAATTTCCAGGAGAAAACTGTGGAACCAAGGACCTCTTTTCGAAAAGCATGGAGTGTGGTGTATCCCATTCTTTTATATTATGTCATAAACTACTTGGTAGTTCTTCTTTTGGCTATGCTAACCCAAGCTGTGGGAGGGATTTATCAGGGCGTTTTTGCAGCCTTCATTCGAAACCATTCCGCGTCCTTATCTGCCGGCATGAAGGGCATCGGCATGTTAGCCGGTATGGTGGCAGCCATCCCTGCCTGGAAACAGGAGAGTGGAACGAAATTGCCCCTAGCGGGATTTGGAAAGAGGGAAGATACTACAGACTCAGACCGTGGCAGGAAAATAAAAAAACTTCTGATCGGAAGTTTCATGGGCATAGTAACGGCGTTATTTTTGAATAGTTTGTTTACTTTATTACATGTGACAGAAAGCAGTCAAACCTTTGACAGTGTGGCCGCTGTACAGTTTTCCGTTCCTTTCCTTTTGGGGATTGTGCTATATGGAGTGGTGGCTCCTTTATCGGAGGAAGTATTATTTCGCGGTATCGTTTTCAGACGGATGAAACGCTTGTATTCCGTTCCTATTGCTTTGATAGGATCTGCCATCTTTTTTGGAGCTTTTCACGGGAATTTGGTGCAGGCGATTTATGGAACGATTATGGGATTGTTTTTAGCTTATCTATATGAAATATCCGGAGATTTTTGGGTTCCCCTATGTTTTCACAGTGGAGCAAACCTGGCGGTGTTTATTACCGTGTCCATAGAATTGTGTAAATTATATGTGTTTTCTGTATCTGGTTGTATCGTTTTGGGAGTTTTGTTAATAATTATCAGTCTATTAGCATGGAAATATAAAATTTTCAAATAATCAGACAACTTCTGGAAAAGTTTTTATTTACAAATGGAAAAAATGAGTATATGATACAGTGGAAGTCGCAAAGAGGCGAGAAAAGCTCTTTGCGACTTTTTTTATTGGAAAAAACGCACGAATGTGCAGAAATGAGGCGAGATATGTTCGATGTGAAACAGAATGTCCCCAAAGCACCTTTATATCGGGAGGCTTTTGAGCATGATAACTGTGGTATTGGTGCCTGTGTTAATTTAAAAGGCGTAAAAACCAGAGAAACCGTAGAAAATGCTTTGAAGATTGTGGAGAATCTGGAGCATAGAGCGGGAAAGGATGCAGAAGGAAAGACCGGTGACGGTGTAGGTATTCTGCTGCAAATTTGTCATTCCTTTTTTGCAAAGGAAGCAGAAAAATTAGGCATTGCATTGGGCAATGAACGAGAATATGGTGTGGGAATGTTTTTCTTTCCCCAGGATGAATTAAAGCGCAATCAAGCAAAGAAAATGTTTGAAATCATTGTGCAAAAGGAAGGCATGGAGTTCCTTGGATGGAGAGAGGTTCCTACCTGTCCGGAAGTATTGGGTGCAAAGGCTTTAGACTGTATGCCTTTTATTATGCAATGCTTCATCAAAAAGCCGGAAGATGTGGAAAAAGGACTGGATTTTGATAGAAAACTATATCTGGCAAGAAGAGTTTTTGAACAGTCTACGGATGAAACTTATGTATTGTCTTTGTCCAGCAGAACTATTGTTTATAAAGGTATGTTCTTGGTAGGACAGCTTCGTACCTTCTTTGAAGACTTACAAAGCGAAGACTACAAATCTGCCATAGCTATGGTACATTCCAGATTTTCTACCAACACAAATCCTAGCTGGGAGCGTGCTCATCCAAACAGATTTATTGTACATAATGGTGAAATTAACACCATTCGTGGTAATGCAGATAAAATGTTGGCCAGAGAAGAAAATATGACCAGTTCTCATTTGCAGGGACAGATGCATAAGGTACTGCCTGCCATCAATGCAGCCGGTTCTGACTCAGCGATGTTAGATAATACTTTAGAGTTTTTGGTAATGAGTGGTATGGATTTACCATTGGCAATGATGATTACCATTCCGGAGCCTTGGATGAATAATAAGACCATGAGCAGAGAGAAGAAGGACTTCTATCAGTATTATGCAACCTTGATGGAGCCTTGGGATGGTCCTGCTTCTATTATTTTCTCCGATGGGGATATTATGGGGGCTGTTTTGGACCGAAACGGTTTGCGTCCCTCACGTTACATGATTACCAAAGACGATCAGCTGATTCTATCTTCTGAGGTAGGTGTATTAGATATTGATCCTAGCAATATTGTATTGAAAGAACGACTTCGT
>JAKSSF010000034.1 GCA_024403235.1 Lachnospiraceae bacterium | reverse complement strand
AGACTTAAGTGAAATCGCTGCAGTAGGACATCGTCTGGTACATGGTGGGGAGAAATTCGCCGGCTCATGTGTCATTACAGATGAAGTTATTGAAGCTATTACAGAATGCAACGACCTGGCACCATTACATAATCCTGCAAACCTGATTGGTATTGCGGCTTGTAAAGAATTGATGCCTAATGCACCCATGGCAGGTATTTTTGATACTGCTTTCCATCAGACTATGACAGAAGAAGCGTTCCTGTATGGTATTCCTTATGAATATTATGAGAAATATAAGGTTCGTCGTTATGGTTTCCATGGTACCAGCCATGCTTATGTTTCTAAAAAGGCAGCAGAACTGTTAGGAAAGAACTATGAAGATGCAAAGATCATCGTTTGTCATTTAGGAAACGGTGCATCTGTATCTGCTGTAAAAAACGGCAAATGTGTAGATACTTCTATGGGTCTTACTCCATTGGAAGGTTTGATTATGGGTACCAGATCCGGAGATTTGGATCCTGCCATTATTGAATTTTTAGCAAAGAAAGAAGATAAATCTTTAGAGGAGATTATGACAGTATTGAATAAGAAATCCGGTGTATACGGCTTGTCCGGTGGATTCTCTTCTGACTTTAGAGATTTGGAAGCTGCTTACTTAAAAGGGGATGCAGCAGCCGTTCGTACTATCAAAGCATTTTCTTACCGTGTAGCAAAATACATTGGTGCATACACAGCCGCTATGAACGGTGCTGATGCAGTTGTATTTACTGCCGGTGTAGGAGAAAACAGTGGCTTCGTTCGTGAAATCATTTGCAAAGAATACTTAGGCTATGCAGGTGTAGAATTAGACGACGAATTAAACAAAAAGCGTGGAGAAGAGGTGATAATCTCTAAAAATGCAACAGGCTTAAAGGTGCTTGTGATTCCTACCAATGAAGAATTGATGATTGCCAGAGAAACCTACGCACTTGTAAAATAAGGAAATTACAATGATTAATTTAACACAATACTGGGAAACAGAAGGGAAGAAAGAAACTGTAACCATTCCTTTTCCTTTCGATGAGGTATCCTACTACGAGGAAACTTATCCTGTAACAAGAAAAGAAGCAGTATCCCTGACCTTTGAAAATGTAGGCAAAGGAAAACTTCGATTGCTGGGAGAGGGACAGTTTGAACTCCAGTTACCTTGCGACAGATGTTTAGAAGATGTGCCTACTACTATCGCTTTTTCCATTGAAAGAGAACTCTATTCTCCGGAAGTGGAATTGACAGAAGAGCAGCAGGATTTCCAAACTTGTGTAGAAGGGTATGAACTGGATGAGGAAGCCCTTCTTTCTGAAGAAATTCAGATGAACTGGCCACAAAAGATTCTCTGCAAAGAGGATTGTAAAGGTATCTGTAAATCTTGCGGACAAAACTTAAATAAAGGTACCTGTGATTGTGATACTTTTGTGCCGGATCCTCGCATGATGCAGTTTCAGGATATTTTTAACTCTATAAAGTGATTTATTTTGAAATATCGGTTGACAAACAAATCAGAACCATTTATACTTATTCAAGTGTGGTTGTACCACTATAAAATCAGATTTTAAGAAAACAATTTAGGTGTTTTCTTCGAATAGAATTGTTGTAAGGAGGTGTAACGATGTCTATTTGTCCAAAAAATAAATCTTCTAAAGGTAGAAGAGATAAGAGAAGAGCAAACTGGAAAATGAGTGCTCCTACATTGGTAAAATGTAGCAAATGTGGCGAATTAATGATGCCTCATCGTGTTTGTAAGAAATGCGGTTCTTACAACAAAAAAGAAATCATTACTGTTGAATAATGAACATTGGGAATTGGGGTTTGCGTGATAGCGCAAACCCTTTTCTATTTTACAGGAGCAATAATATGAATCAGAAAAAAATCGCATTTTTTGATATAGACGGCACCTTATGGGATGAAAACAATTTTATCCCGGAAAGCACTAAGGAAGCCATAAGAAAAATACAAGAGAAAGGGAATCTTGCCTTTATCAATACAGGTCGCTGTGCCGGCTTCTTACACAATCCGCAGTTAGAAGCATTAGGATTTGATGGAGTGGTATCCGGATGTGGAACCAGAATAGAATTCCAAGGAAAGGTTATATACAATCGCCTTTTGGACTCACAAAAATTGGCAGATACGATTACCACCATTAGAGGCTTTGGCTTTCGACCTATTTTAGAAGGACCTGAGTTTATTTATATGGATGATGCAGAATTTGGGAATGATTTTTATGGAAAAAAATTAAAAAGCGAACTAACAGAAGAGTTAAAAACTATTGAAGATAACTGGGGCACCTGGGAAGTAAATAAATTCTCCTGTGCCATGAACAATGCAGATAGAGAGGGCTGCTACAAGGCTTTAGAAGAAGAATACGACTTTTTGGTACATAGCGATGTGGTGGCAGAAGTAGTTCCCAAAGGCTTTCATAAAGGCAAAGGAATTGAAAAGGTTTGTGACTTATTACAAATCCCTATTGAAAACACTTATGCTTTTGGGGACAGTGTGAACGATTTAGGGATGTTTGAAACAGCAGGAACATCTATTTGCATGGGAAACGGTTGTGATCAGGCAAAGCAAAAGGCTACTTACATTACAAAAACCATGATGGAAGATGGTATCTTGGAAGCTTGTAAGCATTTTGATTTAATTTAGTTTCTTAAGAAGCACTTAATAAGTTTTCAAATTTTTTAAGAGATTGAACACAATTTGAACACATTTTCTAAGTATAGTGAATTGTAGATAGTTGATCACTCACTATCTCCCCCTCATAAGTACAAAGGCTCCGGGTAACCGGGGCCTTTGTTTGTGTGGAGGATAAGTTGAACCCTACCATTTGAAAATCTCCCCCATTTGTGGTAGTCTGTTTGATAGGAAAATCTGTCTTTCTAGGCCTATTGCGACGAAAAAGACATACAAAAAATCCAGAGGTGATGTATGAAAACCTGTAAAGCATTGTTAGAAAATCTAACCTATACCATCGTGAAAGGTTCTGTAGAGGTTCCTATTGCAGAGGTAGTATACGATTCCAGAAAAATTACAAAGGGCTGTATGTTTATTTGCATTCCCGGGGCCCATTTTGATGGCCACGATTTTGCCCTAGAAGCCATGCAAAAAGAGGCCGCAGCCATTGTGATTTGTGAAGATATAGAGTTGCCGGAGGAAGGTAATACAACGATTATTCGAGTTGAGAATACCAGATATGCCATGGCATTTATTGCGGCAGCCTGGTTTGATCATCCGGCAGAAAAATTGAAAACTATTGGTATTACCGGCACCAAAGGAAAGACCACTACCACCTATCTGGTAAAATCCATTTTGGAGCATGCAGGTATGAAGGTAGGCTTGGTGGGGACCATTGAAACCATTATCGGAGACCGTCATTTGCCGGCAAAAAATACCACACCGGAATCCTGGCTATTGCAGGAAGACTTTTATCAAATGGTAGAAGAGGGTTGCGATGCAGTGGTAATGGAGGTGTCTTCTCAGGGACTGATGTTGCATAGAACCCAGGGCTTTATTTTTGACCTTGGTATTTTTACCAATTTGGAACCAGATCATATTGGCCCCGATGAACACGATAGTTTTGAAGATTATATGCATTGTAAAGGCTTATTGTTCAAGCAGTGTAAAATCGGTATTGTAAACGGTGATGATAAGCACTATCAGGATGTGGTAAAAGACCATACCTGTGCATTAGAAACCTTCGGTTTTGGCGACCATAATGATTTGCGTGCAGAAAATATGCACTTAATCTCTGAAAAAGGCCATATCGGTGTAGCATTCCATGCGGCAGGCTTACTAGATATGGAAGTAGAAGTAGCCACACCGGGAAAATTCAGTGTGTATAATGCCTTAACTGCTATGGCCATTTGTCGTCATTTTATGGTACATGAACCGGATATTAAAGAAGCCTTATTACAGGCGAAAGTCAAAGGCCGTATTGAATTAGTAAAAGTATCGGATGAATTTACATTAATGATAGATTATGCCCACAATGCCATGGCGTTGGAAAGTCTGTTGTCTACCTTGAAAGAGTATAAGCCCAATCGCCTTGTCAGTGTCTTTGGCTGTGGTGGAAATCGTAGTAAGTTGCGTCGTTATGAAATGGGCGAGGTTAGTGGAAAACTGGCAGACTTTACCATTATTACTTCCGATAATCCCCGTTTTGAGGAGCCGGAAGAGATTATGGCTGATATTGTGATTGGCATGCAAAAGACGGATGGCAAGTATATCACCATCTGTGATAGAAAAGAAGCCATTCGCTATGCTATAGAGCATGGACAGCCGGGCGACATTGTTGTGTTAGCCGGGAAAGGCCATGAGGATTACCAGGAAATCAAAGGGGTAAAATACCCTATGGATGAAAGGGTGTTGATCCAAGAGGTTTTAGAAGAAATCAAAAACGGACAGTAAGCCATCGCAAAAATGGATTTCTGTTTTAACAAAGGAGAGGAAATGGGATTGTACGCAAATATTATTTTAGATATTAGCCATGAAAAAATCGATCATCCCTTTTCCTATCGTATTCCGGATTTCTTACAGGAACAGATTCAGCCGGGAGTAGGGGTGTTAGTGCCTTTCGGAAAAGGGGATAAGGTCCGTACCGGCTATGTGTTAGAGGTCACAGACCAATGTGCCTATGAGGAAAGCCGTATCAAGGAAATTCAAGGCCTGTCCCAAACTGTGGCAGTAGAAGAAAAACTGGTTCGTTTGGCAGCCTGGATGAAGGAACAGTATGGTTCTACCATGATTGCAGCATTAAAAACAGTGCTGCCGGTAAAACGAAAGCTGGAGCATAAACAGAAGCGAACGGTAGTTGCCGCCCTTCCACCGGAGGATTTGGAAAGTGCCTATTTGGAATGCGTAAGAAAGCACCAGACAGCCAGAGCAAGAGTGTTGGCAGAACTGATACAATATGAACAGATTCCTTATGAACTGGTCATTGGAAAGCTGCATGTATCTAAGGCTACACTGGAGGCCTTGGCAGGAAAAGGGTTCCTTTCTATAGAAAGTGAGACTGCCTACAGAAATCCCGGTAAAAGTCAGGCAAAGCCGGAAGAGAAAAAAATATTGTCCAAGAATCAAAATGGATTTGTGGAACTGGTATGGCAGGATTATGAGAACCATCGCTATGACACCTATCTGCTTCACGGCATTACCGGAAGCGGCAAAACAGAGGTGTATATGGAATTGATTTCCAGAGTAGTGGAACAAGGCCGAAAGGTCATTATGCTGATTCCTGAAATTGCGCTTACTTTTCAAACCGTAATGCGTTTTCAGAAGCGGTTTGGGGACCGGGTGTCCTTTATCAATTCTTCCCTTTCTGAGGGAGAAAAATATGACCAGTGTGAACGGGCAAAAAAGGGTGAAATCGATATTATGATTGGGCCCAGATCTGCATTGTTTACGCCCTTTTCAGATATCGGATTGATTGTCATAGATGAAGAGCATGAAAGCAGTTATAAAAGTGAAACCATGCCCCGTTTTCAAACCGTAGAAGTGGCAAGGCAGTTGGCAAGTTACCATCAGGCTAGCCTGATATTAGGCAGTGCTACACCTTCCTTGGAAAGTTACTATAAAGCAAAGCAGAAGGAATATCAGTTATATACACTGCAGGAAAGAATGGCGGGAGGCGCTTTGCCGGAAGTCCATATTGTGGACCTTCGAAAAGAATTAAAGCAAGGGAACCGCAGTATTTTTAGCAGAAAACTGAAGGCTTTGATTGAAGATTGTCTGGAGAAAAAAGAGCAAATTTTATTGTTTTTGAATAGAAGAGGCTACGCAGGGTTTGTATCCTGCCGTATGTGTGGGTTTACCCCCAAATGTCCTCATTGTGATGTGTCTCTTTCGTTACATGGGACAGGAAAGCTGATGTGTCATTATTGTGGCTATGAAACTGTCTATGAGAAAAAATGTCCGGAATGCAGCGCACCTTATATGATACCTTTTAAGGCGGGTACTCAACAGGTAGAAGAGGCCTTTCGAAAAGAATTTGCTGCATTTGGGGATATTCCAATTTTACGGTTGGATCGAGACACCACACAAAAAAAGGACAGTTATGAAACGATTCTATCTGCTTTTGCAGAGGAAAAAGCCCAGGTGCTGATTGGTACCCAGATGATAGTCAAAGGGCATGATTTTAAGAAGGTTACGCTAATGGGCATATTGGCAGCAGACCTATCGTTATCCATGCAGGATTATCGTGCCGGTGAGAGAACCTTTCAACTGTTAACCCAGGCCGCCGGAAGGGCAGGTAGAGGGGAGTATCCGGGGGAAGTGGTAATACAAACCTATCAACCGGATCACTACAGTATTGTAAAATCTGCAGCCCAGGACTATGAAAGTTTTTATCAGGAAGAAATCCTGTATCGCCAGTTAGCAGCCTATCCACCGGTAGCCCATTTACTTTCGGTACAGTTTGTGGGTAAACAGGAAAAAGCATGTGAAATCTGTGCCGGGAAGGTAAGGGAAGTTATCAAAGAGTTTGCTTTCCGGGAAAAGATATTGTTAATCGGCCCCGTAAGCGGAGCCTACAGCAAGCTAAAAGATCAATACCGGTTTTCCTTAACCTGCAAAGCAAAGGACCGGGAAAAACTGGTGGCAGTTAAAAATAAGATAGAAGTTTGGATGAAAGAACAGGAAAAATTAGAGTGCAGTATCTTTTTTGACTTTGATCCGATTCATATATTCTAGTATTTATTAAACAGAAAATAGGGAGGATAACACAATGGCGATTCGAACCATTCGGGAAATGGGAGATCCCGTATTAACAAAAGTATGTAAAGAAGTGAAGGAAATGACACCTAGAACAGCAGAGCTGATTCAGGATATGTTAGAAACCATGTATGAAGCAAATGGGGTAGGCTTAGCAGCACCTCAGGTAGGAATCTTAAAGCGTATTGCGGTGGTAGATGTGACTGGGGAAGATCCTATTGTGCTTATCAATCCCAAGGTTATGGAAACCAGCGGAGAGCAGACCGGTAGTGAAGGCTGTCTTAGTTTACCGGGAAAATGTGGGGATGTTACCAGACCCAATTATGTGAAGGTATATGCCTATGACGAAAATATGCAGGGCTATGAAATCGAAGGAACAGAACTTTTAGCAAGAGCCTTATTGCATGAAATCGATCACTTAGATGGTCATATGTATGTGGAAAAGGTAGAAGGGGAATTACAGACTGTAACCCCTGACTGGGAGGAAGAAGAATAAGATGCGAGTGGTATTTATGGGCACCCCGGATTTTGCTGTGGGGGCTTTAGAAGCTATCGTAAAAGCCGGCCATGAAGTGGTATTGGTAGTGACCCAGCCCGATAAGCAAAAGGGCAGAGGCAAGGAAGTTCAATTTCCACCGGTTAAAGAATGTGCCATACAATATAATATTCCCGTATTTCAGCCTGTAAAGATAAAAACAGAGGAAGCTGTTGAAACGCTGCGAGAATATCCGGCAGATGTATTTGTAGTAGCTGCCTTTGGTCAGATTCTTTCCAAGGAAATATTAGATATGCCAAAGTATGGCTGTTTAAACATCCACGCTTCCTTATTGCCTAAGTATCGTGGGGCAGCTCCGATTCAGTGGGTTATTTTGGATGGAGAAAAGACCACCGGAGTTACCATTATGCAGATGAATGAAGGCTTAGATACAGGGGATATGCTATTAAAGGAAGAAATCCCAATTGACCCGAAAGAAACCGGAGAAAGTCTTCATGATAAATTGGCAGTAGTGGGGGCAGACTTGATTGTGAAAGCCCTACCTTTATTGGAACAAGGGAAATTAACGGCAGAACCGCAAAAGGATCAGGACAGCTGTTATGCCAAAATGTTGAAAAAAGATATGGGACATATGGATTGGGAGAAGGAAGCAGTTGTATTAGAAAGACTGATACGAGGCCTAAATTCTTGGCCCAGTGCCTATACCTATTGGAATAAGAAAACATTAAAAATTTGGGAGGCTTTTGTAGAGCCTATGACCGGAACACCGGGAGAAATTCTGCAGGTGAATAAAGACAGTATCGTAGTTGGCTGTGGAAAAGATAGCCTTCGAATTACAGCTTTACAGCTGGAAGGCAAAAAGAGAATGGCTGTGAAAGACTTTTTATTAGGCTATAAATTGCAGCCCGGTATGCTTCTGGGAAAATCAGAAAGCTAGTATGGATTTGATTTCGGCATAATAAAGTAGAAAAGCTCGTTTAGGGAGTGCCCCATCAGGCGGCAGAATGGAGAAAACTATGTACGGATATGGATATTATGGGTTCGATTGGACCTACATTTTAGTACTGATAGGAGCAGTTGCCTCTTTGATGGCATCCGCAAAGGTCAATGCCACCTTTAGTCGTTTTGCCAGAGTGCGTAGTAAAACCGGATTAACCGGTGCGCAGGCAGCCAGAGAAATTTTAAATCAAAACGGATTGGAGTATGTAGCTATAGAACATGTTCCGGGAAAGTTATCCGATCATTATGATCCCTCCAGCCAGATTCTTCGCTTATCCGATTCTACCTATGGTTCTACCTCTGTAGCAGCCATTGGAGTAGCTGCCCATGAATGTGGCCACGCCATTCAGCACAAGGAGGAATATGGTCCCTTAAAACTTCGTTCTGCCATTGTGCCGGCCGCCAATATTGGCAGTAGATTGGGTTTGCCAATTGTAATATTAGGCGTTATTTTAGCCTATAATGCTTTTTTAATTCAGCTTGGAATCTGGGTCTTTTCTTTGGCCGTATTGTTTCAGATTGTGACCCTTCCGGTAGAGTTTGATGCTTCCAGAAGAGCCTTGTTATTGGTAGAAGACTATGGCATTTTGGACCATCAGGAAGAACAGCAGGTGAAAAAGGTATTGTCTGCAGCGGCTATGACCTATGTGGCAGCGGCAGCCGCTTCTGTTTTGCAGATCCTTCGTTTGATTATTTTGTTTGGTGGCGGTGGAAGACGCAGAGATTAAGAAAGTTCTTCTTTCTTAATTAGGAAAAGAAACTAAAGGAGAATATAGATGGCAAAAACAGATACCAGAGAATTGGTATTACAAATGCTGTTAGATATATTTGCAGAAAAAGAATATAGTCATGTACTGATTCGGGCAGTTTTAGATAAATATGATTATCTAAGCCTGTCCGAAAAGGCGTTTATGAAACGATTGACAGAAGGTACATTGGAGCGGCAGATCCAGTTGGACTATGTAATCAATCAGTTCTCTAAGGTGCCGGTACATAAAATGAAACCCTTTATTCGGGCTTTGCTTCGGATGAGTGTGTATCAGATCCTGTTTATGGATAGTGTGCCGGATTCTGCGGCTTGTAACGAAGCGGTAAAGCTGGCAACCGCCCATAAATTTAGTTCTTTAAAGGGCTTTGTGAATGGAGTACTGCGAAACATTGCAAGAAACAGAGACAGCATTTCCTATCCGAAAAAAGAAGAAAATATGACAACTTACTGTTCCGTTGCCTATTCCATGCCGGAGTGGATTGTGGAGAAACTATTACAGACCTATGGGGAGAAAGATACAGAAACCATTTTGCAAGGCTTGTTAGAGGAACATCCTGTCACAGTACGATTGGCAGAACGGTTGACAGAAGCGGAACAAAAGGCTGTGTTGGAAAAGTGGCAGCAGACTGGCATTTCCTGGAAAGCCTTTCCTGACCTTCCCAAAGTATTTGCCCTGCAAAAAACAGAAGGGGTAACCAAGCTTCCCGGATTTATGGAAGGGTTGCTTACCGTACAGGATGTGAGCAGTATTTTAGTAGGAGAGAATCTATCTGCGGATGGTGTAACTCATGTAATGGATGTTTGCTCCGCCCCCGGTGGAAAAGCCTGTCATATAGCAGAAAAACTGCAAGGAACAGGTACTGTCATTGCCAGGGATTTGACAGACTACAAAGTGGAACGAATTCAGGAAAATACAGGGCGTTTAGGGCTTACCAATGTAGACCCTCAGGTTTGGGATGCACTGAAATTTGATGAAACAAAAAAAGAATGGGCGGATATTTTATTATGTGACCTGCCATGTAGCGGGTTTGGTGTCATGGGAAAGAAGCGAGATATAAAGTATCGCGCGAAAGCTAACCAGGTAGAAGAAATTGTGGCCTTGCAAAAGAAAATTTTGCAAACTGTATGGCCTTATGTAAAAAAGGGCGGCATTCTTTTATACAGTACTTGTACTATTTTACCGGAAGAAAACCAGGAAATGGTTCAGTGGATTGTGAAGGAATTGCCTTTTACCATAGAAAAAATGTGGCTTCCGGATACTTTTGCAAAAAGAGAAGACACTTGGGGAACACAGCTGTTACCAGGGATTCATCCCTGTGATGGTTTTTTCTTCTGTAAGTTACGAAGAGTATGAAAAAGATAGTCCCTATGGGGCATACTGATTGAGAAAAGGATAGAACCATGGATTTAAAATCTATGACAATGGAGGAACTGGAAGCTTGTATCACTGGCTTGGGTGAAAAGAAATTCCGTGCCGGTCAGATGTATCAGTGGCTTCATGAGAAACTGGTGGAAGACTATGATCAGATGACCAATCTTTCACAGACTTTCCGGGAAAAATTACAAGACCAATATCCATTGACAAAACTCAAAATGTTGGAAATGCAGGAATCTGCTATAGACGGTACCAGAAAATACTTGTTTGAACTTTCTGATGGAAATGTGATAGAGAGTGTTTGGATGAAATATCATCACGGCAACAGTGTATGTATTTCTTCCCAGGTAGGCTGCAGAATGGGATGTCGCTTTTGTGCCTCTACCTTAGATGGGTTAGAAAGAAACTTATTGCCTTCTGAAATGTTAGAGCAGATTTATGGCATTATTCGTCACACCGGAGAACGAGTCAGCAATGTAGTAGTCATGGGCACTGGGGAACCTTTGGACAACTACGACAATTTGCTTCGATTCATACAGTTATTGACAGCGGAAAAAGGACAACATATCAGCCAACGAAATATCACCGTATCTACCTGTGGGCTGGTAGAAAAAATGCGGCAGTTAGCAGAGGAAAAACTGCAGATTACCTTGGCCTTATCTTTACATGCCCCTACGGATGAAAAACGGCGGGAGTTAATGCCTGTTGCAAATAAATATAGCCTGAAAGAATTGATTCCAACCTGTCAGTATTATTTTGAACAGACGGGAAGAAGAATTACCTTTGAATATAGTTTAGTGGCTGGGGTGAATGATACCGAAGAGGAAGCGGAAGAATTAATTGCTCTCATTCAGCACTTAAACTGCCATGTCAATCTGATTCCGGTAAACCCTATTAAGGAGAGAAACTATAGACAATCGGGGCGGGATAACATTTTACGGTTCAAAAATAAACTTGAAAAAAATAAAATAAATGTTACTATTAGAAGGGAAATGGGTCGGGATATCGATGGTGCCTGCGGGCAGCTTCGACGCCGATATACATTGCAAAGAAAGGGTGAATAAGCTCTTTCAAAAAAGTTAGGAAACAGTATGGTAAAAGCATATTCTATTACGGACATAGGAAAAAAGAGAACACGGAACCAGGATTATGTATTTACTTCCCTTTTGCCTTTGGGCCAGCTGCCGAATTTATTTATGGTAGCAGACGGAATGGGAGGACACAACGCAGGAGGTTTTGCCTCCAAATTTGCGGTGGAATCCATTATGGAGACCCTTGGGCAGCAGGAAAATGGCAGTCCTAAAGAATGCTTATTAAAAGCCATTCGTATTGCCAACTATCAGATTCGTCAGAAGGCAAACGAAGACGCCAGCATGGAAGGTATGGGGACTACTTTAGTAGCAGCCAGCTTAAATGGGAATATACTAACAGTAGCCAATGTAGGAGATAGCCGTTTGTATGTTATGGGGGAAAGTATTCGCCAGATTACTGTGGATCATTCCTTGGTAGAAGAAATGATTCGAAATGGTGTGATTGCCAGAGAACAGGCCAGAAACCATCCGGATAAGAATATTATTACAAAGGCACTTGGGGCAGAAGCAGATGTTGTGCCGGATTTCTTTGAGGTAGTTTTACAACCGGAAGATATTGTGCTCCTTTGTTCCGATGGTGTTTCCAATATGTTAACAGACAAGGAAATGGGAGAAATTCTCATTCAGGGAAATAATTTAGAAGAAAAAGCCAGAAAGCTTGTAGAAGCAGCCAATGAAAACGGTGGAAAAGATAACATTGCTGTTGTATTAGTAAAAATGAGTGGAGAAGATAAATGATTAAGATAGGAATGCTCATTGGGGACCGATATGAGATATTAGAAAAAATCGGTACCGGCGGGATGTCTGATGTTTATAAGGCAAAATGTCATAAATTAAATCGTCATGTTGCGGTGAAAGTGTTAAAGCAGGAATTTAGCGAAAATGCAAATTTTGTATCTAAATTCAAGGTGGAGGCACAGGCAGCGGCAGGTCTCATGCATCCCAATATTGTAAATGTGTATGATGTAGGGGAAGAAAATGGAATCTACTATATAGTTATGGAATTGGTAGAAGGCATTACCCTGAAGAAATATATTGAGAAGAAAGCAAGATTGTCCGCAAAGGAAGCAGTAAGTATTGCCATTCAGGTTTCTATGGGAATCGAAGCTGCCCATAATAACGGCATTATTCATAGAGATATTAAGCCTCAAAACATTATTATTTCGAAAGATGGCAAAGTAAAGGTAACAGACTTTGGAATTGCAAAGGCTGCTACCAGCAACACCATAACCTCTAATGTGATGGGGTCTGTACATTACACTTCTCCGGAACAGGCAAGAGGTGGATTTAGTGATGCCAAAAGTGATATTTATTCTTTAGGTATTACCTTATTCGAAATGCTCACCGGTCGTGTACCATTCAATGGAGAAACTACCGTTGCCATTGCTATTAAGCATATTCAGGAACCCTTACCAAGTCCCAGAAGCTTTGTGGAAGAGATTCCTATTAGTGTGGAACAAATTGTGATGAAGTGTACCCAAAAGAGTCCCGATAGAAGATACCAGAGCATGGGGGAACTGACACAGGATTTGAAGCAGTCTCTGATGACACCGGATAAGGATTTTGTAAAAATGGTGGATCCGGATGCAGAAGGTGCTACCAGAGCCATCACAGACAACGATGTAGAAAAAATCAAAAAAGAAAAGGCAAAAAAACGCGCCGCCAGTGAAAACATCCGTTTGAAAAAGGATGTAGAGGAAGAAGCAAAGAAAAAACAAAAAAGTAAGAATAAAAAGCCGCGTCATCAGGTTGTGGAAGAGCCGGATGTTGAGGAAGAAGAGGAAGAATACGATCCTAAGATGGAAAAAATGACTACCATATTGGCTATCATTATGGCGGTTATGATTGGTGCTATTGTTATTTTCTTAGTAGGTCGTGCAGTAGGCTTATTCCACTTTGAGGGAAGGAACGATGAGCCGGAGGAGGAAATAACGACTCAGGTTGAGGGGGAAGATCTTTCCGGTGCAGAAGGAGATTTAGAAACAGAAGTAGATGGGGAAGAGAAATTTGCGGTTCCCAATGTTCTCGGATTGTCTCTCGCAGAAGCCGTTTCTCAGTTAGAAAAAGAAGGCTTTAAGGCAAATAAAGAAGAAGTTAGTTCCGATACTACACCAAAAGGCATGGTAGCAGGACAGATTCCCGGTCCCGGGGAAAGCGCTCCCAGAGGTAGTGCGGTTACTATTCAGATTGCTACCGGTGTGAATGATAATAAGGTTCGTGTCCCTAATGTGATTGGTTTGACAGAAATGGATGCTACGGTATCTCTGACAGAAGCAGGGCTTTCCGTAGGTAGCATTGGACAGACTACCAATGAAGATGCATCTTTACAGGATAAGATTTGTTACCAAAGCTATTCTGTAGGTTCTTATGTGGCAAAAGGAACTACCATTGATTTAAAGGTAAGTATTGGACCGGGAGAGAGTAGTTATAGCTTTATTGGAAGTATTGCAGGTCCCGGAGAAGAGGATGAAAATTATACCAGTGGAACAGATACCACTGTCATTTTAACAGCAGCCAATGGGGTAGAATTGTATCGTACCACTACGGCAGCCTTTCCATTGAGTATGAATATTACGGGAATCAAAGGAGTGGAAGATGGTACCATTACTTTCTTGTATCGAGTTACCATTCCCGGATCTTCTGTGACCAATGAAGCAGGGGAGACTGTAACCACAGAAGCCACTACAGAAGATCGTAGTATTCAAAGAAGTGTAAAATTTGCAAAGGAATAGACTAGTTTGACAGAAGGAAAAATCATCAAAGGCATTGCGGGTTTTTATTATGTGTATCTTCCCGGAATGGGTTTGGTGGAATGTAAGGCAAAGGGCGTATTTCGCAAGGACAATAAAAAGCCCCTGGTAGGGGATAAAGTCTATGTGGATATTTTGGACCCGGAAGCTAAAAAAGGAAATATTATAGAGATATTGGATAGAAAGAATGACCTGATTCGCCCGGCGGTAGCCAATGTGGATCAGGCTATCCTTATTTTTGCGGGGAAAAAGCCGGAACCCAATCTGCAGCTTTTGGACCGATTCCTGATTATGATGGAGCAAAAGCAGTTACCTACTGTTTTGGTATTCAATAAATGTGATTTGCTTTCTGCAGAAGAAAAGGACACGCTCTATCAGATTTATCGGGATTGTGGCTGTAAAGTTCGGTTTTTGAGTGCCAAAGAACATATTGGCATAGAAGCGTTGTTGGAAGATTTGGAGGGAAAAACCTCTACCGTCGCAGGTCCTAGTGGAGTAGGAAAATCTTCTATCATTAATTTGTTGCAATCCAATGTGAGTATGGAAACGGGAGAAATTAGTGAAAAAATAGAAAGAGGAAAGCATACCACCAGACACAGTGAATTAATCGTCATCAATCAAGATACCTTTATTCTGGATACGCCCGGTTTCAGTTCCTTAGATTTGTTTGACCTGGAAAAAGAAGATTTAGAGTATTACTACCCGGAGTTTCAGGAGTATCGGGATAGTTGTCGCTTTATCGGTTGTAGTCATACCCATGAGCCGGATTGCAGTGTAAAGCAAGCAGTAGAGCAGAAGAAAATAAGCGAAAAAAGATATTTAACCTACAAGCAGCTTTATCAAGAACTGAAAGAGAAAAAAATCTATTGATTGTCAATAGATTTTTGCAATTTAAAAAAGCATAAATGTAGAAAAATAAGAAGAAAAAGTAGAGTTTTAAGGAATGAATACTGGTGCAAAGTGGTGGGAGATCACTTCCGCAAAATTGCATATTTTAGCTATGGGATTGATGCTTTTGGATCATATGTGGGCAACGCTATTCCCTAGTCAGGCTTGGATGACCTGTGTAGGAAGGATTGCCTATCCCATTTTTGCTTTTTTGATAGTGGAAGGTTATTTTCATACGAAGAACTTTCAGAAATATCTGCTTCGAATGATAGGATTTGCAGTGGTTTCAGAAATACCATTTAACCTGATGTATAATGGTACATTTTTCTATCCCTATCATCAGAATGTATTATGGACCTTTGTCATTGGTCTACTTGCCATGAAATGTATGGATTGGGGCAAAACAAAGGCAAAATGGTGTTTTGTGCTGATTTCTATTATGACAGTACTCGTTGGCACACTGTTAGGCTTTGCATTATTTACCGATTATTACGGAGTGGGCGTTCTGATGATTCTCACCTTTTATCTGTTCCGAGGCAGAAAATGGTGGCAGATACTGGGACAGTTATGCTTGCTCTATTGGCTCAATGTAGAGATACTTGGTGGATATTATTATGAAGTGGAGTTATTTGGCAAAACCTTTGAAGTAATACAACAGGGATTGGCTTTATTTGCGCTGATTCCTATCTGGCTCTATCGTGGAAAACAGGGATATCACAGCAAGCCATTTCAATATTTTTGCTATGTTTTTTATCCACTGCATATGCTGCTGTTAGTGTTGATAGATATGGTGATGGTTGGTTTATGAAAGAAATCAAAAAATATCAAAATCTGGAACATATACCACAGGGAAAGGCAAAAACAGTTATTCAACCGGGTTGCCTGGTAATAGAAGGGGGAGCCTTTCGGGGATTGTACAATCAAGGTGTGTTAGATGCCTTAATGTTAAATGATATTAATATCCATACGGTCATTGGTGTTAGTGCAGGCGCTTTGGCAGGGATGAATTATGTATCCGGACAGATTGGTCGTTCTGCCAGGGCAAATCTGGAATATCGTCATGATTCTCGTTTTGTTGGAGTAAAAGCGATGCACCATGCCCACAGTATCTTGGATTTGGATTTTCTGTTGGAAACCTATAATGAATATGATCCACTGGACCGAGATCGATTTGAAAGCGATGACAGACACTTTGTGGCTGTAGCAACCAATTGCCTGACTGGAAAAGCCATGTATTATGACAAAAACAATTGCTCCAATATTTATGATGCCATTAAAGCTTCTGCCTCAATGCCCTATATTTCTTCTATGGTGGAGGTGGACGGGATTCCTTGCTTAGATGGAGGATGTAGCTGTCATATCGCTTATCAGTGGGCTTTGGATCAGGGGTTTGAGAAGATTGTGGTGATTCGAACCAGAGAACGGGGCTATAGAAAGGATGATAAAAATCATCCTTTAGCACCGAAGATTTATAAAGAGTATGAAGCTTTTGCACATACATTGCTTCTCAGTGATGCAAACTATAACTGGGAATGTCAGCAGGTGGAGGATTTGCAAGACAAAGGCAGAATCTTTGTGATTGCACCCAAAGAACCGGTTAACGTAAGCCGTATTGAAGGAGATATGGAAAAACTGGGAGAATTGTACTGGGAAGGTTTTGAGGACGGAATACACGTGATGGAAGAGTTGCGAGAGTACTTAAGGTAGAGAGGGTCTAGAGGATGGAAAACAAAAAAAATCCCGGGTTAGACTGTCTCTACTGATTTATTGTGATATTATTGACTTTAAGGTGTCTATTTCCAGCCTTAATATTAGCAAACTTATCCCAAAGTGCAGACGAATACTTACTCATCAAAGGATCAGTACCTTCAAAGTCATATAGTGAAAATGTAATAGATCCATCTTCAGTAATATTACCTACAATTAGCAAATAAGTAGTACCATAGGTAGGATGAGAAGCTGCATAAGTTTTCCATTCGCTACTCTTCAATTCATAGTTACCAATAATATCGGTAAGTTCATCTGTCAAATCGCCAAGATAAGCATCAGGTGATCCCATTGCAGAATAATCTACTGCCGTAAAGCTTAAGACACCATCCGTTACATTCACATTAAAAACTGTACTAGAATTTATTTGTGCAGAATATTCAGGAAGTAAAATGACAGTCTCCATTGCATTTAAACAAGCAGCGATAGCATCTGCATCAGCAGATTTTCTGGATTTTTCAACATATCTTAAATAGGCAGGTGCCAGTACACCAATCAGGATTGCCATAATGGCAATAACTATGATTAACTCTACCAATGAGAAACCTCTATTATCTCTTTTGTGGATCATTGAATCTTATTCTCCATTTTTTATTTTCCATAATATACCACTAATAATATAAAGCTTTAGTACTATAAATACAAGTTATATATATTTTTTTTGATAAAATTTATTAATTTACAGGTTTGGGAATTTACTTATGAAAAAGGAACAGTTACAATTTGGAATATAATAATAAAATATATGGAAAAGGGGAAACGTATGATGACAGAAATGGAAGCAGTTCGCGCAAGACATTCGGTTCGCGCGTATTGTGAACAGAAAATTGAAGCAGAGAAAGTTGCACAGTTACAGGAATGAGAAGGAAAAGGATACTATGGACACTTCAAGAGAAAAATTGATTATACGCACATCAGGAATAGGCATAGCAATCAATTTGGTTTTAGCAGCTGTGAAAATATTGGTTGGTGTGGCTACATCATCTATTGCGATTTTGTCAGAAGGGGTGAACAGTTTAACAGATGCCCTTTCTTCAACGCTGGCTTTTATTGGAACTAAACTGTCAAAAAAACATCCTGATGAAAAGCACCCCTTTGGATACGGCAGAATTGAATATTTGACTGGTTTGATAGTAGCCATTCTTATTATTGTTACAGGCTTTGAGATGCTAACCGGCTCTATTCAATTGGTGATTCACCCGGAAGAATTGTCCATTTCCTATGTTTCTCTAGCCATTGTTGCAGTATCCGCAGTGATAAAGTTCTGCCTGGGAAGTTATACCATAAAGGTTGGCAAGAAAACTGAGTCTTCAGCCTTACAGGCAGTGGGATTAGAGTGTCGAAATGATTCCTTTGGATCCATTATAACTATTATTTCTGCTTTAGTATTTTTGCTATTGGGGTATTCTTTAGATGCCTATGCCGGTATTCTCATTTCCTTATTGATTATCAAGGCGGGTATTGGTGTGCTCTCAGAGACCCTTTCAGAGATTATTGGAAGACCGGGAGAGCATGAACTGGCGAAAAAGCTTTATCATGAGATACGAAAAACACCGGGTATTGTGGCAGCAGCAGATATGATGCTCCACAACTATGGACCGGAAAGATGGTCCGGTTCTGTGAATCTGGAAATAGATCATAATAAGACTGTAGGAGAAATCTATTCTTTTTTGCATGCTTTGCAGCTACGGATTATGCATGAATACGGTGTGACTCTTGTCTTTGGCATTTATGCCGTGGACAATGAGCATGAAGAAATCAGAGCTGTCAGAAAAGTGATTGCAGATTTCGTAAAAAATCATGCCCATGTGGAAAGTTTTCATGCTTTGTATATAGATGATGCAGCACAGAAGCTGTATTGTGATTTTATCGTAGACTACGCGTTGTTAGATTGGAACGCGCTAGACCAGGAATTTAAGAAGTATTTCCAGAAATACTATCCCCAGATGCAAGTGGACCTTACAATCGAAACAGAGTTTGTGTAGTGTAAACTGAACAGATGGACGGTCCTTTTGTATGTGAAACCGGTCTATCGGGGAAAAGGATATGGTAAGGCTCTTTTGAAAAAAATTGCTTACTTGTCGTTAGGTGCTAAGCCCATGGATGAATGGACTGTTTATCGCATTACAGAAAATTCTGAAATTGTATGAAAGATAGAAAAATCAAATGATACCACAGGGATAAAAGTATAAAAATCATTAATTTAACTACTTATAAGTAGTATACTTGTGAGTAGCGAATAGAACCGGAAAGAAAGCCTTATTTGTTGAGTGTAAATCCTCCAATAAAAAATGCCACATAGTGAATATGAAGATTTAGAACACGGTGAAGCGGGGATGAACTTTACCAAACAAAACCTGTGTGAAGGTGACCTTATAGTGGAAATGAAAAACCTTCAGGGTAACCTGAAGGTTTTTGTGTGTTATTATTTTTTCAAACAATGATTCTTTAAGGCTTCAAAGGTTTCTTCGCTTATATCATGTTCCATTCTGCAAGCGTCTTCCATGGCTACTTTTTCGCTGACACCAAGTTTGATAAGACAGTTAGCCAATAAGGTATGGCGTTCTAATATATTTTCCGCCTTTTTAAGCCCGGAGTCGGTTAAAGCGATATAACCGGTATTAGTTACGGTAATGAAGTCTTTATTACGCAAACTTTTCATGGCAACGCTGACGCTGGCCTTCGTGTACGAAAGTTCATTGGCAATGTCTATAGAGCGGACATTGCCATTTTTTTTCTGTAATAAAAGAATCGTTTCTAAATAATCTTCCATGGATTCTTCGGATTTATGTCTAATGTAACTCATACGAAATACCTTCCTGGTTGTTGAATTAAAAATAGTAAGAGTATTTTGGATACCCTTACTCCATACTATAACAGTTTTAGTTTGATATGACAAACCAAAATAAAAATTGGAAAGATTAGTGTTGACAAACTGAGTTAGTTATATTAAACTATTTTTAGTTAGAAAAGACTAACTAGATTAGAAGAGACAAATATAAGAAAGGCATTCTACAATGAATTTGACAGACGCTAAAATTGGTAGTGATGTAATTGTAAAAGATATATTGGCAGAGGATGAAGAGTTAAAGAGTTTTTTATTCTCTTTAGGGTGTTATAGTGGAGAACCAATAACGGTAATATCCAAAAAAAGAGGAGGATATGTGTTGTCCATTAAAGATGCCAGATACAACATAGATGAGGATTTGGCGAAAACCATACAAATTTGATATAGCGAATAAAAATGGAATCGAAGGATTCTATTTTTTAGGATAATTGGTTAGTTGAAACTAACCAAGACGTTGAAAGGAGAGGAAAAATGAGGATTGCACTTACAGGAAATCCAAACAGTGGAAAGACCACCATGTATAATGCACTGACTGGTCGAAATGAAAAGATCGGCAACTGGGCAGGTGTTACAGTTGACAGAAAGGAAAGCGGGATTAAGAAAGCTTATTACGATGGCGACAAAGAAGTAATCGCTGTCGATCTTCCGGGTGCCTATTCCATGTCACCCTTTACATCGGAAGAAAGCATTACAAGTAGCTTCGTAAAAAATGAAAATCCGGATGTTATTATCAATATCGTAGATGCCACAAATTTAAGCAGAAGCTTATTCTTTACAACCCAGCTTTTGGAATTAGGCATTCCTGTTGTGGTTGCGTTGAATAAGAGCGATATCAATGAGAAGAAGGGAACTAAGATTCAGGTAGATACATTATCGGAAAAACTTGGATGCCCGGTTATAGAAACTGTATCCACTTCATCAAATGGTCTTAAGGCTGTTGTCACAAAGGCTGTAGAAATGGCAGGCAGCACGCAGAAAGCACCTTATTCCCAAGGCAATATTAATTTACATGATAAGGCTCAGGTGGAGAAGGCAGATAGGAAAAGATTTGAATTTGTAAACGGTATTGTTAAAGATGTTGAAACAAGAAAGGTCCTAACCAAAGAAAAGAATGCAGGAGATAAGTTGGATTCCGTTTTAACCAATCCTGTATCGGGGCTTATTGCTTTTGCAGCAATTATGTTCTTTGTTTTCTACATTTCCCAGTCCACACTGGGAACCTGGATTGCAGACTGGCTCGTAGGTTGGATTGAGACCTTCCAGGAATGGGTAGGCGGAATGATGGAAAGCGCCAATCCACTTCTTTACGCTCTTTTGGTAGATGGAATTATCGGTGGTGTTGGAGCAGTAGTTGGTTTCCTTCCCCTGGTTATGGTTATGTATTTCCTGATCGCATTACTGGAGGATTGCGGATACATGTCCAGAGCAACGGTAGTGTTAGATCCTATTTTTAAGAGAGTAGGACTTTCCGGAAAGACGGTAATCCCTATGGTTATCGGTACCGGATGTGGAATTCCTGCCATTATGGCATGCCGTACCATTAGAAATGAGCGTGAGCGCAGAACCTCTGCAATGCTTGCAACTTATATGCCTTGTGGCGCAAAGCTTCCCGTGATTGCGCTTTTTGCAGGGGCATTTTTCTCTGACGCAGCTTGGGTTGGACCGTTAATGTACTTTGTAGGTATTGCCCTGATTCTTTTAGGTGCATTGCTTGTAAAAGCAATCAACGGCATGAAATACAGAAAGTCATTTTTCATTATTGAGTTACCGGAATATAAGGTGCCTAGTCTGAAGTTTGCATTTGGCTCTATGTTAGAGCGTGGTAAAGCGTATATCATTAAAGCCGGAACCATTATTTTAGTATGTAATACAGTTGTTCAGATTATGCAGTCCTTTGATACACACTTTCAGGTGGTTGAAGAGGGAATGGAAAATACTTCCATTCTTGCAGCAATAGCAACTCCATTTTCCTACTTATTAATCCCTGTAGTAGGCTTTGCGGCTTGGCAGTTGGCGGCCGCAGCCATTACGGGATTTATCGCCAAAGAAAATGTTGTAGGAACCTTGGCAGTATGTTATGCCATCACAAACTTTATTGATACAGAAGAACTGGAACTTGTATCCGGTGGAAACGAAGTGGCAATGGTGATGGGACTTACCAAAGTAGCAGCCCTTGCATACCTTATGTTTAACCTTTATACACCACCTTGTTTTGCTGCCATTGGTGCCCTTAATTCAGAACTAAAAAGTGGGAAATGGCTGGCAGGTGCCATCTGTTTACAGCTTGCAACAGGCTTTACAGTAGGCTTCTTTGTATATCAGATTGGAACATTGATTACAACCGGTAGTCTAGGCGCAGGTTTTGTAGGTGGACTGATTGCAGTAATTATTTTTGCAGCGATTATCGTCTCACTTATTGTAAAAGCGAATAAGCAATTTGATAGTGAGTATGCCCTAAACAAGGCATAGACATATACTTCATAATTTTTGAAAGAGGCAGTCCTTTGGGCTGCCTTTTTCAGGCGCGTATTTTAGTTCTGTCACATTTTTTTCAATGGATGAACACAAGTTGAACACATTTCTTTATTAGAGTAATATAAAACAATGTGAGATGAAGACATGAAGGAGGATTTGCGTATGTTACAGAAAGCAAAATTCACATTTGTGGTATTATTGACTGCTGTATTGTTATATGGTTGTGGGGAAGCGCCGGCAGAGCAAGTAAATACTGCGAATGTAATGGAAGGGAATAGTACAGAAGAAACGGCTGTAGTGATTGAACTACAAGGGGATACAGCGGTATTAGATGGCCAGGCAATAGAAGAATTTGAGTATACATGGCATTCTGATCCGGCAAAAACAGAAGAATGGTATGAAGGCACGGAGCCGAACACGGAAAATAAAGCATATATCGCACATGATATTTGGTATTATCCGGAACTGAATGAAGATGGATTTTCAAAAGTGGAATATGATGGCGAGAACGAATGGGCGTATCACTATACGGCGGAAGGATACACTGACTTTATTTATGCCACACTACCTATTCAGGGAGAAACTGTTCCCACTGAAATGATGCATTCCGCAAAGGAAGCCTACGATAATCCGGTTTTACACATTACAAAACCAGGAACTTATATTTTGCAGGGAAACTGGAATGGACAAATCATGATTGATCTTGGAGAGAAAGAGGAAACCTTTCAGGATGACAACGCAAAAGTAAAGTTGATTCTGAATGGTGTGGATGTGAACTGTACAGTGGCACCTGCATTTGTCGCCTATAGTGCTTTTGAATGCGATAATGGTTGGGAAGAACGAGAAGAGTATTCGAATGCGGTAAATACGGAAGAAGCAGGTATTGCTATAGAAATTGCAGATAATAGTGTGAATAACTTTTCCGGAACCAATATCTATCGAATGCTCAAACCAGAGTATAAAAAAGAAGGTTCTACAGTGCAGAAAAAATTACGCAAGATTGACGGAGCCTTTTATAGCTTTGTATCAATGAATCTAAATGGACAGGAAAAGGAAACGGGTATATTGAATATTACCAGTGGTTTCGAGGGTCTGGATGACGAACTGCATCTTACAATACATAGTGGGAATATCAATATTTATGCTCAAAATGACGGCATCAATGTGAATGAAGACGGTGTTTCTGTATTTACTATGAATGGTGGCACGGTGCATATTTTTGCCGGATTGGGAGCAGAAGGAGATGGCATAGATTCCAATGGGTTTATTGTGGTAAATGGAGGAATGATTGCAGGTGGAACCCCAAGTGGTTCGGATGAATTATTGGATTCCGACTGTGGTAATACTGTGAATGGAGGGGAGGTTATCACTATTGGCTCAAGTAGAGGCTTTGGCATGGGAGAAGGAGAATTCGGCAAGGAACCACCCATGGGGTTTGATAAGGAACCACCAGAGGGGTTTGAACAAGGCAGAAGATCTTTTGGTGATGAAAACTTTAGATCAAGAGATTTGCCGGAAGAGTTCAAAAAAGAAGTGCCTGGCGGAGATGCACCAAAGGAAAGTAACTAGTAAATGATTGATTTTTTTCTATCCCTGTGGTAGCATTTTTATGCTAGAAATAGAAATAGGAGAATATAGGGGAAATCGGTTTACAATGCGAGCCAAAGTACACATGCTCGTGTAATTAGGACCGTCCCACCCAGGAGGTATATATGAAACTCGGAATCGTAATTCACGAGCCGATTTCATATAAGTTGTTATAACTCCTTAAATGGCTATAAAGCCTTATAAATAAAGGATTCTTCGGATTTGCTACTCACATAAAACTTGTTATAAATCTATGTATTTTATAAAAAATTGGTACACCTGCTGGTACACTTGATACACTGGCTGGTACACCCAAATAACAGTGAAAAAGAAGATGTGATAGCCCCAGAATAGCGAATAGAAAACAAGTACATAAAAAGAAATCGGCAGGTGAGGGAATTGATCCTTGACCTGCCGAATTTTTATTTCTGTGATTTTTCTTTGTCTCTTGCTATAGTCTCATCAATCGCACGGTTGATAAAAGCAGTCGCACTTTCTTCCATGCTGGCAGCATGATTCTGAACTTCAGATCGCCGCTCAGGTGTCATACGAACTTTGACTTCAACAAATTTACTATTATATCTTGCATTAGCTTCTTTACGAGCCTGAGTCAGCTTACGACCGGGCTTTTTCTTTTCTTCGCTCATAAACACACTTCCCATGATTTGAAATATAGGCACAATTAGCCACAAGCATTATAACACATAAATGGACATCTGACTATGTATTTGTTTACGGATATCCGACTATGTAAAGTTTTCTTGATGGACATCCGACTATATCCTATAATGAAATTCCAAACAAAATAGTACATAAAACGAAAGGAGCAAAAAACATGGTTAGAAAAAAAGAGTTTAGAGTGTTAAAGGTCAGTAGTTTCGGTGGTTATGGTTGCAAGACAGCTCCAATGCCCAGGCTCCAGGGACTGTGGTTGGAACAGTGTGGATTCAATAATGGGTATCCGATTTTGGTAAAGTGTGAAGATGGTAAGCTGAAAATTACTCTGGATGAAGAGAGGGCGTTTGTTGAAGAACATAAGAAGGCATTTCTAGAATGTGAGATGCAGAAGCTTGAGAAGAAGTACGAAGCTGAAAAGAAGAAGCTGTATCGTCAGATGGTAGCTGAAAGGGAAGTGAGGTATGCAGAATGATGGCTAAGATAATAGAAATCGGTTCAGCTAAAAGTGGTGTGGCCAAGACTACCACAACTTATAACTTGGCTTATGTATTGAGGAAAATGGGATACAAGGTTCTTGCTGTTGACCTGGATCCGCAGGCAAATCTATCTACTTGCTTTGGAATAGAAGATACATCAGTAGTGCAGATCACTATAGGACATCTTCTTATGAATATGATTGATGATGAAGATATATGCTGGTGGATCTGAAGTTGGAGATCATGCAGGTGATAAAGAAGGTGGACGACTTGGAACTGCAGACATTGCTTGAACAGAGATATCTGAATTTCAGAACCTGGGAGCAGATTGCTGTGGACATGGGATACAATGTGAGACATTTGTATAGAATGCATGATAGGGCACTGAAGGCGGTGATTGTTCCCAAATAAATAAAAACTTTTTTGAAGCGTTCTTTAATATCATAAAATTAAAGAACAGTATTTACAAATGTTCTTTTGCATGATAAAATTAAAGAACGTTTTGAGAAAGGCGGGTGATAGATATGGATTATTATATTGATCATCTTAAGTTACTTATTGAACAAAATGGTGGAATTGTTTCTGCACAGGATATTCAAAATGCAGGAATAGACAGGGCTTTGATTTATGACAGTCTGGCTAAAGGAATTATTTTGAAAGAATCTCATGGAAATTATGTATTAGCAGATGATAAACCTGATGAGTTTAGAATTATTCAGAGTAGATCAGAGAAGCTTATTTTCTCGCATGGAACAGCGCTATTTTTACATGGGATGTCTGATCGTGTCCCTCATAAGTTGGATATAACTGTTCCACAGGGTGACAATGTATCGAGGATAAAGAAAAGCTATGAGCATACTAAGTTTCATTATTGCAAAAAAGAATTATGGGATTTGGGAATTATTACAATAAAGACTCCTCAGGGCTATGATGTAAGAGCCTATGATTTAGAAAGGTGCATATGTGATTTAATCAGAGATAAAAAAGGCATTGATGCACAGATTTATACGCAAGCATTGAAAGAGTATTTTGGTGGTAAGTGTAACCCAAGAAAAATCATTAAATATGCAAGACAGTTTAATTTGGAATCGAAAGTTAGGACATATATGGAGGTGTTAGGATGAAAGAGAGAACTCCAGAGCAGCTGAAAGGACAGATACGTAGTTTTGCAGGAAAACGCAATCTGCAATCGCAGGAAGTGCTGCAGATGTTTTTTCTGGATCGTGTGTTGGATAGGCTATCCAAATCCAAATACAAAGACAATTTTATCTTAAAGGGTGGATTGCTAATTTCTTCAATGATAGGGATTGCTGAAAGAACAACCATGGATATGGATACTACAGTAATCGGAATCAATATGGAGGAGACAGAAATTGAAAGAATCATTCGTGAGATTCTATTGATTGATGTGGGTGATAGAATAGAGTTTACATTCGAAAAGCTTGAGCCTATCAGAGAAGACGATGATTATAATAATTTCAGAGCATACTTTGTTGCACATTATGGTAAGATTGCGAATAAGATGAAAATTGATATCACAACAGGAGATGAGATTACACCTGGAGCGATTCGGTATTCTTACAAGACCATTTTGGATGATGATGAAATTGGAGTAATGGCATACAACACAGAAACTATTATTGCTGAAAAGTATGAGACCATCATCCGTAGAAATATTGGAACCTCAAGAGCAAGAGATTTCTATGATTTACATGTGTTCTATAATCTGTATAAGGATTCAATTAATTTAGAAATATTGAAGCTAGCAGTGACTAGAACTGCAAAGAAAAGGGAATCGTTGGAAACAATGTCTGAATGGGAAGAAATCATTGAGGACATGAAAGTGGATACAGCGCTTAAGGGACTTTGGAAAAATTATTGTGAGAACAATGCATATGCATCTGAGGTTAGCTTTGAAGAAGTAATGGAAACAGCTCTACACATTGCAGAATTGCTGGGGTTCTAATTACCCTGTCACTATATGTCACTATTAGTCAGTGGGCATGGTGTGATATTATTACAATAGACAAATAGAAAAGATGGAAGCCATCATGAGAGTCGAGAGATTTTCGTGGTGGCTTCCAATGCTTTCAACAGTATGTGGAATGGTATCAAGTCTGTAATCAGTGGAATCTATGACACCATCAAGGGTGGATTTGATAAAGCTGTTGGATTTATTACCGGGCTTGTATCATCGGCTTTCAATTGGGGCAAGGATATCATTATGGGTATCGTGAATGGTATTAAGTCCTGCATCAGTGCAGTTGGTAATGCTGTAAGTTCTGTTGCGGATAAGATCAGGTCGCTCTTACATTTCTCAGTTCCTGATGAGGGTTCTCTTACAGATTTCGAAAGCTGGATGCCAGACTTTATGCACGGCTTGGCTAAGGGTATTGAAAAGAGTAAGAGCATGGTTACGGATGCGGTCAGCGGTCTTGCTGCAGATATGGTTATCAATCCTCAGGTCAATGAAGGTTAGATGGCATTGGCTGGCGGCGGTTCTGTATCGAGTGCAGATTTAAGCAGCTTAGTCAGTGCTATTCGTGAAGGTGTATCTGGAATGAATGGTGGTGGCGGTGATATCGTGATTCCTGTGTACCTTGGAGGTACGATGCTGGATGAAGTGATTGTGAATGCTCAGCAGAGAGCAAATCTAAGAAGTGGGGGAAGATAAGGGAGCAGATAGCGGTGGAGAAACTGAGGCAGGAACCATTCAGAGAGATGTGGTTCGTGCAGGTGTTGTTACGATATCTGTTTCCTTTTCTGTTACCCAGAAGTGGCTGAGGTTACTTACCGGGTATAAACAGCAGGAGAAGATCAGAGTAAGGTTCTTTGATCCTGAGACTGCAAGCGTGAGACAGACGGAAATGTATGTGGAAGGATTCAAGGCAAAGCTTAAGAAGGATACGAGCTATAAGGGAT
>JAKSSF010000033.1 GCA_024403235.1 Lachnospiraceae bacterium | reverse complement strand
CAAGAGGCTGGTTCTTCTCTAAAAACTGACCCAATATTGTATATAACCATAGCTGGCCAATGTATGCCAATACATATGGCATCCTGCTTATTCTTATTTCAGATAATCGTATTCCATAATTACGATGCCATATCCCTGATTGTAAAATTTTCATTTTAATAAGTTCCTTTACACTTTCTATAAAAACACTGCTTATTCATTAATCACGAATGCATTTTGGAATTCACATAACTTTGCCATATTAATACCCGTTTCTTTTTATTAGTCGAGGCACGTATCATCTGAAAGTTCAGTAACAAGTAACAAAATGTTTTTCTTTTCCAATTATACCAATTTACCCTCACAACCTCTACCCATTTTTATAAACTTTCTTCTCCAAATCAATCGTAAAAATTACATCCTCCATAGTTGCATTCTTGTGTTTTGATATTCTTCAAAAAAGGCGATCTACCCGAAGGTAAATCGCCTTAAAAGCAAATCAGAATATGTAAACTTCGACTTCTATATCGGTCCACTGAACGTTTCTCAAGTACATTCCGACGGACTTTCTATAGGCGTTAGCCCTAGTAAAATCAAGGGTTTTCGATAGCTTAAGTTTAAAACCCCTATTTACTGAGTATAGCTGCCTGTGCTGCAGCAAGTCTGGCAATCGGAACACGGAATGGTGAACAAGATACATAGTCAAGACCGATCTTGTGGCAGAATTCTACAGATGTAGGATCGCCGCCGTGCTCTCCACAGATACCGATGTGAAGTGAAGGATTTACTGGCTTACCAAGTTTGATAGCCATTTCCATTAACTTACCAACACCAGTCTGGTCAAGTCTTGCAAATGGATCGTTTTCGAAGATCTTGGTATCATAGTAAGCCTCCAAGAACTTACCAGCATCATCTCTAGAGAAACCAAATGTCATCTGAGTTAAATCGTTTGTACCGAAGCAGAAGAATTCAGCTTCTTTAGCAATTTCATCAGCTGTAAGAGCAGCTCTAGGAATTTCGATCATGGTACCAACTTCGTATTTTAAGTCTAAACCAGATTTAGCGATTTCATCGTTAGCTGTGTCAACAACAACTTTCTTAACCTGTTTTAATTCCTTAACATCACATACCAATGGAATCATGATTTCAGGTTTTACATTCCAGTCAGGATGTTTCTTAGAAACTTCTACTGCTGCACGGATAACAGCTTTGGTCTGCATCTTAGCAATTTCAGGATAGGTAACTGCAAGACGAATACCACGGTGACCCATCATAGGGTTGAACTCATGTAATGAGCTGATGTATTCTTTGATCTTTTCAACGCTCTTACCCTGTTTGTAAGCAAGTTTCTTAATATCTTTATCTTCAGTAGGAACGAATTCATGTAACGGAGGATCCAAGAAACGAATGGTTACCGGGTTGCCTTCCAATGCTTCGTATAACTGTTCAAAGTCAGACTGCTGATAAGGAAGGATCTTAGCAAGTGCTGCTTCTCTTTCTTCCTGTGTATCAGAACAGATCATTTCACGGAATGCTTCGATACGGCTTTCTTCGAAGAACATATGCTCTGTACGGCAAAGACCGATACCTTCTGCACCAAGTTCTCTAGCACGTTTTGCATCTTCAGGAGTATCTGCATTGGTACGAACTTTCAGTTTTCTGAACTTGTCTGCCCAATCCATAACACGTCCAAATTCACCAGCGATAGAAGCAGGAACTGTAGGAATGATTTCACCATAAATGTTACCTGTTGTACCATCGATAGAGATTTCTGAACCTTCTCTGAAGATCTTGTCGCCTAATGTGAACTGTTTAGCAACTTCGTCGATTGCGATTTCGCCACAACCGGATACACAGCAGGTACCCATACCACGAGCAACTACGGCTGCATGGCTTGTCATACCACCACGAACAGTTAAGATACCCTGAGATACTTTCATACCTGTGATATCTTCCGGAGAGGTTTCCAAACGAACAAGAACGACTTTTTCGCCTCTTGCTGCCCAAGCTTCCGCATCTTCCGCAGAGAATACAACCTTACCACAAGCTGCACCGGGAGATGCACCAAGACCTTTTCCAAGAGGAGTAGCTGCTTTCAATGCTTTTGCATCGAACTGAGGATGAAGAAGGGTATCTAAGTTACGAGGATCGATCATAGCTACTGCTTCTTCTTCTGTTCTCATACCTTCATCTACAAGGTCACAAGCAATCTTTAATGCTGCCTGAGCTGTTCTCTTACCATTTCTGGTCTGTAACATATATAATTTTTCATGCTCAACTGTGAATTCCATATCCTGCATATCGCGGTAATGGCTTTCCAATTTTGCACAAACTTCCTGGAACTGTTTGAATGCTGCAGGGAATTTCTGTTCCATTTCAGCAATCTTCATAGGTGTACGAACACCGGCAACTACGTCTTCACCCTGTGCATTGGTTAAGAACTCACCGAATAAGCCCTTATCACCTGTAGCAGGATCTCTTGTAAATGCAACACCGGTACCACAGTCATCACCCATGTTACCAAATGCCATAGACTGTACGTTTACTGCTGTACCCCAAGAATAAGGGATATCGTTATCTCTTCTGTAAACGTTTGCTCTAGGGTTGTCCCAGCTTCTGAATACGGCTTTGATAGCACCCATTAACTGTTCCTTAGGATCAGTAGGGAAGTCAGAACCGATTTTTGCTTTGTATTCTTCTTTGAACTGGTTTGCTAATTCTTTTAAGTCATCCGCAGTAAGTTCAACGTCCTGTTTTACACCTTTTTTCTCTTTCATAGCGTCGATAAGTTCTTCAAAGTATTTCTTACCAACTTCCATAACTACGTCAGAGTACATCTGGATAAATCTTCTGTAGCAGTCCCAAGCCCATCTTGGATTACCTGATTTTTCAGATAAAACATTAACTACATCTTCATTTAAACCAAGGTTAAGAATGGTATCCATCATACCAGGCATAGAAGCTCTCGCACCGGAACGAACAGATACTAATAATGGATTTTCTTTATCGCCGAATTTCTTTCCGGTGATTTCTTCCATTTTTACGATGTATTCCATGATCTGTCCCTGAATTTCATCGTTAATCTGTTTGCCGTCCTCATAATACTGTGTACAAGCTTCTGTAGTAATGGTAAATCCCTGTGGTACAGGAAGACCAAGGTTGGTCATTTCTGCAAGGTTTGCACCCTTTCCACCAAGGAGGTTACGCATATCTGCAGCGCCTTCACTGAATAAATAGACCCATTTGTTTGCCATAACAATTCTCCTTTAAAATAATGTATTTTACTCAAATATACCAAAAGTAAAACTTACACACTATGGTATTATTCTTATCTTTTGGGTATATTTTTTGTTTTCCTATTAGACACGAAATGTCGCGCCGGCAAAACGCCGGTGCGACAATCATGTTACTTCATCGTAATGAATTATTATCTAACAGTTTTGTACATAGGACCGTAGCAAGCACATGCTCTGTAATCCTGACCTTCTTTATCAGCACCGAATGCACCCCAAGCTGCAGGTCTGTAAATATCTTCAGCAGGTACATTGTGCATACATACAGGAATTCTAAGCATAGAGCACATTGTGATTAAGTCTGCACCAACGTGTCCGTAGCAGATAGCACCGTGGTTAGCGCCCCAGTTAAGCATTACGCTGTAAGCATCTTCAAATGGAGATCCTTTTACGCCATCTGTTCTAGGAGCAAACCATGTACATGGCCATGTAGGATTGGTTCTTTCCATAAGGACATCAGAAACATCCTGTGGTAACGGAACTGTCCAACCTTCAGCGATCTGAAGAACAGGGCCAAGTCCTTTTACAAGGTTCAAACGAATCATTGTACAAGGGAATTCATATTTTGTATACCAGCTAGATGAGAATCCGCCGCCACGGAAGTTATCAAAGCCAGCTTCGCACCATGTGGTAGCTTTTGTCATAGCTTCGATATCAGCGTCAGTTACTTCCCACCATCTCTTCATGGTGTGGTTGCCGTTTTCATCAACAGCTTCACCGTTACCATCAAGACAAGCTGCACCAGAGTTCAATAAGTGGATAATACCACCGTTTTCTTTTGCGTGACCTGTTAATTCATAACCGGTAACTCTCTTGGTAGCTTCAGGAGACCAGAAAGTACGAACATCAGCGAAGATAGATGCACGACCTGTTAACAGTCTCATGAATAACATACCCATACCATTGAGTACATCGTTTTCTGTAGCCAATGTGTAAGGCTCTCTAGCGCCCTGATAATCGAATGTAGAAGAAAGGAATGCTTCTGGGTAGTCACAGTTTGGCCAATGATCTGTCCACTGTCTCTGTCCCTGGAAACCTGCTGCGATTGCATTGTGTCCAAGCATTTCTTCATCAAACTGCTCTGGTAAGTTCTTGTTGCCAGCCATCAAATCTTTGATGATGCAGTACATCTTTACAGTGAACTCCCACTGTTTTTCTTTTTCTTCATCAGAGAATTTAACGCTATCCGGGTTATCATCTCTACCTTCTTTACAGTGTTCTTTTGTCCATGCAAGAGCTTTCTGGAAGTCTGCTTCATCATAGATGCCTTCTTCCATACGACGAAGGATTTCTACTTCATCAACAGATTCAACACGAAGACCTAAGTATTCTTCCATAAACTGCTGATCTACGATAGAACCGCCGATACCCATACACTGAGAACCGATCTGTAAGTAAGATTTACCACGCATTGTAGCAACTGCAACAGCTGCACGACCAAATCTTAATAATTTTTCTTTCACATCTTCAGGAATCTCTGTAACCTGATCTCTATCCTGAACTTCATGTCCATAAATACCGAATGCAGGAAGACCTTTCTGTGCATGTGTAGCAAGTACAGATGCAAGGTAAACAGCGCCTGGTCTCTCTGTTCCATTAAAGCCCCATACACCTTTAATGGTCATTGGATCCATATCCATTGTTTCAGCACCGTAGCACCAGCAAGGTGTTACAGAAAGAGTAATAGCTACGCCTTCTTTCTTGAACTGTTCTGCACAAGCTGTTGTCTCAGGAACACGTCCGATAGATTTGTTAGCGATAACAACTTTAACAGGCTCACCATTTGAATAGTAAAGGTTCTTCTCAAAAAGTTCCTTTGCTGCCTGAGCCATAGCCATTGTCTGGCCTTCCAAACTGTCTCTCAGTTTCAAAGGGCCCTGACGACCGTCGATAATAGGTCTGATACCGATTACTGGATAATCTCCAACGTATCTGTTTTCTGCCATTTTCGTTTTCCTCCTTAATTGAAAAAAATTCTTCTCCACGCCCTCTCTTTTTTCAGAAAGCTAGCATGTGTACTATAAGTAATTATACTAATTTGCAAATAAAAAGGAAAGTGTTATAATAAAAAAAAATAAAACAATATTCACTTATTTTTTCTGAAAAAGTCAAAAAATACAATTTTGGGGGATAAGTTATGAAATATATTGATTATAAGGAGCGAAAAGAACAAGGAACCTTTAATTTTCCCATTGCCTATTACAGGCAAACCCCTTACAGTCCAAGATATGCCATGCAATACCATTGGCATCCTCATTGTGAAATCATACGAATCAGTGCCGGAACATTTCATCTAAATCTGGAAAATAATATCCAAACCTACCACGCAGGAGATATTATTTTTATTTCCGGTGGCATGCTCCACGGCGGCACGCCACAGAATTGTATCTATGAATGTATTGTCTTTGATTTGCAAATACTCATGAAGGATAATCACGCTTGCAGTAAAACTATCCAGGACATTACCAGTGGGAAAATTGCAATCTTTCCTTTACTATCCGAAAAAAGTGCACGAATTGAACCTTTGGTAACAGCACTTTGCCATACCATGTCAGGGAAAAAGCAGGGGTATGAATTTATGGTGCAGGGTTATTTGTACCATTTACTGGGAATCATAATTGAAGAAGGGTTATTTGAGGAAACCGCCATCAGTCAAATCAGTGCGGAACGAGTAGATTCCATCAAAAAAGTTTTGGATTATATTGCAGACTACTATCCAAATGTAATTACTTTAGAAGAACTTGCGCAAATCGCCGGTATGAATCCCCGTTATTTCTGCCGTTATTTCCGAAAAATGACAGATCGCACTCCTATTGACTATTTAAACTACTATCGTATAGAATGTGCTTGCGAGATGCTGACTACAAAGGATATCTCCGTACGAGATGTATCCATCTCCTGCGGGTTTAACGATGAGAGCTATTTCATCAAAACCTTTCACAAATACAAAGATGTCACACCAAAGCAATATGTGAAAGGTATTTTTGCATGATGTTTTTTATCATTTCCATCAGTAGAAAACCTAATAATCATTAAAATAATCACATGTATATAAGGAGAACTTACACAAATGTTTCATAAAGTAAATGTTGCCCCAAAAATAGTTGCCTTTTTGCTGGCAGGCTCTGTTACTCTATCCCTTTTGGGTTGTGGTGCTACTGCTGCCAAAGCAAACACTCCCAAGGTACCTTTCACAGAAGCAAGCTGGGATAGTACAGAAGAAGAAATTAAAGCGTTGGAAGGTACAGAATTTACCACCGCTTCCATTTCTTCCTATGGTGGAGATACCTGCATTTTTCCCAAAGAATACTTAGGTATTTCCGGCGATGTGAAATACATGTTTGATGACCAGGGCAGACTTCGAAGTATTGCTTTCTTCTATCTGTCAACCGACCAGGACGCTTTCCAGGAAGCCTATACCACTGTCTATAACCAAGCAAAAGCAGACTTGGGAGATGCTTCCGATGATTCCTTAGAATCCGATTTCTATGCAGGCGACCAATGGGAATTGGAAAACGGTATTGCTTACTTGATTTTGGCACAGCAAGATGATGAAATTGCTTTTCAGTATACTTACATCTTGAATCTACCGGAAGAAGAGGCAGCAAAATAACCTTTTCATTTTCCGGATTTATTTTCCATTCTATTGATATCGATTTTACGAAAAAACTCCCAAAGCAAATATTTTTTTATCTGCTTTAGGAGTTCTTTTATTTCTTTATTCCATTAAAATTTTTTGTTCAAAATTTTTATGAAGAAGTTTTTCTAACACTTCTTATAAATATTTCTTTAAGTCATCTACTTTATTCAATGCTTCCCAAGGGAGATTCAAATCATTACGGCCAAAATGTCCATAGGCTGCAGTCTGTTTGTAAATGGGACGACGCAAGTCTAACATTTTGATAATGCCTGCCGGACGTAAATCGAAGTTTTCACGAACGATTTCCACCAAACGATTGTCATCTAATTTACCGGTACCAAAGGTATCTACCATGATAGAGGTAGGCTGTGCAACACCGATTGCGTAGCTTAACTGGATTTCACATTTCTCAGCCAAACCTGCTGCTACGATGTTCTTTGCTACATAACGAGCTGCATAAGCTGCAGAGCGGTCTACCTTTGTACAGTCCTTACCGGAGAATGCACCGCCGCCGTGACGAGCCATACCCCCGTAGGTATCTACGATAATCTTACGACCGGTCAAACCAGAGTCACCATTAGGTCCGCCGATTACGAAACGACCGGTAGGGTTGATGAAGTATTTGGTAGCGTCACTAACCAAGTCCTGAGGAATAACAGGATCGATAACATATTTACGAATATCTTCATGAATCTGTTCCTGGGTAACTTCTGCTGCATGCTGTGTAGAAATAACCACTGCATTGATTGCTACAGGCTTGCCGTTTTCATCATATTCTACAGTAACCTGTGATTTTCCATCTGCACGAAGGTAAGGAAGGGTTCCATTCTTTCTTACTTCTGTTAGTTTCTTGGTAAGTTTATGTGCCAAAGCGATTGGATACGGCATATATTCTTCTGTTTCGTTGGTTGCATAACCAAACATCATACCCTGATCACCGGCACCGATTGCTTCGATGTCTGCATCGCTCATCTGGTTTTCTTTTGCTTCCAAAGCCTTGTCTACACCCATTGCGATATCTGCTGACTGTTTGTCCAAAGCAACGATAACGCCGCAGGTATTTGCATCGAAGCCTTTTGCGGAATCATCATAACCGATTTCTGTAATAGTATCACGAACGATTTTCTGAATATCAATGTTTGCCTTAGTTGTGATTTCTCCCATTACCAAAACCAAACCGGTGGTAATAGAGGTTTCACAAGCTACACGGCTGTTAGGATCCTGTGCCATTAAAGCATCCAAAACCGCATCTGAAATGTTGTCACAAATTTTGTCGGGATGTCCTTCTGTTACAGATTCAGAAGTAAATAATCTTTTTTCCATTTTCTGTTCTCCTTTTTCTTTTTTAGGAAAGCCTTTTCACTTTCCATATATAGATAAATAGTGTCTTAACATAGAAAAAATCCACTGCATAAGTGGATTCGAGTTTGGCAATTCAAATCCTCTTATTGTTCGATGTTGATTCGCTCAGGTTGGCACCTTCCATAAAGGGGTTGCCGTGGCTTCACAGGTCCTCTGTACCTCCACCACTCTGAATAAGAGAGAATTACAGTATGGAATTTTCTATCTATGGTTACAATACTTTATGTAACCCTTCTTGTCAACTGATTTTTCTATTGTTTTCCAATTTATACTTTTCAGTAATTGTTCAGAGCCAACCTCGAAAATGCTACGCATTTTCGAGGTTGGCGTATCCGCCAAACAAAATTTCAAAAACTGTCTTAAAAATGCAAGCATTTTACGTCTGTTTTTGAAATTTTGCTTGGCTCTGAACAGTTACAATTTCCAGTTTTCTACTGCTGCAGCTTGAGCAGGAAGTACTGCCATATAGTCTTTGACGTAAGCATTGAAGCCATCCACATCTGCCTGATTGGGCTCGATGGTATCTCCCGCACTGCCTGCAAATACCTTTTCTCTCAGATAGGTTGCCAAATCCTCTGTAGCATTATTTGCCATATAGGCCGCCAAAATAGCCATGCCCCAAGGGCCACCTTCTCCGGCTGTTTCCATAACCGTAACCGGTGCATTTAAGGCTGCTGCCAAAATACTTTGTCCCACACCCTTGGTACGGAACAAGCCCCCATGTCCCATAATACTGTCTACTTTGATTTTTTCTTTTTCAAACAGTTCATCACAACCAATTTTTAAGGTAGCCAAAGAACCGTATAAATGACTTCTCATAAAGTTTGCCAGGGTAACCGGTACATTGGGTTTACGCACTAACATTGGACGGCCTTCATTTAAGCCTGTAATTACCTCTCCGGAATAGTAATTGTAAGAAACAATACCACCGCAGTCCTTGTCACCTTCTAAGGCAGAACGATAGAGTTTTCCAAATAAATCATTTTTATCAATGGTCATACCAAAGGTCTTAGCAAAATCATCAAATAAGGAAACCCAGGCGTTTAAGTCTGAAGTGCAGTTGTTGCAGTGAATCATGGCAACTGCATCTCCCGCAGGGGTGGTAACCATATCTACGATTTCATAGACAGACTGCAATGCTTTTTCTAAAACGAACATGGCAAATACAGAAGTGCCGGCAGAAACATTTCCGGTGCGCACTGCTACCGAATTGGTGGCTACCATACCTGTTCCGGCATCTCCTTCCGGTGGTGCCATCGGAATACCCGCTTCCAATTTGCCGGTGGGATCGATTTTCAATGCCCCTTCTTTGGTTAAAACACCTGCCTGCTTACCGGCCGGTAAAACCTTCGGTAAAATATCACCAATATTCCAAGCAAACTCCTTGACTTCCGGCAAAGCAGCAAAAGTATCTAACATTTTCGCGTCGTAATCACAGGTAGCAGAATCAATAGGGAACATACCGGAGGCTTCTCCTACGCCCATTACTCTTTCTCCTGTTAACTGCCAATGAATGTAGCCTGCCAGTGTGGTGATGAAATCAATCTGTCCTACATGCTCTTCCCCATTTAAAATAGCCTGATATAAATGCGCAATACTCCAACGCTGTGGAATATTAAACGCCAATGCTTCTGTCAGTTTTGCAGCGGCAGCTTCCGTCATGGTATTTCTCCAAGTACGGAAACCTGCTAACTGTTTTCCGTCTTTGTCAAAAGGTAAGTAGCCATGCATCATACCGGAAATACCGATAGCAGCCACTTTTGTAAGAGTAACCCTATATTTTTCTTCTACTTCTTTTACCAAAGAAGCATAACAGCCTGCTACCCCTTTCCACGCCTCTTCCAAGGCATAGGTCCAAACACCATTTTCCAATTTGTTTTCCCAGTCATAGGCACCGGATGCAATGGGCTTGTGATTCTCATCAATCAAAACCGCCTTAATTCTGGTAGAACCAAGTTCAATCCCCAATACAGCTTTTCCTGTAGAAATGTACTCTGCTACGTTTCCCATTATTTTCCTCCAAATAATTTTCTAGCAATTTGCTTCACTAAGACTCTCTTTTTATCAAATTTTCCGAATCTTACTCTCATTATATCTTTTTTGTATATTCTTTCAAGCAAATTTTAGTTATTATTTGACAAATAACCATACTTTCTTTATTATATTTTTAAACAATATTCACAATATTTTCTATGGAGGTTATACCTTTTTATGAGACGGATTTACACACCAGACTTGATTCCAGGTATGATTACCGCTGAGGATGTATACAATTTCAACGACCAGTTGATTTTTCCAAAAGGATATAAGTTAACCGATAAAGCCATTACCATGTTGGCTTCTTATTCTATTCCTTTTATCAAAATAGAAGAAAGCAGCCTGGCTAGTGCGAAAATTCCGGAGCCTGAAAAGCCTTCTATCAAAAACTCTCCCAGTTATTTAGATACCCTTTCTGCGTCTCCTGAATTCAAACAGTTTAAGCAGGATTTTGAGGAACATTTGGATAATTTCCAATCCAGCATCAATGATATGGTAGAAAAGAATGCCCCCATTGATGCCAATCAAATGCTACAGGGTTCCATGGATATTTTGAAGGATGCTCGTGGTGGTTTCCATGTGTTCGATATGCTCCACAATATGCGTCAGTTTGACGACCAGACCTATGCTCACTGTATCAATGTTTCCTTGATTTGTAATGTGTTTGCAGGTTGGCTTGGATGGTCTGAAGAAGATACGAAGATTGTTACCATGTGCGGTCTGTTACATGATATCGGAAAATTAAAAATACCGGATTCCATCATCCGAAAACCCGCAAAGTTAACAGATGAAGAATATAATGTCGTTAAAACCCATTCATTAGAGGGCTATAAGATTTTAGTAAACTCACAGGTGCATGATCATGTTCGAAATGCCGCATTGATGCATCACGAAAGATATGACGGCAGTGGATATCCATTGGGACTTAGCGGCAACAAGATTGATATGTTTGCACAAGTCGTTGCCATTGCAGATGTGTATGACGCTATGACTTCTGCCAGAATTTATCGTCCTGCCCTTTGTCCGTTTAAGGTAGTATCTTTATTTGAAGTAGAAGGGCTGCAGAAATATGAACCCAAATTAATCCTTACCTTTTTGGAAAATGTAGTAAATACTTATCTGCAGAACAATGTTCGCCTGAATAATGGTGTGGTTGGACGAATCGTGATGATTAACAAGGCATCTCTTTCCAGACCAATTATTCAAACCGATGATGCATATATCGATTTAATGTATACACCGGAACTTCATATCGAAGCGTTAGTATAATTCACACAACAAAAAACGGACCAGAGATTTCATATCTCCGGTCCTTATTTTTTATCTACTTTCTTATCCAATTTTTAATTTGAACTTCTGTAGTTCTCTTTCCGATTCTATTCTTTCAATCTGAGCTCCCAAACTTTGCAATTTTAATTCAAAGTCCTCATAGCCTCGTTCGATATATTGAATCTCGTCTAAAACAGAAATGCCTTCCGCTGCTAAGGCCGCAATAACAAGTGCAGCACCGGCACGCAAATCCGGGACACTAATGCTGGCTCCTGTATATCTGCTTACCCCATCTATAATAGCTGTATTGCCTTCCACCTTAATGCTGGCTCCCATTCGAACCAATTCTCCAACATAGCGGAAACGATTTTCAAAAATAGATTCTGTCACAATACTGGTTCCCTTTGACAACCCTAAGGTCACTGTCATCTGTGGCTGCATATCTGTAGGAAATCCAGGATAGGGAAGGGTTTTTACATGGGTATGGGTCAATGGTTTCGCTGCTACAACTCGTACCGCATCATCGCTTTCTTCGATTTCACAACCAATTTCCAAAAGCTTCGTACTAATAGACTCCAAATGCTTTGGAATCACATTTTTTACTGTAACATCACCTTTGGTCACTGCTGCAGCAAACATAAAGGTTCCTGCCTCAATTTGATCCGGAATAATCGCATATTCTGTACTATGAAGTTTTGTAACCCCTTTGATACGGATTACATCAGTACCGGCGCCCTTAATATTAGCACCCATACAGTTTAAGAAGTTTGCCAAGTCAACCACATGAGGTTCTTTTGCAGCATTCTCAATAATAGTCTGACCATCTGCCAAAACGGCAGCAAGGATAATATTAATAGTAGCTCCTACAGAAACCACATCCAGATAGATTCTTCTACCTTTTAACTCTTTCGCCTCTGTCACAATCATACCGTGGGCAATCTCAACTGTTGCCCCCAAAGCTTCCCAGCCTTTGATATGCTGATCAATAGGACGAGCACCGATGTGACATCCTCCCGGCAATGCTACTTCTGCTTTGCGATATTTTCCAAGTAAAGCTCCCACCAAATAGTAAGAAGCACGAATTTTTTTAATATAATCATTATCTACCACATGATCGTGAATCATAGAAGCATTGATGCGAACGGTATGTCTGTCAATTCGGTCCACAACCGCTCCAATGCTTTCCAACGCCTGCAATAAAACATTGGTATCGCGTACATCTGGCATATTCTCTATCAATACAGGGTCATCTGTCATAATAGCAGCAGCCAAAATCGGAAGTGCAGCATTTTTTGCTCCACTGATTTCTACTTCGCCAACTAACGGATTTCCACCTTTAATTGCGTACTGTTCCATTTTTTACCTCTTTAAACAAAGGAATGCATCATCAAGTAAGTATATCATATCATAACCATTTTTTAAATACGAAATACAAACCCCATTTTGTAATTTCTTTGTGCAATATGACTAATTCAAGTATTTTAGTGGATTCACAGCAGCCCCGTTGATTCGTATCTCAAAGTGCAGATGTGGACCGGTGCTTCGACCTGTATTACCGCTCAAAGCAATCTTCTGTCCCTGTTTTACGCTTTGACCTGAAGACACTAAAACTTTACTCAAATGTCCATAACGGGTTTCTCTACCATCGGGATGCTTGATGTATACTACATACCCGTAGCCACTGCCCCAACCGGCTTTTGTAACAGTACCGCCAGAGCTTGCAACAACCGCAGTTCCTTTTGGTACAGCCCAGTCAATACCCTTATGGTTGGTGGATGCACCTTTTGTAGGTGCTCTTCTGCCACCAAATCCGGAAGATAATCGACCGCCGGAGATAGGTTTGATATAGGTAGGAGGAATCTTAGTTCCCTTTTCCACGATTTTAGGAATGGCCTCCAAAACCACTTCTTCCTTTATTATTTCCCGATTTGTCTCTTTATTATTCCGATAGCTTAATAAAACTACCGCATTACGATGTCCAGCAGAAGGCTCCTGCAAAGTAACCTCCTGGGTAGTATACCAACTATCATTATCTATATAGATAATATCTGCTTCATAATCTTCTTCGAAATACTGTTGTTCCTGACGCTCTATAGATAATGCCGGTTCCAATTCTGTGACGATCAGCTCATCTCCAATTCGAATGGTAGAATTCATATCTGTCAGGTTGGCATTTAAGCTAACAATTTTATCCATTGGAATATTCACTTTTTCTGCAATCTGAGAAAGCGTATCCCCAGCCTGCACTTCGTAGATAACATTCACATCCTGCTCGTCTGTGACCTGAGAAATGGCAGTGTCTAAAGGCGTAATTTCATCATCCATCACATAGGCATCTACAATTTCTACAGTGTCTCCAAAATCCATAGACATTAAGCCGTAGTCGTAATCTTCAAAGGCCTTTTCATATTCCGGATTCATGTTTTGGAAAATATCAGCTTCATAGGCCCCATATCCTGCCACCGGAAAAGCAACCGTTTCCGTTTTTTCCTCTGTACCGGATTCTTCCACACTTGCCGCCAGAACATTTAATTCCCGCTCCGGATCCAAAGATAAGGTAACCTTATATTTTCCTTCTGTATCATATTTATGAATGGCCGCATTTAAAACTTCCAGCACTTCCTCAGTGCTAGCAAGATTTACTGTGTAATTATTGATTTTTACTGTGTATGCATGCTTTAAGGTATGGATAATATTATCTGTCAATACCTCTGTCATGCGTTCCACAATAGAAGATTTAGAATCAATTCGTCCAAAGACAACTTTCTTTTCCTGAATTTCCAATTCTCCCTCTGCATACACAAGTTTATCACTATTTTTTGCAATATTGGCTCTGGCTCTGGCAAGTAATGGCTGTACAATAGCCTTATCTTCTACAGCGCCTACCTGCTGCCCATCCAAATATACCAGGAAGAAATTGCTTTCTTCTGCGACACGCTGCCAAAAATTGGGCATAAAAAGAAAGCTTATAACACCCATAAGTACCATAAGCCTTATTTGCACCATTCTATACAATTGCTTCTTTGTTTTCTGAATACTACTCATAGTTCTATCGTCTGACTATTTTTTTCTAACAGAATAGCCAAATGTCCCTAATTCTTCTCCCATTGTATAGTATGTCCCATGGGAATACACAATAGGATTACTTTTTTCCAAATGGAATTTCCCCTTTTCATCCATATATTCTTCAGAAGCCCGAACACCGGTAACTTTCGCCAAAAACATATGATGGGTACCCAACTCTTTTACTTCTGTCACCTGACATTCCAGATTCATGGGACTTTCTGCAATAGAAGGCACCTTAACAGTTTCCCCGGGAACCTTTGTCAAATGACAAGCTTCCCATTTATCCATATCACGACCACTAACAACACCGCAATAATCGGTTGCATACACCAAATCCTTGGTAGTTAGGTTAATCACAAATTCACCGGTTTCCCGAATCATAGGATAGGAATACCTTCCAGGGCGCACCGAAATAGAAACCATAGCGGGATCTGAACAAATGGTTCCAGTCCAGGCTATTGTCAAAATATTACTATTTCCGTCTTTTCCCTGACAGCTTACCAACACAGCCGGCAATGGATAGAGCATATTACCGGGTTTCCACAATTGTTTTCCCATCTTATAAAACCTCAAGAACGTGTAACATTAGTACTAATAAATTCAAAAGTGAAATCACCAAGGTCAATATCAAAAGTGGTGATGTGCGAGGTTTAGAAGCATCTTTCAACTCATGCTCCACCTCCAACATTTCATCTGACAAACGACTCAGCTCTGCCGTTACTGTCTTCTGAATGTCTTGTGTCTGTTTTGTTAATTCCTCGGTTACCAAAGTCTGTATATTACGATACACTTTCACATTTTCAGAATGAATAAATTCATTGGACTGATCCAGCAAATCATCCTGCTTATCTGACAATGCAAAAATAGCTTCCAATTCCGGGCTGTCTTCTCCATCTCCGCCTTGCTGTAAAGATGTCAACAAAGAATTCTGCGCAGCACTCTGCTGTTTCAGTGCATTTACCGCTGCAGCCTGACTTTCTCCCATCTGCAGAAGTCTTTGCATATTCTCCTCAGTAGTAGTCTGCAAGGTTGCTAAACGGTCTAATGTTTTACCAGCCTGTTCCTGCACTGTAGAAAGCTCCATGGCAGTTCTCACATTTTGAGATTTTACAGAATCCAATTCCTGCTTAGTTGCTTCTCGTTGCTGTTCAAAAGCTTGCAAGAGTGCAGGTGCCAAAGCATCCTCTTCTTTCTCTTCATCAGCTTTTAATATTTGCTGCACCTTTTCTTCACAGGCAGTAACCAGCTTTGACAATTTTTCACCGCTTTCATTCTGTCCCAGTTGAAGTTTACGCATTTCCTGCAGACATTTCTCATATTCTTCCACCTGGGTTCTCAAACGATACAATTCATTTTCTTCCGCTGTTTGATTGGCGCGAATCACTTCTCCTGCTGTAAATTTTTGTGCTAATTTATCCATAAAACTATCCATACTTCTACCTCTGGTAATTAAGCGAAAGAACCTTGTTCTTTCAAATGATTTGCATACACCTTTCATTAGTTTATCATACTTTTTTCTGAGTGGCAATTTGAATATATCCTTCTATTTTGTGCAATTTTGCTTAAAGTATATCATATTTTTTTAACTTTTTGGCATTATTCACTAGTCTTTCATATTTTGTTCATATTTTGTTCATATTTTGATGATAATCTATATACATTGAAAGAGCGACTATTAGATGAATTTTTTTCATAATAAACCTGGGCACCCTGGTGGTGCCCGGGTACTCCTCAAAAAAGAGGAGTGAACTACATATTACATGTAACAAAGGGGTTAAAAGGTGCCATGCAGTGCATGGCACTTTTTATGTATGTAGAAATGCGAATTATTAAAAAAATATTAAATCGCGCTATTTTTTTTCGTTCTATGGTAAAATATTATGGGGTAAAACTTTAGAGGAGTTATTTTATGGGTATTGAAGAAACTACAGATTATAGTGCCAGCAGTCAGGTGGAAAGCTGGACCGAAGTGATGTTGTTGTATAATTCCGCTTTACGGGAGATTAACACAAAACTGGAAATTCTTAATGATGAATTTCAGCATGTCCATCGATATAATCCAATTGAGCACATTAAATCCAGACTAAAAAGTTCGGAAAGCATTGTAAAAAAATTGAAGAAAAACGGATACGAATCTACCATAGAAAATATGGTGAAGTATGTGAATGACATCGCCGGAATTCGTATTATCTGTTCCTTTACATCAGATATTTACCGTGTTGCAGAAATCATTAGCAATCAAAACGATATTCAGGTTTTAAAAATCAAAGATTATATTAAGAATCCCAAACCCAGTGGATATCGAAGTTATCACATGGTAATATCTGTTCCCATCTTTTTATCCGACCGTACGATAAATGCCAAGGTGGAAATACAAATCCGTACTGTTGCCATGGACTTTTGGGCAAGCTTAGAGCACAAAATTCATTATAAATTTGAAGGGAATGTTCCGGAGGAATTGAAGCTGGAATTGGTAGAATGTTCCACAATGTCCGCCGATTTGGATGCCAGAATGCTAAGTTTGAACGAGCGTATCAACCCTTTATCAGAACAGTATAAGAGAATTTAGGATAGGTACTATGCGAATTTGGTTTAAGTTATGGAAAGGGAATCGCCTCTTAAAGGATATGACCATCCACGATGATTCTTCTGAAACAAGAACGCACAAAATTTTTTCTGCATTAGAAAGTTGTTGTCATACTTGGGATTTAGCAAAGCCGCTTTGGTTGGATTCTTCTATTCGAGAGTTTCAAAACCACGGCAAAACAAAGTTTCGTGCAGACTCTTTTATAGAAGATATTCCGTTCGATGCTTTGGAAATCCAGATATTGGAAGAAGATTGATGGTTTTAATAATAGGAAAACATAAGGATTTTTGTTCTGTCATTATGACTGGAAACAAAAATCCTTTTTTATTTGAAAAAGAAGTATATTTTTGTATTGACTTGTTAAAACTCTTGTTGTAGTATTTGTTTATGTTATATGTAGTATTCATTACTACATATAACAGTTTAGTGAATTATTTCATTGCAAGACAACAGGAGGTTTTTTCTATGCAAATTACAATTCGAGAGCCTGGTAGCGCATTTACTCATTTATTGGCTATGGTAATGGCCATGTTTGCTGCTATACCACTACTTATAAAAGCATCTATTCAATCCGGTGGTCTATGTTTTATTGCCATGACAGTATTTATGGCCAGTATGATCTTACTGTATGGTGCCAGCGCTACCTATCATTCCGTGATGGTATCCGCCCCGGTATTACGGATTTTTCGTAAAATTGATCATATGATGATTTTTATATTAATTGCCGGTTCCTACACTCCGGTATGCCTGATGATTTTGGATCCCAGGAAGGGTTCTGTCCTTTTGGCCGTGGTTTGGTCTATCGCCGCTATCGGTATTTTGGTAAAAGCACTATGGATTACCTGTCCCAAATGGTTTTCTTCTCTCTTATACATTTCCATGGGTTGGGTTTGTCTTGGTGTATTTGACACTCTTTGGAATGTGCTTACCTTAGGCGGATTTCTATGGTTATTATTGGGTGGTATTTTATATACTATCGGTGGTGTACTGTATGCCTTAAAGATTCAGGTTTTCCACGGAAAATATCCTTATTTTGGCATACATGAACTATTCCATGTATTTGTTATGGCCGGAAGCGCTTGCCATTTTATCTTTATGTATTTGTATGTAGCTTAAAATTATTCGATTATACCAAAACAAGGGATTTCCATTTCGTGTATACGAGATGGTGTTTAATGGGCTATTACAACAAAAGAGACAGCTATGATTTTTCTATCATAGTTGTCTCTTTCTTATTGTCCTATTTTCTTCGATGCTTATTCCCAAAGCTTTTCCGGATACACACCTTGGTCTTTTAATGCTTTAATAGATGCCTCTACAATAGGCTTGTCTTCTTTATAAGTCACACCAAACCATTTATCCTTAGACGATAATAGCTGTACTGTTGCAACCTTCTTTTTCAAAAGGGTATCTACTTCCGTAGGAATCAGGCATTCTGCTTTCATCGGATTCTTTTCTACTTTATTGGCAAAGAAATCCTGTAAAGCCTTGTCAAATTCTTCAAACACAGTGGGGTAGAACGCCCACATATTCATAGAAACTAAAGTTTCCACAGATACGGGATAATATTTATCCTCTTCTTCTATATAATAAGAAGCACCTTCTTTTGTTTTAAAGATTTTGGTCCTCTCCACAATATCCTGTAAGAATCCGTTTTCATCTGCAACACATAAGCCTCGGGCTACAGAGCCTTGATCTGTCAAAGTATTCTTCAGCAAATACCCAACCATGGCATAATCGTGATTATTTTCTGCCGGCTTTGCCATTAGAAAATCATATAGGGTTTTATACGCACTCTTTCCATAATAATCATCTGCATTAATGACTGCAAAAGGAGTATCTACTACACCTTTACAGCACTGCAGAGCATGTACAGTTCCCCATGGTTTTACTCTATCTGCAGGAATGGTAAATCCTTCCGGTACATCCTGCAAATCCTGGAATACATATTCCACTTCCATATGCCTGCTGACCGCATCCCCAATACATTCCTTAAAATCCTGTAAATGTTCTTTCTTTATAATAAATACTACTTTTCCAAAACCTGCCTGCTTAGCATCATAAATAGAAAAGTCAATAATTTTATGGCCCTGTTCATCAATGGGATCGATTTGCTTTAAGCCACCATACCGGCTTCCCATGCCAGCCGCAAGAATAACTAATGTCGGTTTCATTTGGTTCCCCCTACTCTTATATCCTTATAATTTTCGACAAAACTCTTTTTTCATTTTCCCTAGTATACCTTATTTTTCTACCCTTTCCAATCTTTATACAAAAAGTTTATAATTTTTCTCTATTATTATATTTTTTTGTATGTTTTGCCAAAAAGACATTTGTCCTTGCAGAAAAGACTTTCCTGTGTTAGAATAGTAACGGTTTAACTTACTAAAGCATTACATTGATGGATGGATGTACGGTTTTACAACGGCGTAGATAGTAGATCCATTCTTTTTATGAGCTTTTTTATATTTACTTCGAGGAGGAATGAAAAATGATTGAAAACATCACAAATGTAAACAATGCTGTCAATGGCATTGTTTGGGGTCCTGTAGGTCTTTGCCTACTCTTTGTTGCAGGTCTTGCAATGACAGTATTGACTAAGGTCTTCCAGATTTCTCACTTTGGTCACTGGATGAAGAACACTATCGGTGCTATCTTCAGTGACAAAAACATCACCGCACACACTGAAAAACATGATAAGAGTATTAGCCAGTTTCAGAGTCTTTGTACCGCCCTTGCTGCTACTGTAGGAACCGGAAATATCGTAGGTATCGCAGGTGCTATCATTAGTGGTGGTCCCGGTGCAGTATTCTGGATGTGGATTATGGCATTCTTTGGTATGATGACCAACTACTCTGAAAATGTTTTGGGTATTTTCTATCGTAGAAAAAATGACCAGAATGAATGGAGTGGTGGTGCAATGTACTACCTGAAAGACGGTCTTGGCGCTAAGAAAGGTTGTAAACAAATCGGTGCAATCCTTGCTGTATTATTCAGCTGCTTCTGTATCTTAGCTTCCTTTGGTATCGGCAACATGAGCCAGGTAAATTCTATTGCCGGCAACATGAACGCAGCCTTTGGTCTTCCTACTTGGATCACAGGTATTGGTTTAGTTATTCTTTCTGCACTTGTTATTTTAGGCGGATTAAAGAGAGTTGCTTCCGTTACAGAGAAATTGGTTCCTACCATGGTTGTATTATATTTGGTTGGCGCCATCGTAATCATTTGCACAAACATTACTGCAGTTCCTGCTGCATTCGCTTCTATTTTCAAAGGTGCCTTTGGTCTGCAGGCTGTAGGCGGTGGTATCATCGGTTATGGCTTAAAACAAGCTATGACATGGGGCTTCAAGCGTGGTGCATTCTCTAACGAAGCCGGTCTTGGTTCTTCCGTTATGGTACACTCAAACTCTAATGTAAAAGAGCCTGTACAGCAGGGTATGTGGGGTATCTTCGAAGTATTTATGGATACTATCGTAGTATGTACCATTACTGCATTAGTAATTCTTACTTCCGGTGCTGTAAACTTAACAGATGGTACCATGATTAGCAGTGCTGAAAAATCTTCCTTAGTTGGTGAAGCATTTGGTACAGTATTTGGTCCTATCGGTCCTATGTTCATTGCAATTTGTATTTTGTTATTCGCTTACTCTACTGTTCTTGGCTGGAGCCACTATGGCAGCAAAGCATTTGAATACTTATTTGGCACAAAAGCAACCGTTGGCTACAAAGCATTCTTCGTTATCGTTGTATTCTTCGGTGCAACCATGAGTCTGGATCTTGCTTGGGATTTATCCGATACCTTCAATGGTTTGATGATGATCCCCAACTTGATTGGTGTGCTTACCTTAAGCGGTACCGTAATGAAGATTACACAGAACTATGTAAATCGTACCTTTAAGGGTTCCAACGAAACACCTATGTATTCTGCATTTGAAGATGTGCAGAAAGCACAGATGGAAGACTAATCCCATTTATAAAACAGTATAGGTAAAAAACAACCCCGATACACATTGTATCGGGGTTTCTTGTTGTAAGTATCTAAATACACGATTTAATCATAATCCACTTTAATTAAACACAAGCCCTTAGCGGGTGCTGTATACCCTGCTAAAGAGCGATTCTTCGCCTCTATTAGTTCCGGTATGGATTCCGGGGATCGTTTTCCACATCCCACCTCTAAAAGCGTTCCTGTCATGATACGAACCATATGCTGTAAAAATCCGGTACCATGAAAGGTAAGATTTAGGAAACTGCCTTTTTGCACAATCTCTATTTTATCCACCAAACGAACGGTGGATTTTTTCATTTTAGGATTACTGCAAAAACTGGCGAAATCATGGTTTCCTACTAAGTAAGACGCTGCCTTTTGCATAGCCTCTATATCCAATGTATCTTCAGGAGCATGGACATATTTTCGGTTAAATACAGGCTTTCTATCTCCCACATAACAAGTATAGCAATAAGTCTTCCCCAGGGCATTGTAGCGGCTGTGGAAGCGGTCTGAAGCAATCCTAACTTCCTGTACGCAGATATCTTCCGGTAGATATCGATTCATATAGTCTGTAATTTCCTCCGGACTCAGTGTGGTATCCATGTGAGCATTGCACACCATGGCTTTAGCATGCACTCCTGCATCTGTTCTGCCTGCTCCAATCACCTCTACCGGCATGCCTACCATCTTTTCCAATACAGTCTCTAATTTCCCCTGTATGGTCATATCGGTAGTAGGCTGATGCTCCCAGCCGTAATATCTTGTGCCATCATAAGACAGTATGATTTTATAGTTTTGTTTTTTAGATTTCATATTTATCTACAATTGTTTTTAATTCCTGAGAAAGATTTGCATTAGACTGTACCAATTCGTAGGTATGCTCAATCAATCCTGCAATATCTTCATTGGCTTCCTTCATAGAATCCACATCTCTGGTAGACTGATCGATACTAGCACTAATATGAACAACTTCATCTACCGACTGTTCCATCGTATGACGGAAATCTTCAATACCATTCTTCAAATACTGCATTGTCTGGTTCAAATCAGACGCTTCTTCATTGTATTCCTGGCTAATTTTTTGAAAAGCCTTGTAATCCGGAATTACATTTTTCTCTAAGAAAGACAAGGTCTGCTTCAAACATTCTTCCAGATTCTGCACAGAGGTTTCAATTTCCTGTACCACCTCTACAATATTGTTGGCAGACTCTGTAGACTGAATCGCAAGGGAACTTACTTCTCCCGCTACTACTGCAAAACCTCTTCCTGCGTCTCCCGCTCTGGCAGCTTCAATGGAAGCATTTAGGGCAAGCAGTCCGGTTTGGTCTGCCAATTCCTGAATGGTTTCTGTAAACATATTTACCTTAGCAATGGCTTTGGCCTGTTCTAAGGCATCTGCCATACTAACCTTAACCTGATCAAATATTTCCTCGGCTTTTTTGTTGGCCACTTCGGAAAGCTGCTGTAATTCTTCTGCCTTACTCATAAGAACAGTTGTCTTCTCTGCACTTTCGTCAATTCGGTTTGTCATTTCTACTGTATAATTATTGGTTTCCCGAATATCTGACGCAATTTGAGCCACCGTAGAAGCAGTTTCGTTAAACTTCTCATGTACCTCTGAGATAATCGCAATATTGGCTTCCGACTTTTCTGAAACAGAACCTGCTGTCTGTTCCATATCTCCGGCAGTAATAGATAAGTTTTCCGATACAGAATCAATATGCTGCATTTCTTCTCGCAAACTATCTGTTACTTTACAAATAGAAGCGCACATTTCGCCTGTTTCATCTGTTTTTTTAGTCAATTTACGGTAGGCATCATCGGTCCTGAAATTCAATTCTGCAATCTTGTTCAACTCTTCATTGGTAATAGAAATCGGTTTCAAGAAAGCACTCATCAAAACAGACATCAAGATAGCAACCAGTACACACATCACCACAACCACCGAATATGCCATATATTCTGTTTTTTGAACCGGCGCCAAAATATCTTTTTGATTCACACTAAAACAAACAATCCACTGAGATTCCGGCATAACATAGTAGGCTGCATATTTATCAATGCCTTTATAGGAATATCTTACATCGTCAGTAAGTAGTTCCTCCCCAGCTGCCAAACGATCCACCACAGCGGTCATTGCCTGATTCACAACCTTCGTACCCTGTTTATTATCTTCTGTATGTCCAAAAATATAACCATCCTTGTCCATAATATAGGCTGACAGATTTTCAATGCCGGTCATATGGCAAGAACGCATTTCTTCCCCAAAGACCTCCCAATTGACAACTGCAACACCAATACCAAGATCTCCATCCTTATTGAGCTTTACAGCAACCAACACACGAGGGTTTTCCCCATCTCTATCAATCACCTCACTCAAGCCAATGGCAACCTCCCCCTTCATTACCTTCTGAATGGCAGGGAAAGATGCATAATCAATCGATTCATCTGTCGGATCTGAGGCCACCATTAAAGAACCATCCATATTCAAAACGGCACTTTTCATAGGATGCACTGCATTCATTTCCAAGACAGAAAGAGAATTCTTTATTACCGGTATTTTCTTCTCCATAAGGGCTGCTACCGAGGTATTATTATTCTCCAAAGTATGTAACGACTGAGCGTAGGTTTCCACCAAATTCACTACTCGTCTTTCCTCAGCCGCTACCTGGTCCATCAACTGCCCCTCTACGCTATCAATCAAAGTTCTTTCAAAGCGTGGAAAAACCATATAAATCACGGCCGCCATGGTTACCACCAAGGACACTATCGTAATAATAGTAATTTTTGCACGGATGGATAAATGTTTCCTTCCTCTCACTTTTTTAGTCGATTTTTCTGTTGTTTTCCCCATTTTAGAATCTTCCTTTCCTCCCATTATATTTTGCATTTTACTAGCAAAATACAACCACATACATCAACTATATTTTATGAAAATTTTATGCTTTTCGCAAGGATATGTGCCTTTTTTTATATATTTTGCAATTCAAAGTGAATATAGTACCATTTTATGCATCTAATAATTACCGAAAAACCGGGTTCTCAAGATTACTCCATAGAGACATGATGGGTAATCAGATATGCATTCCCCTGCAATTCGTTTATTTCCATGTTCAGATTACAACTGGTGGCACCAATTTTGTCCATCACATTATCCATAAAGCCCTGTTTATAGGTACTGCCGGAATAGGCGCCGTACCACTGGCTAAGCATGGTTTCTCCCACTATGATATTTTGAAACTCATAATTCCCTTTTCCTATAGAAAGCATCCAGCCATAACAATCATCAAAATAGTCATTCATAGTGTACAGAATATGGTCCGAAGTAGTACCTGTAGAACCAATCGTGGGTAAATTCACATTCTGGTTACTGCTTTCTTCACTCTTATTCTTCTCTTCTGCCTCTGCATACTTTGTGCCATTACAAGGGGGTAGATGAACGGATAAATCCTTTCGCATATGGTCATCAAAAAATTCCCGGTCTGTTTTATTAAAGTAATCGTGGGTATTAGGGTTAGTATCGTCCCAGGTACTGTCTACATTATAATAGTCTCCCTCCAGCTCCACGATATTCCAGGCATGATTTTCTCCTGCTACACCGGTACAGTAATAACAAGGAATATCCAATTGTTGCAAAAGATACTGATAGGCTCTGGCATAGCCTGCACAAACACTTTGACCATTGACCAATGCACTATAGGCGCTTTGATTCATGGCTGCCCCTTTGTTATAGGAAACCTGCTTAATCAATGCATCATGAATCTTCTTTTCTTTTTCATAGGAAGTATCCTCTTCCTCCACCTGATCCAGAATCTTTTTCGCAGCACTTTGGAATGCAGATTTGGCAGTGCCTAAATTCTGTGCTGTTTCATTGGTTCCCAAAACCAATTCTATTAAAGTGCCGTCGGAGGTGTATTTCATACCGTAGGCTGTATCAATCCAAAAGCTTTCCGGATGGTCATTGTAATAGGCACTCATAACATCTTTTAAGGCTTCTTCCCCTAAAGATTCCACCGGCGCAAAATCATAGAGATTTTTATTCACATTGGCATAGATTTGACGATATAAATGCTGTCCTGCACTATCCAACATATTGTAATAGGGATACATTCTGGCATCAAAATCAAACCCATCTCCTGTATCTCCTTTGGTTAGGTTCTTCTGTAATTTTTCTTTTTCTTTCTCTTCTACAACTGTTTTTTTCCCAGTCATAGGCTGGTAAGAAGCTAAAGAAGCCACAGCAGAAGGGATTTCCAAATCCTCTTCGTTAGGTGCAATATAGACGGTAGCGTTTTCCTGATATCCACTTTCTGTGGCGGTGGAAGAAGGAATATTTTGTCCACCGGAACCTACTGTGGTAGAAGTCCCCGGCCGATCCTGTTGGGCGGAGCCATTCTCTGAGGCAGTTTCCTGGTCCACCGAGCCTTCTGTTCCACCTTGTTCCTCTTCTGCCAATTCTTCTTCTGTTTTCTCCGGAATCAGATAGCCGGAAAGGATTTCCATATCGTCCCGATTCATAAGACCTTCCGGGATCTGCATTTCCACAGACAGATTTTTCCCTTTTTGTATCCAATTTGCAACAGTATCAGAGGCTCCCGGAATCAGCATGCAGGCAAACATTCCTGCAATCAAAATCAACACTAAACCAATTAAGATACCTGCTATTTTTTTGATAATCTTCATACGAACTCCAAATCATTGAAATATCATGCCAATTTTCTTTCAAAACGAACATGACAATTTCCTTTTGTACAACGACCTTTATTATACCATAAATTTCCGCAAAGAAAAAAGACCAGCATCTGCCAGTCTTTTCTTTTTCTATAGATTATGCATTACATTTTTCTTTTAAAGCTTCCCACTGTTTATCTACTTCTTCCTGGAATGCGACAAGCAAATCCTCGTTACCGGGCTTAAAGAGATGTTTAAATCTTCTCTGTGGACGCAGGAAATCTTCTAATGGTAATTTGTTTTTTGGTTCATAGGATAAAATCCATTTTCCATCTACCACTTCAAACATAGGCCAATAGCAGGTATCGATTGCCAATTTACAAATATTCATTAAGTCTGAAGTCTCATATCCCCAACCTCTTGGACAAGGTGACATAACATTGAGGAAGGCTGCTCCCTCTGTATAAATAGCTCTTTCTGCCTTGGTATATAAATCTTTAAAATTGCTGGTGAAAGTAGTCTGTGCCACATAAGGAATATGATGTTCTGCCATAATTGCAGACAAATCTTTTCGTACCTGAACCTTACCATTGGACACACTGCCAGCAGGAGTGGTTGTGGTATCTGCATACTGTGGTGTAGCAGAAGAACGCTGGGTTCCGGTATTCATATATGCGCCGTTATCATAGCACACATACACCATGTCATGACCACGTTCCATAGCACCGGATAAGGACTGAAAACCAATATCATAGGTACCGCCGTCTCCGCCGAAAGTAATAAATTTATAGGTGTCTTTGATTTTTCCTTTTTTCTTCAATACGCGATAGGCTGTTTCCACACCGGAAAGAGTAGCTCCTGCATTTTCAAAAGCATTGTGGATATAACTGTCTTCATAGGCAGTGTAAGGATACATGTAGGTAGAAACCTCTAAACATCCTGTGGCATTGCCAATGACCGCTTTATCTTCCGGATGCAGGGCACGAAGCACATTTCGAACAGTAATGGTACCACCACAACCTGCACACATTCTATGGCCCGGTGCCAAACGCTCCGGTTTATTCATCACTTCTTTAAAATTATAGGTATTTTGCATGGTATTCTCCTATCTGCTTCTTAATCCGATGTAATCATACATGTCTGTGATTTCATGAGTATCTGCAATAGTTTCTAAACGACTGTAAATGTCTTCAAAATCTTCTACTGTAATATCTCTACCGCCAAGACCATAGAAATAATTCACTACTTCTGCCTGAGATTTTGCAGCAAACAGAGCAGCTCGCACTTCTGCGCCCAAAGGTCCGCTGGTAGCAGAAAACATTTCAGAACGATCCATAATGGCTACTGCTTTTACATGTTCCAAAGCCCTTGCAATTTCTTCCTCCGGGAAAGGACGGAACACTCTGATTTTCAACATGCCTACCTTTTTCCCAGTCTGTTCTCTGATTTTATCAATGGCAGCCTTTGCAGTACCTGCTGCAGAACCAATGATGACAATGGCATAGTCAGCATCTTCTAAACGATAACTTTCAAAGAAGCCATATTCTCTGCCTGTCATTTCTTTGAATTTTTCTGCCATATCCAGAATTGCCTGTTTGGCATCTATCATAGCCTGCCTTTGAGCACGCTTTGTTTCCATATAATAATTGGAAACGGCATAAGGACCAAGAGCCATAGTTTCTTTTTCATTTAACAAATAATGCTCCGGATTTCGTTCCCCTACAAAATCTTTTACCAGATCATCTTCCACTAACAAGATATTTTCCACACCGTGACTGGTAATAAATCCATCCTGGCAAATCATTACCGGTAAATTTACCTTTTCTGCAATAGGGAAGGCCTGCAAAAAGTTATCATAGGCTTCCTGATTAGACTCTGCATAAATCTGAATCCAGCCTGCATCTCTGGCACCCATACTGTCGGAATGGTCCGCATTAATATTGATAGGACCGGTCAAAGCTCTATTTACCAATGCTAAAACAATTGGCAGTCTATCAGAAGCTGCTACATATAATTCTTCCCACATCAGGGCCATACCGCAGGAAGAAGTAGCAGTTAAGGCTCTGGCACCGGCTGCACATGCACCTAAGGTTGCACTCATGGCACTATGTTCGCTTTCTACATGGATAAATTCTGTGTCAATTTCCCCATTGGCAATATAGTTTGCTACATATTGGGGGATCTCTGTAGAAGGAGTAATCGGGAAAGCAGGAAATACATCCGGATTAATCTGTTTAATTGCATAAGCAACTGCTTCATTGCCGGATAAACGTTCTAGAATTGCCATCTTATTTTCCCTCCTGCATGGAAATTGCATCAAAAGGGCATACCT
>JAKSSF010000032.1 GCA_024403235.1 Lachnospiraceae bacterium | reverse complement strand
CCCGTGGCAGAGTCAGAACCTGCATCAGAGCCTGCTCCTGTGGCAGAACCCGTGGCTGAACCAGAACCTGTAGCAGAGCCAGAACCTGCTCCAGCGCCAGTTGTAGAGGAGCCGGTTGATCCTAATAAGAAACTTTCGGCAGATGAAATAGCAGCTATGTTTGCAGCAGCAGAAGCACCCGCAGAGGAGCCTGCTCCAGAGCCAGAACCTGTGGTAGAGCCAGAACCTGTAGCAGCAGAACCTGCGCCAGTTGTTGTAGAAGAACCAATTGATCCGAATAAGAAGTTATCAGCAGATGAGATTGCGGCAATGTCTGCGGCAGCAGAAGCACCGGCAGAAGAACCTGCGCCAGCACCAGAGCCTGTTCCAGAGCCAGAACCTATGGTAGAGCCAGAACCTTCAGCAGAGCCTGCTCCTGCACCAGTTGTGGAAGAGCCAGTTGATCCTAATAAGAAACTGTCAGCAGATGAAATAGCAGCAATGTTTGCGGCAGCAGAAGCACCGGCAGAGGAACCTGTTCCAGCGCCAGAACCCGTGGCTGAGCCAGAACCTACTCCAGCGCCAGTTGTAGAGGAGCCGGTTGAACCTAATAAGAAACTGTCAGCAGATGAAATAGCAGCCATGTTTGCAGCAGCGGAGGCACCCGCAGAGGAGCCTGCACCAGCAGCAGAACCAGTAGCAGAGCCAGAACCTGTAGCAGCAGAACCTGCTCCAGCGCCAGTTGTAGAGGAGCCGGTTGATCCGAATAAGAAATTGTCAGCAGATGAGATTGCGGCAATGTTTGCAGCGGCAGAAGCGCCAGCAGAGGAGCCTGCACCTGTGGTAGAGCCAGAACCTATGGTAGAGCCAGAACCCGTGGCTGAACCAGAACCTGTAGTAGAACCTGCTCCTGTACCAGTAGAAGAGCCATATGACCCGAATAAGAAGTTATCAGCAGATGAGATTGCAGCAATGTTCGCAGCAGCGGAGGCACCAGCAGAAGAACCTGCACCCGCAGAGGAGCCTGTTCCAGAGCCAGAACCTGTGGTAGAACCAGCTGCTGTGCCAGTAGAAGAACCATATGACCCAAATAAGAAACTGTCAGCAGATGAAATAGCAGCAATGTTTGCAGCAGCGGAGGCACCCGCAGAAGAACCTGCACTAGCGGTAGAACCTGTGGCAGAGCCGGCCCCTGTGGTAGAACCAGAACCGGCCCCTGCAGTAGAACCAGAGCCTGCTCCTGCACCAATTGTGGAAGAGCCAGTTGATCCTAATAAGAAGCTATCAGCAGATGAAATAGCAGCTATGTTTGCAGCAGCAGAAACACCTGCAGAGGAACCTGCGCCTGTGGTAGAGCCAGAACCTGCGCCAGAACCAGAACCAGCTGCTGTGTCAGTAGAAGAGCCATATGATCCGAATAAGAAATTATCAGCAGATGAAATAGCAGCAATGTTTGCAGCCGCGGAAGCGCCAGCAGAAGAACCTGCTCCTGTAGTAGAGCCAGAACCTGCGCCAGCTGTTGTGGAAGAACCATATGATCCGAATAAGAAGCTATCAGCAGATGAAATAGCAGCAATGTTTGCAGTAGCGGAGGCACCCGCAGAAGAACCTGCACTAGCGCCAGAGTCTGTGCCAGAGCCAGTAGAAGAGCCTGCCCCTGTGCCAGTAGAAGAGCCATATGATCCGAATAAGAAATTGTCAGCAGATGAAATAGCGGCAATGTTTGCAGCAGCAGAAGCACCGGCAGAAGAACCTGCACTAGCGGTAGAACCCGTGGCAGAGCCGGCCCCTATGGTAGAACCAGAGCCTGCTCCTGCGCCAGTTGTAGAAGAACCATATGATCCGAATAAGAAGTTATCAGCAGATGAAATAGCGGCAATGTTTGCAGCAGCAGAAACACCGGCAGAACCAGAGCCTGTGCCAGAACCAGTAGCTGTACCAGTAGAAGAGCCATATGACCCCAATAAACAGTTGTCTCCGGAAGAGATTGAGGCAATGTTTAGTGCGGCCGAGGCGACACAGGAAGCGGGTCCATTTGAAGTGCCTACAGGTGAGCCTGATATGGAATTAGATTTGTCAGATGATACTGTAGACAATTCTATTTCTGCAATGTCTGAAGAGGATATTGATGCACTCTTGAATGCAGCAAAAGAAACTGCTCAGGCGGAAGATGATATTCAACAGAAATTCTTTACAGGAACTGATGAAGAAATTAGTGAAATAAATGAATTGCTGGAAAAATCTGATCAAAATGAAGCTGTTGATGCATCTGTCTTAGAAGCATTGGAAGATACAGGTGCAGAAAACAATTCAAGTGAGTGGGAAGATTTAGATACAGAAGATGATGGAACTTCTGGCGGAAAGAAAAAGAAGAAGAAAAAAGAAAAGAATAAATCTAAAGATGGCGAAAAGAAGAAAGGTTTCTTTACGAAGATTCTGTCCTTGCTTGTTGAGAGTGATGAAGATGAAGAGAAACAGCCGGTTGAAGCTCTTGAAGTAGATATTTCAGATGAAAATCTTGAGATATTAAATGAATTAGATCAAGAAACTCCTACCAAGAAGAAGGCAAAGGAAAAGAAGCCGAAGGAAAAGAAAGAGAAAAAGCCAAAAGAGAAAAAAGAGAAGAAACCGAAGAAAGAAAAGAAACCTAAGGAGAAAAAACCGAAAGAGAAGAAACCGAAAAAGGTAAAACCTCCGAAGGAGAAAAAAGTTGAGCCACCATTAAAACCTTTGCCTAGAAAGAGGGTAATTGCTACCTTTATATTTGCTGCTTCCATTTTGGCAGCAATCATGGTAGCGGAATTGTTATTCCCTACTGTACTATCCTTAACAAAGGCTAGAAGTGCATATGATATGCAGCATTTTGAAGATTGCTATTATACCTATTATGGACATAAACTTTCTGAGGAAGATGAATACAAATTTAAAGGTGCAGAAGCCATTATGAGAATGCAGAGAAAGCTGGATTCTTATAATAACAATATCCTTTTAGGTAGAGTGGTAAATGCAGTAGATTCATTGTTTAGTGCAGTTCGTGCAAAAGATGATATTATGCGTCAAGCACAACAATATGATGTTGCTGACCATGTTCAAACTGTATATTTTGAAATTCTCAATATATTAAATAGCAATTATGGTGTTTCTGAGTCAGATGTAATGGATATCTTGTCGGAAAGCAGTGATGTGACATATACAAGGAAGATTACTGCCATAGCAAATGGCACAGAATATGTGGAAGATGTTGTAGAAGAGCTTCCTGTGGAAGAAAACATTCCAATGGAAGATGCTTTACAGGAAGAACAGGACTTTTTCCAGAATGATGGAACTGTAACAACGGTTGGCAGTGAAGCCGATACATTGGAAACAGTCGATAATTCTAGTGGTACAGAGGAAATGCAGGAACAAAACGGAGATGAAAATATACCCGAATCGGTAAACGGTAACGATAGGGAACTTATGCAATTTACAATTCCTGCCTCACAAGTGCCTGGAAATTAATTTTACATTTAAGTTTGGAGTGCTGTATGGTTGCAATTATTGATTATGATGCCGGAAATATAAAAAGTGTAGAAAAGGCACTGCAATATTTGGGGCAGGAGGTCATTGTTACAAGATCTGACAAAGAAATCCTTAGTGCGGATGCGGTGATATTGCCTGGTGTAGGAGCCTTTGGCGATGCAATGAGGAAACTTCAGAATTACAATTTAATACCGGTTATTCATCAGGTAATAGATCACGGAACACCATTTTTGGGCATTTGCTTGGGATTGCAACTGCTGTTCGATGAAAGTGAAGAAAGTCCTGGGGTAAAAGGTTTAGGCATTTTACCCGGAAAAATCAAACGAATTCCGGAAGGAAACGGTCTTAAAATTCCCCATATCGGATGGAATTCATTGGAGTTTCCAAAGCAAGGGAAATTATATGGTAATTTAATAAACAAACCATATGTTTACTTTGTTCATTCCTATTATTTAGAATCTGATGATCCAAGTATTGTTGTTGCAACTACGGAATATAATGTTACCATTCATGCTTCGGTAGAAAAGGATAATATTTTCGCTTGTCAGTTTCATCCGGAGAAAAGCTCTGATGTAGGACTAAAAATATTAAAGAACTTCTTAGATATTCAGAAGGAGCAGGTATAATGTATACGAAAAGAATTATTCCTTGCTTGGATGTTCATGCAGGAAGAGTTGTCAAAGGTGTTAATTTTGTCAATTTGCGAGATGCCGGTGATCCGGTGGAAATTGCAGCGGCTTATGACAAAGCAGGTGCAGATGAAGTTGTATTTTTGGATATTACTGCATCTTCAGATGGCAGAAATACGGTTGTAGATATGGTTCGAAAGGTTGCAGAAAAGGTATTTATTCCTTTTACTGTAGGTGGCGGAATACGGACTGTTGAAGATTTCAAAGTATTATTAAGAGAGGGTGCAGATAAAATTTCTGTGAACTCTGCAGCCATTGATAGACCGGAATTGATTGCAGAAGCAGCTGATAAATTTGGCAGTCAATGTGTGGTAGTTGCCATTGATGCAAAAAGGACAGAAGATGGTTTCCATATTTTCAAGCATGGCGGTCGTTTGGATGTTGGCATTGACGCTGTGGAATGGGCTATACAGGCAGAAAAGTTAGGAGCTGGAGAAATCCTTTTAACCAGTATGGATTGTGACGGAACAAAAGCCGGATATGATATAGAACTTACTAGGGCAATTGCTGAAAATGTGAAAATTCCGGTAATTGCTTCCGGTGGTGCAGGAACGATGGAGCATTTTAAGGATGCTTTGACCGTGGGTAAAGCGGATGCTGCACTGGCAGCTTCACTATTTCATTTCAAGGAATTGGAAATTAAGACATTAAAAGAATATTTGCGAACAGAAGGTATTTCTGTAAGGCTGTAGTATTGCATATAACTATTTGAAATAATAGTCGTTATTGTTTCAAATAGTTATTTTTATAATTGACATTAATAAGAAAACACATGGAAGCAAAAGGACGGAGAGAAGTGGTATGGCAATGATAACAAATGATTGGTTACCTAGTTTACAACAAGAGTTTAAGAAAGAATACTATAAGAATCTGTATGGATTCGTTAAAAAGGAATATGAAACAAGTGTTATCTATCCGCCTGCTGAGGATATATTTAATGCTTTTCATTTTACTCCACTCAGTGAAGTAAAAGTGCTTTTATTGGGGCAGGATCCTTATCATAATGTGAATCAGGCCCATGGAATGAGCTTTTCCGTTCGTCCGGAAATTGATATACCGCCGTCCTTACAAAATATCTATAAGGAATTACATGACGATTGTAACTGTTACATTCCTAACAACGGTTATTTAGAAAAATGGGCAAAACAAGGTGTTCTTTTATTAAATACAGTTCTTACAGTGCGTGCGCATCAGGCCAATTCTCATAAAGGGCATGGTTGGGAAGAGTTTACGGACGCTGTAATACGGGCTGTAAATGAACAAGATCGTCCAATTGTATATTTTTTATGGGGAGCACCTGCACAAAAGAAGATTTCCATGTTAACCAATCCAAAACATCTTATTTTAACCGCACCACATCCCAGTCCACTTTCAGCTTACCGTGGTTTTTTTGGGTGTAAGCATTTTAGTAAGGCAAATGAGTTTTTAATAAATAACGGCATTTCTCCAATAGATTGGCAGATAGAAAATGTGTGATTTTGTTCATTTTTTTGAAAAAAATCAATATTTTATACAAAATATAAAAATGCAATTTTCCTTGCAAACCAATAACTTTATTCAATAGTGATGTATATATTTGCAATTTTTACTTGCAAAACAATATAAATACAATTTGAATTTAATTAAATGGAAAAATTTTAAGCTATTTTTGTGTTTTTTGACTCTTTTTTATATTTGACATATATCTAAAAGATTAGTATAGTAGTATTGTTTAGAACTACTAACAATAAATTATGTAAAATAACAGATGATTTACAGTGATTTCTATGGAAAATTTAGAAAAATTATTGCAGTTTGGTCTTTCTCGTGTTGAAGCGAGTGTATATTTATGTCTCCATCAAAGAGGAGCATTAACCGGATATGAAGCATCAAAGCTAACAGGAATCTCAAGATCTAATATTTATGGGGCTTTAAATGGATTGGTCGAAAAAGGTGCTGCTTGGTTGGAAGAAGGAGCAAGTACGAGATATATAGCAGTGCCCATTCAAGAGTTTTTGGATAATCGGATGGCCAGTTTAGAAAAATATCGTTCTTTTCTTATTGAAAATATTCCTAAACAGGAAAAAATTCAGGATGGTTATATTTCCATTCAAGGAGCAGAAAATATCCGGGATAAATTTAGGCAAATGGTAAGAGACAGTGCCTTAAGATTATATTTATCGGCGCCTGCTGATATTGTGGACAGTTTTCAATCGGAATTGAAGGCAGCCTCAGAAAGAGGCGTGAAAATCATTCTAATTAGTGATTTAGCAGAATGTGAATTTGTAGATAAATTATTACAGGATGAAATTGAACCGGGACAGATACGATTGATTACAGATTCTTCTTCTGTCTTAACCGGGGATTTATATGGAAAAGCTTCAGATACCTGTTTGTTTTCCGGGAAAGAAAACTTGGTTCGTATTATGAAGGAAGCACTAAGAAATAAAATAATATTATTGGAAATGAGGATTAACAAATGAAAAAAACACCTTTTGTAACAAAAGAACAAATCGAAGAAATCAAAAAGACTTATCCCACACCCTTTCATATTTATGATGAAAAAGGGATTCGTGCCAATGCAAAGGCGGTAAAAGAGGCATTTGCCTGGAATAAAGGGTTTAAAGAGTATTTTGCAGTGAAAGCAACGCCCAATCCTTATTTGATTCAGATTCTTAGAGAATATGGCTGTGGCTGTGATTGTTCTTCCATGACAGAGCTGATGCTTTCTAAAGCTATTGGAGCAAAGGGAGAGGATATTATGTTTTCTTCCAATGAAACGCCTGCAGAAGAATATGCATATGCCGATAAAATTGGTGCCATTATTAATTTAGATGACTTTACTCACATTGAGTTTTTAGAGAAAATATTAGGAAAATTACCGGAAACTTTAAGTTGCCGTTATAATCCGGGTGGAATTTTTGAATTTGGTAATGGTATTATGGATAATCCTGGGGATGCAAAATACGGTTTTACCACAGAACAGTTATTTGAAGGCTTTAAGATTTTAAAAGCGAAAGGTGTAAAACATTTTGGTATTCACGCATTCTTGGCAAGTAACACGGTTTCCAATGATTATTATCCAATTTTAGCAAAACAGTTGTTTGAATTGGCTGTTCAGTTAGAAAAAGAAACCGGAGCAGATATTCAGTTTATTAATCTATCCGGTGGTGTTGGTATTCCTTATAAGCCGGAACAGGAAGCTAATGATATCTATGCCATTGGAGAAGGCGTTCGTAAGGTATATGAGGAAGTTTTGGTTCCTGCCGGTATGGGTGATGTGTCTATTTATACAGAAATGGGTAGATTTATGATGGCACCTTACGGTCATTTGATTACTACCGCTATTCACGAGAAACATACCCATAAAGAATACATTGGCTGTGATGCTTGTGCAGTAAACTTAATGAGACCTGCTATGTATGGTGCTTATCACCATATTACTGTATTAGGAAAAGAAGATGCTCCCTGCGATCATAAATACGATGTGGTAGGTTCTTTGTGTGAAAATAATGATAAGTTTGCCATCGATAGAATGTTGCCGGAAATTGAAAAAGGAGATGTGCTGGCTATTCATGATACCGGTGCGCATGGTTTTGCAATGGGCTACAATTACAATGGTAAGTTAAAATCAGCAGAACTCTTATTGAAAGAAAATGGTGATGTACAATTAATCAGAAGAGCAGAAACACCTAAGGATTATTTTGCTACTTTTGATGGTCTGGATATTTATAATAAATTTGAATTTTAATAGGTAAGTACTCAAACTTTCATTTTTATTTTTAGAAAAGAAAAGACTTGTAATTTAAAATTAAGTATGGTATTATTGTCTTCGGTCATTAATACCTAAGCCGGCGTGTCGGAATGGCAGACGAGGCAGACTCAAAATCTGTTGTGGGCAACCACGTATGGGTTCAAGTCCCATCGCCGGCAGTAAAACTAAAACTCCTGTTTTTCGCAGGAGTTTTTTTATGGTATAATGTGAGCATACAAAAGAAACAAGGAGCCCCGGATGAATATTGAGGTTTTTCTTTTAAATGTTGAATTTTTACAGAATCAAGATGTTTTTGCCACAAAACTTCGTCATGTTAGTAAAGAGCGAAGAGAAAAAATCAATCGCTTGAAAAATCAGGCAGATAAATATAGGTCGTTGGGTGCAGGACTTTTATTGGAAAGAGTTTTGAAAGAACATTTTATTGACCCCAGTAATTTGGTAGAAGGGGATTATGGCAAACCGGAAGTTCCCGGCAGTGATTTCTACTTTAATTTATCTCATAGTGGAGACTATGTAGCTCTTGTTATTGGGAAATGTCCTGTAGGCATTGATATTCAGGAACATCGAAAGTTCAAAAATGACATTCCAAAAAGATTTTTCTGTCAGGAAGAAGCGGCTCATATTGGGAAGAAAAAGACAGAAGAGGAAAAACAAAATCTATTTTTCCGGTATTGGTCTGCAAAAGAGAGCTTTGTAAAGCTTACGGGAGAGGGAATGAAACGAGATTTTCATTCGTTTTTCGTGGATTTGAAGAATGATCGGATTTTAAGTAAGGATAAAGCAGAACAGTTGGCTTATTTAATGGAGTATCCTTGTTTGGAAAATTATACCATTATGGTAAGTAGTGAGGATAAGCCGGATAATCGATTATTTAAGAGTATTTATTATAAATTATAAAAAGTATTGGGAGTTCCCCAATACTTTTTTTATACCTAAAATTCAGGAAAGAATGGATTTATTTAACCAATAACCAGTCCTTCCCATATAGTAATGTAAAGCATTTATGATAAGGAATAGATATGGCTTATAAAATCATGATAGATGCAGGACATGGAGGACCGGATAATGGTGCAAGATATCAAAACAGATTAGAAAAAGAGGATAATCTTGCAATGGCATTAGCAGTAGGAAACATCTTAGAACAATATGGATTTTGGGTGGAATATACCAGAAAAACGGATGTATATGAAAGTCCTTATGAAAAGGCGCAAAAAGGAAATAAAGGAAGAGTGGATTTATTTGTTAGTATCCATAGAAATTCCTCCCCTATGCCCAACCAATATAATGGAGTAGAAACTCTGATTTATGAAAATGGTTCTTTTGCAGAAAAAGTGGCAGAAAATATTAACCGGCAAATGGAGTGGGTTGGATATCGAAAAATACGAGTGATGAAACGCCCGGATTTAATCGTTTTAAATTCCACTACAATGCCGGCTGTACTAATAGAAGTAGGTTTTATAAATTCAGATATAGATAATACTTTATTTGATACTTTATTTTATGAAACAGCCTTTGCCATCGCGGACGGAATCACCATGAGCATCTATCCGGAGAATTATGTCTGGTCCTGAGGTTCCCCCGGCAATTCCATTTGTACTTTGGTAATACGATTTTGGTCTACAGATAGAGCGGTAAGAAGAATACCCTCATCTGTAGTCACCTGGTCACCATTTTCCGGAACACGGTCCAAAATGCCAAATAAAATACCCCCAATAGAATCATAGTCTTCACTTTCTAAGGTGGTGCCAAGACGATCGTTAATATCGTCTAATTTCATAGATCCTTCAATGACATAAACACCGGGAGCTGATTCTACCAGGTTGTTTTCTTCATCTTCATCGTATTCGTCCCGGATTTCCCCAACGATTTCTTCCAATAAATCCTCCATTGTCACCATGCCGACGCAGGAGCCATATTCATTTAAGACAAAGGATACGGTTTGGGATTCTTGTCTTAATTCCATCATTAAATCGGAAGTGTTTTTGTATTCAAAAGTAAAATGGGCTTTTCTCAAAATAGAAGAATGAGAGAAATCTTCTCGATTCTGTATAAAATTATAGTTCTTGATTAAACCAATAATATTTTCCGGTTCTTCATGATAAACGGGGATACGGGTGTACATGGATTCCCGGAATAGGTTCAAGCATTCTTCATAAGTGCAGGTATCTTCAATGCTGACCATATTGATACGAGGAATCATAACATCTTTTACATTGGAATGATCCATGTCCACCACATTAAGGATCATTTCTCGTTCTTCCTGTTCCAAAACACCATCTTCATGTCCAACTGCAACATAGGTTTTCAAATCTGTTTCTGTCATAGCATCATGTTGATTGTTTTCAATACCTAATAAACGCAACATAGCATTAGAGAAAGAATCAATCAAGAAAACTAGGGGAGTAAACAGAATCAATAAAAAATGAAGAATAGGAGCGTAGTTTAAAGCAATCTTTTCTGCTTTATTTAATGCCATAGTTTTCGGCACAATCTCTCCGAAAATCAAAACCAGACCGGTTAAGATACCGGTAGCAATACCAATGGCATAGTTGCCCCATATTTTAATAACGAAAGTGGTAGTAATAGAAGATGCAGCAATATTTGCAATGTTATTACCTATCAAAATGGTACTTAAAATCTTGCTGTTTTGATCGAGAATTTTTTGCAGAAGAATAGCTCGTTTATTTTGTTCTTCCGCCAGGCTTCTGATACGAACGCGATTAACAGAAGAAATGGCTGTCTCTGCAGAAGAAAAAAATCCGGATAATATTAGTAATAGAAGTAAAATGATAAGCTGTATGACACCAGAGGTATCCAAAGTAGTTGTACCTTCTTTCTTTTGGGTAATTATTTACTGGAAAAATTTTGATAATTTTACTGAAAAACCAATGAATTGTCAAGTACAGGGGCTTACCAGCATATAGTCATAGTAAGAAAAACATAAGCGAGAAAAATGATAAAAGAAGATTGTCTTAAACATGGGAATAGAAATAAACTATATACTATTGGATTACATTTTATAGGTGGAATATTATGTGCTTTGGCAGTTACTTTGATAGCCTTATTTTTGCTATCATGGGCACTGTTTTATTTTCCCATTCCTAAAACTCTGGTACAGATTTATATTACATTGGTTTATCCTATAAGCTGTTGTTTGGGTGGAAAATGGATGGGAAAAGGTGGCGTTTTAGCAGGAATTTGTTTAGGTTCCTTTTATTTTTCCTTATTATACGGTATTTCTTTATTTTGTTTTTCCAATAATCCATGGTTAGTTAGTGGTGGCCTAAAAACTATCAGTTGTCTGTGTCTTTGTATTTTTGGCGCAATACTAGGGATAGTCTGCAAAAAAGGGCTTTCATAAATATGAAATCTATGGTAAGATACGAGAAGGAATGTAAAAGTTTTAGTAGGAGGCATGCGATGAAACATATTAAAACATTAACCACAAGAGATTACAAAGAATCTATGAAAAAAGGCGGATGTGGTGAATGCCAGACATCTTGTCAGTCAGCTTGCAAGACTTCTTGTACAGTAGGCAATCAGTCTTGTGAAAAAATGAAATAATTGTAGTAAATATGACAGGTGTATACCTGTGCTTGTAAACAGACTCGGGAAGGCAATAGGTTTGCCGACTCGAGTTTGTTTCGGGTAAAGAAAAAGTATGGAGGAGTGACACAGTGGTACATCAGTACATAAACAATGGGTATCATATTGTCTTAGATGTCAATAGCGGTTCTGTTCATGTTGTGGACAAACTGGTATATGATGCCATTCCACTGTTGGAGCCTGTTGCCAAAGAAAAGGATTTTTCTGAAAAGGGACAAGAGGCAGGCTTGCATGCCTTGAAAAGTTTAGAGGCATCCGAAGAAGAAAAGAAAGAAATTGTTGAAGAGATTTTAGAATTGGCCAAAATGGGACAGCTGTATACAGAGGATGTATACGAGAACTATATTGGTGATTTTAAGAATAGACAGACTGTAGTAAAAGCATTGTGTTTACACATTGCCCATGATTGTAATTTGGCTTGCAAATATTGTTTTGCAGAAGAAGGCGAATATCATGGTCGTAGAGCCTTAATGTCTTATGAAGTAGGCAAAAAGGCATTGGATTTTTTAGTTGCCAATTCCGGAAATCGTGTCAATCTTGAGGTGGACTTCTTTGGAGGGGAACCTTTGATGAATTGGCAGGTTGTGAAGGATTTGGTTGCCTATGGCAGAAGCTTGGAAGAACCAAATCACAAGAAGTTTCGCTTTACCTTAACTACAAACGGTGTGTTGTTAAATGATGAGGTTTTAGAATTTGCCAATCGTGAAATGGCTAACATCGTTTTAAGTATAGATGGTAGAAAAGAGGTTCATGACCGGATGCGACCTTTCCGTAAAGGACAGGGCAGTTATGATTTGGTAGTACCGAAGTTCCAAAAGGTGGCAGAAAGCAGAGACCAGATGAATTACTATGTTCGTGGAACCTTTACCAGAAACAATCTGGATTTTTCCAAGGATGTAGAACATTTGGCAGAGTTGGGCTTCAAACAGATTTCTGTAGAGCCGGTTGTGGCGCCTAAGGAAGAGGACTATGCTATTCGGGAAGAGGATATTCCCAAACTTTTGGAAGAGTATGATAGTTTAGCAAAGTATCTTTTGCAGCGTAGAAAAGAGGGAAAAGGTGTAAACTTCTTCCACTTTATGATTGATTTAGAAGGGGGCCCTTGTGTGGCAAAACGATTGTCCGGCTGTGGTTCCGGAACAGAGTATTTGGCGGTAACACCCTGGGGTGACTTTTATCCTTGTCATCAATTTGTTGGAAACGAAGACTTCCTATTGGGAAATGTTGATGAAGGCATCAAGCGACAGGCCATTGTGGACGAATTTAAATGCTGTAATGTCTATGCAAAAGAAAAATGTAAAAGTTGTTTTGCAAAGTTTTATTGTAGTGGCGGTTGTGCAGCAAATTCTTATAATTTCCATGGCAATATCAATGATGCATATGATATTGGCTGTGAACTACAGAGAAAACGCGTAGAATGTGCGATTATGATGAAGGCTGCTTTGGCAGAAGAATAGAATAATAACCTTATAAGGTTTTAAGTAATAGTTAAACGGAGGAGAATCATGAAAAACAAGAAGAATCAAATCGGTTTGATAGTATTAATTATCTTACTGATTGTAGGTGTTTACACAGTATTTTACGGTGTAGATGCAAACAAAACCGGCTCAGCTGCCAATATTAAGCAGGGCTTGGATTTGGCTGGTGGTGTTAGTATTACCTACCAGGTAGTGGGAGAAGAAAATCCTAGTCGTGAGGATATGTCTGATACCATTTACAAGTTACAGAAGAGAGTAGAAGCCTATAGTACAGAGGCACAGGTATATCAGGAAGGTTCTGATCGAATCAATATCGAAATTCCCGGTGTTACAGATGCCAATGCTATTTTGGAAGAGTTGGGAAAACCCGGTAGTTTGTCTTTCTTAGATAAAGATGGTAATGAAGTACTTACCGGTACAGATATTGCAGATGCACAGGCAGGAACCCAGAAAGATAATATGGGAAACAGCAGCGCAGTAGTTTCTTTGATCATGACCAAAGAAGGGGCTGAGAAATTTAGAGAAGCAACCACTGTAGCAGCTGTAAACCATGACATTATTTATATTGTATATGATGAACAGGTAGTGAGCGCACCTTCTGTTCGGGAAGCCATTACAGATGGACAGGCGGTTATCAGCGGTATGGCTGATTATGATGAAGCAGATATCCTGGCAAGCACCATTCGTATTGGTGGTTTGAAACTGGAATTAGAAGAACTTCGTTCCAATGTAGTAGGTGCTCAGCTTGGTAATGCAGCTATTGCAACCAGTTTGAAAGCCGGTGGCATTGGTTTGGCATTAGTCATGATCTTTATGGTAGTTGTATACTTCGTACCGGGTATTGCATCTGCTTTGGCATTAGCAATTTATGTAGTAGCAATTTTATTATTACTGAATGGTTTTGATATTACTTTAACCTTACCCGGTATTGCAGGTATTATCCTTTCCATTGGTATGGCGGTAGATGCTAATGTTATTATCTTTGCCAGAATCCGTGAAGAAATTGCAGAAGGTATTTCCGTAAAAGCAGCTATTGCACAGGGCTTCAAAAAGGCTCTTTCCGCAATCTTAGACGGTAACATCACAACCTTAATTGCGGCAGCCGTTTTAGGCTGGTTAGGTTCCGGTTCTGTAAAAGGTTTTGCACAGACCTTGGCGTTAGGTATCGTGGTATCTATGGTTACTGCATTATTTGTTACCAGAATTATCTTAAATGCATTTTATGAATTAGGATTAAAAGATGAAAAATACTATGGTAAAGCAAAAACTGCGAAGACCTTTGATTTCTTATCTAAGAAAGCAATCTTCTTTGTACTTTCCCTTGTCATCATTGCAGGTGGATTTATTACCATGGGTATTAATAAAAATGCTACCGGTGATATCCTGAATTACAGCTTGGATTTCAAGGGCGGTACAGCAACCAGCATTACCTTTAATGAAGACCTTTCTATTGAAGATATTGAAAAAGATGTAGTGCCGGTAGTAGAAGAAGTTGCAGGTGGCTCTGTTCAGACCCAGAAAGTACAGGGTACAAACGAAGTTATCATTAAAACAAGAACTTTATCTGTAGAAGAGCGTAAGGAAATGGAACAGGCATTGGTAGATCAGTTTGGTGTCAATGAAGAATTGATTACTGCAGAAACCATTAGTTCTACCATTAGTTCTGAAATGCGTTCTGATGCATTGTTGGCAGTTATTGTGGCAACTGTATGTATGTTGATTTATATCGCTATTCGTTTCCATGATATTCGCTTTGGTGCAAGTAGTGTTATCGCATTGATTCATGATGTTTTAGTGGTACTTGCAGTGTATGCTGTAGTGAAGGTTTCCGTAGGTAGTACATTCATTGCTTGTATGCTTACTATCGTAGGTTACTCTATCAATGCTACCATCGTAATCTTTGACCGTATCCGTGAGAATATGGCAGTAGCCCGTAAGAAAGATTTGAAAGAAATTGTAAATATCAGTATTAATCAGACATTATCCAGAAGTATCTTTACTTCTTTAACAACCTTTATTATGGTTGCTTTACTGTATGTAATGGGCGTAACTTCTATTAAAGAATTTGCATTACCATTGATGGCTGGTATTTTCTGTGGTACCTATTCATCCATTTGTCTTGCCGGTGCATTATGGTATGTGCTGAAAACAAAAGTTGCAGCAAACACAAAGAAGAATTAATCAAAAGAAACGCAAACTTTGGACCGGTCTGGAAGTTATTTTCAGGCCGGTTTTGTGTATTTGTGGAAGGCTTTCATTGAAAACTGGGAGAGGTTAAACAGTGGCAAAATGGTTTCAAGCATATAAAAAAGCAGATTTCGAAGCATTGGCAAAACAATTTTCTTTGGATCCTGTTTTGATACGAATTATGCGTAATCGTGACTTGATAGAAGAACAGGATATGGAAAAGTATTTGTATGGTACAATGCAGGATACATATTCCGGGAAATTGTTAAAGGGCATGGAAGAAGCCGTATCCATCCTGGAAGAAAAGATTCTTAGTCAGAAATATATTCGCATTATCGGGGACTATGATGTAGATGGAATCTGTGCCACAACCATCTTGAAAAAAGGGCTTCTAGCTTGTGGCGCAAATGTGGATACTGTGATTCCCCATCGTCAAAAAGATGGCTATGGCATCAATGAACATTTGATTCAAGAGGCAGCAGAAGATGGTGTAGATACTATAGTAACCTGTGATAACGGGATCGCAGCCTTTGATCAGATTGCATATGGGAAAGCCAAAGGGCTTACCTTTTTGATAACCGATCATCATGAGGTTCCATTTGAACTTGTGAATGGAGAGAAGCAATATAGGATTCCCCAGGCAGATGTTGTTATTGACCCAAAACTACCGGATTGCCCTTATCCATATAAGCAGATTTGTGGTGCCTTTGTGGCGTATAAGTTAGTAGCCTGCTTATGGGAAAAAATGGGAATCCAAAAGGACCATTCAGAACTGATAGAACTGGCAGGTTTGGCTACCGTTTGTGATGTGATGGAGCTTTTGGATGAAAATCGTATTTTAGTAAAGACTGCTTTGAAAAGTATGCAAGAAGCAAAAAATGTGGGCTTGCGTGCCTTAATTAAGTTAAATGAAATTGACAAGATTTCCGGCTATCATTTAGGCTTTATCATAGGACCCTGTCTCAATGCAGCTGGAAGATTAGATACGGCTGGGCGTGCTTTGGAATTGTTGACTTGTGAAGATTATCGGGAAGCCATTTTTATGGCATCAGAGTTAAAGGCACTGAATGAAAGCAGAAAAACCATGACAGAACATGCTGTAGAGCAGGCGATTCAATGGGTAGAAGAAAACTGTACTGAGACAGAAACTGTTTTGGTAGTTTATTTGCCCGAATGTCATGAAAGTCTGGCAGGAATTATTGCCGGTCGCGTGAAAGAACGGTACCATAAACCCACCTTTGTTTTGACAAATGGGGAGGATTGTGTGAAAGGGTCAGGTCGTTCCATTGAAGCCTATTCCATGTACGAAGAAATGACCAAATGTAAAGAGCTATTTGTGAAATATGGAGGCCATAGGCAGGCAGCAGGACTTTCTTTGGCAGAAGAAAATGTAGATAGGTTTCGACAAAGAATGAATGAATTATCTACCCTAACGCCGGATGATATGGAGGAGAAAATTACCATAGATGTGCCCATGCCATTGTCCTATGTGACAAAAAATTTAGTCAATGAACTGGAAATATTACAACCCTTTGGGAACGGGAATCCCAAGCCAATTTTTGCACAAAAAGATTTAACCTTTTTTTATGGCGAACTGTTAGGGAAAAATAAATCCACAACAAAACTTTTGGCAAAGGATGAACAGGGGAATCGATTTGAGATTATGTTATTTCATCAATTGGATCAATTCCGGGAGGATTTGATACATTGGTATGGAGAAAATGCCTTGGAGCAATTATTTTCCAGAAATGAAACAGATACTTTGATAAAGTTACATATTTTGTATTATCCCTCTATCAATGAATTTCGGGGGAGAAGTAATCTACAATTTATCATGCAGCAATGGAAGAAAGCATAATGATTATATTTTAATTTATGGAAAAGTATGACAGAGAAGAAGACAAATCATCAGGAAGAAATCCGATTAAATAAATATTTGGCAGCGGCAGGGCTTTGCTCCAGAAGAGAAGCGGATGAGTGGATTGAGGCCGGACGGGTTACGGTAAATGGAGAAATGGCAAAGCCGGGGCAAAAGATTCGAGAGACAGATTCTGTTTTGGTGAATGGGAAAAGTGTTTCCGGAAAAGAAGAAACCGTGGTTTTAGCATACTATAAACCGGTTGGTGTGACTTGCACCAGTAAAGATGTGCATGCCAAGAAAACTGTAATAGAGGCCTTAAAATATCCCATAAGACTAACTTATGCAGGGCGATTGGACAAGGACTCTGAGGGCCTTTTGATTATGACCAATGACGGAGGTTTGATTGAAAAATTAATGACCGGCAGATACTATCATGAAAAGGAATATGTGGTAAAAATCGAGAAAGAGATTACAGAAGATTTCTTACAGAAAATGGCAGCGGGACTTTATTTGCCGGAATTAAAACAAACCACAAGGCCTTGTGAAGTAAAGAAACTTGGGAAATATACCTTTTCTATCTGCCTAACCCAAGGATTGAACAGACAAATTCGCAGAATGTGTAAGGTTTTAGGGGCAGATGTCAAATCCTTGAAACGAGTACGCATTGGGCAAATTACTTTGGAACAGTTAAAGCCGGGAGAATATCGGAAATTAAAGACGGAAGATATTTCAAAATTATTTTGGAAGGCTTCAGACCAATAATCTTTTATAAAAAAGGGGAAAAATATGACAATTCAGGAATATGAAACCTTAAAAGAAAAAATAAATTACCATATGGATCGCTATTATAATCAGGATGCACCGGAGATTAGTGACTATGAATATGATCAGTTGATGCTTCAGTTAAAGGCTGCAGAAAAAGAGCATCCGGAATGGGTAACGAAGGATTCCCCCACACAAAAAATTGGTGGAGTAGCAAAGCGTGAAGCTGGAGTGAAAGTGACCCACGATGTGCCTATGCTTTCCATTGAAGATGTATTTTCTAAGGAAGAGGTAGAAGCTTGGGTTAAAAAAGTAAAAGAGATGCACCCGGAAAGCCGATTTTCCGTAGAAACCAAAATTGATGGTTTAAGTATTACCTTGCGCTATGAGAAGCAAAATGACGGGAAAATGCATTTGGTTTTGGCAGAAACCAGAGGAGATGGCTTTATTGGGGAAGATGTTACGGCTAACGCCTTAGTCATTGGAGATGTAAAAAAGGTACTTGACCTGCCCTATGATAGTATGCAGCTTCGAGGAGAAGTGTATATGAGCCATGCAGACTTTGAAGCCTTTAATGAAAAGCAGGAAAAAGAGGGAAAGAAATTAGCAGCCAATCCCAGAAATCTGGCGGCAGGAACCTTGCGACAATTAGACCCTACCATTACAAAAGAAAGAGGTCTAAAACTATTTATATTTAATGTACAAGCGGGACCAAAGGAACTAACAGAAAGCCATAGTGGTGGACTGTCTATATTAGAGGTTGCAGGGGTACCGGTGGTATTTCATAAGGTGTGTGATACAGCTGCGGAGGTATGTGCTTGTATTGATGAAATTGCAGACTTACGAGAAGAATTGACCTACGACCTGGATGGAGCAGTTATTAAAATTGAACAAACTGCCCTTCGAGAGGATTTCCCTTCCGGCAGTAAGTATTCCAGTGGACATATTGCCTATAAATATCCCCCGGAAGAACGAGTCGTAGAAATGGATGATATTCTGGTAGATGTGGGGAGAACCGGAAAACTTACTTTTACAGCTGTTTTTCATGATCCGGAGACGGGAAAGCCGGCCAGACTTTGTGGCACCCAGGTTTCCAGAGCAACCCTCCATAACCAGGATTATATTACAGACAATCAAGTGGGTGTGGGAGGCAGATATAAAGTCTTTAAGAGTGGGGAAATTATTCCTAAACTAAATGGTTGTGTCACACCACCGCCTATTGTTTATAAAGCACCAACCAGTTGTCCTATTTGTAGTGCCACACTGGTTCGAGAAGAAGATACGGCAGATATTCGTTGTGTCAATCCCAGTTGTCCGGCACAGTTAACCAGAACCATTGCTTATTTTACATCCTTGGATTGTATGAATATTATGGGCTTGGGAGATACCTTGGTGGAAGCCTTGGTAAAAGAAGGCTATTTGAAAAACTATGCAGATATCTATCAGCTAGCGAATTACCGTCAGGAACTGATTGAGAAGGGGATCATCGGAAAAGAAAAAAATACCGACAAGGTGCTTGCTAATATTGAAGCTTCTAAAGCCAATGATCCGGTTCGCTTGTTGACCGGTCTTGCTATTCGAAATGTAGGAAAAACCACAGCAAAAGGTATTATGAAGCATTTCGAAAGTATTCAGAATCTGACTCAGGCTTCTATAGAAGATTTGACAGCTATTCCGGATATTGGGGAAACAACCGCTGCTTGTATTGTAGAGTTTTTTGCTTTACCGGCTAATCAGGAGATTCTACAGTCCTTACAGGATGCGGGTGTAAATATGAAAATGGAAAAGGAAGAAGGGGGCAGTGATGCACTGGCAGGGCTTACCATCGTGGTAACCGGTACCCTTCCCACCTTAGGAAGAAAAGAAGTGGCGGAGCTGATCGAAAAGCATGGCGGAAAATGTACCGGCAGTGTAAGTAAAAAGACGGATTTTCTGGTTGCAGGAGAGGCAGCAGGATCAAAGCTGGAAAAAGCAAAAAGCCTGGGGATTCCTATACTTACGGAAGAAGATTTGCTGAAAAAAATACAGTAAAAAATTACTATAATGAGGCTAGAAATTTTGTGGTATAAGAAATAAAAAGAAGACAGTAGCTATCCACATTTGCAATCAAATGTGAATAGTCACTGTCTTTTTCATCTTCATGATACGAAATCTTATTTAGCATCTTCCCCTATACTATCCAAATCGTAAGGGGTACTCTGATATACATAGAAGTTTAACCAGTTGGTATATAAGAGCTGCCCGGTAGAACGCCAATTGACGATAGGCCGTTTGCTTGGGTCATCATCCGGGAAATAATTCACAGGAATCTTTGGATTCATGCCTTTGTTTAAGTCGCGGAAATATTCATCTGATAAGGTATTCCAATCATATTCCGGATGACAGGCAACGAAAAACTTTTTAGAGTCTGTTGTTTTCACAATAGAAACCCCTGCTTCTTCTGAATATGCCATTAATTCCAGTTCCGGCGTGTTTTCAATTTTTTCTCTTTCAATACCCATAGCACGGGAATGAGGAGCATAAAACACATCATCAAAGCCTCTAAAGAGAGGAGAAGTGGGTTTTAATACTCTGTGTGCATAGACACCGGATAATTTTTCTTCTCTGTCATATCTTTCCAGACCATAGTGATAATACAAACCGGCGAAGCAGGCCCAGCATAAATAGAAGGTGCAATGGACATGCTTTTCTGCCCAATCCATAATGGTACACATTTCTTTCCAGTATTTTACATCCTCAAACTTTACATAGTCCAAAGGAGCACCGGTAATAATCATACCGTCAAATTTTCGATTTTTCACTTGATCAAAGGTGGTATAAAAACTATCCAAATGATTGGAATCCACATGAGTGGGGGTATAGGAACTGGTTTGTAAAAGTTCTACATTACACTGCAAGGGAGAGTTGGATAATTTACGAAGTAACTGGGTTTCTGTTACTTCTTTATTAGGCATTAAATTTAATATCAATACATTCAATGGACGGATATCCTGTTGCATAGCACGGGTTTCTGTCATGACAAATATATTTTCACCTTCCAAAATGGACTGTGCCGGAAGATCACTTTTAATTTTAATAGGCATAATCTAACACTCTTTTCCTCATATTACATTTATTAAAATTCTCTTAAATCCCCTTTTGTATTCCTATAAAAAAGGAAGAATCATCAGAGAATTCTAGGCAATTTTAACATAGAAATGTAAGAATTACAAATCCCTTGTTGGGGTGTGGAATTCTTTACTTTGATTTATAGAAATGATAGAATGAAAGCAATATGCAAAGCACTTTTAAGCGTGTAAAAAACCGGAAGGAAATTCTAAAATGAATAAATTATCCAAAAAGTTAGAAAAAATGTTAGGCAAATATGCTATCTCAAATTTATCCTCTTATCTGATTCTTTGCTATGGAATTGGGTATGTGATGACGGCCTTAAATATACCTATTGTGAACTATATTACATTAGAACCGGCACTGATTTTGCGAGGACAGATTTGGCGTCTTGTTACCTGGATTTTGATTCCTCCATACTATGACAATATTTTCTTTGTACTAATTTCCTTATATTTTTATTATTCTATAGGAACAGCTTTGGAAAGAGTTTGGGGTACTTATCGGTACAATCTGTACATCTTTTCCGGTATGTTCTTTACGATTATAGGGGTATTTATTCTATACATTATTTTTGGAGCCATTACAGGGCAAAGAGTAACAGGACTTGGGGCTATGGCTAGTACCTATTATCTATATATGTCCATTTATTTGGCCTATGCGGCAACCTTTCCGGATACCCAAATTTTACTATTCTTCATTATCCCGATTAAAACCAAGGTAATGGGAATTATATTTGGATTCATATTGCTGTTGGCTGCATTACAGGGCGGCTGGGTTGTTAGAATCATCATTTTGGCATCTTTTATGAATTTTCTGTTATTCTTTTTTACAGGAAGAAAGCAGATGGGGTACCATGTGTCACCCAAGCAAATCAAAAGACGACAGGAGTTTAATCGTCAGGTAAAACAGGCAACCCCAATAGTGACCAAACATAAATGTGCGATTTGTGGTAGAACAGATGAGAGCCATCCGGATTTGGAATTCCGTTTTTGCTCAAAATGTGAGGGCAATTATGAATATTGTCAGGACCATTTATTCACCCATAAGCATATCAAATGGAGTCAAGAATAAGTATGAATCAAGAAATGCAATTTGTTGCCTGTATCGAGCAGATACGGGAAATCGCGAAGGAACAGAATAATACCATTTCAGAGGAACAGCTTCAGGAGATTTTAGAGCCCTTAAAATTAAATGAAGTGCAAATGGATACCATATATCAGTACCTGTCCCAGAAAAACATTGGGGTAGGAGAACCGGTGGAAATCGAAGAAAGATTAAGCCATGAGGATCGAAACTACCTTAAGGATTATGAGAAGGAACTGGAGGATTTACCGGAGATTTCCGATGGGGAACTTCGTGCCGCCACTATGGCTGCCTTAAATCAGGAACAGTGGGGCAAAGAACAATTGCTTTTGTATTATCTTCCCAGGGTAATCGATATTGCAAAGCTCTACAGCGGGCAGGGAGTATTGTTAGAGGACCTGGTAGGGGAAGGCAATGTTGCCCTGGCGACGGCAGTAGATATGGTTGGCGCCATGGAGGAAATAGATGAAGTAGATAGCATGATTGTAAAATACATCATGAACTGTATGGAAGAAGCCATTGGTCAGTTGGAAGAAGAACGAAAAATAGAGGAGCAAGTACTGGATAAAGTCAATCTGGTGAATGAAAAAGCAAAAGAGATGTCTGAAGATTTACGAAGGAAAGTAAGTTTGCAGGAACTGGCAGAGGAAACCGGGATGACTTTAGAGGAATTGGAAGAGGCATTTTCGTTAAGCGGTAGTAAAATTGAGTATATCGAAAATAGTAATTAATCCATGTGTGCCTAGAATAAAGGCAAGCAGGAAAGGAAAACTATGAAAATCGAAGAATTAAAAGCGTACGAGATTATAGAAAAAAGAAGAATTGAAGAATTAAAAAGTGACGGGATTTATTTGAAGCATAAAAAAACCGGAGCCAAGGTCGTTCTTTTAAGTAATCAGGATGAAAATAAGGTTTTTTATATTGGCTTTAGAACCACACCTCAGGAGAGTACAGGAGTGTTCCATATTTTAGAGCATTCTGTGTTATGTGGTTCCAAAAATTTTCCGGTAAAGGATCCTTTTATTGAATTGGTAAAAGGTTCTTTGAACACTTTTTTAAATGCTATGACCTATCCGGACAAAACCGTATATCCGGTAGCCAGCTGTAATGCCAAGGATTTTCAGAATTTAATGCATGTGTATTTGGACGCAGTTTTCTATCCTAATATCTATAACCATGATATGACCTTCCGCCAGGAGGGATGGCATTATGAAATGGAAGATATGGATAGTGATTTGACTATCAATGGTGTTGTGTATAATGAAATGAAGGGGGCTTTTTCTTCTCCTGATGATGTATTAGAGAGGGAAATCTTTAATTCCCTGTTCCCGGACACCATTTACCACGAAGAATCCGGTGGTGACCCGGAAAGAATTCCGGATTTGACTTATGAGCATTATATTGATATGCACAAAAAGTATTATCACCCCAGCAATAGTTACATTTATCTGTATGGGGATATGGATATGGCAGAAAAATTACAGTTTATTGATGAACAGTATTTGTCTGCTTTTGAACCGTTGGAAATTGATTCCGCAGTGACCTTGCAGGAGCCTTTTTCTAAAGCAGTAGATGTGACCAAGCAGTATTCCATTTCTGCCGGGGAAGATAAACAGAATAAAACCTATTTAAGCTATAACACTGTTATTGGAGATAATCTGGACAGAAAACGATATATTGCGTTCCAAATCTTAGATTATGTGCTTTGTTCTGCACCGGGAGCACCATTAAAACAAGCCTTATTGGATGCCGGAATTGGTCAGGATGTATATAGCTTTTATGACAATGGCATTATACAGCCTTATTTTAGTGTAGTTGCAAAAAATGCCAATGTAGATCAAAAAGCACAATTTTTAGAAATCATCAAGCAAACCTTGCAAACACTATGTAAAGAAGGCTTGAATAAAAAATCTCTGGAAGCAGCTTTGAATTATTTTGAATTCAAATCCAGAGAGGCAGATTTTGGCTCTTACCCACCGGGGCTAATGTACGGACTACAAATTTTTGATAGTTGGTTATATGCAGATAATATGCCCTTTATTCACATTGAGGCAAATGATACTTTTGCTGAGTTAAGAGAAAAAATTGCCGGTACTTATTTTGAAGATTTGATTCAGGAATATTTCCTGCAAAATACCCATAGTTCTGTTTTGGTAGTTGAGCCGATAGAAAATCTGGCAGAAGAAAAAGAAAAACAGTTGGCACAGAAACTGGCACAAAAAAAGAATAATTTAACAGAAGAAGAAAAGCAGGAAATTATAGAGAAAACCCATGCTTTAGTGGCGTATCAGGAAGAGGAAGACGATGAAGAGGCCTTAGCTTGTATTCCGTTATTGACGAAAGAGGACATTAAGAGAGAAGTGGAGCCTTTGGTCAATGAAGAAAGAAAGATTGGTACACTTCTCGGTCTGTATCACAAAATCTATACCAATGGAATTGCCTATATTCGTCTTTTGTTTGATGTGACATCCATACAGAAAGAACTGTTCCCTTATTTAGGTCTGTTGAAAAATGTATTGGGTCTTGTCAATACCAAGCAGTACCAGTATGGGGAATTGTATGATGAAATGCATTTAAAAACCGGTGGTATGAGCCCGGTATTGAATTTGTATTCTGATGTAAATAACCGGGATAAGATTCGTGTAAGTTTTGAATGGAAGACAAAAGTCTTAGAGCCTAAAATGAAAGAAGGCATGGAATTAATAGAAGAAATCCTTTTCCAGTCTGATTTTACGGATAAGAAAAGACTTTTGGAGCTTCTGCAGGAATTAAAATCTCATATGCAGGGAACGCTGGATTCTGCAGGACATCAGGTGGCAGCAGCCAGAGCCACTTCCTATTTTTCAAAGGCAGCAGCCTATTCAGACATGTTAAATGGTTTGACTTTCTATGATCAGGTAGAGGAATGGGTGAAAAATTATGATAGCTGCTACGAAACCCTGATTGCGAATTTGCAGAATTTATGTAAAGAAGTGTTCCAAAAACAAAATGTGTTATTTGATTTTACAGGTAGTGAAGAAGCCTATCAGGAGTTCCTAGGTTTGGCAGAGAAATTGTCACAGAAATTACCGGATACTACAGAACCTACAGAAATATATGAGCCAACTCTTGAGAAAAAGCAGGAAGCTTTGGTAACCGCAGGACAGGTACAGTTTGTGGCTGTAGCAGGCAATTTTAAAGAAGCCGAATTGGAATATTCCGGTGCCATGCGTGTGCTTCGTGTGATGATGGGGTATGATTATCTTTGGAATAACATCAGAGTCAAAGGGGGCGCTTATGGATGTATGAGCAGCTTTTCCCGAAACGGAGATTGTTATTTTGTATCTTACAGAGACCCTAATTTGGAGAAAACTATTGAAGTATATGAAAAGGCAGCAGACTATGTAGAGCACTTTACTCCCGACGAAAGAACCATGACGCAATACATCATTGGGGCTATCAGTGATGTAGACACGCCTTTAACACCGGCTGCAAAAGGACTTCGTTCTTTAAGTGCTTATATGACTGGCGTGACAGAGGAGCTTCTGCAAAAGGAAAGAAATCAGATATTGTCTGCAGACGGAGAAGCAATTCGTGAATTAGCAAAACAGATTCGTAGTTTTGTGTCTCAAAATAATATATGTGTGGTTGGTACCAATAGTAAAGTACAGCAGGCAAAGGATAAATTTTTAACCATTAGAAACCTCTATTCCTAAAAATGGAAATATCCAGGTTCAGAAGAAAAAGGAAACACTATGGAAATACAGAAAAAATCCGGTTTTGTCACCTTAATCGGTAGACCCAATGTGGGAAAATCTACTTTAATGAATACCTTAATCGGACAAAAAATCGCAATTACATCTAAGAAACCTCAGACTACCCGTAACCGTATTCAGACCGTATATACGGATGAGAGGGGACAGATTGTATTTTTGGATACCCCCGGTATTCATAAGGCAAAGAACAAATTGGGCGACTATATGGTGACTGTTGCAAAACGCACCATGGAGGATGTGGATGTAGTCATTTGGCTGGTGGAACCTACCAATTTTATTGGAGCAGGGGAAAAAGCTATTGTTGAAAAACTGAAAACCTGCAACACGCCGGTAATCCTTGTGATTAATAAAATTGATACGGTGAAACGGGAAGAAATACTCGGATTTATAGATACCTATCGCAAAGAGATGGAATTTGATGAGATTGTTCCCCTTTCTGCATTAAAAAAAGACAATACAGATTGTTTGATAGAGTGTATTTATAAATATTTGCCCTACGGACTTCCTTTCTATGATGAAGATACCATTACAGACCAGCCGGAACGAGCGATTGTGGCAGAGTATATTAGGGAAAAAGCCCTACGAACTTTGGAGGAAGAAATTCCACACGGTATTGCAGTGGTAATAGACCAAATGAAGTATGAGAAAAAGGTGTGTCATATTGATGCCACTATCATCTGTGAAAAAGACAGCCACAAAGGAATTATCATTGGAAAGCAAGGAGCGATGCTGAAAAAAATCGGCTCCCAGGCTCGTTATGAGATAGAAAAACTTTTGGATTGCAAAGTCAATCTACAACTTTGGGTGAAGGTGAAAAAGGATTGGCGTGACAGTGATTACCTTTTGAAAAATTTTGGATATAATCCACTGGATATGGAATAGAACGAAGAAAAATCGCAAATCCTATCTTTGTAGACAAAAATACAAAGGTAGGAAAAGATATGAAAGAAAAAGATAACTGGGAGCGGTTTTTGGCAACCGGAAAAATCCAGGATTATTTGCAGTACAAGGCAGTAGAAAACAGCGTAGTGAAACAGACAGAAGAGAAGGAGAAGCGGCATGCAGGAGTTGGTTACCGTGACCGGAATGGTTCTGCAGGCGGTACCTTTCGGGGAGTATGACAGAAGATTGATTTTACTGACTAAAGAAAAAGGTAAAATCACAGTGTTTGCAAACGGAGCGAGAAGACAAAACAGCAGATTTGGAGCAGGCAGTGATATGTTTGCTTTTGGGAAATTTCGACTCTATGAAACAAAGACTTCCTATAAACTCAGTGACATGGAAATCCAAAATTTTTTTGAGGAATTACGACAGGATTATGAGGCTGCTTACTACGGTATGTATTTTTTAGAGATTGCAGAATACTATGGGCAGGAAAATATGGAAGCCGTGGATTTGTTAAAGCTATTGTACTTATCTCTTCGTGCTCTTTCGAAAGAAAGCTTAAAGAATCCGTTAATTCGTGCAATATTTGAACTGCGGGCTGTTGCAATTAATGGAGAATTGCCGGAGAATCCACCGGAAGGAGTATGGCAGGAATCTACAAGATATGCCTACTCTTATATTATACAGGAACCCATTGAAAAACTGTATACCTTTACAGTCAGTGATTCTGTGCTGGAAGAATTAAAACAAATCGCAGAGTTTTGTTTTAACCGTTATATGGATAAGAAATTTAAAACATTAGAAATCCTAAATTCATTCTAATCGAATTTGGGATTTCTTTTTTAGAATCGGTTGAAAATCCCTATCCTTTTGGGTATAATATCTTCGTTATGGAAGGTTCAGGAAAAGAGAGTAAGTGTATGCGAAAAACATTCGTTTTCGGATTGGCATTCCTGCTTTTGTTGGTTGGATGTAACACACCAAAATTAGAAGATGACCAAACCAATCTTATTTTGAATAAAGACCAATCTGTTCTTTACACAATTGTAGATGCCTTTGATGAAGATTATTACAAATTGGATGAGCTGGAACAGATGGCCAATGACGAAATTCAGGAGTATAACAAGACCGCAGATGGCGCAGAAGCAAGTCTTATGTCTTTGACCCAGGAAGAGGAAAAGGTTGTGATGAAACTACAATTCGCCGATGCCTCTGCCTTTACCGGCATGATACAGCTGCCCTTATTTGTGGGCACCATTGATCAAGCTTTGGAGGAAGGCTATTCCCTGAATGTTACCTTACACAACGCGGCAGGAGATAAGACTGTTTCGGAGGAAGAAATTAAGGCAATGGGAAAACGCCATATTGCCATCCTACAAGATAATGTTCTTGTACAATGCTTTGGTAAAATTTTATATATCAGTGAAGGTGCAAGTATACAGGAGAAAATGCCTACGGTTGCGAAAGTTACTGATGAAAAAGTGAATTATATAATATTTAAGTAATCATACTTAGGGAGGAAATGAAACATGGAAAAAACTATGGACAAAATTGTGGCCCTTGCAAAAAATAGAGGGTTTGTCTATCCCGGTTCCGAAATTTATGGCGGTCTTGCCAATACCTGGGACTATGGAAATCTTGGTGTAGAATTAAAAAACAATGTAAAGAAGGCATGGTGGCAGAAATTCGTGCAGGAAAACCCTTATAATGTGGGTGTGGATTGTGCGATTTTGATGAATCCACAGACATGGGTTGCCAGCGGTCACTTAGGTGGTTTCTCTGATCCTTTGATGGATTGTAAAGAATGTCACGAGCGTTTCCGTGCAGATAAGATTATTGAAGATTATGCTGCAGAGCATGGGATTACATTAGAAAAGCCTGTAGATGCGCTTTCTCAGGAAGAGATGAAAAACTTCATTGAAGAAAATAATGTACCTTGTCCTACCTGTGGAAAACATAATTTCACAGATATTCGTCAGTTTAACTTAATGTTTAAGACTTTCCAAGGTGTTACAGAGGATGCTAAAAATACCGTATATTTAAGACCTGAAACAGCACAGGGTATTTTCGTAAACTTCAAAAATGTACAGAGAACTTCCCGTAAGAAAATTCCTTTTGGTATTGCGCAGATTGGTAAATCTTTCCGTAACGAAATTACACCCGGTAACTTTACATTCCGTACCAGAGAATTTGAACAGATGGAATTGGAATTTTTCTGTGAGCC
>JAKSSF010000031.1 GCA_024403235.1 Lachnospiraceae bacterium | reverse complement strand
GTACTGTTCTTTCAAATCCATGGATTATTACCTCCTCTATATGGATAACGTTTTACATGTCATTTTTGTGCGATAATTTTAAAAATGATTAAAACCAAAAATAAGAAAACCACAGAATAATGATTACTCTGTGGTTCCTTTTATGAATCATCCCATAAACTATTAATTGCTATTTTCTACCAGCAATATTCTTATTAATATCAATGTAAAACAAACCATCCTTATTGCAGAAACAATAAATTCTTTTCACTCCTTGTATTTTTAATCTGGCTTCAGCAGCTCCTTGAGGATAAAGCTTTATCATCTGCAATCCATCTGATGAAAATGCCGCAACAAATGAAATATAGTGACTTTTTGTCATTTCATGTTCGATTTGAACAAAATACTCATCCTCTACTCTTTCTACCAAAATCTTATGGTCCTCATCTGAGTAATCTGCCTGTTCAGGCACAAGCTGTATCCCGTGACAGCTTACTGAAAGCTCTCCCATGCTTTGAATTACATTGCCACATATAGGGCATACGTAAACCTTTGAACGAAGCATATTAGCAGCTACATTCATATTCGAAATAACAGTTCCAGACAATAGTTCAGTGACTGATATTTTGAATACCTCTGCTATAGGTTCTAATAATGAGATATCTGGATATCCTTTTGCCGTTTCCCATTTTGAGATCGTCTTGTCCGATACATTAAGCTTTTCAGCAAGCTCATTTTGTGTTAACTGATTCTTTTCTCGCAATTCTTTAATAATTGCACCTGTAACATACTGATTCATAAATTAATTACCTCCATGCAATTATCATACATTCGGCATTTCTCGGAGTGTACCTACGCAAAGTAGAGTGTTTTTTATTCAGCCATCTCAAGAAATTGTTGAATTGCCGATTACCCTTTAATCTTCCATTATGACTATTTCTATAATAAGTGCCTTTATGGCTTCATCCTGCTGGCATATTTAAACACTATTATTATTCTAATACTATAAATGGCGTTGCCTCATACACAAAAATCATTGCATCGTAAAGATCATTCACTGGTGCATAAACTCTCACGGATGCAGCCATTAAATTATTCAAAAATCCAAAGCCTTCTCCAAGAGAGCCTGTTGGCATTTTACCTGTGACAATCGAATTTATTTCTTCGTCAGCCGTCACATCTGAAAATCTTAAATAATAGGTTCCCAATTCCTTAGCCCGGCTTGTTATTCGATGAATAAATTGTATCATTAGGGAGTTTTAGGATATAAGAATTCTTTAGCAAATTATGAAGGTATATTTCATGCTTTTTAGCAAAATAGGGAATATTAGAGGGACGGGGTCAGTAGACCAATAATCAGGATTCACGATAAGTATGGAACATTATGCACCTCACAATGATAGTAGAATGCCATCCACATTAAAAAAGGCTGCTTTAATCAAGGTTTTCTCCTTTTATCAAATCCTTTACCACTTCCCCTGCAAGAATCAAGCCTACTACGGAGGGTACAAAGGCAATACTGCCTGGCATGGAACTGCCTGTTTTTATGGGTAACTCTTCTGAATACACCACTTTACATTTTTTGATGCCGCGATTCTTTAGTTCTCTGCGCATCACCTTAGCCAAGGGACACACCTTGGTTTTATAGATATCTGCCACCTGAAATTTGGTAGGATCCAGTTTATTGCCTGCACCCATGCTGCAAATGATAGGGGTGTGGCTTTCCTGAGCCTTTACCACCAAGGCAATTTTGGCCGTTACGGTATCTACTGCATCTACTCCCAATAGCATTTCGGTTCTGCTAAATAATGATTCCATACTTTTTGTTCTTTTCACTCTCTATTCTTATAAAAGCCCATACTGCTTAGCTGCATTCCAGATGCCATCTTGATCAATATCTGTAGTCACGTAGTCGGCAATTGCTTTTACGGGTTCTTCCGCATTTCCCATGGCTACACCAATACCGGCATATTGCATCATCTCGATATCATTTTCTCCGTCCCCAAAGGCAATGATTTCTGAAACATCCCATCCATGCATGCCGGCAATTCTGGCTACACCTGCTGCTTTACTGCCACCTTTGGCGATAATGTCTACACCTTTCGGATTCCATCTGGTGATAGTACAATCGGGAAGTTTATTTTCCCAAGCTTCCGTTTGATCCTCCGTGAAAAAGCCGATGGCCATATACACCGGATCCCCTTCATACTCCCTTATCTGTGGCAACGGAGTGGAAATATCCTTTTGTGCTTCTACAACTTCGTCATTGATAAAATTAATATATAGTCGTTCTTCTTCTACTAATATAAATGGCGTTTCTTTTTTACAAAAAATATCCAAAACATTTTCCAAGCTTTTCCCTTGCAATGGAATACCATAGGAAAGCTTCTTCTCACTATCCAGACAGATCTGACCATTTAATGTGACATAGCCGTCGAAAGTTAAATCCTTTACCGGCAAGCGGTTGATTTCGCTTTTCCCTCTGCCTGTGGCTAAAAAGAGTTGTATGCCCTTTTCGCGCATAGCCTGTAAAGCTTTCTTTGCACTATCCGGTATGGATTTGGAATTATGGGATAGCAAAGTACCATCCACATCAAAAAAAGCTGCTTTAATCAAGGTTTTCTCCTTTTATCAAATCCTTTACCACTTCCCCTGCAATAATCAATCCTACTACGGAAGGTACAAAGGCAATACTACCGGGCATACTTCCACCGGTTTTGATAGGCAATTCTTCTGAATACACCACCTTACATTTTTTGATGCCGCGATTTTTTAATTCTTTACGTATTACCTTTGCCAGTGGGCACACCTTGGTTTTATAAATATCTGCCACCTGAAATTTCGTTGGGTCCAATTTATTGCCTGCACCCATACTACAAATAATCGGCGTGTGACTAGCCTGGGCCTTTTCCACAAGAGCAATTTTAGCCGTCACAGTATCTACTGCATCTACTACATAATCATATTGGGAAAAATCAAACTGTTCTGCCGTATCCGGTAGATAAAAGCATTTATGAATTTGCACTTTTACTGCAGGATTAATGTCCAACATTCGTTCCTTCATCACATCCACTTTATCTCTGCCAAGGGTACTGTTTGTGGCGATAATTTGTCTGTTGCAATTGGAAAGGCTCACTTCATCTTTGTCTATCAAATCAAAGGAGCCTATGCCACTTCTTACCAGGGCCTCACACACATAACCGCCTACACCGCCCACACCAAACACGGCTACGCGTTTTTGCTGTAATAGGGCTACTGCAGCTTCTCCCAATAGCATTTCTGTTCTGCTAAATAATGTTTCCATAAAATTCCTTTATACCTATATTTTTTACAGTTTATCACATGTTGCCCATTACACCAATCATAATTTCTTTATACATAGTGAAATACTTATTCTTCTTATGCCATATTCCAGTAATCTAAAAAGAGTGGTTGAATTCTCAACCACTCTAATATATTAGTTCTGATATAGATTTCTCTTATCCAGCACACGAACGGCTTTTCCTTCACTTCTGGTAATTGCTTTAGGCTCTACCACTTTTACATCTACAGAAATACCCAACATAGATTTCAAACCGGAAACAACTTTCTTTTCTCTTGCTGCTACCGGAATAGAAGCGTCCTGTGCCATTTCAGGAGTCAACTCAACCTGTACCTCGATGGTATCTTTGTTACCAATACGATCTACAACGATCTGATAATTTGCCTGGAAGCCCTGGTCAAGAAGAACTGCTTCAATCTGAGAAGGCCATACATTTACGCCCTTAACAACCATCATATCATCGCTTCTACCCTGTGGTTTCATCATTCGTACATGGGTACGACCACAAGAGCACTGCTTTCTGGTAAGACGACAAAGATCTCTTGTACGATAACGCATCAACGGGAATGCTTTCTTCGTAATACAGGTAAATACCAATTCACCAAGTTCTCCCTCAGGAAGTACTTCTCCTGTATCAGGATTGATAATTTCTGCAATGAAATGATCTTCCTGAATATGCATGCCAGCCTGTTCCTCACATTCAAAGGAAACACCTGGGCCGGAAATTTCTGTCAGGCCATAGATATCATATGCTTTGATACCGAGAGCTTCTTCGATGTTCCTTCTCATCTGCTCTGTCCATGGCTCTGCACCAAAAATACCTGCTTTTAATTTTAACTTATCTTTGATACCTTTTTCTGCAATGGCTTCCCCTAAGTTCAATGCATAAGAAGGTGTACAGCAGATAATGGTTGATCCAAGGTCTGTCATAAACTGCAACTGTCTTTCTGTATTACCGGAGGACATAGGCAAGGTCAAGCAACCTACCTTATGAGAACCACCATTTAAACCGGGACCACCTGTAAACAAACCATAGCCATAACATACATGACACACATCTTCTTTGGTTCCACCAGCTGCCACAATAGCTCTTGCACAACATTCGTCCCAAAGGTCAACATCTTCCTGGGTATAAAAAGCAACTACTCTTCGTCCTGTAGTACCACTGGTAGACTGAATACGCACACATTCTTCTAAAGGCACACCAAGTAATCCATAAGGATACTGATCTCTTAAGTCATCCTTGGTAATGAATGGTAATTTCTTTAAATCATCAATGCCTTGGATATCTTCAGGTTTTACACCCATTTCATCCATTTTTTCACGGTAAAAAGCAACATTTTCATACACATGCTTTACCTGTGCTACAAGTCTTTCACTCTGTAGGCTCTGAAGTTGGTCTAACGGCATTGTTTCCAACTCTTTTTGATAGTAGTTTTTCATTTGTTTCCCTCCACAAAAAATTTTATTTTATAATTCGCCGCGTCCAAGTGCGAATGCTTTCTTATTTAATTCCACAAATTTCGGTGGAACACATTCCTCAATGGCTTTTAACCATTTCTCTTCCGGAATAGGGAAGTAGGTAGATAAGCGACCCATAAGTACCAGGTTTACTGCTTTTGCGGAACCTGCTTCAGTAGCCAAAGAAAGGCAATCCATGGCATCCACCTGCACACCCTTTTTTTCCATTTTTTCAATTAGATTCTGAGGATATTCCATTGCTCCAATGACTACAGGCATAGGATCAATTTCCTGCGTATTGACTACAATTTTTCCTCCTTCTTTTAAGTATTCCACATAACGAGCTGCTTCTAATTTCTCAAAAGAAACAATGATATCTGCCTGTCCCTTATCTATCACCGGAGAATATACTTTTTCTCCAAAACGCACATAAGTAACAACGCTACCTCCACGTTGACTCATGCCATGTACTTCAGATACTTTCACATCATACCCTTCTGTCAAAAGAAGATGTCCCAATAATTTACTGGCAAGTAAGGAACCCTGTCCTCCTACACCTACAATCATAATATTCTGAACCATTACAAACTCCTCCACTCTAAGACTCAAACGCATCAAATTTGCAAAGCTGTTTACATACACCACAACCAACACAAAGGGTTGCATCTACATGCGCTTTGCCATCTTTCATGCTAATCGCAGGACAGCCCAGGCGCATACAGGCTTTACAGCTCTTGCAGTTCTCTTTGTTGACGCAAAGAGGAGGATTATGTTTTACATATTTTAATAAGGCACAGGGTCTTCTACTAATAATTACAGAAGGCTCCTTTGCTGCCAATTCTTCTTGAATAACCCGATTACATTCTGCTAAGTCATAAGGATCTACAACCACAACTCTTTCATAGCCCATAGCCTTACATAAGCTTTCCAAGTCAATCTTTCCTGCCGGATCTCCTTTGATGTTGTAGCCGGTAGTGGGATTTTGCTGATGACCTGTCATACCTGTAATGGAATTATCCAAAATAATGACAGTGGAATTACTCTGATTATAGGCAATATTCGCAAGACCAGTCATACCGGAATGCATAAAGGTGGAATCCCCAATGACGCAAACCGTCTTTCCTTCCCCTTCTTCTCCTAACATCTTGTTAAACCCATGAAGGGCACTAATGGATGCGCCCATACAAAGAGTCATATCTACAGAATTCAGAGGTGCTACGGCGCCTAACGTATAGCAACCGATATCTCCTAATACGTTGCATTTATTCTTCTGCAAGGTAAAGAACAAACCTCTATGTGGGCAGCCTGCACACATTACCGGCGGACGGTTTGGCAAGGTCTCTTCTAATGAAGCAAATGCAGGGGTTTCTTCTCCTAACTTCTGGGCAATCAAATTCTGGGAGAATTCTCCACAGATTGGCAGTAAATCTTTTCCGGAAAGGGTCAATCCCAACGCTTTACAGTGATTCTCAATAATCGGATCTAACTCTTCAATCACAATCAGTTTATCCACTTTTGCTGCAAAATCTAAAATCAATTTTTCCGGTAAAGGATTTACCATACCCAGTTTTAAAATGCTTGCAGAATCCCCATACACTTCTTTTGCATACTGATAGGATGTAGAAGAAGTAATAATACCTAATGCAGTACCTCCCATCTCCACACGATTAATAGGATTGGTTTCTGCATAAGCAATGAGTTTCTTTGTACGCTCTTCCACAAAAGGATGTCTGCGGATGGCATTGCCCGGCATCATTACATATTTGGCAATATTCTTTTCATAGGGCTTCTTCTCAGGAAGCACTCTTTCTCCCAACTCTACAATACTTTGAGAATGAGCTACTCTGGTACACATTTTTACAATGACAGGCGTGTCATACTCTTCCGAGAGTTCAAAGGCAAGTTTTGTATATTCTAAAGTTTCTGCTGTATCAGAGGGCTCCAACATAGGCACTTTTGCTGCAATGGCATGATGTCTGCTATCCTGCTCATTTTGAGAAGAATGCATACCCGCATCATCTGCCACACAAATAACCATACCACCATTTACACCGGTATAAGAACAGGTATAAAGGGGATCTGCAGCCACATTCAAGCCTACATGCTTCATACCGCAAAAGCTTCTTCTACCTGCCAGAGAAGCACCAAATGCCACTTCCATAGCCACCTTTTCATTAGGTGCCCATTCACAATACATCTCATCATATTTTGCCGCTTCTTCCGTAATCTCTGTGCTAGGTGTACCCGGATAAGAACTAACCAGGCTACATCCCGCCTCATAAAGACCTCTGGCAAAGGCCTTGTTTCCAAGCATTAACTGTTTCATTTGTATCCTCTTTTCATAATACATACTTTTTATTTTAGCTTTTTTTAAAGCTAAATTTGTGATATTTTAACATTTTATTGTGATAAAGTAAAGAAGTCCCTTGCATATGCAAAGGACTTCTTTACTTTATAGCTCAAATCTTTGGTTTATACTTTAAATCTGTAGCCTACGCCCCAAATAATATCGTAAGAGGGGACCCACTTGTGGGGAGATTTCTTACGATGCTTCCTGCAAAGCAGGAAGACGATTTGGGTTCAATACCTATACCTTAAATCTATACCCTACGCCCCAAATCGTCTCAATATATTGAGGTTTTGCAGTGTCAGATTCTATTTTCTCACGAATCTTCTTAATGTGGACGGTAACCGTTGCAATATCACCCACAGAATCCATATCCCAAATTTCCCGGAACAGTTCTTCTTTGGTGTATACATGATTTGGATTCTCTGCCAGGAAGGTTAATAAGTCAAATTCCTTAGTGGTAAAATTCTTTTCAATGCCATCCACATACACTCTTCTAGCAGTTTTATCGATACGAATACCGCGAATTTCTACCAAATCATTGTTCTTATGTTGGCTGCTGACCAGACGCTCATAACGAGACATATGGGCTTTTACTCTGGCTACCAATTCACTGGGACTAAAGGGCTTTGTCATATAATCATCTGCGCCCAAACCAAGGCCCCTAATTTTATCAATATCATCTTTTTTTGCACTTACCATCAGAATCGGAATATCCTTTTCTTCTCTGATTTTTTTACATACTTCAAAGCCATCCATCCCGGGAAGCATCAAATCCAAAATAACCAAGTCAAAGTCTTCAGACAAGGCCTTTTCCAAACCCTTATCTCCGGTTTCCTCAATCGCAACCTGAAAACCGCTTAATTCCAAATAATCCTTTTCCAATTCCGCAATGGCAATTTCGTCTTCTACAATTAATATTTTACTCATGATATTCCTCCGCTTCTACATATTTTCGTAACACAAAGCTGATACAGGTTCCTTCTCCCTCTTTACTGGTGGCCCATATATATCCGCCATGGTCTTCGATAATTTTCTTTACAATAGAAAGTCCAATTCCGCTGCCGCCCTGGGCTGAGCTTCTGGAAGCATCTGTTCGATAAAACCGTTCAAATATATTGCCCAAATCTCTTGCCGCAATTCCCTTTCCATTATCCTCAATTTCTACGCGAATCGAATCGCTAATATCAATCAGTCTAATATCGATAATACCTTTTTCCTTATCCATATATTTTACACTGTTACTGATAATGTTATTAATCACTTTTTTCATCTGCTCAGGGTCTGCAATAACTCTGGTAGAAGGATCTAGGAAATTGGTATAATTTAATTGAATGTTTCTGGATTCCAAATCCATACCCACATCATCCACGCAGTCCGTAAAATATTCCGAAACATTGATGCAATGGAAATTGTAAGGAATACGGTTGGAATCAATACCGGAGTAAAAAGTCAACTCATTGATCAGCCTATCCATATCATTGGCTTTGGTATAAATAATCTTAATATATTTATCCATTTTTTCCGGGGTATCCGCAACCCCATCCATAATACCTTCCACATAACCTTTTATAGAAGTAATAGGGGTTTTCAGGTCGTGGGAAATGTTACTTACCAATTCTCTGTTCTGCTTTTCATTTTGCTTTAATTCTTCTGTGGACTCCTTCAATTTTAGGCGCATGCCCTCATAACTGTGATAGAGTTCCCCGATTTCGCCGTTGTCCTCTCCTTCTAAAGCATAATCCAAATCCCCGTCTGCAATATGCTTCATTGCCAGGTTCATTTCTCTTATAGGAATAAATACCCCACGCTGAATCCAACGAGTCAAAAGAATTCCGGTAATCAAAAGCACTAACAATAATGCCGTAAACATATCCAATAGCAATCGTTTGGATATTACACTGCTAACCTTGGTAATCAAAAATACACTACCGTGGCTGCTATCGGGAAACTGAAAATCAATTTGCCTTACCAGTTTTTGAAGATCATGAAAATAATATCCTGCTTCATTATCCCGAATCTGGTGGCCAAATTTCGGTAAACGCTTCCATATCATATCCGCTGCAATATCATTGCCAGCATAATACAAGTCGTTATCTTTTCGTACAATAATATAAGAAGCCTTTGTTTCTGCCTGGGTATTGATTTCATCTAAATAGGCTTTATCCAAAAGAATGGAAACATCCTCTTCCACCTGCTGCTCCAACTGTAAAAACAAATCGTCTGTTAGTTTTCCAAAGGAAGCAATGGAATCCGATAACATAACATAATTATCTACTTTTATTCCATAATTAGTACCTGAATTTCGGACCATAATGATTCCGAAAAACAAGAAGGCTAAAATCGCCAGCACCAAAGGCACTACTATTATGGATACAAAGGTTACAATCAACCTGGTTCTAAATTTCATAAGCACTCCGTTTTGCATGCTTTATGCAGTCCCTTTTTTTCCTGCAATCATCATATCACAGTTCCTTCTTATATATATAAAAATTGATTTTATTTTTTCTAAAAAAAATGTAAAAAATATTTGCAAAATGTGTTGACAACCATAAAACTTTGTGCTATCTTGATATCAGTAACAATTACTATTATCAATTGGAGCAAACATGAACTTAAAATACAGCAGACAGCGAGAAGCCATTAAAAATTTCATGATGAGCCGAAAAGATCATCCCACTGCCGATACTGTATATATGCATGTTCGTCAGGAATTCCCCAACATTAGTTTGGGAACGGTGTATCGAAATCTTACACTGTTGTCAGAAATGGGTGAACTTCAAAGGTTACGAGTAGGAGATGGTATTGATCATTTTGATGCAGAACTAGATCCTCATTATCACTTTATTTGTGATGAATGCGGTGCCGTTTTGGATATTAATCTTCCTACAAAAGGAACCATCATTTCGGAAGCCAATAGTTGTTTTGATGGTGAAGTAAACAGACACATCACTTATTTCTATGGTCGATGTAAGGTTTGCAAAGAGAAAAAAGCGTTACAATTACTTTAATAGTCCTGCCGTAAGGCAATGACATAAAAAACAAAAAAATTTTTTAAGAAAAAGGAGAATAAAATTATGAAGTATGTATGTCAAGTATGTGGTTATGTTCACGAAGGAGATTCAGCACCTGAGAAATGTCCTCAGTGTGGTGTACCCGCAGACAAATTCAACGCTATGGAAGGTGAAAAGACATGGGCAGCTGAACATGTTGTTGGCGTAGCAAAAGGTGTTCGCGAAGACATCATCGAAGATTTAAGAGCTAATTTCAATGGCGAATGTTCAGAAGTTGGTATGTACCTTGCAATGAGCCGTGTAGCTCACAGAGAAGGCTATCCTGAAATCGGTTTATACTGGGAAAAAGCTGCTTTTGAAGAAGCAGAACATGCATCAAAATTTGCTGAATTATTAGGCGAAGTTGTAACTGATTCTACAAAGAAAAACCTTGAAATGAGAGTAGAAGCTGAAAACGGCGCAACCGCTGGTAAATTTGATCTTGCAAAACGTGCTAAAGAATTAGGCTTAGATGCTATCCATGATACAGTTCATGAAATGGCTAAAGACGAAGCTAGACATGGTAAAGCTTTCGAAGGTCTCTTAAAGAGATATTTTGGTTAATTCCTTTAAGACTTATGTCTTAAATTCCTCTCACACTATACACACATAAAGAAAAGAGAACTCGGGTTGGGTTCTCTTTTTCTTTGTGATATAGAATGAATTATTCTAGCTTTTTTAAACCAACTTAATCAAATTTTCTTAATAACATATTTTTCAAACAACTCTTTATTGGCTTCATCTCCGCCGTCCTTATTACTGGACCAGAATACCGGTGTTTCCTTCCCATTTTCCTGCAATAATTCTACCATTCTGCCAATCACACACTGTGCCAGGAAACAACCTGAAATGGTGGAGATTGGTCCCATGGCTACTTCTTCTCCGATGGCAACTCCTGCATCTCCTAAGGGTGCCATATTATTGAGTACAATATCTGCTAATTCAAATAATTTTTTTCCGCTTTCATGACGGGAAGCAGAGGCTTTGGAGTGCTCTAAAGAAGTCACCGCAATGATTTTTACGCCCTTCTCTTTTGCCCGCAGGATATATTCCACAACCAAGGGATTTCTGCCGGAGTTGCTGGCTGCAATAATGGTATCTCCTTCCTGCAATTCATATAAAACATCCAATACATCTGCATACCCTGGTGTTCGTTCCAGTTTTGTAGATTTGGTAGGATGGGTCAAAAGTGTCATTTCTATTTCCATAATGGGATAAATCTTAGCATAGCCCCCAGCTCTGCCATATAAATCTTCCCCTATCATATGGGAATGTCCGGTACCAAAGGTATAAATTCTGTGCCCACTCACTTCTGTTTCATACAACATTTTTGCTGCCTGCTCAATTGCTTCTTTGTTTTCTTCATAGGCTTTTGCCATAGAACTTTGTATAAATTGATAGTAGGTTTCCTGAAACATACTGCCTCCCATTTACTCTGATTTTCTTTCTTTTTCACCACTTAGAATAAAGAAATATAATGGTGCACACAAGAAAATACTATAAATATATCGGAACGAGAAAGCTACCGGCACAGCAATCATAATGGAAAGCCACAAACCTAAAGTAGGTAAAATAACCAGAATTTTTTCCCACTGTTTTCTTTTTATTACAGAAAATAATGCATATATCATTATCCAGATAAAAATTGCGGCACTCATATAATGAGTAGGGTTCACTAAATTATGGAAAGAAAAATTCAGATAATAATCAAAATAATCACTCATGAAATATTCCACATTTCCAAAGTGAAAATTACAAATATAGGCGGTAGAAGAATATTTGCTAATATCCCAAAATCCCATTGTTTGTAAGAAGTATGCCTTCACTGCCATAACAGGATATTGGGCAACCAGATGAAAATAGGTCTTCATAAAACTTCCTGCATTTTCTTCGAAATAGGCAACATTAAAGGAAGGATCAAATTTGATGGTGTCTGTTACGATAGGATTATAACACGCTCTCCAATTATCTAATGGCATAATGGCTTCAAGTATTTCAAGGTCTTCCTGCTGCAGCTCTACGCCGGAGGATACGATATAGGCCACCTGCTGAATGGGAATACCCATACTCTCTCTGGAAGAATCGATATTAAAGCCCTTTGCAGAATATACCGGTCCTTGAATCAATGCAGAGACAACCAATATTGCTCCCCACAAGCAACCTAACTGGACAGCAATTTTTCTTTTCTTTTTCCGTAAAATCAAAAGAACAGTAACAACAGAATAAAATAGTGCAATATAAATACCATTGTTTCGCAGGAAAATGATTAATGATGTTCCTATGCCTAAGAAAAACAGCGAAATAGGTTTTAAACTACCCTTCTGTAAACTTTCACTTTGGTAAAACAGTTCATACAAATAAATAGAATATCCAAAAATAACAATACTAAAAATAGTGTCTTTCCATAAAGAAATCCCATAAAACGGATACATAGGAAAAACTGCAAACCATAATGTCAGCAAAACTACTATTTTCTTATTCAATCCTTTTTTTTTTTTTTTTGTTAAGAATACCGCTAAAGATGCCGCTAAAACGAAAGATTGCAATACGGTCATTAGCTTTAATCCGGGATAATCACCTGCCCCGCTGAAGGCACCTGTAATCCAGAAAATGAAGCGCCAAATGAGGGTATATAAGATGGGATTGTGATTATCTAAGGGGGATTTATGCAGTGCCAAGTTAATAGAATCCACTGTATCCGAATAAATTCCTCCCGGCCAATAAGACATAAAGTATGGAATCCAACACACCATGAAAAAAGCTGTAATTCCATATATCATTAAGAGCGACACTTTCCATCCGGGAGCCTGATGTGATTTCCATACCAGGTTTTTACTCCACATAAAGAACTGTTCCAAACCATCAGATATGATATAAACGATGCACATACATATAATCCACATAATCACATCTATCAAGTGAAAGTCATATACCTTTACGGTTTCCAAGTTGGATTCTATATACATAGAATAGGTAATGTGTTTTCCTATAATAATCATTCCGGCAAATAGCGCAGAAAACAGCAATTGCCAAATATTTATTTTTTTCAAAATAGTTTTTCCTTTGTTCATATATATACGCTCACCTTCAAATTGTTTTATCCATTGTATCATATATTTTCGTATTATTGATATTTATTTCAAATTAATAAGTCCTAACCCTGCCAAGCAGATTAAAATCCCAACTATTTTATTCCAAGTAATTGCCTCTTTGTATAAGAAAAATCCAACAAAAATCAAAAAGATAGCTAACACTGCCGCTTGCACAATTTGTGCTGCACTTACCGGCCAGCCTGCTTTATATGCATAGATAAATCCTACTTCCAAGCCTACAATTCTTATTCCTTCCACTTCTTAGAAATATAATATCCTCCACCAATCAGGCAAGGCACAAATCCTGCTAAAGCATCCCCCAACCAAAAGCCCTGGGGACCCATTCCTATTTTCCAGCCTAATATATAGGCCAGTAAAATTCTGGCAATCATGCCATCGATTATGGCCACAAGTAAATTCAATTTGGAATTTCCGGAACCATTAATTATGGCAAAGGCAAAGGTTCTGCTGACCGCTCCAAAGGCATTTACCACGCTGGGGAAAATGATAATGGTTGCACTAGCCAAGATCGCTGCATCCGTTGTAAAAAGCCCCACCATGGCTTCCGGGAAAGATACCAAAGCGATAATATATATTGATACAATTGCCAATGCACATCCGGAGGCCCACAATAAAATCTTTGGAATTCTGTCGTATTTCTTTGCTCCCAGATTTTGTCCTACCATAGAGCCTGCTGCTGTGGTTAAAGACATACTTAAAATGCCAACCAACAAATTCAACTTACTCAATACACCTGCACAAGCAGAGGCAACCACACCAAAAGCATTTACCCAAGCAGTAACCACTATCATGGAAATGGTAATTGCTGCCGATTGAATTGCCATAGGAATGCCTAGGGCACAAAGTTTTTTTACCGTATCCATCACAGGTATAAAACTTTTTAACTTGAAATCAAATCCGAAACTTTCCTTATTTCGGTAAAAATAAAACATAGCGAAAATAAAACTCACCGCTTGTCCAATGACAGTCGCAAGAGCTGCACCGATTACCTCCATTCGAAAGACTGCCACAAACAAAATGTCCAAGATAATATTGATAACAGAAGCAATGGCCACAAACATAAAGGGCCGTTTGGAATCTCCCATACCTCGCATAATGGCACTAACAATATTGTACCCGTAAATAAAGATAAGTCCTATCATACAGACCAGAGTATAGTCCATGGTATAATCATAGGCTTCTGCCGGCGTATTTACCAAATGCAATAACCACTCTCGGACAAAGAAACAAATGACAGACATAACCACTGCAGCTGACAGTAATAGAGTGAACATGGTACCAATAGTCTTCTTCACTGCTTCCATGTCCTTTTCCCCGACTGCTCTGGCAATAATAATCTGCCCTGCTCCTGCAAACCCCATCACCACAAAGTTTAGAACGCTAAGAACATTTCCACCTGTGGCAACTGCAGACATACCATTTCCGCCGATAACCTGTCCCACTACAATCATATCCACCACATTGTAAATGGCTTGTAATGCGTTAGACACAAAAAGTGGCGCTGCAAATACCAATAAGAGCTTGGGTACGCTTCCTGTTGTAAGGTCTTTGACCATTGTTTTGTTATTTTCCATATTGTATATATTCTACACTTTCTACTTGTTTGTATTTCACCACATTGTAATCAAAAAGATTTTTCTCATTTTTAAGTACTTCTTTAATCCATGCTGTAGTTTTTCCTACTTATTTTATACATCTAACGAATTTTTGTCTAATACAAAATAAATCAGGAGAAAGCTCTCCTGATTCATTTATTCTTGTAACGATAAATTCTTATATCCTTCTCCATATATCTCTGAAGCATTACTTTCAATAATAAATGCATTCATATCTTCCTGCTTTACAATAGTCTCTACAAGAGGTCCTACTCTCTTTTGAACTACAGCTAAAATTACCTCTTTTTGATTTCCAGTCCATGCACCTTTACCTTTCAGCAAAGTACATCCTATCTCTAGCTCACTCATTAATCGATTTACAATTTTAGAATGATTATCTGTAATAATATAAAATAATTTTGCTTCATCTCCACCATATATAATATAATCTACGGTCTTGTCACTTACAAATACAGTAATCAGCGCATATAAGGTAAGGTTCAAGTTTTGCAAAAGTAAACCTGTTGCTGCTACCACTATTATATCAAGACACATTAATAAAAAGCCCGCTTTTAGATGTCGGAATCGCAAACGTAAAAGCCTTACAATTATGTCAGTCCCTCCAGTCGCTCCACCAGCTTTAAAAATTAAGCCAATTCCGATTGCTAACAGTATTCCTCCAGCCAAACTAGTTATTAATAAATCCTCTAAAAAAATCGGATAGTGCGCAAAAATATTAACAAACAGAGAGGTAATGAATACCGCATAAATAGTTTTTATTAGAAATTTTAATCCTAATTTCCATGAACCGATGATTAAAATGGGGATATTAATCAGAAAATACCAGGTTCCCGTTTGAAATGGTATAATTCGATTGAAAATCATTGCTACACCCGTTATTCCACCAGGACTAATATTTCCCGGATCCAAAAACATACTAATTCCCATTCCATAGAAAACAGAAGCCACTGTAATTAAAATATAGTCTCTTATTTTTTTCCCATTATCTTGCATATAGAATAGCTATTTCCTTTCAAAGTTTAGATATTTTACATGTACTACAGTAAACGCAGCATTTTAAGAGCATTAAAAATACCATCTTCGCGAATCGTTCCAGTTACATAATCCGCTTCACTTTTTACCTCAAATGCAGAATTTCCCATAGCTACACCAATCCCTGCAATATGCAGAATACGTATATCGTTGGCAGCATCTCCAAATGCAATGGTTTCTTCTGGTTTTATAGCCAATTCCTTACAAATAGCCAGCAATCCAGCATCCTTTCCGCTGGATTTACAATTCAAATCTGTAACATTTTCTCCCCACCTTGCAATTTCACAGCTTGGCATTTTTTTCATTAAATCAATTTCTTCATCTTGATTTATAAATGGAATAGCTTGCAAAATATCACGTTCTTCCAGGTCATCTATATCCATTAATTCTGGTATAGAGGTTCCAATTCTTGCTTGTTCTTTTTCCAATCTTTCATCTATTAGATTGGTATAAATGCGGTTTTCTTCCAAAAAAATACAGCTTCTATGATTTTCTAATAAGAATTTTTTCAATTCTATAAGCTCTCGTTTGGGAATGGTAACCTTTGCTATATTCTTTTTATGGAATTCACACAATTGTCCATTTAAATAGATTCCACCATCAAAAATCAAATCAGAAATAAGATTTTCCTGCTGTATTTCTATTGTATGTCTTCCTGTAGATAAAAAAACATACATTCCTCTTTTTTTTAGTAATCGCAGGGCTTCTTTTGTCGATTCCGGAATATAGTGTGTTTTTTCTTCTGCTAATGTACCATCAATATCAAAAAATGCGGCTTTTATTTGTTTCCCACCACAGGCTATCAAGGTAGGTATTTCCATTAAATTATCAATAAAAATATGTGCCTTACTTTGATTAAATGCAAACCGTGTATCTTTGATGGCAACAACAGTTGCTCCTGCTTGTACTCCCGCTTCTATTCCATAGGTTGAATCCTCAATTACCATACATTGTTCTGGCAAGACCTCCAATTTTTTCATGGTGTTTTGATATATTTCAGGATTAGGTTTACTTTGCGTAAATTGTTCCCCACTAACAATATAATCAAAATAGGATAAAATTTTGCATTGTGTCAAAACAGTAATGATATTTTCCTGGTTGCTAGATGATGCCAATGCTATTTTTATTTCCATAGATTTTAAGGCTTCTAATACTTGTTTTACTTCTTTTCGTAAAATATTCGGATAATACACCTTGCATCCATCATTTAAATCCTTTAATTCCTGTTGTAGCTCTTGCATTTGGTTTTCTTTTTTTAATAATTTTGAAAAAAAAACGAGTGCCTGATCCGCACTCATTCCTACTAACGGAAATAAACTATCCCTGTTCAACCAGGGATATTTTTTCCGTAATTGTTCATATTGATAGTCTAAATAAACAATTTCACTATCGATAAGGACGCCATCCATATCAAAGATGACAGCTTTCATATTTTGAATCATTTTCTCCTCTTTCTATGTATCAAAATCACTGTTGAAACATTTTTCACACCACTTGTATTGAACTATTTACAATCCAGAGAAGCACGTTAAAGGGAATATTAACTATTAAACACCTCAAATTCAAATCGATGTGTTGTACCATCCAAATATTCCTTACTAAAATCAATTGGGCGATCATTTTCATCATATACAACATTTTTAATATACATAACAGGGGCGCCCTCTTTAATTTTTAAAAATGAAGCTATATCTGCTGTTGCCAGAATGGCAGCCATAGTACGATGAGACCGAATAATATGAGTATGATATACCTCTCCAAGAATACTATATAAAGAATTTTCCGCAAAATTATAATTCTCAATTCCCGGAAAAATAGTTTCTGGAATATAGTTTTCTGCTAGGACAAAAGGCTTATTTTGGACAAAACGCATACGAACTATATGAAAACAACGCTCTCCTTTTGATAGTCCCAGAATAGAAAACAAATTTTCATCATACTCCACCCATTCAGTTTTTACTAATTTTGTTTTGTGCTCTAGACCCAACGCTCCCATTTCCTGGGCAAAGCTCATTTGCTTATCTATAAATCTCCCTCGATTATCGGGCGTTTTAACAAAGGTTCCTTTTCCTCTTTTTCTTTCAATGTAACCCGATTCAATCAAAGCACTGTATGCTTGTCTTGCAACAGGACGTGAGATATCAAACGCCTCACACAGGTCTTCCTCTGTTGGCAATTTTGAGCCCAACGGAAACTTACCAGCTAATATACACTCCAAAATCCCTTTTCTAAGCTGTTCGTACAAAGGCAACGCACTAGTTTTATTAATATAGATTTCATGTAATGCTTCCATATTTCTCGTTTCCCTTTCGCCAAATTCATGGACTAGACTAATAGCGGGGATTGGATCACTTTACTTCCGAAGCCTCCCTGATTCATACAGTTTTTTGCGGCAGCCTGTTGTCCCACCAATAAAGCAGCTTTTAAATCAGAAAGGGACATCACTTTTCCTTTTTTCCATCTCAAGCTCATCAACTTACAAATAAATGCAGCTAGAAACGAATCCCCTGCTCCCATTGTATCATAGGCATTTACTTTATGGATAGACATTTTAAGGATTTTGCTTCCATTGGAAAGATACTGACCTTCGCTCCCCATAGTACCCAATACATGAACTACACCGCGTCTGTGCAGTGGAGCACAAAATTCTTCAAATTCTTTCTCTGTCATTTTCGGTATTGAAAACATGGCTAAATCTATATGTTTGCATACTAAATCGTAATATTCTTCGGTCTGATATTTTAATTTTTCTCCAAAGTCAAACGCAAATACAGCCGATAAATTTTCTACAAGTGCTATTTGTTCTGCAATTTTCGCATTGCAGCCTGAAACTATAACGTCTGCATTCTGCATATATTGCAGCAATGTAGTATTCAATTGTATTGGTCCCGCCCAAGTTTCACCGGTTACTACCTCAAGAAATGTACGTTCTCCATTTACTACATCATAGCTGCATATCTTTGTTGTTGAGTTAGGTATGCTTGGACACTTTTCAAAAGATACCTTTCTCTCTGCAAGTGACATACGAAGTATATTTGACATTTCATCAGTTGCCAAATTACCAATATATTCTGACTCTGCCCCTTGTTCTGCAGCATGTACGGCCACATTAATTGCATTTCCTCCGGGGAAAGCCTCTCCAGTATTATGATAATAGTCTACACAATTATCGCCTAGTGCAATTAATTTCATCCTAATAATTCTCTTTCCTATAATACCGTCTAATTTCTAAACTATGTCCAGTAATTTCTTCTATATTTTTGCTAATTCTTTGTAAAACTGCTGCCATTACTACCGGACTTAATAAATACCGAAATTCATCACTAATACCAGGAAGCTCATAATCCTTACAGTCAAAACAGGTTAGTTTTTTTGTATGCTGCATAGCAAATGCTTTCACTCTTTCATCCTGCTCTCTGGTAACTCCTTCCGTAAGCAATAGAGTAGTACAAACATCCTCTTCCAACAATTCTAATGTTCCATGGAAAAATTCCGGACTGGAAACGCTCTTTGTACGTATCCACTGACTTTCTTCCAGTACACACATACTGTAAGAATATGCTGTGGGCCACAAATCTCCAGATCCGATCCAAATATTATAAGGCTCTTTATGATACTCTAACGCATACTGTCTACACTTTTCATCTGCCTGTTTTCTTACCTGTGCAAGTGCATATGCTAGTCCCTTTAACTCATCCGCAAATTTCGGATAAGAATCAAAATCACCATTTCTATATAAAATACGACCTATCATCAAATAGAATACCAGCTCTTGCGGCCGTCCTTCTCCATACACAATCGCATCATCAGATATTTCTTCTAATAAAGAATTTTCTTTTCCAATAACAGAAACTAAATAAACTCCTTTTTCTTTTAACCATCTTGCTGCTGCAACAGTTTCTGCCGTATCTCCCGATTTTGATGTCATAAAAGCTACTGTTCCTGTTCCAATTCGATTACATGCACCTAGCATCAAATCTGCTGATAAGATATTTTCTGTTTGAAGCTTTGACATATGTCTGATGTAAAATGCAAAAGGATCTAGCATCGCCTGAGAACCACCGCTGGACGTAAATAATAACAAATCGAATTTCTTATCAAATATCCGATCTGCTATACCTTCTATTTTTTCTCTTTGTTGATAGATGAATTTTCCATTTTCAACGATTTTAGTTTCATCAAAATTTATCATTATACTATAATTCCTTTCTCTTAATCGATGTTGTTCCGGTCCAATTTATCTTCCGGTTAGGAAGATAAATCAGACTTTGAACATTACATTAAAGGGAGTTATGAATAATTACAGAATACCAAAGAAAGATAACAATATTGAAACTGCAATAACTAATACAATTAACTTAATAGTATTGATATTTTTCTTTTTAAATAACCAATATAAAAGGAATACAATTCCCAAAGGCAGAATACTTGGTAATATTGAGTCAAATATTCCTTGCACAGAAACGCTTGCGATTACTAAACTTTCTGGAAATACAAAGGAAACATAACTTGGAATCAAACCACCAACTACCATAACACCTAAAATTCCTGCTGCTTTTGTTAACGCACCTGCATTGTCGCCAATAAACTTAATACTTTTAACACCGGCATTATAGCCTAAATGCACAAACCAAATACGACTGATTACTGCCGTAACTGCCCAAAACAAAATGTAGAGAATTGGGCCGAAAGCGCTTCCCTGTGATGCTAAGGAACAGCAAATAGATGCAATAATAGGCATTGCAGTATACCACCATATAGCATCACCCAAGCCTGCTAAAGGTCCAAATAAACCGGTTTTAAGACTGTGAATCATTGCTCTATCCTGATGAGCTTCTTCCATAGAAACAATAAGTCCCTGCAAAATAGCTGCCATATGTGGCTCTGTGTTGATAAAATCCAAGTTATTCTCTAAAGCTTCTGCCATTTCCTTATTATCATTACCATGAATTTTTCGGAAGCATTTTGTCATACCATAACAAAATCCTATTGCCTGCATACGTTCGAAACTGAAACAACACTGCTCCGCCATGGAACGAATAGCCATCTCATTAAGATCTTTTTTTGTAATTGTATTAGATGCCATCTTCGTAATCTCCTTCCACTTTTTCTTCTGACGCATTTGTTAATTTGCTCATTTCCACATCACGATTAAATACGATAAATGCGATACATCCTGCAATAATAGCTACTGGTAAAATATTAGCGCAGTTACAAATAATCATAATTGCGAAACCAGCTAACAAGTATGCAACATTGTCTTTCTTTAACATAACAACCAATAATAACGCTAAACCTACTGCAGGCATTAAACCACCAGCTACTTCAAAACCATGTACTAACCATTCAGGGAAGCTCTCTACGAATACTCTGATTCCATTTTGGAATGCGTAAACTGAAAGAAATGCTGCTGCTGCAAATAATACAGAATAAAGTCCCCAACCAATATACATTACTTTTGCTATTGTTTTTTCATCACCAACAGCTGCTGCTTTATCAACACGTGAAAGGAATCCAGCGTAGAAAGTATTGGTTGCTGTTCCGATCCATTGTCCAATCAATGCAAAAGGTACTGCAAGTCCAAGTGCAGTTGCAACATCGCATCCGGTTGTATGTGCTAATACAGTTGTCATTAAACCAGCAAATAACGGATCAGGAGGTACTGTTCCACCAACTGTTAAAAGTCCAAGATAGGAAAGCTCAGCTACAGCACCAGCTTCTAATCCTAATCTTACATCTCCTAATACGATACCGGTAAAGAAGGCAACAACCAGTGGTCGAAACCACATGAATGTTTCCATGTGCTTATCCATTGCGCAAATAAATACTATCAGTGCAATCAGTAAGCCTTGAATAAGTGTGATTTGCATAATTTTTTCTCCTTTTTAATTTTTTATATTTCCTTTGTCAGCTACTTTTTACTGACAATAAAGGTTCACATTTTAAGTATGTCTATTTATCAAAAGCGATCTTTCTATCACCAGGAGCAATTTGAATATACACATCTACATTTTTTGCTTTAATTGCTCTTAAATCCTCTTTGTCTTTTTCATCCATATATACATGAGAATCTCCAACTGTTTCTTTTCCCGGTGCTACATGCATATTACCAATACAAAGCTTATCAATCGGAACTCCTCCTTCAACTAGCTTTCTTGCATTTTCCGGATTTCTAACAATCAAGAAAATATGCTGTGACGGAGAGGCCTTATGTATTACTGCTATTGTTTTTTCTATAGTAAAAAAACGAATTCCGCATCCTGCACTTTTTGCGGTGGCTCCCATCAAACTTTGCTGCAATGGATCAGCTGCTGCAAGGTCATCTGCAACTACAATCAAATTTACGCCTGCTAATGCACTGGTCCAAGCTACCCCTACTTGTCCATGCACCAAACGGTTGTCAATTCTTGTCAATAAAATATCCGCCATTTTTTCTCCTCCAAATACATTTTGTAATTATGTTATATTGTAATGACAATATAACTAATATGTGTTACAATGTCAATAGCCATATAAAGATTTTATAAAAATTTTGTTTAAAATCTTAACAGGCTATAAAATTCAAAAACAAAGGAGAAAACAATGAGCACACAAAAAAAATTTACGATGCAGGATTATATTGAATCCTGTCCACAATTTATTCGAGAGAATGTAAAAAGAAGAAATGAGCTGACTACACCATTGGTTCAGGAATTTTTATCCGGGAATTATACCTCCATCTGGATTATTGCCTGTGGTTCCTCTTCAAATGGTTCGTTATGTGCAAGACAATTTATTAGACAGCATCTAAAATGTGAAGTTAAAATTGTCACACCTTTTCAATTTGTTTATAGTGAACATGACTTTAAAGAAACAGATTTATTAGTTGTAGTATCTCAAAGTGGATATAGTTTAAATGCTTTAGATGCTGTAAGACTGATTCACCAATCAGGAAGAAGAGTAATCGGTTTAACCGGTGATTTAGAAAGCGATATTGCGAAAGAATGTGATGTAGTTGCCAATTATGGTGTGGGTCGTGAAACCGTTGGCTATGTTACAAGAGGTGTTACTACTTTGGCTTTATTCTTTATGCTTTTTACAATAGAAGCAGCTAAACAAAAAGGATTAAAATCAGAGGAAGAAGCAAATGCCATTTTAGATCAGCTTACGCAAGCCGCTGATTGGAATGAAAAATCCACTTCTCTTGTAAAAGAATTTACCCAAAAGTACTATCAATCTCTTTCTGGTATGACTAATGCATATGTTTGTGGTGTTGGTGCGAATCTTGGCACAGCAAGCGAAGGAGCATTAAAATTCGGCGAAACTATTTCTATCCCAACTGCTGTTTACGAGATTGAAGAATATATTCATGGTCCAAATATTCAGCTGACACCAAAATATACTGTATTTTTAATTGATGGAGGTGTTGGTTCGGATAGAATTTATCAAATTTTTGAAGCAACCCAAATTGTTACAGATAATGTATTTTTAATTACATCAAATCCTAGCTATGTCGGAGAAAAAGTATTCTGTGTTCCTTGTGGTTTACCGGAAGAAATGACACCATTATGTTATCTCCCATTTTTCCAATATGTTGCTTACACAATTACAGATGATTTAAATCGTTGGAATAAACATCCATTACAAAGAAAAATGGAAAAGGAATGCTCTTCCAAGACAGAAAACTACTCTAAGAGTCCTTTTAGTGAAGATACTCCCGGTCGTCGATAAGTATGTAGGTGATTTATATGGCTTTATTTTCAGCTTTATTTTTTTGTATCGCTGCTGCTGACTACTTATTTGATAATAAACTAGGATTGGCAAATTCCTTCAAGGAAGGATTAAATACCATTGTTGAATTAATGCTCGTGATGACCGGCTTTATGGTCCTTACTCCATGGATTGCTCAGCATATTGCTCCTATGGTAAGTGGATTTTTCCAAGCTATTGGCAGTGATCCTTCTTTATTTGCCGCAGTGATACTAGCACCTGATATGGGTGGTGCAGCTCTTTCAAAGGAAATTGCTTTGGATCCTTCTGCTGGTTTATTTAATGGAATGATTACCTCTTCCTTTTTAGGTGATATGGTTTGTGGCGGAATCCCTATGGCTCTTATGAAGGTAAAAGGTACTAAAAAGGTAGCTGCTGTAAACGGAATATTAATTGCCTTTTTAGTTTTACCGTTTGGAATTTTATTGACTGGATTATTCTGTGGATTCTCTTTTATAATGATGCTTAAAAACATTTGGCCAGTGGTTATAATTAGTTTATTACTACTTGTATTATTTCGCTATCTTAGTAACGTGATGGTTCCACTCTTTTCTGGTTTTTCTTTACTATTGAGAGGTATTTCACTATTCGGTTTCTGTCTTGCTATTTTGCAAGAAACCACTGGAATTATATGGATTGCCGGACTTACTCCAATAAGTGAAATTTTACCTATAATTTGTAATATTGGGATCTTTTTGGGAGGTATTTTACCTTTTTTCTCTATAATACAAATGCTTTTGAATAAACCGATTCAAAAACTATGTAATAAATTACATGTACAGCCTAAAGCTATTTCTGATATATTTGTTACAACAGCAAATCATGTACCTGTATTGTTATCGTTGAATGCACTGGAAGAAAAAGAAATTGTTTTTGTTGTAGCTTATGCTATGTTATCCTCATTTACAGTTGGAGATTTTCTAGCCTTTGCTATTCAATTTTCACCTTCCATTGCGATTCCGATGATGTTTGGCAGACTAATTACCGGGTTTTCCTCAATTATTCTTTCTGTACTTTTTTTTAGAAAGATTTTTTTTAAAAAGTATAATAGCCAATAATAATGAACGGGTGTTGTAATCATATCATTCAACACCCGTTTTTACTAAAACAAATCCAACATACTATCCAAATAAATTGCCTCTCTTACCTGCAGCTGATGCTCCGGCTTTGTCATATAATAGAGAAGAAATTCTAAAATCAATGCGCTGCCCAGTCCCCGACCTTCGATTTTAAATTGGGTAAATCCCATAGGCAGATATGTATTTTGAATATCTTCAATTCCAATAAATCCCGGATTTTGCATAGCCTTGGAAAAAAGATACCCCTCTTTCCCGCCAGGAGAAGAACAAATAAAATCTTCTGTTATTTCCCCTAAGCACTTTCTACTAACTGTTTCATAGCAAAGCTTTCTTTCCACACACCCAAAATAGCAGCACTCATTACATAAAAATTCTACCTTTTCTTTTTCCTTTTGAGAAAGTCTGTCTAACTTTTCAAACTGTTTATTCAGGCGAAAATCCGTTACTACATACCGAAATTCTTCTCTTTCCAATTCCTTCTTAAAATCATCAAAATCAGTCAATACTTTCGTGGTAGACGATACCAAATACAAATTCGGATACTCTTTTTTCAAATATTCCACTAGCAAATCAGAATGTACTATGACACCATTGTCATTTTTTATTTTGTTTTGAAATAGTTCACATAGCCTGTTGCATTTTCTATCTTTCAAATGCTCTTCTTTTAATAAGGAATTGCTAAAAGTCAATCGACCGGAAACAGGATATGTTTCTAATAATTGTTTGATTTCTTCCGGACTGTTTTCTCCAAATCCAACTCGACCACCACCCCAAATGCACTCTCCCGGAGCACCGTAAATAGAGCCAATTTCACACCAGTCATAAAACCAATCTCTGTGAGTATAAAATAAGGGCAAAAACAGGCTATATAATTCATAAAATTCAAACAAACCGGGAAGATGATAATAGGTTTTTCTTAGGGACATAGTTTTCCCTTTCTACTATACTTGATTTGCGTTTATATCCCTTACACCTTGTAAGGAATAATCCATCTTCTTACTTTTTTCATTGTTGCAGTATATATCAGACTATTTTCTGGTCTTTCGCACACCGTTTCAGACCTTCCAAAGTGTCGCTAAATACTACTCCACCAGCCTTTGCCTTGGAACAATCCATCCACAAATTATGCCTTTCTCCTAAATCCTTTAAGGGCAAATCTTTCCCAAGAAAGGCAAGAAATTCACCCGTCAATTCCTGCATGGATTGATTGGTTTCACTTCCAAAGTTATAAGCTCCACCAGGCAGGTTGCATACCTGTTCCATATTTTCTACAACCTCTTGCAAGTAGGTTACGCCACGATATTGCTGAAATCCAATAGAAACTTCACCATCTGCATGAATCATATTTAGATAAAAATTTGGCTTTGGTGCAATATAATCATACATCCATTCTGCTCGAAGCATGACTGCATTTGAATCTATATCCAGCACTCGATTTTCCATTTCCAGTTTTTGCTCTGCATATAAATTTCCCGGATTCACCATAGCTTCTGTATATGGTCCTTCTTCCTTGCAGTCACTATATACTTGATCCGAACTAAAGCAAATAAGCTTTCTTCCTTCTGCAGCTTTTACCAAATTAACGGGAAGTACAACATTTGCCCTATAAGATACTTCCGGATTGGCAGCACAGGTAGGAATATCAGAAACTGCCGCTGTATGAATAATAGTATCTATGTCATTTTTATCTAATATACGCTTCAAATCATCTACAGAAGCTTCCCGTAAGGAGGGGGCTGCCACCACATTCTCCATACAATCCATTAATTTTTTCCCTACAAATCCTGTTGCACCTGTTACTAAGATCATTTTTCCCTCTCTTTTAAAACATCATTTCATTTGTTATTTAGCACATATTAAACATTTTCAAAGAAAATCATAGCTATGATATGTATACTACCGGTTAGACTCTCGACGTATATCCTATGACTTTTTACGAAAAATGCTAGGACATACTTTAAAAGCTTACACTTATTTCCTATTTATTTCTGGCAAATACAGAACAAGGTCTGTCATAGACAATGGGGTTTCCATCCATGTCCGTTATAATTCCGCCTGCTTCTTCTAAAATCAGTCCTCCGGCAGCATAGTCCCAAGGGGATAAAATCAACTCAAAAAACAACTCTGCTCGTCCAATTGCCACCGTACACAAATCTAGTGCAGCGGAGCCGCTTCTGCGAACATCCAATGCTTTTAAGTAATAGTCATACACCATTTCGAAAGTCTTTTTGCTCAGCTCTTCATGATAGGGAGAAGAGCCAAACAATACTAAGCCATTTTCCAGGTCTTCATCTGATACACTTATTTTTTCTCCGTTACAATATGCACCACAATCTTTTTGCGCATAATACATTTCGTCCAAATAGGGATTATATACTACACCGATTTTTCCTTTTCCATCTTCTATCATGGCTACAGAAATACAGCTCATGTGATAATCCTTAATAAAATTTGTAGTTCCATCAATAGGGTCCACAATAAAGAATTTCCCGCTTTCAGAAAAGGTATGTTTTTCCTCTTCTTCTCCGATAAATCCTGCGTCAGGTACGATTTCTTTTAAGCCTGCTCTAAGAATTTCCTGTACCTTTTTATCGTATTCCGTTACCAGATTTGCCCGACCTTCTTTTTCCTGTATTTTCATCGCTTTTCTATCTGCATTTTTAATCAATTCACCACATTTTCTTACCAGGTCACAGATTTGATTTACTTCCGCTAACATTTAGCTTCCTCCTTTTTGTACGAAATTATTTCAAATATATCTATCTTACCTATTCATTTTTTGAAGATTCATTCTTCTTATTCCCTAATCTTTTGAGGTTTCGCATCTTATAATTATATTTTTATATTAGGCTTCTGTTACAGGTTTCTTTTGATGATGTAATATATAAATTCCCAAAGATGTACAAATCAAACCAAAGAAATGATTTTTACCAAATTTCTCTCCCAGCATAATGCAACTCATCATCGTACCAAATACTGGAATCAATGCATTAAAAATAGCAATTTCACTAATGGGATTATAACAAATCAATTGATTATATAATATAAATCCAATCATAGAAATAGCAATTAATCCTAAAAGCAATAAAATTCCTTTTCCTGTCACAGTATTTAATCTTCCACCTACAAATAAACCACAAATAATCAGCATAAGTCCTCCTAAGCTTAGACTATATCCGGTAGCCGTAATAGGGGGAACCTTTTTTGTCACAACTCTAGTTAATATTCCTCCTATAGCAGAACAAATACAATTCATCAAAATCATTCCTTCGCCGTTCCAGCGAAATCCACTCATACTTGTCCCATAATTTACAATCAAAATACCTGCCAAGCCCAGGATACATCCTATCCATTTATTCCAAGTCATCTTTTCCTTGAAAATAATAGTAGCAAGAAGGATTAACAAAAAGGGAGAAAAGGAATTGATAATAGACGCCTTACCACCTTCACAATAAGCTAATCCTGCATAAAAGAAATAATAATGTAGGGCTGTATTGGTAAGTGCAAATAGAAACAACAGAAAATAACTTGATTGATCTGTTATTTTTATCTTTTGTCCTTTACCCTTAGCAATCATTAAAGTAAATAAACCTGCTGTAAAAAATCTGATACCTGCAAACAACATTTTTCCACCGGCATCATCATTTGCAATGTTCCATTCTATCATGCCAAGTTTAATAAAAGGGTATGCACATCCCCATACAAACATAGCAATCAGCGCAAAACATATGACATAAAATTTTATCTGAAAAATATTTCGTTCTTTCATAGTTCATCCTTATTGTATTTACAATTGCCTTTGATATATATTATATATTCTCAAAAAGTATTAAAGTGTTGATTATGATATATGGTTGTAATCCAGATTTATTCTTCCTTCAAACATCATATCTTGAAACTCGGACAACTGGCCAAAAGAATATCCCAGTTGCTCCCATTTCGTCAAAAGTTCATCCAGTATCTCTCCATTTGTATTGGAAGTATTGTGTAATAAAACTATGGCACCATTATGAGTTCTACTCAAAATCTTCTCAAATGCTTCCTCTCTCGAAGGCTGCTTTTTCGTATCCCAATCTACATAAGCCAAGCTCCAAAAAAAAGTTTTATATCCAAGGCTTTTGGCCTGCTCTAAATTTTCTTTTTGAAATTTCCCTTGTGGTGGCCGATAATATTTTATCATATCCTGCCCGGTAATTTCCTTAAATTTTGTTTCAACCATCTCTAATTCATTTTTGAAAACAGAAGGATCGGATATTTGGGACATATCCTTATGATGATAGGTATGGTTTCCTACTGTATGCCCTTCTTCTAACATTCGTTTTACAATATCTGATGCAGAATCCAAATAATGCCCCACCACAAAGAATGTGGCCTTTATATGATGCTTCTTTAATGCATCCAAAATCTTTTCTGTATTTCCATTTTCATATCCACAATCGAAGGTTAGATATAACTTTTTATCCTCCGCATTGCCTCTGTAAAATCCGTTCATTTTTGCCAAATCTATCTCTGAAATAGGAGCATTTGGCTCCCCGCTATCTTTGGCATAACCTACACCCCAATCCTGTGAAGTTCCGGTAGGAATAAAGGGATTTTTATCTGTATTGCAAGAATAAAAGATGGCCAAACCAAGTAATACCAAAGCCAGAAAAAGATATCCAAAATTTCTAACACAAAAAAATTTTATCTGTAATAAATTGTTTTTCATATATTGCATCCACTATTTTTATATCAATATATGAAAATAATGCTATTTATATACAAAAAAAATCTCATGAATACTCATGAGATTTTTAGAGGCGACAATCGGATTTGAACCGATGAATCAGGGTGTTGCAGACCCACGCCTTACC
>JAKSSF010000030.1 GCA_024403235.1 Lachnospiraceae bacterium | reverse complement strand
TGGGCTATCGCCAAGCGGTAAGGCACAGGATTTTGATTCCTGCATTCGCTGGTTCGAATCCAGCTAGCCCAGTTTTAGTATGTGCCACCGTTCTCATATAATATGGAGCACTAGCTCAGTCGGTAGAGCACCTGACTTTTAATCAGGTTGTCGGGGGTTCGAATCCCCCGTGCTTCACGAAAAGTACAAGTTTTGCTTGTGCTTTTTTTATTGGGAAATTCCCTTTACAGATACTTTCCATCAATGGTAAAATACATATAGTTATGTGAAAGAAAAAGATTCTTTGGAGTATAGAATATCCGAAAGGGGAGGATTTCTTATGGCAGATCGTTACGATGGAAAAGCAATTGGCGTATTTGAGGTAGACAACTTAGTGGCTTGCTATGTTGCATTGGATGCAGCCAGCAAAACTTCAGATATTATGGTACAGAGTGTAGAACGTAATCGTTTGAAAAGTGGTGCCTGTGTAAAGATTAGAGGTAATATTTCAGATGTAAAGGCAGCTATGGAGGTGGCTATTCGCGTGGCTTCTGAGCATGGAAAAGTAACTGCTCATACTGTCATTGCAGCACCTACTGAAGGCACTGATATTGCGATGAAGATGACTATTAATAAATAATGTGTGAAGTTTTCGGAGAAAACTTTACATGTAGCGTCATCGCTTTGCCGCAGGCAAACTATCAATGCGATGATGTTCCCGAAAAGGGAGGAGGGCAAAAAGATGAAAAATATGGAAGCCGTTGGTTTAGTGGAAGTATTAGGAAGTGCCTCCGCTATTGTGGTTGTGGATCAGATGTTAAAGACTTCTGCAGTGACCTATGAAACCTGGAATACCAGATGTGGCGGACATGCCACAGTATTTTTGGCAGGTGGGGTATCTGAGGTGAGCGCAGCAGTAGAAAGTGTGAAAGGCAATCCACCTTGTGAAATCGTTGCTGCAGCAGTGATTTCCAATCCTTCAGAAGAAACTGTTCGTTTGATTGAAGAAAGCCGTAAATAGTTATAGAAAGAGATATAGGGGACTATGGATGAGATGATTGTCCATAGTTCTTTTTTATGATTGGAAACATTTATAAGTTGAAAAAATATAATTTTTTACATATGCCTAGATAGAAAAAGGAGAACATTATGATAAAATTAGTCGCATTTGATTTAGATGGTACTTTGTTACAGCCTGATGGCAGTATATCGGAGGAGGATAAACAGGCCTTGAAGGAAGCGGCAGCAAAAGGTGTAGAACTGGTGGTTTCTACGGGTAGACCCTATGCTGGGGTACCCAAGGTGGTGGAGGATTTAGGATTTCATTATGCCATTACTACCAATGGGGCTGCTGTGTATACCTATCCGGGAAAGGAATTGGTGTATGAGAACTGTCTGGACCGTGAAATAGCCCTTACAATGATTTCTACCATGCGAGACCTGTCTGTCTATCCGGATTCCTTTGTAGATGGAAATGGTTGGGGATATGAAGAGAAAAAAGCCATGATTGATAACCTGGAATTGCCGTTGGGAATTCGTACTTATATGAAAAAAACCCGTCTGTTTAAGGAAGATGTAGTAAAGACAATTGTGGATGAGGATAAAAATGTACAAAAGATTACCGTAGATTTTATCTTGGATGAAGAAGGAAATCCTAAGGATTACGAGAAAGTAAAACAACTTTTTTTAGATTGTCCATTGGTAGATATGGTTTCCGGAGGCGTATTGAATCTGGAAGTGACCAAGAAAGGGGTTAATAAGGGAGTTGCGTTGCAGATGCTTGCAAAAACTGGGAATTGGAATAGAAGAAACTATGGCAATTGGTGATTCGGAAAACGATTGGACAATTGTAGATGCTGCAGGCATTGGTGTATGCATGGAAAATGGAGAGGACATTGTAAAAGAAAAGGCGGATTATATTACAAAGTCTAATATTGAATCCGGTGTAAGTGTTGCATTGCGGAAATTTGTATTGAAATAAATTTAATGAAGATTATATTTATTGGAAAGAGGTGAAATTGACATGGAAAAAACAAATAATGATAGCAAATATATACAGATGACGCAAACGTCAATCCCCAAATTGATTGTACAACTGTCTATTCCTACTATTATCAGTATGCTGGTAACTAGCGTGTATAACCTTGCAGATACCGCATTTGTAGGCAGATTGGGAACCAGTGCCAGTGGAGCAGTCGGTATTGTATTTGGATTTATGGCGATTATACAGTCTATTGGATTTATGTTTGGTCAAGGTGGCGGAAGTATTATGTCCAGACTGTTAGGTGGAAAAGAAGAGAAGGAAGCCAGCGCCATTGTTTCCACAACTTTCTTTTTTGCGCTGTTTTCCGGTATCTTTTTAGAGATTTTAGGCTTTGTCTTCCGTGGTCAATTGTTAACTATTCTAGGTTCTACGGAAACGATTCGCCCCTATGCAAGAATATATATCACCTGTATTTTAATTGCATGCCCCATTATGGTGTGCAGCTTTGTGCTAAATAATATGCTTCGTTATGAAGGCTTAGCAGCATTGGGAATGGTCGGACTATTTACCGGAGCTGTGTTAAATATTGCGTTAGATCCACTTTTGATGTTTGGATTTGGATGGGGGATTGCAGGAGCAGGGATTGCTACAGCCACCAGCCAGTTCGTTAGTTTTTCAATTCTTTTGTCTATGTTCTTAAGAAAGAAAACCCAATGTACCCTTTCTTTTTCTTTAATTATATGGGATATAAAAACCTTGGGAAATATTTGTGCTACCGGTTTGCCAAGTCTGTTGCGGCAAAGTTTGGCTGCGTTGACCACTATGGTACTAAACACTTTGGCGAAGAAATATGGAGATCCGGCGGTTGCGGCTATGAGTATTGTTTCCAGAATATCTATGTTTATATTCTCCTTTGGTCTGGGTATTGGGCAAGGGTTTCAGCCGGTCAGTGCATTTAATTATGGGGCAAAGAAATATAAACGAGTTAGAGATTCTTATAAAATCACGATTATATTTGCGGAATGTATTATAGCAGTTATGAGCTTAGTAGTATTTTTGTTATCGGATCATCTGATTGGTGTATTTCGAGATGACCCACTGGTAATAGCAATCGGAACCAGAGCCCTTCGATTACAATGTGCAGCATTATTATTTCTTCCATTTTGTATGGTGACAGAAATGATGTTTCAAAGTACAGGGCAGCGACTATATGCGTCTCTTTTATCTGCTATGCGTAATGGAATTTTATTCTTACCGTCGCTGTTGATTTTGCATTATTTTCGAGGGCTGGCAGGGATACAGGAAGCACAGCCTTTGGCCTATGTGTTGGGGGTAATTCCTTCTATTATTTTACTTTCCAGGTTTTGGAGTAAACTTCCCAAGGAAGATGAGATGTAGTATACTTAAAAAGCAGAAATGAAATGTGAGCCATACAAGGGAACTTGGTAGCTTAAACAGGGAAATTTTAAGATAAATCAAAAAGGAGGACGGTATGGTACGATTAGCTTCTATCGGTAGTAGCAGTATTTCGGATTGGTTCTTGGATGCGGTAAAAAGAGTAGACGGTATTACCCTTACTACGGTGTATTCCAGAAGTCTGGATAAGGCAGAAAGTTTTGCAAAAAAACATGGGGCTGTGAAATGGTATGACAGCTTAGAACAGTTAGGAGCAGACCCGGAAGTGGATGCGGTGTATGTTGCAAGCCCTAATTTTGCACATAAAGATCAGGCAATTGCTATGATGCGTGCTGGAAAGCATGTGATTTGTGAGAAAGCCTTGGGTTCCAATGCAAAAGAAGTGGCTGAAATGATCGCAGTAGCAAAAGAAACTGGCGTTATTTTTATGGAGGCCATGAGAACCCTATATGATCCGGGATTTGTAGCAATCCAAAATAATCTGGAAAAGTTGGGCAGCATTCGTCATATTGATTTTCGCTTTTGCCAGTATTCCAGTCGCTATGATGCATATAAGGAAGGGAAAAAGGTAAATATCTTTGACCCTACTACTTCGGCCGGTGGGTTAATGGATATTGGGGTATACTGTGTGGAACCTTTGGTGGCACTTTTCTCTATGCCAAATGAGATAAAGACCTTCTCTTGGAATTTAGAAGAAAATGTAGATGGCTGTGGGGTAATTCTTGCCAAATATGAAAGTGCTTTGGCAACCCTTACCTATAGTAAAATTACCAACCATAAGATTCCCAGTGAGATTCAGGGTGAAAATGGCACCATGGTAATTGAGAGAATTTCTGACCCTAGAAAGATTACTATTTATTATAGAAATGGTGAGATAGAAGAAATTCCGGTGGAAGTACCTGTAGAGAACAATATTTGCTATGAAATTCAAGCATTTGTGCAGGCTATTGGAGAGAAAAAAGATCTAAAACAATACCATAAAATTTCTCAGGAGACTATGGAATTTATGGATGCAGTACGAAAACAAAACAATATTGTATTCCCTGCAGATAAATAACAAAAGTTGGCAAACCCTTATTTTATGCGGGTTTTATAAATGGTACTGTGGTAGTCAATGCAAATGTAGTTGAATAAAAATGTGCAAAATTAAAACATAATTATATTAATATACAATTTAAGGAGGAAAAAAATATGTCATTGGTAACAACGAAAGAATTGTTTCAGGATGCCCAGACAAATGGGTATGCAATTGGGGCATTCAATGTAGAAAATATGGAAATGGTACAGGCAGTAGTAGCTGCTGCAGAAGAATTAAAATCTCCTGTGATTATGCAGACTACCCCTTCTACCTTAAAATATGCTGACGCAGATTATTTTTATGCCAATGTTGCTTGCGCAGCAAAAAAGGCAAGTGTACCGGTAGTGATGCATTTGGATCATGGTAGTAGCTTTGAGCTTGCTGTAAAAGCATTTCGCGCAGGCTATACTTCTATTATGATAGATGGTTCCCATAGTGTATTTGAAGAAAACATTGCCATTACCAAATCTGTTGTAGAGGTTTGCCATCCCGGTAATGTTCCTGTAGAAGCAGAACTTGGTAAAGTTGGCGGTAAGGAAGATGATTTGGACGGTGGTGCAGGTGGATACACGGTTCCGGAAGAAGCAGCAGAGTTTGTGGAAAGAACCAATGTAGACTCTCTTGCCGTTGCAATTGGAACTGCCCATGGTGTATATAAAGGTATTCCTAAATTAGATATTGATCGTTTAGCAGAGATTCGTAAATTGGTTTCTATTCCATTGGTATTACATGGAACCAGCGGAGTTCCGGACGATGCAGTCAGAGAGTGTATCAAGCGTGGTATTTGCAAAGTAAATTATGCAACTGATCTAAGAATTGCATTTTCAGAAGGTGTGAAAGAAGTTTTATCTGCCAATCCGGATGTATTTGATCCTAAAAAATACAATGCAGTAGGTCGTGATAAGGTTAAGGCATATGTAATGAATAAAATCCTGGTTTGTGGCAGTAATGGCAAGGCTTAACGAAGAATGACTAAAACAGTCAAAATACGATAAAAATAAAATCCCGCCCGTTATCAAAAGGATAATTGGGTGGGATTTTTTACTTTTAGATTCTAAAAACGATTTTACTCGAAAATCTTATAAAGTAACAGCATATTCATAGTCATCCATGAAGAACTGAATACCATCAATGGCCAATTCTTTAGGATCCAATGGAAGTACTCCGTCACGAACCTTGGCATAGCTGATTGGCATATATTGATGTAACATATTCATTGGAATCTTATAGGTGTTTAAGTTAGCAAACAGCTTGTTCATGGCATCTACTACTTCTGGAAGACCAATATAGTAACGGCATCTGTCTGAGAAGCTGTATTTTCTGGCAAGGGCAAGCTGTTTGTCATCGCCATGGTAGTGTTTTTTCCAGTTGTCAGGTTTTTCTAACATAACCTTTTCTAAGGTTTCAATGAAGTTAGCTCTTTCTTCTTCCGGAACCAATTCTTTTTCCATAAAACTCAAAGAGAATAGTGCTTCGCGAAGACCATAGGTAAGAGCAGGTCCAACCTTTAAGATTGCAATGCCGTCTTCAACCATTTTCTTTAAGCATTCTTTAGACTGGTAGTCTGTAGAATGGCCTTCAAAGCATACTTCGGGATATTCTTGTAATGCAGCACAGAGATTGGTAGCTGCATCATGGTCATATAAGAATACCTGATCATCTCCAAATTCTACACCGGGCTGAACGACTACAGCGATAACATCTTTCATACCCTCTTCAACACCTTCTGCTGCAAATACTTTGCGATAAGTAGCAACTGTATCCTGGAAAGCAGCAGGACTGGTAACTGCTAAGGAATCTTCTGCTTCCTGGGCACCACCGGGGATAGGAACTTCGCTACCAATAACAAATACAGGGCGCATAGCATCAGGCTTTTGGGCTTTTAATTCTGCATAACCTTTCATGGCTGCTTTATAAAGTGTAGCACCACGGCGAGCGATGGTTTCTGTAGAAAGTAAGCCTTCCGGATCATCTGCAACCTTCATACTGGTATCCAAATGAATCTTGGTAAAGCCCGCTTTGGTGTACTGATATACCAACTCAATAGATTTTTCCATAGCTTCCGCTTCCGGTAAGTTTTGCCAGGTGAGTGGTCCTAAATGGTCACCGGCTAAAATAATCTGATTTTCATCAACACCTACTTCTTTAGCCATTTCCATAACCATGTTATAGAAATCTTTAGGAACCATGCCGGTATAACCACCGTACTGGTTTACCTGGTTGGCAGTAGCTTCAATCAATACAGCATTGTTTAATGCTTTGGCACGACGAAGGGCATTTAAGAGCACCAATTCATTTGCACTACAATAAGAAGGAATTCCACACTTGATACCTTCTCTTCTTTTGTCCATCATTTCTTGCAAAGGATGTTTCATATTGTTTTCCTTTCTTTATATCCAAAATATTAATTCAACATTTAATTAATAAACGATATTACAACTGAGCTGCACCTTTTACATAGGTCTGTGCAACACTATAATCAGCATTCAATACAACTATATCTGCGTCTTTGCCTACGCCGATAGAACCTTTCTTGTCGTCAATGCCTAAACAACGAGCAGGATTGATGGTACAAGAATTAATTGCGTAGTTGAAAGGTACCATAGCTTCCTCTACTAAAATGCGAAGACCTTCATTTAATTTTAAGGTAGAGCCTGCTAAACCACCGGTAGAAGTTAAGTGTGCGCTTCCATCAGGATAGATTTCGATTTCGTTTCCACCGAAGATGAATTTGCTACCGATAGGGGTTCCTTTTGCCATCAATGCATCACTGACCATAATAGAGAAGTCAGGACCTTTTGAGATAAAGAAGTTATTTAATGCAGCCAAAGTAGAGTGGTTGCCGTCACAAATGATTTCACCATACATGGTGCGAAGTCTGTAAGCAGCTCCGACCAAACCGTTTGCACGATGATTGAAAGGTGTCATACCATTGTAAACATGTGTCATAGAACGAGCGCCGTTTGCATATGCCATAACTGCTTCTTCATAAGTAGCAGCAGAATGACCAATACTTACTACAACACCATTTTCGGTTAAATATTTGGTGAATGCGAAATCTTCATCAGTTTCTGTTGCCATAGTGATATATTTGATGTTGCCTTTTGCGGCTGCCTGATAGCGTTCAAACTGTTCGATGGTTCCTTTTACAATAAACTGTTCCGGCTGAGCACCTTTATATTTCATATCCAGGTAAGGACCTTCAAAATGAATACCTAAGATTTCAGCGCCTTCATAACCGTCTTCCATAACCTTAGCAACATTTGCTACAGCAGCAGTTAAAACTTCTTCGCTCTGTGTGATGGTAGTAGCTAAGAAACCGGTAACACCTTCTTTTACAATATTTTTAGTCCAGTTTCTAAGACCTTCCTCGTTGGCATCGTTGGTATCAAATTCAAAGGCGCCATGACAGTGAATGTCTAAGAAACCGGGAACGATACGTTTGTCGCCGTAGTCTACATCTACAGGCTTGCTTCCATATGGAAATACACTGGTGATTGTTCCATCCTGCATTTCGATTGCAGCAGCAAAGAATTGGTCTGCAAGCCAAACTTTTTTACTTTGAATAATCATAAAAATAACCCTCCTTATAATATGAGATAAAATTATCTACTTTTTATTATAATACCATTTGTATAAATTGATTTGCAATTTTTAGTGGAAACAGTATTAGTTTTAGTACAAGTATTGTATTTTTTGAAAAGAAATGACTATAATGAAGTATCAAATATTCTTAGGAGGTATTCGTAATTATGAACATTTTTGGTATTGCAGAAGACAAGATGCAGGCTACTTCATCTACTTTCACATTGCAGGAGATTTATCAACAGCCTGCTACCTGGAGAAAGACCTGTGCGCAGATTGCAGCATGTAAGGATGAACTGCAGAAATTTATTGATCAGGTTGTAAAAGCAGAAGATTTTGACATCGTTTTAACCGGTGCCGGTACCAGTGAATTTGTTGGCAATTCTTTATACCAGGCGTTAAATAAAAAGTACAACCATAAAGTAAAATCTTATGGTACAACAGACATCGTTCCTTCTCCGGAAAGTTTTCTTTCTCGCAAAAAACCTACTATATTAGTAAGCTTTGGCCGTTCCGGTAATTCTCCGGAAAGTTTAGGTGCGGTAGAAGCAGCAGAAGCAGTATGTGAAAACTTATATCACATCTTTGTAACCTGTAACCATGAAGGTACTCTTTCAAAATTAGCAGATTCCAGAGATAACTGTTTCGCGTTGAATTTAACACCTGAAACACATGACCAGTCATTTGCTATGACATCAAGTTTTTCAAATATGTACATGGCTACTTATTTAGCATTTAATTTAGACCGTTTAGAAGAAATCACAGCAGATATCGAAAAAATCTGTGTGGCTGTTCAGAGCTTCTTAGATAATCAGTACGATGCAGTGCAGGCAATCGTTGACAGCTTTGACTTCAAACGTATTGTATACCTTGGCAATGTAGCGTTAAAGGGTGTTTCTCAGGAATCTGCTTTGAAGATGTTAGAGTTAACAGCTGGACAGGTTGCTACCATGTATGATTCACCACTTGGTTTCCGTCACGGACCAAAATCTATTATTGATGATACTACCTTAACTGTAGTATACTTAAGTGATGATGAATACAGACGTAAATATGAAATCGATTTGATTAAAGAAATGGGACCTCAGAGAAAAGCAAATCGTATTGTAGCAGTTTACAATACTCCTTGCGATGGCTTGGCTGATTTGGTAGATTACCAGATTCAGATTTCTGACGGAAAAGCAATGGATAATGTCTTACTTGGCTTTAACTATATTCCATTTGCACAGACCTTAGCAGTAATGAAATCTCTTTCTTTAAACATTACACCCGATAATCCTTGCCCTACCGGTGAAGTAAACCGTGTAGTAAAAGGGGTTACTCTGTATCCATACACAAGAAAATAATTTGGGGTAAATAGTCCAAATAATAGGAGGGAACAAAAATGGTAGGTGTTATCGTTACTGGACATGGTAATTTTGGTACAGGCCTTTTATCTAATCTTCAGCTTTTAGCTGGAGCACCTGAGGCAGTACTTGCGGTTGATTTCAAGGGAGATTCTACAGAAGTTCTTCATGATGATCTTATGGCAGCATTAGAGCAGTTAAAGGATTGCGATGGCGTGTTAGTATTAGCTGATTTGGCAGGTGGTTCACCGTTCAATCAGTCTGTAACCTGTAAAGCAGAACTTCCGGATCGTAAAATCGAGGTAGTTGGTGGTGCAAGTGCAGCAATGCTTTTGGTAGCAAATACTTCTAAGAGCTGGATGGATGATCCTGTAGAATTAGCAGAAGCTGTTATGTTAGAAGCAAAAGATGCTATCGTTCGCTTTGTATTAGAAGTACATGAAGACGATGCAGACGAGGATGGTATTTAAGATGTTTAGTTGGAATGTTGTATTAACCACTCTTTTGACTATGTTCATTGTTTTGTGCGTTGTATTTTTCGGCGTTTCTTTAGTTTCTGCAGTGAATGTAAGGAAGAGAAGAGAAGAACTGAAAACAGTCCATACCGAATTGAAGATTGGCAGTCAGATTGTTTTTGCCGGCGGCCTTTATGGAAAGGTTGTTGGTATTGAAGATGAAACAGTCAATGTTGAAATTGGTAAGGGAACTGTAATCAAGGCATCCCGTTACTCTATTCAGACATTGATGAATGGAGATAGTAAAAAGGAAGAAAGTAAATAAAGATCCTTAGCAAAGAACAAAGCGCTTAGAATGAAAATTCCAGGCGCTTTTTGTATGTTGTAATCTGAGTACAATGGTATGCTTTAGCAAAATACCTTTGGTCAAAATGAGATTATTTTAAACTATAAATTTGCTTAGAATACTCACTGGGAGCCATTCCGTATTTGGCGGTAAAGGCACGGGAAAAGTAGTGAATGGAGTTAAACCCAAGCATCAAAGAGATTTCACTGATGGTATATTTACTTTCCTGAATCAGTTGCTTACTTTTTTCTAATTTCAAATCATTGATATATTTTTTGGGTGTCTGGTCTAAATTGGCTTTAAATAATATTTGCAAAGAAGAACGAGACATAGAAAATTTCTGGCAAATCTCCGCAATGGTAATAGGCTCATAAATAGAGTCATCTATATAGGTTAATATTTTTTCCAGTAACTCGTCCTGATAATGCTGACGAACATTGTTTACGGGCTTTTCCTTTTTGCTTTGGCTATCATCTCCCTGCAACAGACGCAAAATAATTTCCTGTAAAATAGAAAGCATTAAGCTATTGGAATAGGGGGATTGCATAGAACTTTCCTGGACAAAATCTTTCATTAAAGAATAAATTTTTTTGTCATAAGGAAAAACACGGTTCAGCAAGGCTTCATAATGGGTATTTTCCATATTATAATTCATAAAATCCATATCAAATATAATGGTTACATAGGAGCAGGAATTTCCTTCTTCAATATGTTGATTGTGAAATTGTCCCGGACCGTAGAAAATCATTTCCCGTTCTTTGAGATCAAAATGCTTATTGTTGATGGAAGTGATTAAACTTCCCCTATCCACAAAAGTTAATTCAAAGTAATTATGCTGTTCTCCTGTAAAGTTGTAGCCGGAAATTCTGGCATTATAGTAACACCCCAAAATTTCGTTGATACGAATTCTGGGAACAATACGATTTGGGATATAAGGTGTGGGAAGGGATACCATGGTTGCTTCCTGCCCAACAGGATAAATTAACTTATAGGTGATGTTTGGTGTCACTGCGGAAAGCGAAAAATACATGTAAGGCTTAATCTTTACATACCGATGAATGGAAAACAATTCTAAGGATTCGTTATCGGGAGTAGTGCTAATTAAAAGATTTGCCATACCGGTTTGCATTTCCAAATATACTTCGCAGGAAAAGTAATACATCTGGACAATGGCAGAATTATTCAGTACATGCCAGTCTCTGCTGGTGTATTGCATTTGGCTTAAGTCGATTGGAGTGGAATATACTTTCCCGTATTTGTCAAATTCCAGGCTGGAAGTTTTTTGCTGCATTTTCTAAATTCCTATCTAAATTTGTATTTTTTGATATATTAGTAGTAGAACTTAGTGAATTATACCACTAAAAAGTGCAAAAAGTCTAGTTGCTTATTAAAAAATTAGCGGAAATAGTAAAAAAAGAAAAAAATTTCCAAGAAAAAACATAGAGTAAAATTTTGCGTTTTCCTAAAAAATACCTACATCCTGAGGCGGGGAAGTATCAGAATTGTAAATTATAACTAAAAATTATTAAAAAAAACTAAAATAAGTACCGAATATGCTAAAAAATACAAAGACTAATTTTTTGAAAAAAATTATAATTAAAGTACTCTGAATGGGATTTTCAGGGGAGAATCATAATCAAGGAGGGGAGTCAAATGCCCAATATTGTTTTAACACGTATTGACAACCGTCTGGTACACGGACAGGTTGCAACCCAGTGGTGTGGTAGCATTGGCGCAAACCTTATCTTAGTAGCAAATGATGAAGTTTCTACAAATAAACTTCGTCAGGGGCTTATGGATATGGCAGCACCTAGTTATGCTTCTATGCGTTACTGGTCAGTTCAGAAGACCATCGAAACTATTCACAAAGCGTCTGACAAACAGATGATTTTCATTGTATGTGAGAATCCACAGGATGTTTTGAAATTGGTTGAAGGTGGTGTTCCGATCAAAAAAGTAAATATTGGTAACATGCATATGGCTGAAGGCAAGCGTCAGGTTGCAGGCTCTGTAGCCGTAGATGATGCAGACGTGGCAGCATTTGCAAAGATGCGTGAATTAGGTGTAGAGCTTGAAATCAGAAGAGTTCCATCTGAGGGCGCAGAAAACATCGAGAAATTATTCTCATAATCAAAAACTAAAAATTTAATATTACATTGGAAGGAGATTGAATAATCATGAGTTTTAATGCAATTCAGATTATCCTGGTAGCAATTGTTGCTTTTATCGTAGCAATTGACCAGTTCAACTTATTAGAATCTCTGTATCAGCCAATCGTAACAGGTGCAGTAGTTGGCGCTATCCTTGGCGACCTTCACACTGGTCTTGTAGTTGGTGGTACATATCAGTTAATGACAATTGGTAACATGCCTGTTGGTGGTGCTCAGCCTCCGAACGCAGTTATCGGTGGTATCATGGCAACCGTATTTGCAGTAGCATCTGGCCTTGATACAACAGCAGCAGTTGGTTTAGCAGTTCCTTTCGCATTAGTAGGTCAGTACATGGTTACTTTACTTTTCACAGCTATGTCTCCTATGATGTCTTGGGCTGACAAATGTGCAGAAAAAGGTGATACAAAAGGTATCGTTACCCTTAACTACTGTGCAATGGCTATCCTCGGTGCAGCTTTCGCAATCGTTTGTGTAGCTGGTCTTATCGGTGGTGAAGCTCTTGGTACTTCTTTTGCTAACGCAGCAGCAACTCCTGTAGTTGCTAAAATTATGGCTGGTTTATCAGCAGCTGGTGGTATGATGCGTTTCGTAGGTTTCGCAGTATTACTTCGTATCATGCTTTCTAACGATTTGTGGGGTATTTACTTCGCAGGTTTCGCTTTAGCTACAGTAATCGGATATATTCCTGAATTAGGTGGCTCAGCATTAATCCTTATCGCATTTGTTGGTATCGCAGTTGCATTGTATGACTTCCAGACACGTTGTGCAATCAAAGCAAATGCAGGAAGCGCAGCAGGAGGTGACGAAGATGGCATCTAATATTACAAACGCTACATCTTATAATAACTTAACACCCGCTCAGCCTTTGGACAAAGCTACTTTGAACAAAATGGTATGGCGTTCATTGAACTTACAGGGTTCTTTCAACTACGAAAGAATGCAGGCTGCAGGTTGGTTATATGGTATTTTACCAGGTCTTGAAAAAATTCATGCAGACAATGAAGAAGACTTAAAGATCTCTATGGCTCATAACTTAGAGTTCTTCAATACACATCCATTCCTTGTAACATTCGTAATGGGTATTGTTTTATCATTAGAGCAGCAGAAAGCTGACATTAACACAATCCGTGCCGTACGTGTGGCTGCTATGGGCCCTCTTGGTGGTATCGGTGATGCTATTTTCTGGTTCACATTAGTTCCTATCGCAGCAGGTATCTGCTCTAACATGGCAATTAATGGTTCTTTCGCTGGTCCTATCTTATTCCTTATCATTTTCAACGCAGTTCAGTTTGCCGTTCGTTTCTGGTTAATGGGATGGTCTTACAAGTTAGGTACACAGGCTATCGAATTATTGACAGCTAATGCGAAAGAGTTCACAAGAGCAGCTTCTATGCTTGGTGTATTCATCGTTGGTGCTTTAACATCTAACTACGGTGGAACAACTGTTGCATTGGAAATCGCTAATGGTGATGCTCCTATCAACATCCAGAGCATTTTGGATGGCGTTCTTCCTAAATTAATTCCATTGGGATTAACATTAATGTTATACTTCTTAATGAAGAAAAAAGGTTGGACACCTATCAAATGTATCGTTTTATTACTTGTTATCGGTATTGTTGGTGCATTCATCGGTCTCTTCTAAGATAGCAGACTATGAAATCAGTACTCCTTGATTTTAATGGTACATTATTCTTTGACTCAAGCTTCCATAAGGAAGCTTGGGCAGAGATTTACCGTGAGTTAAATGATGGTAAGGAAAAAGGGAATCTGGATAGCTCTGTGTTAGGAGCAAGAAATGATGATATCATTCAGAAGATGGCCCCGGAACTTACCCCTTCGGAAAGAGATTGGTGGTCGGACCATAAAGAATCTCTTTACCGGGAAATGTGTAAAAAACATCCTGAAAAACTGCGACTAGTTGCAGGTGCTCCTGAGTTGTTCCGGAAGTTGACAGATACAAAGGTTCCTTTTATCTTAGCTAGTGCTTCCATACGTCCCAATATAGATTTCTATTTTGAGACTTTTGGACTCGAGCAGTGGTTTGATAAGGAAATGGTTGTATATGACGATGGGACCTATGAAAATAAAGGGGCGATGCATATAGAGGCAGCTAAAAGATTGGGTGTGACACTTCAAGAATGCGTCGTAGTGGAAGATAGTCTTCATGCTATTTCATTAGCAAAAGAGCTAGGCGCAGGATTAATTATTGGAATTGGTAGTGATTCAATCCATCCTGAGCTGATTCGAGCAGGAGCCACATATTGTATAACAGATTTTACGGAATTTGATATGCAGTGGTTAAGGAACTGAAATCCCAGGAAATGCTGCTTCACTAACCGAGTTGGTGGAGCAACATCTCTTATCAAGAAGAACTACTTAAATTTCATCACTTTGTTAACAAGGTTATGAACCTAGAAAACCCGGAAGATTTTTCTTCTGGGTTTTTTATAATTTTATATAATAACGTACATGGGTAAATTTTCATTGACATATATGAAAATTTTGACTATAATTCTAAACGTGCTACGCGGATGTGGCGGAACTGGCAGACGCGCTAGATTTAGGTTCTAGTGGGAGACCGTGCAGGTTCGATTCCTGTCATCCGCACTACCCGAAACCAAAGAGAAAAGTGGTTTCGGGATTTTTTTTACTATGAATATTTGGGGCTATGAAAGGGAAAATATGATTAAAGTAATTGCATTATTTGTTTTAGGGTTAGTGCTTATTTGTTTAGGCGGAGATCGTTTGGTAGATGCGGCAGTTGCTATTGCAAAGAAGCTTGGAATACCGGAAATTGTAGTAGGGGCAACCATTGTTAGCCTAGGTACAACCTTGCCGGAGATTTTGGTTTCTACCACAGCTGCTTTTCATGGTTCTACAGCTATTGCAGCGGGAAATGCTTTTGGATCTATTATTTGTAACACTGCTTTGATAGCCGGTATTACACAGACAATTAAGCCAACCAGTAAAGTAAATGTACTTCCATTAAAATGGAGAAGTGCCTTTTTCTTTTTGACATTAGTGGGAATGATTGCAGTATCAAATTTTACGGGACAAATCAATCAGATATCCGGTATTGCTTTGCTTGTATTATTTGCTTTATATGCGTATTTAAATATTAAAAAATCTTCTGAAGAAGGTGATGAAGAAGATACTGCTGCGGAAGAGAATATTTCCGTAGTAAAACAGTTGGTGATTTTGGCAGTATGTGCAGCTCTTCTATATGTAGGTGCCAATCTTTTGGTAGATAATGGGATTGCCATTGCCAGTGCTTTGGGGGTACCGGAACGAGTGATTGCGGTTACTTTTATTGCACTTGGTACATCCTTGCCGGAATTGGTTACTTCAGTAGTATCTTTAATCAAGGGGTTTGCCAATGTTGGCCTTGGGAATATTATTGGTGCCAATATCTTAAATATGCTTTTGGTCATTGGTATTCCTGGTGCAATTGGTGGCATTCCTATGGAACCGTCTACCTACAGAGTGGATATGCCAATTGCGTTATTTGTAATGGGTATATTATTATTGCCAACTATTTTGAAGAAAAAGGTATCCAGATGGCAAGGAATCTTGTTGCTAATTAGCTATATTGGGTATTGCGTATTTTCCTTTTTATAATTAAAATATAGTAGTATGAAATAGAATACATAGGGGATAAATAAACTATGGTAGCAAGTATTTTAGGGCACTACTTGATGTCCAAAGAAGTGATAACAGTAAAAGAGTTTAAGGCGATATTGAAAGAGCAGGAAAAATCAAGGGTTAAGCTTGGTTTAATTGCTGTGGCAGAAGGCTTTATGAGCGTTAAGGAAGCGGATCGTGTGAACAGGCTTCAGGCAATTATGGATAAGCGCTTCGGAGATATTGCAATAGAAAATAATTTATTGACAGAAGGACAGGTGGCAACCCTGCTTCGTAAGCAAGGGAATCCATACCTTTCTTTTGCACAGGCGCTTGAAAATCTAAATATTATGACATTGCAGCAACTGGAGCAGTGGGTAGTATCATATCAAAACGAAAATCATTTAAGCCCTTCTGATATGGAAGCATTAAAGAGTGATGATGTAGATAATATTTTGCATATTTTCCTGCCGTCGGAAGGACAACAATATAGTGAACTGGCAGGTGTAGCCATAAGAGCTATGCTTCGCCTCGTGGATAGAGATATTTACATTGGAAAATCAAGTCTTATTGAAACTTGTGTTATGGACAATTCCGCAATGCAAACAGTAGAAGGCAAAAATGGATATCAGTTAATTTTAGCTGGTAGAGTAGAAGGCTTACTTCCTACAGCAAGGCTTTTCGGAAAAGAAGAATTTGCGGTAGTTGATATGGATGCTTTAGATGCCATCGGAGAGCTTTTGAATGTGATTAATGGTTTATATGTAAGTAGCCAGAAGGATAGTGGAAGTTATGAAATGTGTCCACCGGAATTTTGCGATACTTCTCATAAAATTTCCGGAAAAGAAATTTTGAGAATTCCCATCTATGTAGGACAGTCTGCAGCGATGCTTGGAATTGGTGTAGATTGTAAGGTAGAGGTTATTAAATAGGAAAGAAAGTATAGAGAGATAAAAAATGGCTAAAATTTTAATTGTAGATGATTCTAGAACATCAAGGAAAATGCTCCGCCAGATTTTAGAAGACGGTGGTCACGAAGTATTGGCAGAGGCCGTAGATGGAGAAGACGGCTTTATCAAATGTAAGGAGTTGCAACCTGAGTTAGTAACGATGGATATTACTATGCCAAAACTGAACGGTTTAGAATGCTTGAAACTGATAAAGGAAAAGTATCCGGATATTAAGGTAGTGATGATTTCTGCAGCAGGACAGAAAGAGAAAGTAGTGGATGCAATCAAGCATGGGGCAGCCGATTTTATTATGAAACCTTATGATGATGATGAGGTGTTGGCTATTATACAAAAAATATATGCCTAAGAATTTAGACTGATAAGTATGGACGAAGAAGTGTCCATACTTATCAGTTTTTTGTATTTGTACTTGTGAGATGAATTTTAGAATGCTATGATGATAGTTGTGTTGTTTTAATAAATAAAATACGATTGATGATTTAAAAGGAATAAACTATGAGAAAAAGCGGAGTATTATTGCCCATTTCTTCACTGCCATCTCAGTATGGAATTGGAACATTTTCAAAAGAAAGTTATGAATTTGTGGATTTTTTGGAAAAAGCAGGACAGAAGCTTTGGCAAATTCTTCCCCTGGGACCTACCGGATATGGGGATTCCCCTTATCAGTCTTTTTCAACTTTTGCGGGAAATCCCTATTATATTGATTTGGAAGAGTTAATAAAAGAAGGGCTTTTGACAAAAAAGGAATGCAATGACTGTCAGTTTGTGGGACATCCGGAATATGTGGATTATGAGCGTATTTATCAGGGGAGATTTTCTTTACTGAAAAAAGCTTATGAGAGAAGTAATATAGCTACAAATTTAGAGTTTCAGAGGTTTGTGGAAGAAAACGCATTTTGGCTGGAAGATTATTCCCTGTACATGGCCATTAAAGATTCTTTAGATGGCATTAATTGGATTGAATGGGAAGAATCGCTTCGACTTCGAGATCCGGAAACTATCACAGAGTATCGGGAAAAATTGTGGCCGGAAATTGAGTGTTATCAGTTTCAGCAATACTATTTTGCAAAACAGTGGAAGAAGCTAAAAGCATATGCCAATGAAAAGGGGATTGAAATCGTAGGAGATATTCCCATTTATGTAGCCTTAGATAGTGCAGATGCCTGGGCAAATCCGGACTTGTTCCAGTTAGAAGAGACAGGAGAACCAAAAGCTGTGGCTGGATGTCCTCCGGATGCTTTTTCTGCCACAGGACAGTTATGGGGCAATCCTTTATATCGTTGGGATTATCATAAGAAAACCGGATACGATTGGTGGATGCGACGAATTGGCTATTGCTATCAATTATATGATGTGCTTCGTATTGATCATTTCCGTGGATTTGATGAGTATTATGCCATTCCCTATGGAGATAAGACGGCAGAGCATGGACATTGGGAAAAAGGACCGGGAATGGATTTGTTTCGCGTGATGAAGGAACGCTTAGGAGAAAAGGCTGTTATTGCAGAGGATTTGGGATTTTTAACAGAAAGTGTATTGCAGTTGGTAAAGGAGACTGGATTCCCTGGTATGAAGGTACTGCAGTTTGCCTATGACAGTGGGGCAGGGAATGCTTATTTACCTCATAATTATAAAAGAAATTGCGTGGTTTATACGGGAACCCATGATAACGATACTATGCAACATTGGTACGAAAGCACCAATAAAACGGCCCATAAATATTCCAAAGAATATTTAGCTATCTCAGAAGATGGTAAGGCCTATGAAGCCTTTGCCAGAGCCGCATTATCTTCTATTGCAGATATCTGTATTATTCCTATTCAGGATTATATGGGACTAGGTGGAGAAGCCAGAGTGAACACACCGTCTACACGGGGAGATAACTGGAAGTGGCGTTTGAAGAAAGGCGCTTTGACCGGTAAATTGGCTAATCACATGAAGGAATTAGCAGTACAGTACGGCAGAGCTTAGAAAAGAGAAGGGTATCGTTTAGTACAGAAGAAGGGGAACAGAATGCTTCGAGATGTAAATATGTCGGATATTTCCAATGGAAAACGTTATAGCAAAGAGGATTTGGTTCGCATTAGTTGTAATGATTGCAAGGATTGCAGTGCTTGTTGTAAAGATATGGGTACTTCCATTGTGCTGGATCCTTACGATGTATACCAATTGACCAAAGGCATAGAAGGGGATATGGAAGCCCTTTTGCAGGGAAAACTGGAACTGAATGTAGTGGAAGGCGTTATTTTACCCAACATTGTTATGGAAAAGAAAACAAATGCCTGCGGTTTTCTAAGTGAAACTGGAAGATGCTCTATCCATGATTTCCGACCGGGCTTTTGCAGATTATTTCCTTTAGGGCGTATCTATGAAGGGGGCGGCTTTTCTTATTTCCATCAGGTAAAGGAATGCCCTTATCCCAATAAATCTAAAATCAAAATCAAAAAGTGGTTGGATATTCCGGAATTGGGACAGTATGAAAAATTTGTTTTATCCTGGCATGACTTGCTACGAGATATTCGAACACTTTTGAAGGATTCCGGAGAGGAAGAACAGAAATCCTTCAATATGGCTGTGCTAGAAATGTTTTTTATCAAGCCTTACGATACCAATCAGCCCTTCTATCCTCAGTATTATCAGAGACACCAATTAATTCGAAATGCGATTTCGATTGGATTAGAGGGGTAGGGTAAGTATGGTTGCATTACAAATCAAAGAAGTAAAAAATTTTATGGGACAGCTTTTAGCTACTCCTTTGCTGGATTCTTTTTTGGTACAAGAGGGTGTGATACATACCTACAATTCTTTTTGGATTGATGGTCGTATCAATGCGGATTTTTATACAAAAGAAGAGCTGGAAGAAGAGGTCTATGACTTTTCTACCTGGGAAAAGCTTCGTCCCATTTGCTTTGAATTGGTAAAAGGAAAAAAGACACCAACTCTTTTGAAACTGGTTTTACAGCAAAAGCCGGAGGACTCCTATTCTTTATTGGAACAGGGTGGATGTAGTGGACTGAATCCCGCTTTAAAGGGATTACTGGTGACAATCAAATTTGATCAGAATGGATTGGTACTAACTACGGGAACTTCTTTTAGTACCTTTATTATGGATAAAACCCCGGATTTACTTTGGGATCAATGGATGAAGCAATTTTTGACTGAAAAGGGAATTGGCTGGGAAGAATTATAGTAACAGAGAACTGTATGTCCAGTAGGAGAATGGCATGGAAATCGAAAGAAAATTTACCATAAAAGAATTGCCGGAAGCGTTAGAAAAATATCCCTGTAAATTGTTAGAACAGGCCTATTTGAATGTAAATCCTGTAGTTAGAATACGACGGGAGGATGACACGTATTACCTAACCTATAAAGGTAGTGGTATGTTAGCCAGAGAGGAATACAATCTTCCACTGAATGAAGAAAGTTATTTCCATTTACTGCCCAAAGCAGATGGAAACATTATACGGAAAAAAAGGTATCTCATTCCTTGTGAGCCTTATACCATCGAACTGGATATTTTTGAAGATAGTTTTGCTGGATTAAAGATTGCTGAGGTGGAATTTCCTACGGAAGAAGAGGCAAATCACTTTATCCCACCGGAATGGTTTGATCAAGATGTGACTTTTGACAGACGATATCATAACTCGAATTTGAGCCAGTCAAAACCAGACTTTACAAAATAAGTCTATGGTGCTACTATAAGTAGTAATGAAAACTACATTTAGAAATATAAATCTGTGGATAAAAGGCAGATATATAGGAGTTAGATATGAGTTATAAAATTGTTATGGATAGTTGCGGAGATTTGCCGGAGGAATGGAAAAATCATTCCAAAATTCAATTGATTCCTTTGACCTTACAAATTGGAGAGGAAGCTATTATAGACGATGAAACCTTTGATCAATTGTCTTTTTTAAAGAAGGTTGCAGCCTATCCGGAATGTCCCAAATCTGCTTGTCCTTCTCCACAAAGCTATATGGAAAGCTACGGTGGTGAGGAAGAGCATGTATATGTAATTACTTTATCGTCCCATTTAAGTGGTAGTTATAATAGTGCAGTTGTTGGCAAGGATATGTATTTGGAGCAGTATGGTGAGAAAAAGATCCATGTTATTGACTCTGAATCAGCCAGTACAGGGGAAACTCAAATTGCGTTAAAGGCAATTGAGTTAGAAGAAAGTGGAAAATATAGTTTTGAAGAAATTGTAGAAAAACTGGAAAAGTTTCGTAGTGAAATTGCTACTTTCTTTGTACTGGATAGTTTGGAAGCCTTACGAAAGAATGGTCGTTTGAGTGCTGTCAAGGCTTTGGTTGCCAATACCTTGAACATTAAACCTGTTATGGAAGGACGACAGGGTGTTATTTTCCAGGCTGGTCAGGGAATTGGGATTAAAAAAGCACTGAACAAAATGGCAGATGCCCTGGTAGAAAAAATGGTGAAATCAGAGAAGCGAGTTTTGATGATCAGCCATTGCAATAATAGACAGCGAGCAGAATACATGAAAGAACTTGTGTTAAAGCGAGCAGACTTTGCAAAGGTATATATTGTGGAAACCAGAGGGGTAAGTAGTTTATATGCTAGTGATGGTGGAATTATTGTTACTGCATAAAAGCACTGAGAATGATATATAAATGAAGATAGATAAATAAAACAAAAACGGATGCCGTGGCATCCGTTTTCTTTTGCATATTTTAGTGCAGTTTATAACAGTTTTATTTCTATTGGTGAATAGAATAGTAGGAAAAGTACCAGTAGGATTTGCACAACCAAAATGGCCGGCATGCCGTACACAAAATACCATTTCCTTGTTTTGTGATGAAAAAGGTGCATCCCTAAAATACCACCAATACTGCCACCCAATATGGCGACCAAAAAGAGATTGGCTTCTGAAATACGAAAAACATTTCTTTTGGCCTTTTGCTTATCAATCCCCATGAGCGTAAGTTCAAAAAGATTTAGCACCAATAGATAAATCAATAAATATACAATAACTTTCATATAGTTCTTTCTAAAATAGAGCGGACAGTCTTAGTTCTTTCCATTTACTTCCTGCATCTTCATAGCACGAACTTTGCAAGATAAACCGAACAGGTTAATGAAACCTTCTGCATCGTGATGATCATATAAATCACCGGTTGTGAAACTTGCAATACTTTCGTTGTATAAAGAATAAGGAGAAGTAGTACCTGCTTTAATGATGTTACCTTTGTAAAGTTTGAATTTTACTTCACCGGTAACATATTCCTGAGTAGATTGGATGAAAGCCTGTACTGCTTCACGAAGAGGAGTAAACCATTTTCCTTCATATACAATCTGTGCTAATTTGTTACCCATATCAGCCTTTAATGCATAGGTATCACGATCCAAAATCAATTCTTCTAACTGCTGATGTGCTTCGTAAAGGATGGTTCCACCGGGAGTTTCATATACACCACGGGATTTCATACCAACAACACGGTTTTCTACGATATCTACAATACCAATACCATGCTTTCCACCCATTTCATTTAAGGTGCGGATAACATCAGATACTTTCATTGCTTTTCCATTTACAGCAGTAGGAATACCTTTTTCAAAAGAAATGGTTACATATTCGCCTTCATTAGGTGCTTTCTCAGGAGTGGTACCTAATACTAACAGATGTTCAAAGTTAGGTTCATTTGCAGGATCTTCCAATTCCAAACCTTCATGGCTGATGTGCCAAAGGTTACGATCACGGCTGTAGCTGCTATCCGCAGAGAATGGAAGATGAATACCGTGTGCTTTACAGTATTCAATTTCTTCTTCACGGGAATTCATAGTCCAAGCATCATTTCTCCAAGCTGCAATGATTTTTAAGTCAGGAGCCAAAGCCTTGATGCCAAGCTCGAAACGAATCTGGTCATTTCCCTTACCGGTTGCACCATGGCAAATTGCGGTAGCCCCTTCTTTTCTGGCGATTTCTACCAATCGTTTTGCAATGACAGGTCTTGCCATAGAAGTACCTAATAAGTATTTGTTTTCATAAACGGCATGGGCCTGTACACAAGGAACGATGTATTCATCACAGAATTCATCTACCACATCTTCAATGTATAATTTGGCAGCACCGCAAGATTTTGCGCGTTCTTCCAAACCATCCAATTCTTCTCCTTGTCCACAGTCGATGCAGACGCAAACTACTTCGTAATCAAAATTTTCCTTTAACCAAGGAATAATGGCTGTGGTATCCAAACCGCCGGAATAGGCTAAAATAACTTTTTCTTTCATACTATCCTCCTAAAGTATTTTTTATTGTATCAGTAAAAACTGATAGTGTTTGTTTTTCTAAAACCTAGTTCTTATCATACAACAAACTATTGGCCTTTGCAACTTGTATTTATGTATAAAAATAAAATATTTAATGTATAAATATGCATAAAGTTGAATAAAACTTGATAATTGCGTATAAATGATGTATAGTTATGCGAAAAGGAAAGAAAAAGTATTTTCCTGTTACTACCTATTAATATTTATTTGAAAGTTGACTGAATGAAAAAGAAAGAGTACACTTAAAACTGTATGTTTATGCGTAAAAATAGAGATTTTATTGTGCAAGAGTACTTGGGAGAATAGAAATGGCAAAAAAGGTTTTTATTGATGGTTCCGAAGGAACCACAGGTTTAAGAATATATGAACGATTCGAGGGAAGAGAGGATATTACCTTATTAAAAATCGACCCGGAACTTCGAAAAGATCCTGCAGAACGAAAAAAGATGATGAATCAATCCGATATTACTTTTCTTTGCTTACCGGATGTGGCAGCAAAAGAATCTGTTTCCTTGATTGAGAATCCGGATGTAACAGTTTTAGATACCTCCACAGCCCATCGTACAGAGAGTGGGTGGACCTATGGATTTCCGGAGTGGAAAAAAGGACAGAGAGAAGCTATTGCAGGTTCCAAACGAATTGCAGTGCCGGGCTGTTATGCAACGGGCTTTATTTCCATTGCATCTCCCTTGATACAAGCAGGATTGTTGCCGGATTCCTATCCCGTATCTGCATTTGCAATTTCCGGGTATTCCGGTGCAGGAAAAAAGACTATCGCAGTGTATGAAGGAGAGGAAAAACCACAGGAGTTCAATTCTCCCAGAGAATATGCCCTTTCCCAGCAGCACAAGCATTTGAAGGAAATGACGAAGATGGCAGGTTTGGCAAAAGAACCCTTATTTTCTCCCATTATTGCGGATTTTTATTCCGGCATGTTTGTGTCCTTACCTTTCTATACAGAGCTGATGAATGGAAAGCCTGGTGTAGAACAAATTTGGGAAGCTATTGCGGCCCATTATGAGAAAGAAAAGTTTATTCAGGTAATGCCTCTTGGTGCAGAGGCAGAAAGCAATGGATTTATTGGTGCCAACGCTTGTTCCGGTTGGGATGGCTTGCAGATATTTGTAACCGGTAACGAGGAACGAGTGGTAGTAACCAGTCGCTTTGATAATTTAGGAAAAGGTGCTTCCGGTGCAGCTATTCAGTGTATGAATATTGTGCTGGGATGTGAAGAAGATAAGGGATTGCAGTTGTAATGAATACAGTAGAAATCCGTGGTATGACAATTGAAGATTATGACGGTGTGAAGGCACTGTGGATGACCATCAAAGGGTTTGCCATTCGAAGCATCGATGATTCCAGGGAAGGGGTGGAGAGATTTTTACAACGAAATCCAAGTACCTCTGTAGTGGCAGTATTGGATGGCAGGATTGTAGGTGCTATTCTTTGTGGACATGATGGACGACGAGGCTGTTTGTATCATGTATGCGTGGCACCGGAATTTCGGAAGCAAGGCATTGGGACCAAAATGGTAGTGTATTGTATGGATGCCTTAAAAGCGGAACAAATCAGTAAGGTTTCATTGATTGCGTTTACACAGAATGATATTGGCAATGCCTTTTGGAGAAAAATTGGCTGGACCCAACGTTTGGATTTAAACTATTATGATTTTGTTTTGAATACAGAAAATATTGTTCGATTTAATCAGTAATACAATAGAATTCATGGAATTGACTAAAAAGGTCAATGAGTTAAAAGATGAAATAGTTTGCAGATAATTTTTCAAACTGTATTGATGCTTTCAAATCTATAGGTAGTTTGGAAGCATATGGAGGAGTAGGATGAAAGAAATCAAAGGCGGGGTAACCGCAGCGAAGGGCTTTTTTGCAGCAGGTGCAGAAGCCGGTATTAAATACAAAAACAGAAAAGATATGGCTATGATTTATAGTGAAAAGCCCTGTCAGGTGGCAGGTACTTTCACTTCTAATGTAGTAAAGGCTGCATGTGTTTTATGGGACAAGCAGATTGTGGAACAGTCTCCCTTTGCCCAGGCAGTAGTGGTGAATGCAGGTATTGCCAATGCCTGTACCGGCAGTCAGGGATTTTCCTATTGTAAAGAAACTGCTCAAGCGGCAGCAGGTTGCCTTTCTATTCCGGAAGATGCTGTGTTGGTGGCGTCCACCGGGGTTATCGGTATGCAGCTTCCTATTGATAAAATTACAGCAGGCGTAAAAAAATTACAGCCATTGCTTGGTAGTGACGAAGCAGCGGGCACCCAGGCAGCAGAGGCCATTATGACCACAGATAACAGATCCAAACAGGTTGCAGTAACTTTTACAGTAGATAGAAAAGAAGTGACCTTAGGCGGTATGTGTAAAGGCTCCGGCATGATTCACCCCAATATGTGTACTATGCTTGGCTTTTTGACAACAGATGTAAGTATTGAGAAATCTTTATTACAGGAAGCCTTGCGAGAGGATGTGAAGGATACCTTTAATATGGTTTCTGTGGATGGAGATACTTCTTCCAATGATACCTTGCTGCTTTTGGCAAATGGTATGGCAGGCAATGCTACTATTACAGAAAAAAATGAAGATTACAAAGTCTTCTGTGAGGCACTTCATTTTGTAAATGTAGCCCTATCCAAAATGATGGCAGGAGACGGAGAAGGTGCCACTGCTTTAATCGAAGCAAAGGTTATTCATGCGGCTAGCAAAGAGGATGCAAAAACTTTGGCAAAATCTGTGATTTGTTCTTCTCTTACTAAGGCCGCTATTTACGGACATGATGCAAACTGGGGCAGAATTCTTTGTGCCCTTGGTTATGCAGGAGTGGAGTTTGATCCGGAAAACATGGAACTGTTTTTTGAAGGAAAAGAAGGCAGAATCCAAATTTTTAAGGATGGTGTGGCTACGGATTACAGTGAAGAGGAAGCCAGCAAGATTTTGGCAGAGCCGGAAGTGCGTATCCTGGTAGATATGAAAATGGGTCAAGGAGAAGCCCTTGCCTGGGGATGTGATTTGACGTATGACTATGTCAAAATTAATGCAGATTATAGATCCTAATAGGATTACGAAAAGGGATTTGCAGGAGGAAAAAACAATGGATAAAGATATGGAACAGGTATTGAAAAAAGCAGAGGTTTTGATTGAAGCCCTGCCCTATATACAAAAATTCAACCGTAAAATTATCGTGGTAAAATACGGTGGATCCGCTATGAGCAATGAGGAATTAAAGCGTAATGTGATTCAGGATGTTACATTGTTGAAATTAGTTGGCTTTAAGCCCATTATTGTGCATGGTGGGGGAAAGGAAATCAGCCGTTGGGTTGGAAAGGTTGGCAAGGAAGCAGAATTTGTCAATGGACTTCGTGTAACCGATGCAGAAACCATGGAAATTGCAGAGATGGTTTTGGGTAAAGTCAATAAAAGTTTAGTGACACTGGTGCAGGAGCTGGGTGTAAAAGCCATGGGAATCAGCGGCAAAGATGGCGGTCTTTTGACTGTGGAAAAGAAATATTCCGATGGAAAAGACATTGGCTATGTAGGTGAAATTACCAAAGTAGATCCTAAGATTTTATATGATATGCTGGAAAAGGATTTTCTTCCTATCGTGGCACCGGTTGGTTTGGATGAGAATTTTGAGACCTATAACATCAACGCAGACGATGCAGCCTGTGCCATTGCAAAAGCAGTAGGTGCTGATAAACTGGTATTTTTAACTGATATTGAAGGCTTGTATAAGGATATTAATGACAAGAATAGTTTTATTTCCAGAATTAAAGCAAGTGACGCCGACAAATTGATTGCAGATGGCTTTATCGGTGGTGGTATGTTACCAAAACTGAATAACTGTACCTCAGCTATCCAGAATGGGGTAAACAGAGTACATATCTTAGATGGTAGAATTCCCCACTGTCTGTTACTGGAAATCTTTACAGATCAAGGTATTGGGACTGCTATTATTCGAGACGAAGATATGTAAAGGGTAGATAGAGTCTAAAGGCATACGAAAAGCAGGAAGAAAGGATAAATCTATGAATACCATGGAACAGTATATGGAAGAGGCAGAACAAAATCTTCTCCATACCTATAATCGGTTCCCCATTATTTTTGAAAAAGGGGATCAAGTATATTTGTATGACTATAACGGAAAGAAGTATTTGGACTTTTGTGCCGGGATTGCAGTATTTGCCTTAGGCTATGGCAACAAGGAATATAATGATTCACTGAAAAGTCAGGTAGATAAGCTGTTGCATACTTCCAACTACTTTTATAATATGCCTGCTATTGAGGCTTCCAAAAAACTGACAGAAATATCCGGTATGGATCGGGTATTTTTTACCAACAGTGGTGCAGAAGCGATTGAAGGGGCGATTAAAGCCGCCAGAAAATATGCCTATTTGAAAGATGGTTCTACAGATCATGAAATCATTGCTATGGAGCATTCTTTCCATGGAAGAACCATGGGGGCATTATCTGTTACCGGAAATCCCAAGTACAGAGAACCCTTTGAGCCCATGATTGGGAATATTCGTTTTGCCCAGATGAATGACCTAGAGAGTGTGAAAGCCCTGATCAATGAGAAAACCTGTGCCATTTTACTGGAAACTGTACAGGGAGAAGGTGGCATTTATCCTGCAGACGCAGCATTTTTACAGGAAATTCGAAAACTCTGTGATGAAAAGGACATTTTGTTACTATTAGATGAAATCCAGTGCGGTATGGGGCGTACCGGTCATATGTTTGCCTGGCAAGCTTATGATGGCGTAAAACCGGATATTATGACCAGTGCCAAAGCCTTAGGCTGTGGCGTGCCGGTAGGTGCTTTTCTCATGACGGAAAAAGTAGCAGGACAGTCCTTGGTTGCAGGAGATCATGGCACTACCTATGGTGGAAATCCTTTGGCAACCATGGCAATCTGTAAAGTAATCGAAATCATGGAAAAAGAACAGATTCTCTCTCATGTGCAGGAAATTGGTGCGTATCTGGAAGAAAAACTGGACAAACTAGTGGAAGAATTCGATTGTATGGAAACGCGCAGAGGTGTGGGACTGATGCAAGGTGTTGTTTGTAAGAAACCGGTAGGCCCCATTTTGAATAAGGCATTGGAGCATGGCCTTGTTTTAATCAATGCAGGTACCAATATTATCCGTTTTGTACCACCTCTTGTGATTGAAAAGGAACATGTGGATGACATGATTGCAATCTTAAGAGAGTGCATTTTAGAAACTGAGAAATCGTGAAAGACAAGTGTTAGGAATTGAGTAAATAGTATGAGTTTGTGGAAAAGAATTGTATCCTCTATTGTGGTGATTTGTATGCTGGGCAGTGTTACCTATGCAGGCAGTTTGGATCAGACCAGAGAATATCAGAATGTGTTTGACAATAAGGATACCTTGCATATTTGGTATACAGATGAAAATTTAACAGATTATATCAGTAGTCTTGCTGTACGGTTCCAACAGGAGACGGATGTTCGTGTTATTCCGGTGTTGCAATCCGGGGTAGAATATCTGGAAAATATCGGCGAGGCATCCTTGCATACAGATACCTGTCCGGATTTATATATTGTCAGCAATGATTCTATTGAAAAAGCAGCTTTGGCTGGGCTGGCAATCCCCATAGAGGATGAGACCAACTTGGTCAACGACTCGATTTTTCCGGAAAGCGGCATTCGTGCAGTAACCTATAGGGATCATATTATGGCATATCCCTATTATTTTGAAACTAGTGCCTTGTTATATAACAAGACCTATCTGAAAAAAATGACAGAGGATACCATTAAGGCGGAGGATGATTCTATAGAAGAGGATGCTGTGTCTGCTTTAGTAGGCGCAAGAATGGAAGAGTTGATTCCGGATACCTTCGACGATTTGTTAAATGTGGCAGACAACTATGATGCACCGGAAGCGGTAGAAGCGGTGTTTAAATGGGATGTAGCAGATATTTTCTATAATTATTTCTTTGTGGGAAACTATATAACTGTAGGTGGTCCTAATGGGGATAATACAGAGGAAATTAGTATCTATAATAAAGATGCTATAGAGGCCTTGCAGGTATATCAAAATCTAAATCAATTTTTCTCTATTGAAGCAAAGGATGTAGCTTACAACAGTGTAATTCAGGAGTTTATGGAAGGAAAGATGGTGTATACCACTGCCACTACAGATATTTTGAAAAAACTGGAGCAGGCAAAAGCAGATGGAGAATTTGACTTTGAATATGGTCTTGCCATGATTCCGGATTTGAAAGAAGATATGTTAACCAGAAGCATGTCTGTAACCAATGGAATTGTTATAAATGGCTATAGCAGACAGATCGAAAATGCAAATCGATTTGCCAGATATTTGGTAAGTGACAATGCGGATTCTTTGTATGAACAAACAGGAAAAATTCCGGCCAATAAAACCGTTTCCCATCAGGAAGAAGGAATACAGGCTTTTATGGAGGAATATGAATATTCTGTTCCCTTACCGAAAATGCTGGCTACCAGTAATTTCTGGGTGCAGTTGGAAATAGCATTTTCCCAGATATGGAGCGGGGCCAATGTAAGTGCAACACTGAAGAATCTTTCAGAACAAATCATGACTCAGGTAACAGGGACACCTTACGAGGAAACCCTGATAGAGTTACCGAAGGAAGAAATTGAAATTGAATATTTGGATGAGGCGGCAGAAATAGAGGCAGCCAAATCAGCTGGCGATTAAAAGCGAATAGACACCTTTTCAGAAGTTTTCTGGAAGGGTGTTTTGTTGTTTGGAATAAAATACTTATATGCAGGATAGACTTATGAAAAAAGGAGAAAAATCATGGTGGGTTTTTTGATTGCCATTCTATCCGGCGTTTGCATGAGTATTCAAGGTGTTTTTAATACAGGCGTGACGAAAGTGTCCGGAATATGGGCTGCCAGTGCTTTTGTGCAAGCCCTCGCATTAGGTACCTGTTTGGTGGCTTGGGGAATTTGGGAAAGAGAGCCTCTTTGGAATGTATTTCGGGTAGAACCCAAATATATGTTATTGGGTGGCGCTATTGGAGCGGTGATTACTTATACAGTAATCAAAAGTATGGAAGCTATGGGACCTGCAAGGGCAGTGATGGTGATTGTAGTTTCCCAAATTACCATGGCTTATTTAATAGAAGTGTTTGGCTGGTGGAATGTGGAAAAGCAACCTTTTTCCTGGTTGAAATTTTTCGGCATTTTATTGGCTGTTTCCGGGGTACTCTGTACCAAGTTTTCTTAAGAATTCCGTCGAAAGCATCTTGTAAAACAGTTGGGTTTCGACTAGAATAAAAAAGAATCGCAAGCGGGGAAGCTTGAATAGGAAATGAATAGAAAAATAAAGATTTTTGGACAGATTTTCCTGGTGTTACCAATGTTGTTTATTTGGGGGTGCGGAAAGTCTTCTTTTGCTGTGGAAACAGACTGGGAAGAAGTGGAAGAAAGTGCAGTACAGCAGGAACTTCTTTCCGGACAGGAAGTTGTGTCACCGGATGGGGAACAGGCAGAAGTTCAGGGGACAGAAACACTGGTTCCAATGGGACCTATTTATGTCCATGTCTGTGGGGCAGTGGTGAAAGAAGGCCTGTATGAAATGACACCGGGGGACCGGGTGGCAGATGCCATTCAGGCAGCAGGTGGCTTTAGCGCAGAAGCCGCAACCCAGTATTGGAATCTGGCAAAGGTATTAGAGGATCAGATGCAGATATTGGTTCCTACAAAGGAGGAACTGGAAGCTGCAAAAGATAAAGGTTCGTCAGAGAGTTTGACACAGTCGGAAACAGTACAAGACGGGGGAAAAACTTCTGACGGAAAAATCAATATCAATACGGCAGATAAGGCAACTTTGTGTACCTTGCCTGGGATTGGAGAGAATAAAGCCAATAGCATTATTGCCTATCGGCAGGAACACGGCAATTTTTCGTCCATAACGGATATTATGAAGGTCAGTGGAATCAAGGAAGGCGGCTTTCAGAAAATAGAAGCATATATTACAGTGGGAAATTAGAAAGGCATTATAAAATAATATGGGTAAGAAAGTATTAGTAGTAGATGATGAAAAATTAATTGTAAAGGGTATCCGCTTCAATTTGGAACAGGATGGTATGGAAGTGGCAGTAGCATACGATGGTGAGGAAGCACTTAATCTTGCCAAGCAACAGGAATTTGACATCATTTTACTGGATGTGATGCTTCCTAAGATGGATGGCTTTGAAGTGTGTCAGCAGATTCGAGAGTTTTCCACCGTGCCTATTATTATGTTAACCGCAAAAGGGGAGGATATGGATAAGATTCTGGGCGTGGAATATGGCGCAGATGATTATATTACGAAGCCCTTTAATATTTTGGAAGTAAAAGCCAGAATGAAGGCTATTTTCCGCCGTTTGGATAAAAAGGCGGAACAAGAGGCAAGCAAAATTATTGAAGTACGCAATATGCGTTTGGATTGCGACTCCAGAAGAGTATATATTTCGGATAAAGAAATCAATTTAACAGCCAAAGAATTTGATGTATTAGAGCTGTTATTGACCAATCCCAATAAAGTATACAGCCGTGAAAAACTGTTAAACCTGGTATGGGGTAGCAGCTATCCGGGAGATGTCAGAACTGTGGATGTACATATTCGTCGACTTCGTGAAAAGGTGGAAGAAAATCCAAGTGATCCTAAGTATGTACAGACAAAATGGGGCGTAGGATACTATTTCAAAGGATAGTCGCAGAATGTGGAAGTGGATTAAGGAACGAATCTCTAAAATATCTATATTAAGAAGTCTTCGTGTTCGTATCTTTGTGCTGTTAGTGTTGGTTGGTATTGTACCAAGTGCTATTATGG
>JAKSSF010000003.1 GCA_024403235.1 Lachnospiraceae bacterium | reverse complement strand
AAAATCGTAAGCATTAAAAATAGAAAGCCAATACCAAAATACCATGTTAAAGTTTGGGCTTTTTTTACTTTTTCTCTATCTGCTAATTCCATAACTAGGGAAGCACATTCTTTTGTTCCCATAGTTGTGGTTGCTTTTTCTCCTATTAATAATTCTGGAATACTAATTTCCAATATTTCACATAGTCTTTGCATAATCTGGAAATCCGGCATTGACTTTCCGGTTTCCCATTTGCTGACAGCTTTATCTGTTACATGCAATAATACAGCAAGTTCTTTTTGCGTCAGCTTCTTTTGGTTCCTTAATTCCCTAATAAATTTCCCGCTTTTTTCAACATTCATATAATAGTTCCCCCCTGCCTATTTTATAATGAAATAATAATTGAAATATACTCGGTTGTCACTCGAATGAAAGTAGAATAGCAATATATTTAAGGGAAAATAGCTATAAAAAATAAAACAGGCTGCCTATTGACAGCCTGTTTCTTAGATTATTTATTTTTTATTTCACTGTGCAAGGTCTGGAGAGATTTGATTTCTCCGGTAGAATGGGTTTTGATATAACCAATTCCTTCTACGGAAGCTCTGGCACCTGCAATAGTGGTAATGTAAGGCGTTTTTGTTTTGATAGCTGCTTTTCTCAAATAACTATCATCGGTAACACTATCTTTACCTGCAGGAGAGTTGATAATCAAGGCAAAATCGCCATTGGTAATAGCATCTAAGGTATTCGGACGACCTTCGTAGAGTTTTTTGATTCGCTCAGCAGGAATGCCTGCTTCATTGATGAGATCGCAGGTTGTACCGGTAGCTACAATAGAAAATCCTAATTTATGGAAAGCCTTTGCAACTTCCACAACCTCTTCCTTATCTTTTCTGTTCACAGAGATTAATACTTTGCCGGAAAGCGGTAACTGGGAACCAACACCTTCCTGTGCTTTATAGAAGGCTTCACCATAAGAAGGAGATAAGCCAAGCACCTCACCGGTAGAACGCATTTCCGGTCCTAATAGAGGATCTACTTCCTGGAACATATTAAATGGGAATGCTGCTTCTTTTACACCGAAGTAAGGGATAGCTTGTTCTTTTAACTCTGGAACGGGGGAAGCTAATCCGGTTAATTCGCTGGTAATAATTTGGGTTGCAATAGGAACCATACGAGTATTACATACCTTGGAAACCAAAGGTACTGTTCTGGAAGCACGAGGATTGGCTTCTAATACATATACCTTTCCTTTTTCAATGGCATACTGCATATTCATAAGACCCTTAACATGCATTTCTTCTGCTATTTTTCTGGTATATTCCTTAATGGTTTCTACATTTTCAGGAGAAATATGTAAGGACGGGATGATACAAGCACTATCTCCGGAGTGAACACCCGCCAATTCAATGTGTTCCATTACAGCGGGAACAAAGGCATGAGTGCCATCACTGATGGCATCGGCTTCACATTCCAAAGCGTGATTTAGGAATCTATCAATCAAAATTGGTCTGTCAGGTGTAACACCAACAGCAGCTTTCATATAATCTGCCATAGCTTCGTCGTCGTAAACTACTTCCATACCACGACCTCCTAATACATAGGAAGGACGAACCATAACCGGGTATCCAATGCGATTTGCAATCTCGGTGGCTTCTTCTACAGTAGTAGCCATTCCGGATTCCGGCATAGGAATTTCTAACTTATCCATCATTTCACGGAATAAATCACGGTCTTCTGCCAAATCAATAACTGCAGGACTGGTACCTAAAATCTTTACGCCGTTCTTTTCCAAATCAGCAGCAAGATTCAAAGGAGTTTGTCCGCCAAACTGAGCGATTACACCCAAAGGCTGTTCTTTCTTGTAAATACTTAAAACATCTTCTAAGGTAAGGGGCTCAAAATACAATTTATCGGAAGTATCATAATCGGTAGAAACGGTTTCCGGATTACAGTTTACAATGATGGTTTCGAAACCTAATTTCTTTAAAGCAAGAGCTGCATGTACACAGCAGTAGTCGAATTCAATACCCTGGCCGATACGGTTAGGACCACCACCCAGAATCATGATTTTACGATTGTTGGAAACTGGGTTTTTGTCTTCTGCATTGTAAGTAGAGTAGTAGTAAGCACTGTTTTCCGTGCCGCTGACATGAACACCTTCCCAAGCTTCTTCTACACCTAAAGCAATTCGTTTACCACGGATATCTGCTTCCGGAATTTCTAACAGTTGGCTCAAATATTTATCAGAGAATCCATCTTTCTTTGCTTGAATCAAGAGAGTATCTTCCGGTAAATTGCCCTTGAAGGTTAGAAGTTTTTCCTCTTCTTCAACCAATTCCTTCATCTGCTCAATAAAATAATGTTTTACTTTGGTAAGTTCAAAGATTTCGTCGATTGTTGCACCTTTACGAAGCGCTTCGTACATAACAAAGTATCTTTCACTGGAAGGAGTAATCAATTTGTTTAATAAAGCTTCTTTGGAAAGCTTGTCAAAGTCTTTGGCATGACCTAAACCGTAGCGACCGGTTTCCAAACTGCGGATTGCTTTCTGGAAAGCTTCTTTGTAGGTCTTACCGATACTCATAACTTCACCAACAGCACGCATCTGTGTACCAAGCTTATCTTCTACGCCTTTGAATTTTTCAAATGCCCAACGAGCAAATTTGATAACAACATAATCTCCGTCCGGAACATATTTATCTAATGTGCCGTATTTTCCACAAGGAATATCCTTTAAAGTTAAGCCGCATGCCAACATGGCGGAAACCAAAGCAATAGGAAAACCGGTTGCTTTAGAAGCTAAAGCGGAGGAACGAGAAGTTCTGGGATTGATTTCGATTACCACAATACGATCTGATACAGGATCGTGAGCAAACTGTACATTCGTACCACCAATTACTTGAACGCTATCTACAATCTTATATGCCTGTTCCTGCAAGCGCTTCTGACATTCTTCAGAAATTGTAAGCATTGGAGCAGAACAGAAGGAGTCACCGGTATGTACGCCCAATGGATCGATGTTCTCAATGAAGCAAACGGTAATCATATTGCCTTCGCTATCACGAACTACTTCTAATTCCAGTTCTTCCCAACCAAGAATAGATTCTTCTACAAGAACCTGGCCTACCAGGCTGGCCTGAAGACCTCTGGCACAGACAGTTTTTAACTCTTCTTTGTTATATACCAGACCGCCGCCGGCACCACCCATAGTGTAAGCGGGACGCAATACCACAGGGTATCCTAATTGATCTGCAATGTTTAAGGCTTCTTCAACAGAGTAGGCAACCTCACTACGAGCCATTTCGATACCAAGAGCATTCATAGTGTTTTTAAATTCAATACGGTCTTCACCACGCTCGATGGCATCTACCTGAACACCAATGACTTTCACATTATATTTATCTAAAATTCCCTTTTTGTACAATTCAGAACAAAGATTCAAACCGGACTGTCCACCTAAGTTTGGTAATAATGCATCGGGACGCTCTTTGGCAATAATTTGTTCCAAACGGGTTGCATTTAAGGGTTCAATATAGGTTACATCTGCTGTCTCCGGGTCTGTCATAATGGTAGCCGGATTGGAATTTACCAAAACGATTTCATATCCCAGCTTTCGCAATGCTTTACAAGCTTGTGTTCCGGAATAATCGAATTCACAGGCTTGACCAATTACAATGGGACCGGAACCGATAATCAGTACCTTATTAATGTCTGTTCTTTTGGGCATAAATGATTCTCCTTTATCCATTTTCTTTTTCATTGTTTCTATTATATAGGAAAACGGAAAAGGAATAAAGAAAAAGGTAGAAAAATTATGGATAAGTTTATAGAAAAATTGAAAAAATAGTAGAAAGGAAATAGACGAAACAGAAAGGATAGAATATGGAACAAAATCAGTTTTTAGGTGCTCAAAGTGTGAGATTTTCACAGCCTGTGTATATCAAAGAAAGCGCATCCATTGTGGGAGAAAAAGAAGGAGAGGGACCACTGGGTATGCTTTTTGATCAAGTGTCAAAAGATCCCATGTTTGGGGGAGAAACCTGGGAAGAAGCGGAAAGCAGATTGCAAAAGAAAACAGTGGATTTGGTCTTGAAAAAAGCAGGTTGCCAAAAAGAAGATGTCAGATATCTGTTTGCGGGAGATTTGCTTGGACAATCTATGGCAAGTATTTTTGGCTTAGTAGATTTTGCAAGACCATTATTAGGCTTATTTGGTGCCTGTTCTACCAGTGGTCTGGCACTTGGCTTAGGGAGTATGTGTATTGCAGGGGGCTTCGCTAAGCAAGTACTTTGTGTCACCAGTAGTCATTTTTGCAGTGTGGAGAAGGAATTTCGATATCCCTTGGGATATGGAAATCAAAGACCCTTGTCTGCTTCCTGGACGGTTACAGGTTGTGGAGCATTTCTTTTATCGGATGAATATAGTATTACAAATCGTGCAATGATTACAGGTGTTACCTTTGGAAAAATGATAGACTATGGTTTAAAAGATTCTATGAATATGGGCTGCTGTATGGCGCCCGCAGCAGCGGATACAGTTAAATGTCATTTGCAGGATTTTGGAAGAACACCGGAAGACTATGATAAAATTATTACCGGAGATTTAGGGAAAGTTGGACAAAAAGTATTGATTGACTTATTAAGTCAAGAAGGAATTGATATATCAGAAAACCATACAGATTGTGGCATTGAGATATTTGATGGGGAAACCCAGGATACCCATGCTGGTGGAAGTGGATGTGGTTGCGCTGCGTCCACTTTGTCTGCTTATATTTTAAGACAAATGGAAAAGGGAGAATGGAAACGCGTGTTATTTGTTCCTACAGGAGCACTGATGAGTAAAACCAGTTACAATGAAGGCAATACTGTGCCCGGTATAGCACATGCAGTGGTAATAGAGAGAATTTAGTCAAAAGGAATTCAAGATGGAATATACGAAGCGGAAAAACAGAGGAAATACTCTTGAGAAAAGAAAGGGTGCTTGGTATACTTGCATTAGATTAAGTAGTACAAAAATACTGGAGAGAAATGATGAGAGAAATAGAATTTAAAATGGAACGACCGGGATTATTGCAGGAAGGAGATGTGGTACATGTTACGGAAGGTGTATTACCAAGTAACTATTATTACACCATTGATCCATCCCTTGCTATGTCAGGTAACTTCCCCTTTCGTGAGAGATTATTAGCAAAGGAAGGTAAGGTGCTTTCTGTTATAGAAAATGAAAGAGGTTTTTATGTAAAAGTTGCCTTTGAAGAATAAAAAAATTAAATCATAAATTAAGAAGGAGATATACAGATGAAAAAAATTACAACAAATAAAGCCCCCGCAGCGATTGGACCTTATTCTCAGGCTATTGTGGCAGGCGATTTTTTATTCGCTTCCGGACAAATCCCTATTAATCCGGAAAACGGACAGATTGAGGCCCAGGGAATTGTAGAACAAACAGAACAGGTAATGAAAAATATTGGCGCCATTCTTTCTGCGGCAGGTACAGAGTATAGTAAAGTTGTAAAAACAACCTGCTTTTTGGAGGATATGGGAGATTTTGGAGCTTTTAATCAGGTATATGAAAAATACTTTACGGAAAAGCCTGCCAGAAGCTGTGTGGCTGTAAAAAAATTACCAAAAGATGTTTTGTGCGAAGTAGAAGTAATTGCTTACTTGGGAGAATAAGGCTTCATGAAAAAGAATGTGGTATTGATTGGCATGCCGGGAGCCGGAAAGAGTACAGTAGGTGTAGTTCTGGCAAAAAAACTTGGCTTTCGTTTTGTGGATTCTGATTTGGTGATTCAAGAAAAATGCGATAAATTGCTGCATGAGCTAATTGAGGAACACGGTGTAGAAGGTTTTTGGGAAATCGAAAATCAAATCAATGGAGAATTGCAGGTAGAAAAAGCAGTGATTGCTACCGGCGGTAGTGCTATTTATGGAAAAACGGCCATGGAGCATCTGTCTCAAATTGGTTTGGTGGTTTACTTGGAACTTAGTTTATCGGAAATTGCAGATCGTCTGGGAGATTTAAAGGAACGAGGCGTTACTTTAAAAGAGGGGCAGACTTTACAAGGACTATATGAGGAACGAATTCCGCTATATGAAAAATATGCTCAATTGACCATTTCCTGTGAGGGCAAAAATATCCGTCAGATTGTGGAAGAGATTACTAAGGTATATCGTCATCTAACATAAATGTTTAGAAAGATAAATGTGTTTCGCATAAATCATTCCTGATTGCAAATACTATAAGTGTGTTGAGTAGAAGAAAGGATCAGGAAAAAGATGGAGTATGTGAAAGCATTTGTGATAGGTGGGCTTGTTTGTGCCCTTGTACAGGTTCTTATGGAGAAGACTAAACTGTTACCGGGAAGAATTATGGTGTTACTGGTAGTAGGTGGGTCTTTCCTTAGTTTTATTGGTTTATTTGAACCCCTAAAAGAATTTGCCGGAGCAGGAATTACAGTTCCTTTATTAGGATTTGGAGATGTGCTTATGAACGGTGTGAAATCAGCGGTAGAAACCAATGGTTTTATGGGACTTTTTACCGGTGGATTTTCAGCAGCAGCCGTTGGCTGTAGTGGGGCTTTGATTTTTGGATATTTGTCAAGCTTTATATTTTCGCCAAAAATTAAAAAATAATTTAATTTAGGAGGTATGGATTGAAAAACAGAACCTATATTGCAATCGATTTAAAATCTTTCTATGCCTCCATTGAGTGTATGGAAAGAGGCCTGGATCCGTTAACTGCCAGACTGGTTGTGGCAGACCCAACCCGTACCGAAAAAACTATTTGCCTGGCTGTGTCACCGGCTTTAAAAGCCTATGGAATCTCCGGTCGTGCCAGATTATTTGAGGTGCTGCAGAAGGTAAAACAGGTGGAGGCACAAACGGGAGAAGAAATCTCGTTTCATGTTGCGCCCCCTAGAATGGGGCGCTACATAGAAGTGTCTGCGGAAATCTATGAAATCTATCTTTCTTATATTAGTGCAGAGGACATACATGTATATTCTATCGATGAATGTTTTATGGATGTGACGGACTACTTAGATTTGTATCATATGAATGCTCATGACCTGGCTATGACCATGATTCGAGATGTGCTGGAACATACGGGAATTACTGCCACCGCAGGGATTGGTACAAACCTGTATCTTTGTAAAATTGCAATGGATGTTTTGGCAAAACATGTACAGCCGGATAAAGACGGCGTTCGCATAGCCAGTCTGGACGAAATGTCTTATCGCAAATATTTGTGGGATCATACTCCATTAACGGATTTTTGGCGGATTGGGCAGGGAACTGTTAAACGCCTTTCTCAATGTGGTATGTATACCATGGGAGATATTGCAAGAACATCTATAGAAAATGAAGATTTGCTATATAAAATATTTGGAATTGATGCAGAATTATTGATTGATCATGCCTGGGGCTATGAACCTTGTACCATGAAATCTATCAAAGCCTTTCGTCCGCAAACCAATAGTATTTCTTCCGGACAGGTTTTACAGGAACCCTATGATTTTACAAAAACCAGAATCGTGGTAAAGGAAATGACAGACCAAATGGTACTGGAATTGGTGGAAAAAAAGAAAATGACCGATTCAGTCACTGTTACAATTGGATTCGATCGCGTGAATTTAGAGCAGGAAAATACGACCTATCAAGGAGAAATACACATAGATCGCTATGGCAGGATGGTGCCTAAGGCAGCCCATGGAACTGCTAACCTGGGAGAACCTACAAACAGTACAAAACGAATTATGGAACAGGTGTTATCATTGTATGACAGAATTGTACCAAGAGATTTATTGTCCAGAAGAATTACTCTGTCCGCCAACAATCTTTCGGATGAGAGTGAATATGAACAGTTAGATTTATTTTCCGATTTGACATCGGATAAAAAGGAAAGAGCCTTACAGGAAGCCATGCTTTCTATTAAGAAGAAATATGGGAAAAATGCCATTTTGAAAGGAACAAATTTAGAAGAAGGGGCTACCGCTAGAGATCGTAATCAACAGATAGGAGGACATCGTGCCTAAAATAACAGAAACCCATAAATATGATGATATAATTCATCTTCCCTATCCCTTTCCCGGGAAAAAACGAAAACATCCACCTATGGATATTTTGGATCGCTCCAAAATTTTTGCTCCTTTTGCAGCATTAAAGGGACATGAGGATGCTATTGAATCAAAACAAATGGAATATTTAGAAGGAGAAACTTAGAGTAGACAAATATCTACTTGCAAAAAAGAAAAGATAGGAGAACAGTAAGAATGAATCATTTACCATTAGATGTGCGTGTGCCCATCGAAGAAAACAATCCCAGCATTTGTCGTAACGAGGAAAAATGTATCAAATGCGGTATGTGTAAGGAAGTTTGTACCAATTATATAGGGATACATGGAACCTACACATTGGAACAAACCTGCAACGAAGCGGTATGTATCAACTGCGGACAGTGTGCGAATGTCTGTCCTGTTGACAGTATTACAGAAAAGTATGAGTATCCGGATGTGAGAAAAGCTGTTTTGGATCCGGAAAAGGTGGTTATTGTGAGTACTTCACCTTCCGTAAGAGCTGCTTTAGGAGAAGAATTTGGCATGCCGGATGGCAGCTTTGTGCAAGGGAAAATGGTTGCTTTACTAAGAAAATTGGGCGTAAACTTTGTGTTGGATACGAATTTTTCCGCAGATTTGACTATCGTAGAAGAAGCCAGTGAATTGATTGAGAGAGTAACCAGGCATACAGCACCACTTCCACAGTTTACCAGCTGTTGTCCTGCTTGGGTAAAGTATGTGGAAACCTACTATCCGGAAATGATGCCCCATATTTCCACAGCGAAAAGCCCTATTGGTATGCAGGGACCTACCATTAAAACCTTTTTTGCAAAGAAAAAGGGACTGAATCCGGAAAGTATCGTAAATGTTGCCTTAACACCCTGTACTGCAAAGAAATTTGAGATTCGCAGAGAGGAAATGAGTGATGCTGCAAAGTATTTAGGCATAGAAGGCTTGCGGGATATGGATTATGTGATCACAACCAGAGAGCTTGCAAAATGGGCCAAAGAAGAGGGGATTGATTTTGCGTCCTTGGAAGATAGCGATTACGATGACTTTATGGGAGAAGCTTCCGGTGCAGGTGTGATCTTTGGAAATACCGGTGGAGTCATGGAAGCCGCGCTTCGTACTGCATATGAATATATTACAAAAGAAAAATCCCCTGAAGTTTTATTTAACTTGACTCCGGTGAGAGGCTATGAAGGTGTTAGAGAAGCTACCTTAAAGGTAGGAGATTTGGATGTTAATGTTGCTGTAGTATATGGTACAGCAAATGCAGCAAAGGTCATTGAACAGATTAAAAATGGGGAAAAGAAATATCATTTTGTAGAAGTTATGACTTGTCCCGGAGGATGTATCGGTGGTGGCGGGCAACCCAAAGACATCATGAAGGACAAGGATGCAGTAAGAAAAGCCAGAATCCAGAGTTTATATACAAAGGATGAGGCAATGACCTTACGAAAGAGCCATGAGAATCCGGATATTATCCGTATTTATGAAGAGTTCTATGAAAAACCCTTGAGCGAATTAGCGGAAAAGATGTTACATACAATGTATACAGATAGAAGTGAAATATTAAAACGAAATGTAATATAAACACCCACAAGCATTCTTTGAAGTAAGAAAAGAAAATTACTAGAATAAAAAAGGCTCTGCCCATTGATGTGGAGCAGAGCCTTATGTTATGCTTAAATATCCTATGAAAAAGCAAATTGAAAACTGCAGATGGTATAGAATACAAAAGAAGGAAAAAGTGGTATGGAATACATTTTAACGGTATTTATTATTATAGTAATTTATTTTATCTTGGGGCAGCCTGCGCTGCCCCTGATTTTGTTTGTTTTCTGGGGGATTGTAATTATCGCGCTGCTGTTTTTTTTATTCTTTGCAATAGCCTTGCTAGCGTTTTGCTTTACAAAGAAAGTTTCTGCGTCTTTTTTGGAAATCAAAAGAGATGGAATAGGCATTCCCTATGCTTTTTATGAAATTGAAGGGAAAACCTATCGTAATATATTCCCGACTGACCAAATCTGGGAGAGAAGATTATATTCGCAAAAATCAGTAAAGGTTAGGATACGTAGAGGGAAGAAGAAAACTGTAGTATGGGATAGGGTAACGGGATTTATCATTGTATTAGGATTATTTTCCTTTGGATGGATTGCCTATTTTGTGTTCTATTTAATTCAAATGATTTAGGTATGAAAAGTGATATGTAAGCATTCTCAAGAAGATTTTATTTGAATAATAGATACAAGCATTTTATACTATAGGAAAATGACATTCCATAAAGAAAAGAGGAAAAATATGAAAGTACTTATATTAAACGGAAGTTCTAAGGAAAATGGAAATACTGCAATTGCATTACAGGAAATGGAAAAGGTATTTGCAAAAGAAGGCATTGAATATGAAACTATTGTAGTAGGGAAAAAGGCAATCCGCGGTTGTGCCGCTTGTGGTGGCTGTGCTTACTCGGGAGAATGTGTAGTGAATGATATTGTAAATGACATTGCCTTAAAATTCCGCGAGGCAGATGGTTTAGTAGTAGCCAGCCCTGTTTACTTTGGATCTGCCAATGCCACTCTTGTAGCACTTTTGCAGAGATTATTCTATAGCACACATTTCGACAAAACCATGAAGGTAGGTGCCAGTGTGGTTTGTGCCAGAAGAGGCGGCTGTTCTTCTGCCTTTGATGAACTAAATAAGTTCTTTACGATGTCCGGTATGCCGGTTGCCTCCAGCAATTATTGGAATAGCATTCACGGATTGACTCCGGGGGATGCAAAACTTGACGAAGAAGGCAGACAGACGATGCGTACTCTGGCAAGAAATATGTCTTTCTTGATGAAGAGTATTGCTTTGGGGATTAAAACATACGGTATGCCTGAAACAGAAGACAGTGTATTGACGAATTTTATTAATTAATATCGATATGAACATAAAAAGCCATCCTTCGGGATGGTTTTTCCATTTTAAACTATGTTCTCCAATATTTATTTTGGGGAATTGTAATAGGAACTACTTTGGTTTATAATATTGAGTAGGTAACTCTACATATGCACGTAGAAAGGTGTTGATTACATTGAGAAAACTAAGAAAACTTTTAACATTTATTTTGACTTTTTCCTGCATTATGACCAGCATTCCGGCTAATGCAATGGAGTATACCGGGGAACCTATTTCCTTTGGAACTATAGAAATTCCGGAAAGTGGAGAATCCTATTATTCGCCTGTTTACGAGGAAGAAACTACATATCAGAATGATTATGGGTACTCCTATGATGAGGATATCGAAACTGCCGGTCAGGAAGTGGATATGAGATCCGTACAGTTATACGAAACAATCCCATCACTGTATTCGGCAGAGGAGAATATAAAGGCACGAAAGTATCTTTCTGATTTTACCGACGATGAGATGAAGAGGAAGTCGATTGGCTGGGGTTCTTATCAGCGAGATCAAAATACAAATGGTAATTTGATTAGCGTAAAAATCGACGGGGTAACTATTGCCTTTAAAAAGGGTGTTTTAGCCCATGCCAAATCTGATTTGATTTTTGACTTAGGGGAAAACCATATCTATGATTATTTCACCGGATATTTGGGCGTGGATAGTTCCCAACCTAGAGGAAATGTGAAATTCACCATAGAAGTATCTAAGGATTTGAGTAATTGGACTTCTTTGGTGCAGACGGATGCAGTAACCGGTAGTGGTAATTCTGTATATGTGAATGTAGAAATAAAAGGCTATCGTTATTTACGCTTCTATATGGATCCTAATGGTGGCAACGGAAATGACCATTCTGTAATTGCAAACGGTATGGTTTATGAGGAAGGTTTTGATACGGTTGGACAGACCATTATCCACCAGAAAAGTTATTATGAAAAATTAATTCGTGAAAAATATGAAGAGTATTTGTCCGGTATGGCAGCAGATCAATTGCCGGATGATTTAGCGTTGCTTCTATTACAATATCAGTTGGTAAATAATGCAAAATTTATTTCCCTGAATCAATTTATGACAGAGGCTGATCATGCGGAAGAGAATAAAACTTTTATGCAATGGTTCTTTAATGATGCTCATGCATTAAGTTTATTTGCAGCAGGTGGAAGACCTGTAGGTGGAAATTATATTCGTGCATTAGAGGTTTTATCGTCTTTATATGCGAACTATAGTGATGTATTAAAGGATAAAACTGAATTGTCTACTGCCTATGGGACTAGAGGTCAGTTATATGAAAAGATGTTTTATGCCCTTGCGCTGACACATTCCAATACAGTAATAAACTGGATGGACGCTAAGCCTGCTGGAGATCCTGTAAATCGTTTCAAGATTTTTAAGGATATGTATGAAGCAGGTGTTTTGCATAATACGATATTTGAACAGCTGGAAGTTGAGGAACTTCGTTGGGTTGTAGATACCATGATGTACGATTACGAAATTCCTTGGGCCAATAATTATGCGAGACTGCATCCTAGAAGCAGCAGTGAAAATGATAATAAATTCCCGATGTTGTATTCACCCCATCATCATATCCGATATACAGGTGGCTACAACTATGCAAAAGATATTTATAGAGATCCTGCCGAATTTGCTAAGTGGGACGAAAAATATCAGTTGACGAAATATGGATTGCCTTATGAAAAGGGTATTAACCTAATGTGGCACTTATTTGAGGAAGGCTCTGTATGTGGTGGTATTTCCAAAACCGGTGCAAACCTTGCTCAGTCCTTTGGTGTACCTTCTGCGGTTATCGGGCAACCGGGACATGCAGCCTTTTTGATATATTCTTTGGATGCAGAAGGAAATGGTGCCTGGGGAATTGATAATGATGTGTCCGGTTGGTCCGGATCCGAAAAAGGTGAAAGAATGCCTTTAGACTGGGGAAATGCGTCTGATAATTGGAATAGCCAGTATCAGGTTTCTTATGTGACTATGGCACAGGCTGCCTTAAACCAGTATGGCAACTATGTTATGGCTGAAAACTTGGTGACTTTGGCATCCGTAGCAGAAGACGCTGTGAAGAAAGAACGGGCATTACGGTTAGCAATAAATTATTTACCTTTCCATATGGATGCTTGGTTAGATTTAATTAACTTAAAAATTCAGAATGAAGCAAGTAATGAAGAATTGTTAGGATTGGTACAAAAGCTTGGTGATAATATGAATCATTTTCCTGAGCCTATGTATGACCTGATGGGAATTTTGATTGGGGAATTAAATACTCGTTCCCTGAATGACAAAGATGCCACTGTTGCTATGGCGCAGGCCAATCTGTATAGAACCGCCGCATTGGTAAAAGGAGCATCTTACAATAATAATGATTTTGTAAATGCAAATGTAACAAGAACCATGGCCAATTATTTCTTGGGAAATCGTAAATTTGCATTGGCAACCTTCTCCTTTGATGGAGAGCATGCAGGAAAATTGGTGTTTAATGAAAGTTATACTTCTGTTCGATTCAAGTATACACTTTCCAGAACCACATCCAATACTTGGTCGGATTATAAGAGTGCAGAGCCAGATGAAACTGCAATGGTTTATACTTTCACACCACAGGAGTTGGCCTCTATAGATGCAGATAACGATATTTATATTTTGCTAGAAGGTATGGCTGATGAGCCGGAAAATTATTTTAGTATTGATATTAGAGATTCTAATTCACCTAGTAATTTTTATCCCAATGATAATGAGAACAGGCTCATTGGTGTGAATGCTAATTATTATGAATATTGTATTGACGATGACGGAAATTGGCAGCCATTGACTACAGATTCTACCTTTGAGGGTGATTGTGATGTAGTAGTTCGTGCAAAAGCCAGAGAAACCTATCTGCAAAGTGATACTGTGTATTATTCCTTTACACAGGATACACATACAGAGACAAGATCCTATATTGGTATTAAGAGAGAAAGCGTTGCTGGCTTTTCTTCTGCACAGGGTGGTGCCAATAATGCAAAACTTGCCATTGATGGTACACCAAATACCCATTGGCATACAAATTGGACAGCAAACAGTGATTTAGAGAGATATATTGTTATTAAATTTGAAAAACCGGTGTACTTAAGTGGTGTGGATTATACCCCTAGAAACGATACCGGTACCAACGGTAATTTCCTTGCTTGTAGCGTATATGTATGTGATGATATGAGTGATGAAATTGATCTTGCAAATGTATCTTGGAAAAAGGTTTCAGAGGCAGAAGGATGGAAAAATGATAAGAGTGTGAAATCTCTTTCGTTCGATACTGTAAAAACAAGATATGTGAAGGTAAAGGCCGATGCCGGTGTGAATAATTTCGGAAATGCTGCTAGCTTAGAATTCTTTGAGAATTTAACCGCATATCCACCGGAAGAGAAACCTGGAAATGAGGATACGGAAGAGCCTGGAACAGGTGGTGGCTCTGATACAGGAAGTGGAACTGAAACTGGAACAGGAGGTTCTGATACAGGAAGTGGCTCGGGATTAGGAAGTGGAACGGGTTCAGGAAGCGGCTCAGGCTCAGGAAGCGGAAGCGGCTCAGGAAGTGGTTCAGGTTCAGGAAGTGGAACTGGCACGGGAAGTGGCACAGGTTCAGGAAGCGGAAGCGGCTCAGGTAGTGGAACTGGAACAGGAAGTGGATCTGGAACAGGAAGCGGAACAGGTTCAGGAAGCGGAAGCGGCTCAGGTAGTGGATCTGGAACAGGAAGCGGAACAGGCTCAGGAAGTGGAACAGGAAGTGGATCTGGAACAGGAAGCGGCACAGGTTCAGGAAGCGGCACAGGTTCAGGAAGTGGCTCAGGTTCAGGAAGCGGCACAGGTTCAGGAAGCGGCTCAGGAAGCGGAAGCGGCACAGGTTCAGGAAGTGGAACAGGTTCAGGAAGTGGATCAGGAACAGGAAGCGGCACAGGTTCAGGAAGTGGTTCAGGTTCAGGAAGTAGTTCAGGCACTGGAACAGCTAGTGGAACTGCAACACCTACAGGCAACAATGTTATTACTGTAGCACCCATTACAGATACCGATGCCAATAAGGCAGTAGTAACTGTCGCAGGTACTCAGAATTCTAATACAACGAACACCACAAATAAGACAACAGGTACTTCAACTACAGGGACTACCGCAACAGGAACTTCGTCTTCTAGTGGTACAAAGCAAACTGCTTCTACAACACAAAAAGAATCTTCTACAACGCAGAAGGCATCTTCAACAAGTACAAAGAAGACCATTACAAAGGAAGGAACTAAAACCTTAGAAGAAACCGTCTCTGAAGCAAGAAGTGGAAAGACAGTAACTGCATCTTATCCGGAAGACGCTATTCTGACAGCCAAAGTATTACAGGTAATGCAGGAAAATCAAGTTAATCTGGTAGTAACAGACAAATCCAAGACGGAGTGGAAGATTAATGCAGAAAATATTTCTGATAGTCTGGAAGATATGGATTTGGATGTAGAAGTATCTATCCTGGAAGAAATGCAGGATACAGAAACAAAATCCTTGATTGAAGGTTTAGTGAATGACAAAAAAACAGTTGTAGCTATGTTTGCTCACAACGGAGATTTGGCAGCAAAAGCAACTGTAAAGGTACCTCTTTCTAAGAAGGCAATCGATTACATGAATACGGAAACGGTTGCGGTATATCATGTAAATGAAGCACAAATGACATTGGATTGGATAAAAGAAGATGCAGTGATTACACCCGATGGCTATGTAGAATTCGATATTACTACCTGTAGCCCATATGTTTTTGTGAAGGAAGAGCAAGAAGAAGTGGTTACTATGGCAGATGCAGCTGTACAGGAGGAAGTACAGCCTGTAGCAGAACCCCAGCCTATGACAGGTGGCTTGTTAGATGAAATGAATCAGAAGAGCCCATTGGAAGAATTCTTAGTTCCAATTCTTATGGGTGTTGGCGGATTGGTTGTTATCGCAGGCTTGATTGTACTTTTGATTATTGTGAGAAAGAAAAGAAAAGAAAAAGAATAATAATTTTCAAAAAGGAGAAAGAAAATGAGCAAATATGCAGGAACAAAAACAGAGAAGAATTTATGGGAGGCTTTTGCTGGCGAATCACAGGCAAGAAACAAATATACCTACTTTGCATCAGTAGCAAAAAAAGCAGGGTATGAGCAGATTGCAGCATTGTTCTTAGATACCGCAAACAATGAGAAGGAACATGCAAAATTGTGGTTCAAAGAGTTGGGCGAGTTGGGAGATACCGCTACAAATCTTTTACATGCTGCAGAAGGTGAAAATGCAGAATGGACAGATATGTACGACAGAATGGCTAGAGAAGCGGAAGAAGAAGGTTTCCCTGAGTTGGCGGCTAGATTCCGTGGTGTAGCAGCTATCGAAAAATCTCACGAAGAAAGATATCGAGCTCTTTTGAATAATGTGGAATCAAAACAGGTATTTGAAAAAGCAGGTGTTCAGGTTTGGGAATGTAGAAACTGTGGCCATATCGTAGTTGGCACAAAGGCTCCGGAAGTTTGTCCTGTATGCAATCATCCACAGGCTTACTTTGAAGTAAGAAAAGAAAATTACTAAGATTTTTGAGAAAAGTGGTGGATTTTCCACCACTTTTTTATTGCCCTAAAACCAACTGGGTAATTTATGGGACAATGATTCCTGTATTCTGATTATAGGTGCTGCGGCACATGCAGTATGAGCGAAATGAAATGAAAATGTGTCATATCAGATCAGAAAGGCAGGAATAGATTAATGAAAAGAATTAGTAGAAGAATCATTTTAGTAGTATGTATAGCAACACTCTTGGGATCGGTGTCTTTTGTAAGCAGAGCTTTTTCCAATAAAGAAATTCCCAGGGAAGTATATAAGCAGGCAGAAGATGCGTATTTAGAGACGGTTAAAGAAGTTATTAGAAAAGAGTATAGACATGCTGGCGTAATGTTATATTATTTGAAAGACACTTCAGGTAACAGAGAATATACTGTTGAGGTGCATCATAAACGTTTGGAAGTGGGAAATAAAGAACAAGAACGAGCGTTATTTGAAATGATTCGGCAAGTACCATTAAAGGTATGTGATATTTCCTATGAAGATCATATTCGCGTGTCTATTTATTAAAAAGAATGATAGGAACAAACAACCTTGCATTGACAAAATCCAAGGAATCGGTCAAACTAATACAAAAGATATTAGATAGGATGGTGAATCTTTTGGAACCAAAACAGAACGAAATCTATAAACATTTCAAAGGAAACTTATATCGTGTTTTAACTATTGCAATCCACTCTGAGACAGAAGAAAAGATGGTAGTCTATCAGGGATTATATGGCGATATGCCGGTCTATGTAAGGCCTTTAAATATGTTTATGGAACCAGTAGATAAAGATAAATATCCTAATTGCGCACAGAAAATGCGATTTGAACTTGTTCCTGGAATGGATATGGGAAGCGTTCCAGAAGTTAGTGTAGTGCAACAAGAGAAGAAAGTGTCTTTTGATAACTCAAACGACACAGAATTACATGTAAATAAAACACCGGATACATCATCTGTTAGTAGTATTGAAGTGATGGAATCTGAACCCACCTTGGACCCTGGGGTGGAAGCATTTTTGGATGCAACTACCTATGAAGAAAGACTGAATATTTTAGTATCCATGCAATCAAGGATTACTAACGATATGATTACAACTATGGCTCTTGTGATGGATATTGAGATTCCGGAGGGAGAAGTGCAGGATCGTTTCCAGTCTTTGAAAAATTGCCTTTTAACCAAGGAAAAATATGAAGTAAATCGTCTATAAAGTTTATTGGACAGAGAGGCAAAGGATAGGATGAATTATAAAAAGGTTGTAGAAGGTACATTTTTATCCAGACCAAACCGTTTTATCGCCCATGTTCTAATTGATGGGCAAGAGGAAGTGGTTCATGTCAAGAATACAGGGCGCTGCAAAGAACTATTGCAGGACCATGCAACGGTTTATCTTGCTGATGAAGGAAATCTTGCAAGAAAAACAAGGTATGATTTGATTGCAGTAGAAAAGAACGGACGGATGATTAATATGGATTCCCAAGCGCCGAACCAGGCGGTTAAGGAATGGATTGAAGCGGGGAATTTTGTACAGAATATTACTTATTTCAAACCGGAGTTTTCTTATGGAGACTCACGGTTTGATTTTTATGTAGAAAGCGGAGAACGACAAATCTTTTTGGAAGTAAAGGGAGTGACATTGGAACAGGATTCTGTTGTAAGCTTTCCGGATGCACCTTCAGAAAGAGCCATAAAGCATTTAAAAGAATTAGAATCCTTGGTAAAAAAAGGATATGAAGCCTATGTGCTATTTGTGATACAGATGAATCAGGTGTCGTATTTTCTGCCAAACAGAGAACGCCATCCGGAATTTGCGAAGGCACTGGAATCTGCAGCGTTTGCAGGGGTTAAGGTATTGGCATATGACACAATCGTCACAAAAGACAGTATGGAAATACAGAGCTCTGTGCCTGTTTTTGTATCTGCAACCGCCTCAATGATTGATTCCATAACACCCTTAATGAAATGGTATGAAGCAGGACATAGAAGTCTACCTTGGCGGGAAAATCCTTCGCCTTATTATGTATGGCTATCTGAAATTATGCTACAGCAAACCAGAGTAGAAGCGGTAAAACCTTACTTCAAACGGTTCTTGGAGAAACTTCCCACAATAGAGGCTTTGGCAAATGCGGAGGAAGAAGTCCTTTTGAAACTGTGGGAAGGCCTTGGATACTATAATCGCGTTCGAAATTTACAGAAAGCAGCTTGCCAAATACAAAATGACTACAGCGGTCAAATGCCTTCTGATTGGCTGGAATTACAGAAATTAAGCGGAATTGGAAGTTATACCGCAGGGGCCATTGCTTCTATTGCTTTTGGACAAAGAGCACCTGCAGTAGACGGAAATGTATTACGAATTTTTTCAAGACTGTTGTGTATAGAAGAGGAAATTTCTAATCCTGAGGTAAAAAAACAACTGGAAAGACAGATTTTGGAAATCATTCCGGAAGAGAAACCGGGGGAATATAACCAGGCTTTGATGGAACTTGGAGCCATGGTTTGTTTACCCAATGGTATGCCAAAGTGTGAAATATGTCCTTGGGAAAGACTATGTAAAGCCCATGCAATGGGTGTGGAGCAAGAGTATCCTAAAAAAGCGCCAAAGAAGGATCGTTCTATAGAGAAAAAAACCATTTTATTGATTCAAGATGCAGAAACCTATGCGGTTCACAAACGCCCCCCTAAGGGGCTATTGGCTTCCTTATATGAATTTCCTTCTTTAGAAGGCCATAAAAGCGAAAAGGCAGTGGTTTCTTATTTGAAATCCATAGGATTACAGCCTTTACGAATTCAAAAATTAGAAAATGCAAAACATATCTTTACCCATAAAGAGTGGCATATGCTGGGGTATAAAATCCAGGTGGATGAATTGTCAGAAAGGGCAGTATCTTCTGATTTGAAATGGATTTTTGTAAAAACGAATGAAGCACAGGAAAAATATCCTTTACCATCTGCTTTTAGAACCTATACAGACTATTTGCAGATCCGGCAAGGGAAGCAAAACTTGGAATCCCAGTAGGTGGAAATTACTAGAAATTTCAATAGGAGTATGTTAAGATAACATCAATTGACAGACCAAGAAATTTCAAGAAAAAGAGAGGTGTGTACTATGTATTCTTTTGAGGAAGTAAAAACAGTGGACCCTCAGATTGCGGAGGCAATTGAGGCAGAGTTAAACAGACAAAATAGTCATATTGAATTGATTGCATCTGAAAACTGGGTAAGCAAAGCCGTTATGGCAGCTATGGGAAGTCCTTTTACCAATAAATATGCAGAAGGCTATCCGGGAAAAAGATATTATGGCGGTTGTGATGTTGTGGATGTGGTAGAAAACCTAGCCATTGAAAGGGCGAAAAAGTTGTTTGGATGTGAATATGCAAATGTGCAGCCCCATTCCGGCGCACAGGCAAATATGGCAGTGCAGTTTGCTATTTTGAATCCAGGCGATACAATTATGGGTATGAATTTAGATCATGGCGGACATTTGACCCATGGTAGCCCGGTAAATTTATCCGGTAAATATTTTAATGTAGTACCTTATGGTGTAAATGACGATGGATTTTTAGATTATGATAAAATGAGAGAGTTGGCATTAGAATGCAAGCCCAAAATGATTATTGCCGGTGCCTCTGCGTATGCCAGAACCATAGATTTTAAGAAATTCCGTGAAGTAGCAGATGAAGTTGGCGCTGTATTAATGGTTGATATGGCCCATATTGCAGGTCTTGTTGCAGCAGGTCTTCATCCAAGCCCAATTCCTTATGCCCATGTAGTGACAACTACAACTCATAAAACCTTGCGCGGACCTCGTGGCGGTTTGATTTTAAGTAGCCAGGAGATGCAGGATAAATATAACTTTAACAAAGCTATTTTCCCTGGTACCCAGGGTGGCCCTTTGATGCATGTTATCGCAGCAAAGGCTGTATGCTTCCAGGAAGCATTGCAGGATGATTTCAAGGTATATCAGCAGAATATTGTGAAGAATGCGCAGGCACTTTGCAAAGGCTTAATGGATCGTGGTATTAAAATTGTTTCCGGCGGAACTGACAATCATTTAATGTTAATGGATTTAACACCATTTGATTTAACTGGAAAAGCCATTGAAAAATTGTTGGATAGTGCTCATATTACTGCAAATAAAAATACCATTCCAAACGATCCCAAATCTCCTTTCGTTACCAGTGGTATTCGTTTAGGAACTCCTGCAGTTACCAGCCGCGGTATGAATGAAGAAGATATGGATAAAATCGCAGAAGCAATCGCATTGGTTGTAAAAGGCGGAGAAGAAAAGGTTCCGGAAGCATTCCAGATTGTAGAAGCGTTAACCAAGAAATATCCCTTGATTTAATGGAGTGAAAAGTAACAGTTTTTCTAAATAAGTACTATAGAAAACTTGGATAGCAAAGATGCTATTTGAAGAGATTGCCAGTTTTTGGCAGTCTCTTTCTTGCGTAAAAAAGCATTTTGGGGCAGAACTGCATCAGTGAGGAATAAGTTCATAAAAAGAAATGAAAAATAGAAATCCAGGGTTGAAAGCAGTGGATTAGTGTGATAGAATATCTTTCGCGAGAATACAAATGTTTGTGGTAGAAAAACAGGAAGGTGACTATGACAAAGACTACAAAGTTTTATGTGGTAAAAGAAAAAGCCTTGCCGGAAGTACTGTTAAAGGTGGTTGAAGCGAAAAAATTACTGGAAACAGGAAAAGCTTTATCGGTGCAAGAAGCTACAGATTTGGTTGGCATTAGCCGTAGTTCCTTTTACAAATATAAAGAAGACATTTTTACCTTTCATGATAATGCAAAGGGAACAACTATTAATCTTACTTTTCAGATGGACGATGAGCCGGGAGCGTTATCCCTTGTACTAAGAATAATTGCAGATTTTGGTGCAAATATTTTAACCATTCATCAAAGTATTCCTATTAATGGAGTGGCAGCATTGAGTTTAAGTATTCAGATTTTGCCAACCACGAGGGATGTGGCGGAAATGGTTGCATCCTTAGAGCAGCAAAAGGCTGTACATAAAGTAAAATTACTTGCAAAAGAATAGAAGTAAAGAACAACATAAATAATAAGAAAAAAGCATGGAATGTGTGCTTAACTGAAAGAAGAAAAGGAGAGTCAGAAATGATTCAGGCAGCAGTATTTGGATATGGAACTGTAGGTAGTGGCGTAGTACAGGTTCTGGAAGAAAATAAGAAAGAAATTGCAGTTCGTGCCGGAGAAGGCATTGAAGTGAAATATATTTTGGATTTACGGGATTTTCCCGGAGATCCTTATGAGAGCAAGGTTGTTCATGATGTAAACACTATTTTAGAAGATAGTCAGGTAAAGATTATTTGCGAAACTATGGGCGGTGTGGAACCAGCATTCACCTTCTCAAAAAAAGCATTGGAAAGAGGCATCAGTGTATGTACCTCTAATAAAGAATTGGTAGCAGCACATGGGCCGGAATTACTGCAGTTGGCAAAAGAAAACAAGTGTAATTATTTATTTGAAGCCAGTGTAGGTGGTGGTATTCCTTTGATTCGTACCATCAATTATTCTTTGACAGCGGAAAGAATTGAATCCATTATGGGTATTTTGAATGGCACTACCAATTACATTCTTACCAAAATGGCAAAGGAAGGCGCTGATTTTGATGTTGTATTGAAGGAGGCCCAGGCAAAAGGATATGCAGAAAAGAATCCGGAAGCAGATGTGGAAGGATATGATGCTTGTCGTAAAATTGCTATTCTTTCTTCCTTAATGTCCAGAAAAACAGTACAGTACGAAGATATTTATACAGAAGGTATCACTAAGATTTCCGCACAGGATTTTGTATATGCTAAAAAGTTGGGACGTTCTGTAAAACTGCTGGCAATGAGTAAGAAAACAGAAACAGGTTACGTGGCAATGGTAGCACCTGTTATGTTACAGGATTCCCATCCTTTGTTTGGGGTAAACGATGTATTTAATGCGGTTTTTGTGCATAGCAATATGTTAGACGATTCCATGTATTACGGTAGGGGTGCAGGAAAACTTCCTACTGCCAGTGCAGTTGTTTCCGATGTGGTAGACTGTGCCAGACATTTGGGAAAAACAGTTACCTGCATTTGGGAAAATGAAAAACAGGAATTAGAGGATTATCAGAATCTTCCCTGGAAGTTCTTTGTTCGTGTTCCTGCAGATGCAAAGGATAAAGCTATGTCGCTGTTTGGAGATGCTACCTTGATAGAAGCACTGCCTGATGAAGTGGGCTTTATGACTGCAGAAATGACAGAAAAAGCATTTAATAATTTGGTAAAAGAATTACCGGAAATGATTACCAGAATCAGAGTAAATATCTAAAATATGCAAAAATTATAAAATGATTTAATAAATGCTGTTTGGAGATGATAGTAATGAAATATGTAATCGTATTAGGAGATGGTATGGCAGATGAGCCTATCGAGGCTTTGGGTGGAAAGACACCGTTGGAGTATGCCAAGACTCCTGCAATGGACCGTTTAAGTAAAAAAGCAGAGGTGGGCATGGTACATACCATACCGGAGGGAATGAAACCGGGATCAGATACGGCTAACCTTTCTGTATTGGGATATGACGCCAAGAAATATTACTCCGGAAGATCTCCCTTGGAGGCGTTGAGTATCGGAGTACCTATGAAGGATACAGATATTGCGCTTCGCTGTAATATCGTTACCATCAGTGATGATGATGTACCTTTTGAGGAAAAAACAATTATTGATCATAGTTCCAGTGAAATCAGCACTGAGGATTGTGCTGTTTTATTAAACGCAGTAAAAGAACAACTGGAAACAGAACAGTATCATTTTTATGTGGGAACCAGCTATCGCCATTGCCTGATCTGGGAAAATGGCCAGGTAATTGATTTGGTGCAGCCTCATGATGTATTAGGCCAGACCATTGGACAACATCTTCCCAAAGATCCTATGCTCTTGCATATGATGAAAAAAAGTTATGAGATATTAAAGGATCATCCTTTGAATATAGAAAGAAAGAAACAGGGATTAAATCCTGCTAACTGTTGTTGGTTTTGGGGAGCAGGAACCAAACCTATGCTTTCTTCTTTCCAGGAGAAAACCGGCAAAAAAGGAATGATGATTTCTGCGGTGGATTTATTAAAAGGAATTGCAGTGGGAGCTGGTATGGGCGTAGCAAAGGTAGAAGGGGCCAATGGTGGACTCCATACAAACTATGCCGGCAAAACCCAGGCAGCTATCAAAGCCCTTTGTGAAGATGGATATGATTTCGCGTATATTCATGTGGAAGCACCGGATGAAATGGGCCATCAAGGTAGTGTGGAACGAAAGGTCCAGGCAATTGAATATTTGGACGAAAAGGTTATAGAACCTTTGACCGCTGCATTGGATGCTCAAAATGTGGAATATAGATTGTTAGTATTACCGGATCATCCAACGCCTATTCGAGTGCGTACTCACACCTCTAATTCTGTTCCCTTTTTATTGTATGATAGTACAAAGGAACGGTCAGAAACCTGGAATTATAATGAGAGGGAAGCAGCCCTAACCGGTATAAAGGTGGAGAAAGGCCACGAGTTAATCGATAGACTCTGGGAGAGATAAATTCAGAATAAGGCTAAATTCAAAATAAGGAAAAGAGTGACTAGTATGAAAAAAGTAGTAAAATTTGGCGGAAGTTCTTTAGCCAGTGCAGAACAATTTAAAAAAGTTGGAGAAATTATCCATGCAGATACAGACAGAAAGTATGTAGTACCTTCTGCACCAGGGAAACGGTTTTCTGCTGATATAAAGGTAACAGATATGTTATATGACTGTTATCATGCGGCAGAAGCTGGCGAAAATTTTAGTGAAAAATTAGTAGCCATCAAAGAGCGTTATAACGAGATTATCAAAGGCTTGGAGTTGGATTTGTCTCTGGATTCTGAGTTTGACTTGATTGAGAAAAACTTTAAGGAAAAAGCGGGCAGTGATTATGCTGCTTCTCGTGGAGAATATTTAAACGGCATTATTATGGCAAACTATTTGGATGTTGTGTTCATTGATTCTGCCACCGTAATTTTCTTCCATGAGGATGGCACTTTAGATGCAGATCAAACTCAAAAGGTGTTGTCTGCAAAACTTGCAAAGCATGAAAGAGCAGTTATCCCGGGATTTTATGGTTCATTCCATGATGGAAAGGTAAAGACCTTCTCCAGAGGCGGCTCTGATATTACCGGTTCTATCGTAGCGCAAGCGGTATGTGCAGATGTGTATGAAAACTGGACTGATGTGTCAGGATTTTTGATTGCGGATCCTAGAATTATTGATAACCCGGTTGGTATCGAAACCATTACTTATAAAGAATTACGAGAATTGTCCTACATGGGTGCCAGCGTATTACATGAAGACGCTATCTTCCCGGTTCGTCAAGAAGGTATTCCAATTAATATCCGTAACACCAATGCGCCGGAGGACAATGGTACATGGATTGTAGAAAGTACCTGTCAGAAGTCTAAATTTGTGATTACCGGTATTGCCGGTAAGAAAGGTTTCTGCTCTATTAATATTGAAAAAGACATGATGAACTCCGAAATTGGTTTTGGTCGTAAAGTTCTGAATGTATTTGAAGACAATGGTATTTCCTTTGAACATATGCCGTCCGGTATTGACACCTTAACCGTGTTTGTACATCAAGATGAATTTATGGATAAGGAGCAGCAGGTAGTAACCGGTATTCATCGTTTGGCCAGACCGGATACCATCGACATTGAAGCAGATCTTGCGTTGATTGCAGTCGTAGGTCGTGGTATGAAGTCTATGCGTGGTACTGCTGCAACCATTTTTGCGTCTTTGGCACATGCCCACATCAATATTAAAATGATTGATCAGGGATCCTCTGAGTTGAACATTATCATTGGTGTGGCAAATGCAGATTTTGAAAAAGCAATTCAGGCAATTTACAATACTTTCGTATTATCTAAACTGGAGATTGAAGAATAAGCGTTGGATAATAGAGAATAGAAGAACTAAAAATCTATCGAAAAGAGGAACAGAATTCCCCTTAAGGAGACATGGTAAATAACCAAAATCTACTTAGGGGGATTTTTATTGTGTTTCGTTTTTATAGATATCGTATATGGAAATATCATAAAAATAATGTTAATTTTTGTCGAAAAATGTCAGAAAATAGAGATGATTGCAGATAAAATACTGTCAAAAATATAAAACATATAAAGAAAACAAAAAATATTAAAAAATAATTTAAAATGTGTTGACAAATAAGGACACCATTATTATAATAGGGACATAAACAAAAGAAAAACGACAGAAAAGTACAAAAGATAAAATTTTTAATCTACGAAAAGAGGAAATGTACTAAAGAAGAAAGAAAAAGAAACCAAAGATAATAAGAAAAGGAGGTACGGACCACCAGAAATATAAGTTAAAAAACCAATGAAGTAAAAGTTTTAACTTTCGAAGTACAAAGGATTTACAGTGAAGTACAAAAGAGAAAAATATTTGACAATGCGTAAAGAAGCATATAAAGAGGTACTAGAAAACTAATCGGGAAGACATCGAAAGAAGAAACGAAAAGTGGCAACTAAAAACAAGAATTGGATACTTCAAAAAGAAGGTAACATAGAAACTGAATAGGAGGACGATCCATTGGATAGTATAGTATAGGAGCGGGTATCAAGGTAAAATGATTGATACCCGCTTTTATTTTTGTTATACTTGAAAGGATATTAGATATGTAATTCCAAAGGAGAGACTCGTCTATGGAAAGAGAAATGCTCTCACGAGAAGAGAAGCGCGATCTTCGTAGAAAAAGAAGACGAAAAAATACAATGATTGCCTTTGCTACAGCCGCGGTTCTGGTGGTTGTTTTGTGTATTAGTATCTTTTTGCTGATAAAATTATTGACCGGAAATGAAAAGGAAGATACCCAGACCAAAGAAATAGAAGAACAGATTAGCCAGATTCTGGAAGAGGAAGAAGCGATTCCAGAGGAGCCGGAAGAAATACCTCCCACACCGGAAGAATTAGAAGCGATGGAACGGGAAGAAAATATTGCTTCTATGATTTTCAATATGACCTTAGAAGAAAAGGTGGCCGGTCTGTTTATGATTACGCCGGAAGCTCTTACCGGAACGGAAACGGTAACCCAGGCAGGGGATACTACCAAGGCCATGTTGGAAAAGTATCCGGTAGGTGGACTGATTTATTTTAAAAAGAATTTGGAATCCACGGAACAGGTAAAAGATATGATTTCGGCCACCTTGTCTTTTAGCAAATATCCTTTATTCATTGCAGTAGATGAAGAGGGTGGAAAGGTAAGCCGTGTAGCAGAAAGTTTGGGAGAAGAAAATGTAGGCCCCATGGCGAATATTGGAGCAGGAGGGGATACCTATGCAGCCTACAAGGCAACTTCAACCATTGCTTCTTATTTGACACAATATGGTTTTAATGTAGATTTTGCACCGGTTGCTGATGTGGTTGTATCTGGTCAGGACTCCGCCATTGGAGATCGTGCTTTTGGCTCTGATGCAGCAGTGGTTTCCAGTATGGTGGCTTCCGCTGTAAAGGGATTGCAGGAAAATCATGTATCTGCCTGTCTGAAACATTTTCCGGGATTAGGCGGAACATCAGAGGATACCCACTTAGGAATGGCAGAAACTTTCCGTACCAAAGAAGAAATGGAAGAAAATGAATGGAAACCTTTCAAGGCAGGAATCAGCAGTGGTGCAGATTTCATCATGGTTGGGCATATCTCTGCCAATGCATTGACAGGAGACAATAGACCTTGTTCTTTATCTTCTGCAGTGATGACAGACATTCTTCGTGGAGAAATGGGATATAGCGGTATTATTATTACAGATGCTTTGAATATGGGAGCTATTTCGGAATATTATTCTTCCTCTCAGGCAGCCATTATGGCATTAAAATCCGGTGCGGATATGATTCTTATGCCGGAAAACTTTAAAGAAGCCTATGAAGGTGTATTGGAGGCCGTACAAAACGGAACTGTAAGCGAAGAGCGAATCACAGATTCTCTTACAAGAATTTATAGAGTGAAAATGAAACTTTAAATAAAATCCCCCGGCAGCTTGTTGGGGGATTTGTTCACAAAAACCAAAAGAGTATTGAACGAGAAATTTAATCGAATTCCAAAACATAGAGGACAAGAGTATGGATTTGTTTGAATATATGAGACAAAATACCCAGGAAAAAGAAGCCCCTTTGGCAGCAAGAATGCGTCCTACTTCTTTAGAGGAAGTGGTAGGGCAGCAGCACATTGTGGGAAAGGATAAGCTTTTATATAGAGCCATTCAGGCGGATAAAATCAGTTCTATTATCTTTTATGGACCGCCTGGAACGGGAAAGACTACCCTGGCAAAGGTAATTGCTCATTCCACCAGTGCAGAATTTACTCAGATTAATGCTACCGTGGCCGGAAAGAAGGATATGGAAGCAGTGGTAGCGCGTGCCAAAGAAGTGCAAGGCATGTATGGGAAAAAGACCATATTATTTATTGACGAAATTCATCGTTTTAATAAGGGTCAGCAGGATTATTTATTGCCTTTTGTAGAAGATGGTACGGTTGTTTTGATAGGAGCTACCACAGAAAATCCTTATTTTGAAGTAAATGGAGCGCTTTTGTCCAGATCCATTCTATTTGAATTGAAGCCTTTAGAAATGGAAGATATTAAACAGCTTTTGAAAAAGGCTGTATACGATACAGAAAAAGGAATGGGCTCTTTTGATGCAGTTATTGATGAGGAGGCATTGGAATTCTTAGCAGATATTTCCGGAGGGGATGCCAGAAAGGCTCTAAATGCGGTGGAACTGGGAATTATGACCACCGGCAGAGATGAGGATGGGAAGATCCATATCACTCTAGAGGTAGCTACCCAATGTATTCAGAAAAAAGCTGTAAAATACGATAAAGATGGGGATAATCACTATGATACCATTTCTGCTTTTATCAAAAGTATGCGTGGTTCTGACCCTGATGCAGCCGTATATTATTTGGCTAGAATGTTATCCGCAGGTGAAAGTGTTACCTTTATTGCCAGAAGAATAATGATTTGTGCTTCCGAGGATGTGGGTAATGCAGATCCTCAGGCATTGCAGGTAGCGGTTAGTGCGTCCTTAGCAGTAGAACGGGTAGGAATGCCGGAAGCTCAAATTATTTTATCCCAGGCAGCTGCGTATGTGGCTACTGCACCCAAGAGTAATGCAGCAAATAATGCGATTTTTGAAGCGGCAGAAGTGGTAAGACAAACCGGGTCTTTGCCCATTCCATCTCATCTGCAGGATGCCCATTATAAAGGGGCTAAGAATTTAGGCCACGGGGTGGGATACAAATATGCTCACGATTACAAAAATCACTATGTGAAACAACAATATTTACCCTACGAATTAAATGGAAAAGAGTTCTATCGGCCCGATGGAAATGGATACGAAGCTAAAATCAGAGACCACATGGCCAGAATCAAAAGAGAAGCAGAAGAATAAAGAAATCCTCAAAGGAATCTGTTTAGAAACCTTTGAGGATTATTTTTTAGAATAATTCTTTTGTTAAATACTGGTAAATGTCCAAATTCTTTTCCTGCCATTTATTACAAATGACTTCTGCCATTTGTGGAGTTGGAACAGAAAGTTTAATATTTACCAAAACAGTATTGTTGTCTTTAGCAGTTAAACTGGCTTCATAATCGCCGTTTACTGTTTTGTAGTATTCCCCAATCACAGAAACTTCATTTCGTAGTTCGAAGGATTTATCCTTCAAATAAGTATCTATTTCATGACGAATTTCACTACCAATTCGGTTGCCAAAGTACTCTAATGTCTTTTCTCCTTCTTCCGTAATGATAACCTGGGTTCGATTATTTAATGCTCTGGTTTGAATCAAATTAGATTCGGATAACTCAGAAATTACCTGGCTGAAGGTGAAGTAGTTGGTGTATCCTTTCTCCAAAATAAAATCACTGATTTGAGAGTTGGTTAAAGGAAAGGCAACTTTATTCAATATGTATAAAACAATTAATTTATACAGCGTTTTTAAGTCTTCGCTGGGAGAAGAGAAGTCCATCAATGAAAAATCTCCTTCCTAAAAAGTGCATTAGTGAATGTGTGCTTTTACCGCTTCTGCAACCTTTTGTGCTACTTCCGGATTAAATGCTTCCGGCATAATATTGTCTTCGTTTAGGTCTTCGTCTTTTACAAGGTTTGCAATGGCATAAGCTGCAGCCAATTTCATATCTTCTGTAATCTGTTTTGCTCTGCCTTCCAAAGCACCACGGAAGATACCGGGGAATGCTACTACATTGTTAATCTGGTTAGGGAAATCGCTTCGGCCGGTACCAACGATTCTGGCACCTGCTGCTTTTGCTTCATCAGGCATGATTTCCGGAACAGGGTTTGCCATAGCAAAGATGATAGCGTCTTTGTTCATAGAAGCAACCATTTCTTTTGTTACAGTATTAGGAGCAGAAACACCAATGAAAATATCGGAACCTTTCATGGCATCTGCTAAAGAACCGGAAAGGTTTTCTAAGTTGGTTACTTCCAACATTTTTTCCTGCATCCAGTTTAATCTTGCAGAATCCTTAGAAACAATGCCTTTACTGTTGCAAAGGATAATATGCTTAAACCCGTCGTTTAATAATAATTTTGCAATGGCGATACCTGCACTACCGGCACCATTAATGACGATTTTACAGTCTGCTTTTTCTTTCTTTACAATTTTTAATGCATTTAATGCTGCTGCCAAAACAACAATGGCGGTACCATGCTGATCGTCATGGAAAACGGGGATATCCAATGTTGCTTTTAAGCGTTCTTCGATTTCAAAACAACGAGGAGCACTAATGTCTTCTAAGTTAATGCCACCAAAAGTAGGAGCCAGGTAGGTTACTGCTTTGATGATTTCTTCTGTATCCTGAGTGTCCAGACAGATTGGAACGGCGTTTACATCCCCAAATTCTTTGAATAAAACAGCCTTTCCTTCCATAACAGGCATAGCTGCATGGGGGCCAATATTACCTAAACCTAAAACAGCGCTACCATCCGATACAACTGCAATGGTGTTGGCTTTCATTGTGTATTTGTAAGCTGCTTCTTTATCTTCTGCAATCACTCTACAAGGTTCTGCTACACCGGGAGTGTAAGCGATAGATAAATCTTCTCTGCTTTTTACCGGAGTTTTGGATGTGGTTTCCAATTTTCCATTCCATTTTTCGTGCATTTCAAGTGCCTGTTCATAAACTGTCATGGTTCTTCCTCTTTTCTATTTTTCTTATGTAGCCTAAGGGCTATTTTTCTCTATAAAAACTACCTGTTTCAGTATATATGATATAAATTTTCTTAGCAACCCCTTTCTATTTATCGAGAAATAATGTATACTATATAGCAGAGTTTGTATAGGATATTTAATGCATCAAACATTCACTCTAATCAGATCGAAACAAAATCCCAACAAAAAGAGAAAATATAGTTTATTATAGAGAACAAATTGGAAAGAATAGGAGTATTGAATGAGAGAAAAATACGAAACATTAGCGACTAGTGATTTGCGTGCCATTGCAAAGTCTCGTGGAATACCGAAGGTTTCAGCTATGAAAAAGGCAGAGGTGATTGAGGCAATGCTGCAAAAGGACGAGGAAGAAAAACAGGCCAAAGCAGAAGCTGCAAAGGAAGAAACCACTAAAGTGGAAACAGAAGCAGCTGCAGCAAGCAAGGAAGAAGGAAAAAAAGAAAGTCCTAAAGCAGAAGGGAAAACTGCGGAAAGAAAGAATGTTGATTATGATAAAGATAATTTCCCTACAGAATTGGACAGTGGTATTACTGTAACCGGTATTTTGGAGGTTATGGGAGACGGCTTTGGATTTATCAGAAGTGACAATTATTTGCCTGGTGAAAATGATGTTTATGTGGCACCCAGCCAGATTCGTCGTTTTGGGTTAAAGACCGGGGATATTTTGACCGGAAATACCAGAGTGAAAACCCAGAGTGAAAAGTTTAGTGCCCTTTTGTATTTATCTCATATCAATGGGTATACACCGGAGGAATCTGCGAAACGATATAATTTTGAAGATATGACTCCTATTTTCCCGGATGAAAGAATGCAGCTGGAAACACCGGGTGCTTCTGTAGCCATGCGCATTATGGATTTGATGTGTCCTGTTGGTAAGGGGCAGCGTGGTATGATTGTATCCCCACCTAAGGCAGGTAAAACTACACTTTTGAAGGCGGTTGCAAAATCAGTTAAAATCAATAATCCGGAAACCCATTTGATTATTTTATTGATTGATGAAAGACCGGAAGAAGTTACAGATATTAAAGAGGCCATTGAAGGCCCCAATGTGGAAGTGATTTATTCTACTTTCGATGAATTACCGGAGCACCACAAGCGTGTTTCTGAAATGGTAATTGAAAGAGCAAAGCGTTTGGTAGAGCATAAAAAGGATGTTATGATTCTTTTGGATAGCATTACCAGATTAACCAGAGCCTACAACTTAACGGTTCCACCAAGTGGAAGAACCTTGTCCGGTGGTTTGGATCCGGCAGCCCTTCATATGCCAAAGAGATTCTTTGGTGCAGCCCGTAATATGAGAGAGGGTGGAAGTCTTACCATTTTAGCAACCGCTTTAGTAGAAACCGGAAGTAAAATGGATGATGTGGTATATGAAGAATTTAAAGGTACCGGCAATATGGAAATGGTACTTGACAGAAAAGTGGCAGAAAAACGAGTATTCCCAGCCATCGATATTCCAAAATCCAGCACCAGAAGAGAAGATTTATTACTTTCACCGGAAGAATTGGATTCTATCAATACCGTTCGTCGTAGCTTTAATGGCATGAAATCAGAAGAAGCAGTGGAAAAGGTATTGGATTTATTCAGTAAAACAAAAAACAACCGCGATTTTGTACAAATGGCAAAAAAAATCCATTTCATTTAGGGAAAAACACTTGCTAGAAAATCCTATCTATGCTACAATTAACAAGCTGTTTATGAAAAAACAGTACGGATGGGAACTTATATCGGAAGTGAAATACTTCTGATTTTACAAAATCATAGGGTCGGAAACCCTAAAAGTTGGAAGAGGTGAAAAAATGAGAGAAGGAATTCATCCTGATTATTATCAGGCAACAGTAACATGTAACTGTGGTAACACTTTTGTAACAGGATCTACAAAGAAAGACATTCACGTAGAAGTTTGTTCCAAATGCCATTCATTCTACACAGGTCAGCAGAAGACTGCTAGAGCTGATGGACGTATTGATAAGTTCAATAAGAAATACGGTGTTAAATAAGTATTGTAGAAAAAGGTTGGGATAACAATATCTCAACCTTATTTTTATTATGGAAATAAGCAGCAATTTAGGAGAGGTTATCTTCATTTATGAGTAAAGCAAATAAGCAGTGCTATTCCGGTATCGGTGGTCAGGCCGTATTGGAAGGTATTATGATGAAAAATAAAGAACGCTATGCTGTGGCAGTTCGTCAGCCGGATGGCTCTATTGTAGTAGATGTGGAAGAGTATCATGGGGTACAGCATGGGAATAAAATCAAGGAATTCCCTTTTATCAGAGGTATCTTTAATTTTGTGGATTCCTTGCTTTTAGGAAGTCGTGCATTGACTTATTCTTCTAAATTTTATGAAGAAGAGGAAAAGCCATCTGCATCCACCGGTATGATGAATCGTTTGTTTAAGGAAAAAGCGGAAAGCATAATGATGGGCTTTACAGTAGCATTATCCATTGTAATGGCAGTGGCTATTTTTATGGTGTTGCCCTATTTCCTCAGTGAAGCCTTTGAATCCTTTATTCGAAGCAGAGTTTTGCTTGCTCTGGTAGAAGGTGCTATTCGATTGCTGATTTTTGTTTTATATATTGTGTTGATTTCCAAAATGGAAGATATCAAACGGGTCTATATGTATCATGGGGCAGAGCATAAATGTATCAATTGTATTGAAAAAGGTCGCCCTTTGACTGTGGACAGAGTGATGAGTTTTTCCAGACAGCACAAACGTTGTGGAACCAGTTTTATGCTGTTTGTTATGTTTGTCAGTATTGTGCTTTTTATTTTTATCCGTGTAGATAATCCTATTTGGAGAGTTATTGTTCGTATTTTGTTGGTTCCTGTGATTGCAGGTATTTCCTACGAAATTATTCGTTTTGCAGGCAGCAATGATAATAATCCCTTAGTTCGTATGATTTCTGCACCCGGTATGATGCTGCAGAAATTAACCACCAAAGAGCCTACAGAGGATATGGTAGAGGTTGCCATTGCGGCTATTGAAGCAGTTTTTGATTGGAAGGCTTATTTGAAAGACACATTCGGAATCACAGTGGATGAGGAAGAAGAGGCAGAAGGATTGGAAGAGTCTGCAATCGAAGAAAACATCGAAACAACAGAAACAACAGAATCGACTGAAGCAACGGTAGAATCAGAAACTGAAGTAGAAACAGAAACATCTGTTGACGACGAGGCAGAAACTGCTGAAGAGGAAACTGTAGAAGAGAACGATACAGAGATCACTGAAGAAGAACCTTTGGATGAGAAGGAACAAGAAGAAATTGCTCCTGATGAAGAGACGGCTTCTACAGAAGATATAGAAAATCCATGAGTAAGACATACAAAGACTGGTATCAATGGGGGCAGCAGGAGCTACTGACAGTAGGGATTGAGGAAGCTGCTTTAGATGCCAGATTGCTATTAGAATATATTTGCCGTACGGATCGAAATACTTTGCTTGTGCACGGGGATAGAAGTCTTTCTCCCTTTGAAGAGCAGATGTATCAAAATAGTATTGCAACCAGAAAAAATCGGATACCCTTACAGCATATTACAGGGGAACAAGAATTTATGGGACTTACCTTTCGGGTAAATGAGAATGTCCTTATTCCCAGACAGGATACAGAGATTCTTGTGGAAGAAGCACTTCGTTTTCTGAAGGACGGAGATCGTATTTTGGATGTGTGTACCGGATCCGGTTGTATTCTGTTATCTTTGCTGCATTATTCCAATGAATGCCATGGCGTGGGAGTTGATTTGTCAGAGAATGCCCTAGCCATTGCAAAAGAAAACGGTGAACGGTTGGAAGAAGAGGCAGAATGGGTTTGTTCGGATATGCTGAAGGCTTTGCCAAAGCAGACCTTTGAGTTGATTGTTTCTAATCCACCCTATATTCCAACCCAGGTGATTCCTACTTTAATGGAGGAAGTAAAGAGTCATGAACCTTATATGGCTTTAGATGGGAAAGAGGATGGATTGTATTTTTATAGAAAATTAGTAGAGCAGTGTCCTGACTATTTGGCAAAAGAGGGGATGTTGCTTGTGGAAATCGGATATGACCAGGCTGAGGCAGTTTCAAAGTTATTTTCTGAGGCGGGATTTACAGATGTAACGGTGATGAAAGACTTAGCTGGTTTGGATAGAGTAGTAGCTGGGAGGAAATAAGATGTTTGATAAATTGGAAGACTTATTGATTCGTATGGAAGAAATTCTAAGCGAATTAAACGAGCCTACAGTAGCCAACAATCAGGAACGTTTTCGTAAATTAATGAAGGAACAGAGTGATTTAACTCCGATTGTTGAAGCTTATAAACAGTATAAGCAGAGTAAACAGGATATCGAAGACAGTTTGATGATGTTAGAAGAAGAAACTGACGAAGATATGCGCGAAATGCTAAAAGAAGAACTGGCTAGTTCCAAGAAGAATGTGGAAGATTTGGAACAGCAGTTGAAGATATTGTTATTGCCCAAAGACCCTAACGATGAAAAGAATGTTATTGTGGAAATTCGTGCCGGTGCCGGTGGTGATGAAGCAGCTCTTTTTGCAGCAGAAATTTATCGTATGTATGTCCATTATGCAGAGGGCAGACGCTGGAAAGTGGAAACCATGAATGTGGATGAAATTGGCATTGGTGGTATGAAGGAAGTACAATTCATGATTTCCGGTCAGGGTGCCTATTCTGTGATGAAATATGAATCCGGTGTACATCGTGTACAGCGTGTGCCTGAAACAGAAAGTGGCGGACGTATCCATACTTCAACCATTTCCGTAGCAGTTATGCCGGAAGTAGATGATGATATTGATATTGTAATTGAAGATAAAGATATTCGAATCGATGTAATGCGTGCTTCCGGAAACGGTGGACAGTGTGTCAATACAACAGACTCTGCGGTGCGTTTAACCCATTACCCAACAGGTATTGTGGTATATTCTCAGACAGAAAAATCACAGTTGCAGAATAAAGCAAAAGCATTTGCCCTGTTAAAAGCAAAACTCTATGACATAGAACAGCAGCAACGTCATGATGCAGAGGCAGAGTTAAGAAAGAGCCAGATTCGTAAGAGAGATCGTTCAGAAAAAAACCGTACTTACAATTTCCCACAGGGGCGTGTAACAGACCATCGTATTGGTTTAACCTTATATAAATTGGATAAGGTAATGAATGGTGACATTCAGGAAATTCTGGATGCTTGTATTGCAGCAGACCAGGCAGCAAAATTAGCAAAGATGAATGAGAATTAATATATGTATAGAGAAGTCGCGAAACTAATTTTATATGGAGAAACAGATCAAACAACAATTTTAAATTCTTTGGCGGATATTTTCCGTAAATGGGAAAGTAAGGAATCCTCCAAGGCAGAATTGATTCGTGCTATCTATACACAGGTAAAGCGAATTTTGATTGTAGCAACAGATTATGGCTTCGATACTAATCTATGGCACAATTATTTGACCTACCTTTTGATTACTAACGAAAATCCATTTAGTATTACCTGTGAAAAAATCGGTGCTAACGAGGGAAATGTTAATCACTTTGCGAAAAATGATTTTCAGGCTTTCCTAAATCTGTTTCATTTTGACTTTGGGCCTATCGAACAGGATTTGGGAATAGATGCTTTTTCTACGATTTCTAATTATAAGGCAATCGTGAAAAAGGACTTGATGTATAACAAAAATGTTTCTGAAAAGGTTCGAGGCTTAAGTGCCAGATTGGAAACCGCAAAGGATGAAAATGAATTCTTTACTTATGTAACAGATTTTTATAAGGCATATGGTGTAGGTATGTTTGGCTTGAATAAAGCCTTCCGTATCAATACCGTAAATGATCAGGTGGTATTCCAGCCCATTAACAATATGGAAATGGTGGTATTGGATGATTTGGTTGGATACGAAATTCAGAAGCAGAAGCTGATTGAAAATACAGAAAGCTTTGTCCAGGGAAGAAAGGCGAATAATGCGTTGCTCTTTGGAGATAGCGGTACAGGGAAATCTACTTCCATTAAGGCCATTGTCAATCAATACTATGACCAGGGTCTGCGCATGATTGAAATCTACAAGCATCAGTTTAAGCAGCTTTCCACAGTCGTTGCCATGATTAAAAATCGAAATTATAAATACATTATTTATATGGACGATCTTTCTTTTGAGGAATTTGAAATTGAATACAAGTTCTTAAAGGCAGTAATCGAAGGTGGTGTGGAGACCAAACCGGACAATATCTTAATCTATGCAACCTCCAATCGTCGTCATATTATCAAAGAAACCTGGAAAGACAGGAATGACGTGAATATTGATAACGGCATTCACAAGTCCGATAATATGGAAGAAAAAATGTCTCTTGTAAATCGTTTCGGTTGTCAGATTTGCTACATCAAACCAGACAAGAAAGAGTTTAATCATATCGTACTGGAACTTGCCAAGAAAAACGGTTTAGATATTCCGGAAGATAAACTATTAGCGGAAGCCAATAAATGGGAAATCAGTCATGGAGGCTTCTCCGGAAGAACTGCCCAGCAGTTTATTAATTATATGATGGGATAGTTATTTGTTAATTGTTTTAGTATAAGTGTTATACATCTTGCTATAAAGTAAAAAATCCAGCCGAGAAGGCTGGATTTTTTATATATAAAATATTCTTTAAACAAAAGTATTCATACAAGCATCTTATTGCTCTTTCACAAAAGTCATAACATCTTCCACACGGCAATCTAATATTTTACACAGTAAATCAATAGTATGTGAGCTTACATGACTATTAGCGCGCAGTCTGGATAATTGTCCCGCGCTAACATGATATTCATTGATTAGCTTGTATTGACTTATATTCTTCTTTTTCATGGTTTCCCAAAGACGGTCATAAACAATCATATTTACCACCAAATTAGATGTATGTACCTATAGTTTCACTTGAAATATTAGCCGAATATTGCTAATATTAAAATTAGCCATAAATGGCTAATACGAAAGATTGTATGGAGAATGAGGAGGAACAAATGAAACAGAAAAAAGCAATCTTGTTAGCTGTATTAGTATTCACTTTTTCAGTAATACTATGCGGATGTGGAAACAAGAAAATTGACATGAACCAGTTCGTCACCTATGAAATTGCAGGGACTGAAGGTTATGGGTATGTAGATACTTACTTAGACGAAGATGCTTTTGCAGAAGCAATATGCGAAGCAAAAGGCATTGATTTGAATAGTGAAGAGGCATTTGCAATATATGTTAAAGCCAGTGATTTAATATATGAAGGCTCTTGGGATAAAGAGAAAGGGCTTTCTAATGGAGATACCATTACTTATTCGTTTAACTTGGACGACCAAAAAGATAAAGCTTTTGACAAGATTTCTTTAACCTATAAGGAGATAACCGCAACTGTTGAGGGATTAGAGGACGTCGAAGTTTTTAATCCTTTTGATGATATTGAAGTTAGTTTTTCTGGTGTTTCCGGGCAGGCAACGCTGAATATTAAAGATGAAATTTTGAATGACATAGCTTATATACCTGATAAACGAAATGGTCTTTCTGAGGGCGATATTGTCACCGTTAAAACAGATGTTACCGATATTGATGCTTATGTAGCAAGAACTGGCAGGATTCCGGATCCTTTATCAATGGAATATAAGGTAGAAGGATTGGATAGTTATGTATTAACGAAAGAATTATTAAATAGCGAAGTTAATTTAAAGAAAATAAATGACTATGTGAAATTGACTGTAGAAGAATATGGAAGATCGTTAGAGCCGAGCATTTATATGAGAACAACAGGAATTTACACAGGAAGTGCGAAATTAGTAAATAAATACCCTATGGTTCTGCTGGATGATCCAGAAATTGTAGAATTATATTATGGAAACAACAAAAAAGATACTAGTACAAATCTTGTGTACATCATCGTTAGATTCCCATTTGAATTGGATGAAGTAACTCCTAATGGAGAGTCGAAAGGATTAGTGAAAGGAGACACTTTTTTAGCAATTCCTATGTTGAAATCCTTGGTTTCGAATGACGAACTGGTGATTGGAGACACACAAAGAGGCATATTGTCTTTATCACAGGAAAAAGTCCTTTTGGGAATGGAACAGTATAAGGATAGATTCAACATTGAAAATGCAGGCATCGGTTCCGGAAATTATGATCTTGAAGAAATCGTAGAGCTGAATTAAGGAAGAAGTAAAGATTAGTTAAGGAAAAAACTTATGTGTATAAAGAAAAAAATAATAACCATCCTTATCCTTATATGTTTGATGCTTAGTGCATGCAATAAGAATGAGGATATTTCCAATGATACAGAAGAAATGGTGGATATTGCTGTCGAGGATTTGGGAACTACTGGCGAAGTAACAGAATATGTGGAGCAAGATTACGAAGAGATTGATTTATCTTATGAAACCTATCAATTATTGGTGGAGGAATACTACAATAATGGTTTGTATGTAAATGATGAGAGAGGGAATTTCTATTGTCTGACACCGGATAATCAGTTTGCTTCAGAAGTAGAACCGATGATATTTAAGGTATTTGGTGATTTTCCAGCTGCTTATATGTGTTATTATAAGGATTTTGTATACGGAATTGATACCAATACAGGGAATGTATTCTCCTTTAATACAAAGACACTCACTTTTGATTCCACACAGCTGGAACTGTCTTTAAATAGTATGTTGTTATATAACAATACACTTTATATGTGCGAAGCAGAGAATAATTATGTGTACTATTGGAATTTGGATACACTGGACAGTGGCGTTTATATTGATATGCCGATAAGTAATCCGGTAATTTACGATGATATGTTGGTGTTTGAGAGCGTACAAGACGATCGATTGTTGTATGTGCCTTTAATAGATACGGTGGAGAATAAAAAACTTGTTGTAGGCGAGTTGAAAGATGATTCTGAATGCATACGAAAAGAAGGGGATCAGTATAAGATTTCTTTAATGGCAGGAGTAGAAGGAATAGAGCCTACTATTTCACTGGACGAATATCATACATTGGAATTAGGTTCTTCCTATCCTGAACGAATATCTAAAAATCCCAACAGCACCATGGCATGTATTGAAGCAGATGAGACTGGTTTCTATTACGGACAAAAAGATTTCAAAACCGTAGAAGACTATATGGCATCCGAATATGGAGTTGTATCCAGATGGTTTTCTGATCAAAATATTGAGAATGGAAGAGTTCGTGTCTATGAACGCTGGGATGGTAGTTCCTACGGAATAAAGTATTATCCTACAGAAATTTGGGGAATGGAATCCGTGCAAGATATAGAATATACCATTTCACCGGATGCCAAAATTTACTTTATAGAAGAACTGCCTAAGATAGAAAGAGGATTTTTACCTATATATGGGGAAGGTTTACCTATTGCTCAAGTTTTTGAAGAGGAAAGTATTACTTCCAATAACTTGCAGGGAATGGGAATTGAGCGTAAATGGCGCGGTGTATATTCTGTTCGCTTGGAGTTAAATGAACAGAATGAGGTTGTTGCAATCTATGAAAGAATGATAGCTGGTTAGTCTTTGCACTGAGAATCGGTGCATTTTTATAGAACTAAAGATATTAAAAAGATAAAACTGTAATGATCTAGAAGAAAGATACAGTGAGGAAACAGTATGAGAAAGAAACGATTTATTTACAAGGCGACTGCATATTTACTGGCAGGGATTGTAACCATTGGAACATTAGGGGCTACTAATGAGAGTGCTAGTTATGCAATGACGAAAGAAGAAATGAGCGCAATCATTGCAGCAGAACAGAAAGCAAAATGGGAAGCAAAGGAAGCGGCAAGACTGGAAGCAGAACGCGTTGAGAGGGAACGTCAAGAAGCTGAAAGACTAGAAAGAGAACGACAGGAAGCAGAAAGATTAGAGGCTGAGAGATTAGAAAGAGAAAGAGCGGAAGCGGCTGCAAGAGCAGAAGCAGAGGCCAAAGCAAAAGCGGAAACTGAGGCAAAAGCAAGAGCAGAGGCGGAAGCCAAGGCTAAAGCAGAAGCAGAAGCAAAATTGAAAGCGGAAGCTGAAGCTAAAGCAAAGGCAGAAGCAGAAGCCGCTGCTGCCAAGGCAAGAGCAGAGGCAGAGGCAAAGGCTAAAGCAGAGGCGGAAGCCAAGGCAAAGGCAGAAGCTCAGTCTAAGACGAATACTACCACTACTACTACTAAGGTACAGGAATCTACATTAACAAAACAGGAAGGCACAAAAACCGAAGCGGCAGTAGAAGAAAAGGTTGTAACCGGTAAGGAACCGGAGGTAAAAACCCCAACTCCAACCGAACCTTCAACAGCAAAAGAGCAGCCCAATTATACAATTGAGGAAATGCGTGAGCAGTTGCAGCAAAGAATCGCCGAATTATTAGCAGAAAGAGGTTTGGCGAATAAAGCAAATCAAACTACTGTTGCAAATGCAACAGAAAAGAATAAAACAACCACTATAACCGTTGTCCCTACACCACAGCCTATAGTAAATGCTGTTACAGAAGTGAAGACAGAGAATACCGATGAAAAGAATAAACAGGTTGTAGAGTCTTTCATGGAGAAGTACCCAACTGGTACTACTTGGACAAGTGATTATGAATATTCATGGAACGCAAGAAGTGTATATGGAGGCGGTTCCGGATGTGCGGCATTTGCAATGAAGTTAAGTGATGAGATTTACGGAAATGCAAAAGCGAAGAAAGTAAGTGACGGCTCGTTAGAAGCATACGATATGGTAGGTCTTCTTGGCGGAACACATTATGCATTGGTTTTATCCGTTGATGAAAAGAATCATACAATTACCGTTGCAGAAGGTAATGTAAACGGTGCTGTGAGATATGGAGCTACCTATAACTGGGATGATATTACCAGTGTAGTTCGTAGAGTTCCCGCAAGATAATGTAAAACATAAATTTTTATTTAAAAGAAAAATCAAATGAACAAAAGAAAAGGGAAGAAAAAATGACTTACTCAGAAAGATTTAAAGACATGCTGATAATTACAGCAAAAGGATTCGGTATAGGATTAGTTTTATCCATCATATTAAATATTTGGGTTAGGAATGATGGAATCATTCAGTTGATTGGTTCAACCATCATTACTGCTATTTTTCTAGGTGCATTTGCATCAGTTATCATTTGTATTAAAAACGACAATGGTGTTAGCAGATTTATGGGTGAAGCACTTTCAAGAATTGCAACTGGCACATTACAATTTGCAATAGGAGGATTTAATGGTTTCTCTCCTGCGTTGCTAGTTGTTGGCATTATTAGATTTATGCTTGGTCTGGTTGTGTTGATTCCTGTCGCTGTTTATGTAGTGATGGCATACATTGTAAACTTTATTTACTATGGAATTATGGCTTTACCAGAGAAAAAGAGTATCTTGAAAGAAAAAGAAGAACTATGTGAAATCATTGATAAAGTGGTTGCCATAGCAACGGGGATTGTATCCATTATTATTGGAATAATCGTTCTTAAAAGGATGATGTAAAAAAGCACAATAATTAGGGTTAAATGGAATTAAAAAACAAAATGCAAGCAAAAAAGGAGAAAAACGATATGAATGTACTAAAAAGATTTTTAGCTATAGTAATGGTAGGAACAATGATTTTTTCTATGACTGCGTGTGGATCAGGCACAACATCTAAAGCAAAAATAGCAGGAACTTGGATACAAAATGAAAACGGCCATAAATTTGAAGTAAAGAAAGATGGAACCTACGTTTTTGAATATGACAATCAAAAGTATGTGGGTGAATGGGAAGAGCAGGATGGCGTTCTCATATTTAAGGATAAATCCAGTGGATGGTCTAGTACCGGTAATATGAAAGATGGTACAATTGAGATTATTGATGACCCTGGTGCAGAAGGCACGATAGGCCGTGGAATTTATGAGAAAAGTAATTAGAGCAAAAACAGTTGCAAAATCTTAATAAATTATAAATTATTAGCACTCGGCATTGACGAGTGCTAATTTTGGTTTATAATGATATCAGAGTTGCAAAAACAGTAGTATTTGCATTCAGAAAAATGATTCACATCAAAAGGAATGAGGTGATTTTATGCAGATTAACAAATTTACACAAAAGTCTTTGGAGGCTGTCAATCAATGTGAGAAATTGGCCTACGAATACGGAAATCAGGAAATTGAGCAGGAGCATCTGTTGTATAGTCTGGTGACTTTGGAAGATAGCTTGATTTTAAAACTGATTGAGAAGATGGAAATTCAGAAGGAGCATTTCGTAAATCGTTGCGAAACTGCTTTACAGAAGCGTGTGAAGGTCCAGGGCGGACAGATTTACATGGGTAAGGACTTAAACAATGTGTTGATTTCTGCAGAAGATGAAGCGAAGAAAATGGGAGATGAGTATGTTTCTGTAGAACATCTTTTTCTTTCCATGATAGAAAGACCCAATCGTGAAATCAAAGCCATTTTTCAGGAGTATGGCATTACCAGAGAACGTTTTTTACAGGCTTTATCTACCGTAAGAGGGAATCAGAGAGTGACCAGTGATAATCCGGAAGCAACCTATGATACCTTGGAAAAATATGGCCAGGACTTGGTAGAGAAAGCAAAAGCTCAAAAGCTGGATCCGGTTATTGGCAGAGACAATGAGATTCGAAATATTATTCGTATTCTTTCCAGAAAAACCAAAAATAACCCGGTTATCATCGGAGAGCCCGGTGTTGGTAAAACCGCTGTTGTAGAAGGCCTTGCCCAGCGAATTGTCCAGGGAGATGTTCCCGCTGGATTAAAGGATAAAAAGATATTTGCATTGGATATGGGCTCTTTAGTAGCGGGAGCAAAATATCGAGGCGAGTTTGAAGAGCGACTGAAAGCTGTTTTGGAAGATGTAAAAAACAGTGATGGTCAAATTATTCTGTTTATTGATGAATTGCATACTATTGTAGGTGCAGGTAAAACAGATGGGGCCTTAGATGCCGGCAATATGTTAAAGCCAATGCTTGCCAGAGGAGAACTCCATTGTATTGGCGCTACCACTTTGGATGAATACCGTAAATATATAGAGAAGGATCCGGCCCTGGAGAGAAGATTCCAACCGGTTATGGTAGATGAACCAACGGTGGAAGATACCATTTCCATTTTGCGTGGATTGAAGGAACGCTACGAAGTATACCATGGTGTCAAGATTATGGATAACGCCTTGGTTTCAGCAGCTACCCTTTCCAATCGATATATTTCTGACAGATTTTTACCGGACAAAGCCATCGATTTGGTAGATGAAGCCTGCGCTTTGATTAAAACAGAAATGGATTCCATGCCTACGGAAATGGATGAACTGCGCAGACGAGTGATGCAGATGGAAATTGAAGAAGCAGCCCTGAAAAAAGAAGAGGATAGGTTAAGTCAGGAACGCTTAGTAGATTTACAAAAGGATTTGGCAGAATTAAAGGAAGAATTTAACAATCTTTCGGCACAGTGGGAAAATGAAAAAGCTGCAGTAGAAAAGTTGTCCAAAATGCGTGAGGAAATAGAAGCAATAAATGGAGAAATTCAGATTGCCCAAAGAGATGGTAACTATGAAAAGGCTGCTGAATTAAGCTATGGCACCTTGCCTGCTCTGAAAAAACAGTTGGAAGCGGAAGAAGAACTGGTGAAGGATACAGATCTTTCCTTAGTGCGTCAAAGTGTAACAGAGGAAGAGATTTCTCGTATCGTTTCCCGTTGGACTGGTATTCCGGTTGCAAAACTGACAGAGAGTGAACGAAATAAAACCCTGCATTTAGCCGATCAATTGCATCAGCGCGTAGTAGGGCAGGATGAAGGTGTGACACTAGTGTCAGAAGCAATTATTCGTTCCAAAGCAGGTATTAAAGATCCCAAGAAACCAATCGGTTCTTTCCTGTTCTTGGGCCCTACAGGTGTAGGTAAAACAGAGTTGGCAAAAGCCTTGGCAGCAGCTCTCTTTGATGATGCCAACAACATGGTTCGTATCGATATGAGCGAATATATGGAGAAACATTCTGTATCCAGACTAATTGGAGCACCTCCCGGATATGTGGGGTATGAAGAAGGTGGACAGTTAACAGAGGCAGTCCGCAGAAAACCTTATGCAGTTGTGCTTTTTGATGAAATTGAAAAAGCCCATCCGGATGTGTTTAATGTGTTGCTGCAAGTATTAGATGACGGTCGTGTAACTGACTCTCAGGGCAGATGTGTAGATTTCAAAAACACCATATTGATTATGACATCTAACATAGGTGCGCCTTATTTATTAGAAGGAATTACGGAAGAAGGTAATATCAAAGAGGAAGCCAAAGAAGCAGTTATGTCAGATTTGCGACAGTCCTTCCGACCGGAGTTTTTGAATCGTTTGGATGAAACCATTCTATTTAAGCCCCTTACCAAGGACGATATCGGAAATATTATTCATTTGATTCTGGCAGAAATTAATACCAGATTGAAAGAGAAAGAACTCTCTATTCAGGTATCTGAGAAAGCGAAAGAGTATATCGTAGAACATGGTTATGAGCCTGCTTTTGGTGCCAGACCTTTAAAACGGTTTGTACAAAAGCACGTGGAAACCTTAGCAGCTAAGTTTATTTTAGCAGGAGAGGTAGATGAAAAAGACATTATTCTGATAGACTTGGATGAAGAAAAAAATGAACTTGTAGCTAGAAGTGAGAAACATTAGTTGGTAACGAAAAAACCAGTTTGTGACCTACACAAACTGGTTTTTTTCTGCATCATAGTGATAATCAATCTTTGCTAAAGGTTCAATGATAGTTCCTTTTTCTACATCCAAATCTTCACAAAGCTGATCCAGGGAACTGTAATAGTCCCGCAGCTTTAGATTGATAAAGGACAATAACATTACCGGGTCTTTTGGAATCATTTTGGGTCTCCTTCTGTAATAAGATATTTCAATGATACCATTAGTATGGGTTATATGGGAACATAGAATCAAAAAATAATCATTCGTTATTCAAATGCTTTATAAGAATAAGACAGAAACCCTTGAAAATTTTTCCAAATTGGAATACACTTATCTAGTTAGTGTAACTAGGTTCACTCAGAAAATATAAGGAAATAAAGAGGCTAAAGAGATGAAGTTAAGACAGAAAATTTTATTATTGGTAGCAGTGCCAATACTCCTTATTTTAGGTGGTATTGTTGTAGCAGGTCAGTTAATGATGAAAAATGCTATGATTGATATTTTGGAAAACGATTTGCATGCTATGGCAATGTACTCTATTGAAAGTATTCAGAATCCCAACGGAGATGAAAAATATTCTATCAATGCAGATGGTGATTTAGAAAATGAAGGCTTTATGGTACTCACTTCAGAAGATGCATTGGAAGATTTAAAAGAAGTAGCTGATGATACAGGTATTCAGATTGCTTACTATTATGGAGATACCTTATATGGTTCTACTTTACCGGCACCTTTCTCTGAGGAAGCAAAAGGAAGTATTGCAGAGCCTGAGGTAGTGGAAGCAGTATTACAAAGAGGCGAAAACTATTACTTAAAGGGCTTCCCCATTGGAGATGAAAAATATTTCTTATATTATGTACCGGTTTATGATACAGGCGCCAGCAAACCTTCCGCAATGATTTGTGCTTTTGAAGGGGAAAATAAAATGGATGCGGATGTTATGCACATCGTAAAATCCATTGTAACAGTTGCATTAATTGCGGTAGCAGTGATCCTTGGAATTGTAGTTGCGTTGGTTCAACTTGGTATCAGCGTTCCATTAAAGAGAAGTGTAAAACTGTTAGAGGATTTGGCAGAAGGCCATTTGAGATTACAGTACAACCCGGCTGACTTAAAAGGCAAAGATGAAATTGGTGATATTGCGAGAGCTGTTCATAATTTAGATGGCAAGTTGACAGAAACAGTAGAAGAGATTCTTACTTCTTGTAAAGAAATGCATGCTTCAGCAGATGATTTAAGTTTACGCTCCAGCCAGTCAGCAGATCATATTTCTATGATTAATGCAGCAATCAATGAAGTGGCAGAAGGTGCTTCTACACAGGCAAATGAAACACAGAGTACTACAGAAAATATTATTGAAATGGGTAATATGATTTCTCGTAGTAATGACCAGATTGATACCTTGAATGCCAATGCAAAAGAAATGATTGCAACCGGTGACAGAGCACTTCAGACCTTAAACCATTTGAAAGAAATCAATACAAAGACAGAAGAAGCAGTTGAAATTATCTATCAGCAGACAAATACTACAAACGATTCTGCTACAGAGATTAAAGAAGCTGTTGATATTATTGCAAATATTGCTGAAGAAACCAATCTCTTGTCCTTAAACGCATCTATTGAAGCTGCAAGAGCCGGCGATCAGGGTAGAGGCTTTGCCGTAGTAGCAAGTGAAATCCAGAAACTGGCAGAACAATCCAGTGAAGCTGCTGCAAGAATTGAAGTCATTGTTAATTCACTGATTACCAATTCCGATCAAGCAGTTGCAACTATGGATGAAGTACGAAAGATTATTCAGAAACAGAATGAAATGGTAAATAATACAGGCAGTATGTTCCAGCAGGTAAAAGATGGTATTGATACTTCTGTATATGCAGTTTCTGAAATCGCAGATAGCACCAAATCTATTGATGGTACCAGAAATGTGGTTGTAGATAGTGCACAGAACCTTTCTTCTATCGCACAGAATAATGCAGCATCTACAGAAGAAACTTCTGCTTCTGTAACAGAGTTAAGCCAGTTAGTTTCAGAAATTGCAACAGACTCAGAAAGCTTAAATGCAATTGCCAATGAGCTAAACAATCAGATAAAATTCTTTAAGCTTTCATAATCAGAATAAGCTTGTCTGTTTTACAATTTTATCAGAATAAATCTAAGGGAAATGCCTGCAAAAGGCATTTCCCTTAAGTGCTATTAAAAAAGGGGAATTTTTTAAGGAAATGAAGACCTTTAATCACATCTATGAAGACTTTTCATTTTTTTGTGAATTCGTAGATGCCATTGATTTAAAAGAAAATGAGAATATCTTAATTCGTATCCACAGTGGGATTCATACCAAAGAGGAAATGGAAGAATTAACGGCAAAAATTAAAGAGCTTTTGCCTTGGGCCAATATAGTTGGATGTAGTGTATCAAAAGTCATTCTTGAAGGAGATATTCTGCCCGATAGATGTTTGATTTCTGTAACTGTTTTGGAGAAAAATTCGATTATAACAGGGCATCTTTCCTGTATGGATGAAGCCGGAAATTGGAAAAGTGGTGAGGCAGTAGGAGAAGAAATGCTGCAAGTTTTACCATCAGCAGGTACAGGTTTTATGCTCCTATTTTTCCCTGTCGATTATTCTAAAATGGAAGCCTTCACTAATACAATTAATGATGCAGATGTGTCAGTAAAAATATTTGGCGGTGCAGCTTACTATGAAGATGAAAATCATGAAGCCCAGACAGATTTGGCCTATTGTGTGGCGGATACCTTTGTCTCTACGACAGAGCTTTCTTATGCCTATATTTCCGGAGAAAAATTATCTGTATATGGAAACTATGTCTGTGGTGTAGAAGCTGTTGGCAGACCTAGCAAAGTACATACAAAGGGAAACGAAATTATTTCTGTAGATGGACAGCCGGGGGCTACCTGGTATGCCAAAATGTTAGGGGAAAGTGCTTTGCAGGAAACACCGGAAATTGCTCAGGTATTTCCGTTGATTATGAGAGATGGCAGTGGTTTAGCGTATCATATTGATTATCTGAAGGATAAAGGGCGTAATAAGTATAAATTGCAAAGCTTTGGAGAATTACTGGACGGAAGTGAGATCTCTATAGGGTATTTTTATCCACAAAAAATATATAACAGATTAAGTCATTTGATGAATGGTATTGTGAACCACCCGGCAGAAACCATTTTCGCCTATGATTGTCAAGCAAGAAGTAATCTTTTGCATGATTGTGCAGCTTGGGAATGTGGTAACTTCAGCAATACCAATATGAGTGGTGCTCTATTATCCGGAGAATTGAATTTTAATGAAACAAAGAATTTCTATGCAAACTATACCTTTGTTGTAACTGCTCTTTCGGAAGGTGGTAAGACTCATTTTATTTTGCCTGACCTGGATCCCAGAAGTATTGAGGATTTGCAGGAAGACAATATCCAAATGCTTGCCTATCTTTTACAGAATGCTCACAAGCATTTGAATAATGATTTGGCAGAACAGCAAGGGAAAATGCGTGATGCAGTCTTTTTCAACGCAGTAATGGGATTACAGAATCAGATGAAATTCCAATACGATGAAGAGAAACTGGGATTTGATAAATCAGCTGTATTATCTTTGAATAATGAAAAAATGCTCCGTCTGTTCTCAGGATTAGCGGAAACCTATACTTTTTTGAAGCATTGCTATGAAGAAGTGCAAGATCTCTATGAAATGGATGGATTACATTTCTATAGCTTTGAGGATGTGTCTTTATTGGTGGCAGCAGATGACAGAGTGGAACCGGAGGAATTTAAACGGGTCATTCTGGAAATCGAAGAATTCTTAAATAATAAAACCTTCAATGATATTGACTTAAATTATACGGCAGCTATTCTTTTGTAAGCAGGATCCACCATACCAAGACTTATGGATATTCTGCGTTATGCCAAAAGTAGAAAATTGCCGTATGCCTGCAATGATGAAGTAAATACAGAAATCAAGAAGACAAAAGAAGATATTCAAATGGTTTGGATTATCAAGGAAGCTTTATGGCACAGAAGAATTCTTCCCTTTTTCCAGGAAATCCATAATAATCAAGGCGGTTCAAAAAGAATGTTTGAATCCTTGATGCGTATTTTCGACGAGGATGGAAATATTTATTACCCCAATAGTTTCTTGCCGGTTGCAAAAGAATATGAACTTTATGATAGTTTATCAGAGCTGATGGTAAAGATGGTAATGGAACAGTTTGAGAATAAGGATGCACGCATTACCATTAACTTAAGTGTACAGGATATTTATAATCGAAATCTGATTCAATTTATTTTTGGAAAACTAAGAGAATGCAGCCATCCGGAGAATTTCGTTTTTGAAATCGTGGAAAGTGAAGAAGTCACAGATTATCAGTATATGAAAGAATTTGCAGACCGTATTCACGAATGTGGTGGTATGATTGCTATTGATGATTTTGGCAGCGGTTTTTCCAATATTAAAAATATTTTGAACATCAATGCGGACTTTATTAAGGTGGACGGGGCCATTGTAAAGACTGTGGTAGAAGATGTGCAATGTAGAGATTTTATTGAATTTATCAATGGTTGGTGTAAAAAGGCTGGTCAGGAGTTGATTTGTGAGTTTATTGAAAATGAACAAATTCAGAAAATTATGGAAGAGATAGGGGTTGGTCATTCTCAAGGATACTTCTTCTCTAAACCACACAAATGGAGTGAGGAGGACGAAACATGATTTCCTTTGAAAGTGATTATACAACCGGTGCCCATCCGGAGATTTTTAAAAGACTAAGTGAAATTAATTTCGAGCATACTTCCGGATACGGTACGGATGTGTATTGCGCTTCTGCCATAGAAAAAATCCGAAAAGCATGTGCTTGTCCGGAAGCAGAAGTGTATTTTGCAGTGGGTGGAACCCAGACAAACCAATTGGTGGTTTCCACTATGCTAAAGGATTACGAAGGCGTTGTGGCAGCAGATACCGGTCATGTGGCAGCCCATGAGGCAGGTGCCATTGAACATAGTGGACATAAAGTTCTGACTATTCCGTCCCATCAGGGGAAGATGAAAGCAGAAGAACTACAGGCTTTTGTGAAAAACTTCTATGAGGATGGGAACCATGAGCATATGGTGTTCCCTGGGATGGTGTATATTTCACAGCCTACAGAGTATGGTAGTTTGTATTCCAAACAGGAGTTGGAACAGATTGCAGCAGTTTGCAAAGCCTATGAAATGATCCTATATGTGGATGGAGCAAGACTAGGCTATGCCTTGATGAGTGAAGAAAATGATGTTACATTGCCAGAGTTGGCAAAGTTAACGGATGTATTTTATATTGGTGGAACAAAGGTGGGTGCGCTTTGTGGAGAAGCCATTGTATTCACTAAAAACAATATGCCGAAACACTTCATTCCCTTGGCAAAACAAAGAGGTGCATTGATTGCAAAGGGCAGACTTTTGGGCATACAGTTTGATACTTTATTTACGGATGATCTGTATTTGCAATGTGGAAAGCATGCCATGGAACAGAAGAAAAAACTGGTATCCATTTTGAAAAATGCAGGTTTTGAGTTTTTCTTTGAGTCTCCTACCAATCAGCAGTTTGTCGTAATTGAGGATGAGAAACTAAAGAAATTACAGGAAAAGGTGGCAGTTTCCTTCTGGGAGAAAAAGGACGAAACCCATACCGTGATTCGTTTTTGCAGTAGCTGGTCTACCACAGATGAGGACTTGGCTACATTGGAACAGATATTAAAAGTGTGTTGTTAAATAAAAAAGAAAATGGAGGCGTTCTATGCGAGTTGGCATGGGGTATGATGTGCATCGCCTGGTGGAAAATCGCAAGTTGATTTTGGGTGGTGTGGAAATTCCATATGAAAAAGGTCTTTTAGGACATTCGGATGCAGATGTGTTGTTACATGCCATTATGGATGCACTGCTAGGAGCAGCAGCCTTAGGCGATATTGGAAAGCATTTTCCCGATACGGATCCAACCTACAAGGGAGCAGACAGCAGAAAACTGTTGGAGTATGTAGGAGAGCTTCTGGAAGAGAAGTGTTATTTTGTGGAAAATATTGATGCCACGATTATCGCTCAGGCACCGAAAATGAGACCCCATATTGAGCAGATGCGGCAGAATATTGCAGATACCTTGGGCATAGCAGTAGACCAGGTAAATATTAAGGCCACCACGGAGGAAGGCTTAGGCTTTACCGGAACGGGAGAGGGGATTAGTGCCCAGGCGATTTGCTTGTTAACCAGTCCCAGTAATTACTACAATGAAGCGGTGAACGAAAGTCCATGTAGCGGTTGTAGTGGATGTAGTAAAGCATAGAAATCAAACGGACAAAAAGCATTGGAATAATGCGGGAAATAGAAATGGTAGTAAAACAAGGAGAGAATCGATGAAAATCTTTAATACGTTAACCAGAACCAAACAAGAATTTGTTCCTTTAGAGGAAGGCAAAGTAAAAATGTATGTATGCGGACCTACCGTATACAATTTAATTCACATCGGTAATGCTCGTCCTATGATTGTATTTGATACTGTCAGAAGATATATGGAGCATAAAGGTTATGAAGTAAATTTTGTATCTAACTTTACAGATGTGGATGACAAAATCATCAAAAAAGCCATTGAAGAGGGTGTTGACGCTAGTGTCATTTCTCAAAGATATATTGCAGAATGTAAAAAGGATATGGCAGCCATGAATGTAAAGCCTGCCACCACTCATCCTTTGGCTACAGAAGAAATCTGCGGGATGTTAGATATGATTGGAGACTTGATTGAAAAAGGCCATGCTTATGTGGCAGCAGATGGAACTGTATATTTCAGAACCAGAAGCTTTAAGGAATATGGAAAATTGTCTCATAAAAATTTAGATGATTTACAGGGAGGCAATCGTTCCCTGTTAGTTTCCGGGGAAGATCAGAAGGAAGATCCCTTGGATTTCGTTTTGTGGAAACCGAAAAAAGACGGAGAACCTTATTGGGAGAGCCCATGGTGTAATGGTAGACCGGGGTGGCATATCGAATGTTCCGTTATGAGCAAAAAATATTTGGGTGAGAAGATTGACATTCATGCCGGTGGAGAGGATTTGGTATTCCCGCATCACGAGAATGAAATCGCTCAATCTGAGGCAGCCAATGGTACAGAATTTGCAAAATATTGGATGCACAATGCGTTCTTAAATATTGACAATAAAAAAATGAGTAAGTCTGCAGGCAATTTCTTTACAGTTAGAGATATTAGTGAGAAATATGATTTACAGGTACTTCGTTTCTTTATGCTTTCTGCTCATTACAGAAGTCCTTTGAACTTTAGTGCAGATTTGATGGAAGCAGCAAAAAATGGTTTGGATCGTATGAAAACCTGCGTTTCCAGCTTAAACTACGCTATGGAAAATGGTGCAGAATCTGACTTGACTGCTGCGGAAGCAGAAAAAGTAGAAGAAGCAAAGCAGTTTATGGATCGCTTTGATCAGGCAATGGATGACGACTTTAATACCGCAGATGCCATTTCTGTTATGTTTGAGTTGGTAAAATTTGCCAATACTGCAGTAGGAGAAGGAAGCACCAAAGCATTTGCAAAAGTGGTATGTGACCTGTTATTGGAAATGGCAGAGATTTGCGGTTTGATATTAGAAACCAAAACAGAAATGCTGGATGCAGAAATCGAGGATTTGATTGCACAGAGACAGGCAGCCAGAAAAGAGAAAAACTTTGCCAGAGCAGACGAAATTCGAAATGAATTATTGGAAAAAGGAATTATTCTGGAAGACACCAGAGAAGGAGTAAAGTGGAAGAGAGCATAGGATTGTTGGGGAAAATCCAACAGGAGTTTTCTTTAGAGGAAAAGGACTTGCGTACCTTTCCGCCTTTGGCACTTGCCTACATCGGTGACTGTGCCTTTGAACTGATTTGTCGGACAGTACTAGTGGAGCATTATCAGGTGCAGCCGGAGATACTGCACAAAAAGGCCACTGCTATTGTAAAAGCAGAAAGTCAGGCCAAGCTGATAGAGGCACTATTACCGTTGTTAACAGAGGAAGAGACTTCTGTATATCGGCGAGGGCGGAATACCAAAAATTCCCGTTGTCCCAAGAATGCCTCTGTAGCAGATTATAGAAAGGCTACCGGTTTGGAGGCCTTGATGGGATTTTTATACTTGCGGGGAGAAAATGCCAGAATGGTTGAATTGGTGCACAAAGGATTAACATTAATAGGAAAAGAATTATGAGATATCAGGAATTTACCATTGAAGGAAGAAATGCGGTAATTGAAGCCTTTCGTTCCGGAAAGACCATTGATAAATTATTCATATTGGATGGTTGTCAGGATGGGCCCATTATGACCATCAAAAGAGAGGCAAAAAAGCAGGATACTTTGGTGAAGTTTGTCACCAAGGAACGCTTAGACCAGTTGTCTGAAACAGGGAAACATCAAGGAGTTATCGCCCAGGCGGCAGCCTATGAGTATGCCCAGGTAGAAGATATTTTGGAAAATGCCAGACAAAAAGGGGAAGCACCTTTTATTTTTCTGTTGGATAATATTGAGGATCCCCATAATCTGGGAGCCATTATTCGTACTGCCAATTTGGCAGGAGCCCATGGTGTCATTATTCCCAAAAACCGGGCTGCCGGACTTACGGCAACCGTAGCGAAAACCTCTGCCGGAGCGTTAAATTATACCCCCGTTGCCAAGGTAACCAATATCGGCAAAACCATAGAGGATCTGAAAAAAGAAGGTCTTTGGTTTGTCTGTGGGGATATGAACGGAGAGGTTATGTACCGTGTAAATTTAACCGGTCCCATTGGTTTGGTGATTGGAAATGAGGGAGAAGGTGTAAGTCGACTTGTAAAAGAAAAATGCGATTTTACCGCGGCTATCCCTATGAAAGGGGATATTGATTCTCTGAATGCATCTGTGGCAGCAGGTGTGTTGGCGTTTGAAATTGTAAGACAGAGAATGGCGTAATAGCCATAATTCGCCTTAGGAGGCATAAGGTTGAGTAAAAAGAAAAAAAGAGCTCACAAAAGAACTGGGAGAATTCTAGTAATTGGAGTTCTCCTTTGTGTATTTATAACCATAGGAAGTGTTGTGTTTTGGCAGTATTGGGAAAGGACCCACCGACCGGTATATCACACCACACAACCCATAGAAAAAATAGTAACTACAGCCTATGAAGAGAGTGCCCAGGAAAATCTGTTGGCTGCCTATGAAGCCATGGGACAGCAAACCATATCCACACTGGAGGATACCAGAGAGCAGATGAAAGAGGCAATGGCGGAGCACTGGTACAATGGTGAGATACCGGAGAATGATACCATGATGATTATCAGACGGGAAACAGAAAATAATCGAACTCTAAGCAGTATAGAGTTAGAGGAACAAGAGGCCATACGAGAAGAAAGCGCCACAGAAGAGAACTCTTTGTCCGAGAATTCTCTATCAGGGAATTCTTTATCGGGAAATTCTCTATCCGGGGACACGCTATCCGGGAACACGCTGTCAGGAAATTCTCTATCAGAAAACTCCCTATCAGGCAATTCCTTGTCTGGTAATTCTTTGTCAGGGAATTCCTTATCAGAGAACTCGATTTCGGGTAATTCTTTATGGGATTGGAATAAAGAGACTGAAAATCGTATCCAAAGCTCTCTGGAGAACAAACGAATTTTTCATAGTTCTATGGAAGAAACAAAGCTTTTAAACAGTTCCAATCAACATATATTAGATACTGCAGAATATGATTTTACCACTACGAAGATTGCTTGCTTGGGAGATAGTATTACGGAAGGCAGTAATCTGGAAGATCCTTTTACCTATTCTTATCCATCTAATTTACAACATATTTTAGACGCAGAAGTAGTCTATAATTTGGGTATCGGCGGTTCTTCTATCAGTCGTGGTTGGGATCACGCATTTGTAGACAGATACACCCAAATTCCGGAGGATACAGATATTATCTTGGTATTGGGCGGAGTGAACGATGGCTTTGCTTTTGATGAAGATCACTTTGGAAATTTAGTGGAAAAGAAGCCGGGAACCTTCTGCGGCGATTTGGACGAATTGATGAGAGGGTTAAAAGAGCAGTATCCTTATAGTCAAATTGTTTTTTTGACGCCTTTACCCAATGTGCTCCATGATTATTTACAGGAACGAAATATTCATCTATTGGATCAAGGAGCCTATGTAAATGCCATCTGGGAATTGGCAGAGCAATATGATATCCCTGTATTGGATTTGTACAATAGTAATCTTTTAGATAGCCATGATGCCCAGGTATTATCTGCCTTTGTACCGGATGGAGTACATCCCAATGAGGAAGGTTATGAGATCCTGGCCAGACATATTGGGGCATGGTTAGTAAATCATCCAAGAGAAATAGTGGAAACAGAAAATGATTGATTTTGAAAAACATACAGACGAAGAATTAATCCTGTTATTTCAGGACGGGGAAAAGTCTGTGGAAGAGTATCTTTTAAATAAATATAAAAACATGGTGCGAAAAAAAGCAGGTTCCATGTACATTTTGGGCGGAGACCGAGATGATTTGATTCAGGAGGGCATGATTGGTCTTTTCAAAGCTATGCGGGATTATGATATTGGAAGAGATGCCAGTTTTGCTTCTTTTGCAGATCTTTGTGTATCCAGACAAATGTATACCGCGGTGCAGGCTGCCAGAAGAAAAAAACATGCACCGTTAAATACCTATGTGTCTTTGTCTGGCTCTGGGGAAAACGAAGCAGACAGTGAAAAAAAAGCACGAGATATTTTGGAAGCCATTCCTTCTTTAATCGAAAAAAATCCGGAAGAACTTGTTATAGATCAGGAAAATTTGGAACTATTACAACAAAAAATTGAGCAGGAATTAAGTTCTTTTGAAAAACAGATTTTAGATTTATATATTACCGGAATGACCTATTCTCAAATCGCAAAGGTTTTGGGGAGAGATGAAAAGTCCACGGATAATGGCTTGAGTCGAGTGAAAATGAAATTGAAAAAATTGTTGGGATAAGTTTGTAAATCACGAAAGAAGATAAAAAATCATGGGAAAAATAAAGCAAGTATTTCAAGAAAACTCTTATTATAAAGTATTTTTAATGTCTTTGTTGATTACCGGTTTGGGATACGGAATTTATAAAGGTGTTATTGATAATTATATGGCAGAAGTGGTTGGTATGGGAGAATTCGACCGGGGCTTGGCAGAATTCTTCCGGGAAATACCGGGACTTTTGCTTATTTTTATTCTAGCAGCGCTATATATGTTTTCTGCGCAGCGATTGTATAAAATCGGTGCAGTGATTATGTTAATCGGGATGGGAATGCTTTCTGTCATTAGCCCCACAAAATTGTTGGTTACCTTGGCAATTTGTATTTATTCTTTGGGAGAGCATATTCAGTTAGGCATGAAAAACACTCTTTCTCTTGAGTATGCCAAGGAAAATCAAGGAGGACAGGCGCTAGGCTATCAAAATGCATTGTATCAGGCAGGCACTGTGGTAGGCTATGGTGTCATCATTTTGCTATTTGCCTTTCTTATGGCGGAGAAATTATATAAACCTGTATTTTTACTTGCTACTGTGATTATGGCAGTGGGAGCATTCTTTTCCTTTCAGATTCAGGGCGAAAGTGAAACGGATAAATCCAAAAGTCGTTTTTATTTCCGCAAAAAATATACAAAGTATTATATGCTGGAAATATTCTATGGCGCCAGAAAACAAGTTTTCTTTACTTTCGGTCCCTATGTATTGATTCTGTTTTATGGAGCAGGAGCGGCAATTATTAGTATGCTCTTTGCCATTTCTGCTATTTGTTGTTTTTTCCTGGCACCTGTTGTAGGAAAAATCATTGATCGCTTGGGCTATAAAATCGTAATGATTTCAGACACTCTGATTTTGGTGATTGTATGCTTTTTCTACGGCTTTGCCCATCATATTTTCCCCAGAGAAATTGCTTTTATTGTATGCTGTATCAATTATATTTTGGACTCTGTGATTTCCCTGGCATCTATGGCAAGTAATGTATATGTGCAGGATATTTCGGATACCCAGGAAGAAGTAAAGGCAACTATATCTACCGGTATATCGGTAAATCATTTGATTACCGTATTGATTGCATTATTCGGTGGATGGGTATGGCAAACTTTGGGAATTGAGACCTTGTTTATTATTTCTGCTGTTTTGGGCTTGTGTAACAGTGCTTATGCAGCAACCATAAAGCCGAAAAAACATTCGAACTAGACGGAAGATAGAGGAGAAAAATGTATCAGACAATTCTATTTGATTTAGACGGGACACTGACAGATCCTGGAGAAGGTATTACAAATTCTGTTACCTATGCTTTGGAAAAATTTGAAATAAAGAACGAAGACAGATCCCAATTATATAAATTTATTGGTCCCCCTTTGAAGGATTCCTTTATGGAATTCTACGGCTTTAGTGAAGAAGATGCCTTGAAAGCGATTGCATATTATAGAGAGCGATTTCGTGAAAAAGGTATGTTTGAAAACAAAGTATATGATGGCATCGTAGAACTGCTTTCCAAATTGAAACATGCCGGCAAAAAACTAATCGTAGCTACTTCAAAGCCGGAGGAGTTTACACTAACCATATTGAAACATTTTGATTTGTTGCAGTATTTTGATTTTGTTGCCGGGGCTACTATGGATGGCAGCAGAAGCGAAAAGGAAGAAATTATCCATTACGCATTAGAACACTGTCAAATTGAAAATCTGGATGAAACTGTCATGGTTGGAGATAGAAAATTCGACATTTTGGGTGCCAAGACGAACGGAATCGATTCCATAGGGGTTCTCTTTGGCTATGGTTCTTTAGAAGAATTAGAGATAGCCGGAGCTACCTATATTGCGGATAGTCCGGAGATGGTGGAGAAACTGGTTTTGTTATGAGAAAGTATGAGAAAGCATATTAGAGTGTGAATGCATATATGAAAAAGCGTTGAAAAGAATAGAATAATATGATAAAATATTCGTATGGGTGCTACCAAGGAGACAAGTCTCTTAAAAAGATGGTAGGCGGACTTAGCCCTCTATTTTCAGAGGGAATGATACCCTCTGAGTACATGAAAATCTGAAAGGAGATTGATGTGAAAGGAGGGGATGCAATGATAGTATTAGAGATTATTGGAGCAGCATCGGCTGTAATAACAATCTTTTCTGCTGGAGTTGCAGTGGGAAAGTATCTTTCGCGCAATCAAAAAGACCGCCAGTCCTGAAAAATGTGCGGTCTTTTTGATTGATAATCATTTATAAGGGCTAAGCCGTCTATCGGTAGCACTTTCTTATATGTGTATTTTAGCATTGGAAGAAATAAATTACAATCATTAATTATATTTTGTAGCAAAAAACAAATTACTTTAGTAGTATTTGTCCTAGTTTGAGAAAAAATTCACCCTTTATTTGATGAATTAAAGGAGGATCCCAAAATGTGTGAAGCGTTACGAGAATTGATGAGACCGGAAATGGAAGCAGCTATAAAAGAAGCGGAAGATAAAAAGGATATTATTATTGCGGAGAAGGACAAATGCCTTAAGGAAAAGGATAATCTTCTTGCCGAGAAAGATGACTTAATTTTGCTCTTGCAGGCACAGCTAGCTGAGGTGCAAAAGAAAAATAATGCATAAGGAATAAAAGACTATGTATACCCAAGCAGTTAAAGTGAAAGCTTTAACTGCTTGTTGTATTTTAATGGGTTGTATTCTAATATTCCCGATGTGTTTTAAGGATAAGGTTTTAAGGATAAATACTTGCAAACCAGAACAAATGTTCGTATAATATAAATATGGACAATCAAATTTTTTATCAAAACAATCAAACCATATATACAGCAAATCCAATGAAGGGATTAGAGGAGAAGCTTGCGATTCTGGCAGATGCCGCCAAATATGATGTGGCATGCACCTCTTCAGGAGTGTCTCGTTCCGGAAAAAAAGGATACCTTGGAAATTCTGTGGCAGCAGGTGTGTGTCATTCCTTTGCGGCAGATGGGAGATGTATTTCTTTATTGAAAATCCTGATGAGCAACGCTTGCATTTATGACTGCAAGTATTGTTGCAACAGAATTAGTAATGACATTCCCAGGGCCACCTTTACCCCGGAAGAGATCTGTACGCTTACCATAGAGTTTTACAAACGGAATTATATCGAAGGTTTGTTTTTAAGCTCTGGTGTAATTGGTAGCCCCGATAAGACCATGGAGAAAATATGCGAAACGCTGAGACTTCTTCGTACCAAGTATAAGTTCAATGGGTATATCCATGTGAAAGCTATTCCGGGAGCCAGCAGTGAACTATTGTATTCCGCAGGATTACTGGCAGACAGAATTAGTATCAATATGGAAATGCCCACTAACGATAGTTTGCAGAATATGGCACCGGATAAAGATATGAGCGACATTTTGTTGCCCATGAATCAGATAGCAGATACCATTGCCAGATTTCGTGTGGCTTCAGGGAAAAGTGCTTTATTTGAAAGAGCAAAAATCAACAATTATTTGGTAGACAGTATTTGGGGACAGAGGCAGGAACATATCGAAGGCGGAAATGGGGATCAAAGCTATAAGCGTGCATTGCATATTCTATCAGCAGGAGATAGCGCTATGCAACATCCTGCAGAGCGAAAAGATATTGCTCTTGGAAGAACCTTTGCACCTGGTGGACAGAGTACCCAAATGATTATTGGTGCCAGCGGAGAAACGGACTATCAGTTGATTCATACTTCACAAGCACTGTATCGAAAGTTTGACTTGAGAAGAGTGTTCTACTCAGCCTATATTCCATTAAACGAAGATGCTGCATTACCTGCTTTAGGGACACCGGTGCCATTACTGAGAGAACACAGATTATATCAGGCTGATTGGTTACTGCGCTACTATGGGTTTTATGCCAATGAGATTGTGTCAGCAGATCAGCCAAATCTGGATTACGCCATAGATCCCAAGTGCAACTGGGCCCTTCGTCATATGGAACTTTTCCCTGTAGAAATCAATACGGCCACACCGGATGTACTTTTGCGAATTCCCGGCATAGGACCTACGGGGGTAAAGAAAATTCTATCTGCCAGAAGATATGGCCCCCTAAACTTTGATATGTTAAAGAAAATGCGGATTGTCTTGAAACGAGCCAGATATTTTATTACTTGTGGTGGAAAGACGCTTGGATTACTGAATTTAGATGATGCGTATATCAGAAGATGTCTTACGGATGAATGTAGAGAAGAAGCTATGCAGATTACAGATTCCGGAATGCAGTATAGGCAGACCAATTTGTTTACAGACTTTGGATTAGGAGTTGGGTAAAGGGGTAAAGAATGAGAATATTTACATGCGAACACGAGTGGGAGGCAATGCTGACTTGTATTTATGAAGCGTCTGCCAGTGGACTGGTCCATAAAAATATTCGTCTTATGTTGGAGCCCATTCAACAATATACTCTATTTGATGAATATGTCCATGTTTCTTCTGACAGTGCTAAGGCAGCAAAAGTGATGGATGCCATTGTTACCAGGATTTCTTACCAGGTATATAGAGAATTGGCGTTAGCTTCTATGGCCTATGAAGAAGATGTTTTGGACAACATTTATCATGTGCTGCTATTAGGCTTTCACCATGGACCATCTGTATTGGAAATGGTGCAATATGCTGATGTTATGCGAAATGCAGAGATTCGTCTCCGCGTGAAGCGAGAGGCTAACAGATTTCAAGAGTTTGTAAGATTTCATCAGATTGGAAATACTTATATTTCTCATATCGAGCCGAAAAGCAAAATCGTGACCTATTTAGGACCTATTTTTGCAGATAGAATGCCTTCTATAGATTTTATGATTATTGATGATGTACATAAAGAAGCATTGGTGCACCCTGCGGATAGTCCCTATTATTTGCGTCGTTTGACGGAAGAGGAATTCAATCGGCTTCAGAAAACAGAAGAGGTGAATGACCAATATACAGATATGTGGAAAACTTTCTTTCAACAGATTGCTATACAAGAAAGGCATAATGAACGCTGTCAAACCAATCTTTTCCCAAAGTGGTCCAGAAAACATGTGACGGAGTTTATGTAGGTGTATGCAAAATTGTTATATTAGGATCGTCTTATTTGAGGCGATTCTTCTTTTTTTGGCGCATAAATGTTATACTCATTATAAAGACGATTTTTTAAGCACATTACAATAAGTGCATTACCAAAAGAAAGAGGAAAATCATGTTTAAGAAAAGAATACTGGTAGGCTGTTTGATGTTCTGTGTTTTGTTGACAGGCTGCAATAAAAGCAAAGAGCAGGCACCGGCAGAAGAAACAACAAAAAACGAAGAAAGCACCGAAAATACTCAGGAAGAAACCGCAGAGATGGTAGCAGAAAGCGAAAATGAGGAAGCGTTTCTCCCTATTACAGTAGAAGAATTTAGTAAGTATGGGATGGATCCGGTGACTTATATTTCAACAGGCGATGTGACCTATCAGAAAGTGGAACTGTCGTCTGTAGGAGAAGAAAAATACCCTGCTCTTGCAAAGGCTTTGGAGGAACGAAACAATGAGCAGAAAGAAATGGCAGAGTTTTATTATCAGGATATGAATTCCATGATTGACGCTTTTTTAGAGGAAAGTGAAGATTCTGAAATTCCGGAGCCTTTAACAAGCATGGAGTTTACTGTAAATACAAAAGTATATCGGGCAGATAAAAATGTGCTTTGCCTGCTTTCTAATGAATACGCATATTTAGGTGGTGCACACCCGACTTGGGATTATATTGGTGAAAACTATGATCCGGCTACAGGGAAAAAACTGGAATTGTCAGATGTGGTTTTAGACATTGACAGATTTTATGAAGTAGTGGATAAAAAATTGCAGGAAGAATACTACGATGTGGTAGATGGATTAATAACACTAGAGCAATATCGTCAGGACCTAGTGGAGTATAATAGCAAGGAAAATTTTGCAGTAGGATACGAAGGCATCACCATGATTTTCAATGCCTACACTTTGGGCGCTTATGCTAGCGGTAGTCAGGAAATCACTATTGATTATGATGAGTATCCGGAACTTTTTGCAGATTCTGTGAAGGAAGTGCCAAGTCGTTATGTAATCCCATTGAATGGGACCCACTATAATAAAATAGATTTGGATGGTAATGGGAATTATGAAGAGATTTATGTGGAGCAAAAATATGTAGATGATTATTCCAATACGCCTTCTTTGATTCTGGGAAAACGCAGTGCGCAGATTGCGGACTATTGCTATAAGGAAGAATCGTATTTGATTAATATCAATGGACACTATTATTGTTATTCCTTCCTGGGCATGGAAAATGACTATAATGTGCTTCATATTTTGGACTTAGATACCATGAGAATGCGTGAAAATGACGGCTGGAATTTGGATTTTACCACTCTTTCCTATAGTTCCGAATATGAAGAAGATTATACTGCCTATACCTGGAAAACAGAACCCTTTGTGAACCCCTATCAGGTTAATTTAAGCAGCAGACAATACATGTTAAGTACCTACGATGGAAGTAAAACCTACAGCATTTTAGAAAATGGAGAATTGGAAGCAAAGGAGCTTTATTATAAAACCAATACGGGAATTGTGTTAAAAACTAAAATAGATGTAGAGTGCCAGGAGGTAGATGAAGAAGGAAATGTGATTGCCGAAACTGTTTTACCGGCAGGCACCTTTGTCTCTTTCCTTCGTACTGATGGAGAGAAAATCGTAGATTTTGTGATTGTAGATACAGCGAATGTGGAGAAAAACGGTGGGGATGAATTTGTTTATTATTCCTTAATAAATCGGAATGTGTACAAATCAGGAGATAGGATTTATCGTATTACTTCCGGAAAAGATGAAGAATACAGTACTGCAATCAATGGAATAGAAGAGTTTGAGGTATTTGAGGGAATACTATATGCAGGCTAGAATTAGCCTAATTAGGAATAGAACAAGAAAATGAAATTCGGAGGAGTTTTAGGTATGAAAAGAAAAATAGTATTGGTTACACTATCTCTGGTATTAGCATTGGGATTGTGTGCCTGTGGAAAGAAAGAAGTTACGGAGCAAGTAACAGAAAATGTGCAGGAAACAGTAGAACAAGAAGAGACAAAGCAAGAAGAAACAAAGGAATTGGAGAATCCTTTTTCTAACGCCATCAGCTTTCAAACGCAAGATTTAGATGGGAATTATGTAGATGATAGTATTTTAAAACAAGCGAAAGTAATCATGGTTAATTTCTGGGAGCCATGGTGTGGTCCCTGTGTATCGGAAATGCCGGATTTAGAAAAAATATATGAAAGTTACAAGGATAGAGGCCTTCTGATTATAGGAGCCTTTACCACTACAGATATGACATCGGAAGCAAAAGAGATTATGGAACAAGCTGGTATCACCTATCCTGTAATCGTGGCACCGGAAAGTATGTATTCTCTCATGACAGAATATGTTCCTACCACAGTTTTTATGGATTCTTATGGAAATATCATTTCTAAAGAACCTATTATTGGGTCAAATAGTTATGAGAATTGGGCACAGGTTGTAGAGAGTTATCTGAAATAAAGTGAAGTTTTCATTGGGAGAAAGAGGGATGAATTGGAGTATATTCTGGGAAAAAAATAAAACCAAACTGGTATTTATAATTGCAATCTTGTTACTTGTAGCAGGCATTGTGACAGGCCAGCCACAGGTAGTTTGGACCAAAGCATCTAAGATTTGTTTGGAGTGTATCGGCATTGGATAAGAAAAAAAGATTTTGGATACAAGGGATAGCAGCCCTTTTGCAAAATGCCAATTGGAAAGGTTTTTTTACCGGAAAAATTTATACAGGACCTGTGAAAACGGTATGTGTACCGGGCTTAAATTGCTACTCCTGTCCGGGGGCAGTAGGTGCTTGTCCCATAGGCTCCTTACAAAACAGTTTATCCGGATTTCGATTTAAGTTTCCGTACTATGTGGTGGGAATTCTATTGTTTTTCGGAGCACTGCTTGGCAGAGCCATTTGTGGATTCTTATGTCCTTTTGGATTTTTGCAAGATTTATTGCACAAAATCCCCTTTCCTGGAAAAAGAAGAACTTTTAAGGGAGATAGAGCACTACGATATGTAAAATATGTAGTGTTGATTGGGCTGGTTGTAGTACTTCCCATACTGATAAAATTAACACCGGTATATTGTAAATATCTCTGCCCATCAGGCACCTTAAGTGGTATGTTATTATCCCTTTCTAACCGGGAATTGTTTCAAGTAGTAGGGGCCTTATTTACCTGGAAAGTGGGAGTTCTTTCAGCAGTGATTATTACTTGCCTAATGATTCCCAGAGCTTTTTGCAGGTATCTTTGTCCCTTGGGGGCTTGGTATGGACTATTCCAGAAGATTTCTGTGGTAAAAATCACATTAGATAAAGAAAAATGTACAGGCTGTAAAACCTGTTTGTCTCATTGTGATATGTATGTAGATCCGTCCTGTCAACCCAATTCAGCAGAATGTATTCGGTGTGGGGCCTGTATCCATGCTTGCCCAACCAAGGCTTTGCAGTATAGCATAAAAAGATAATCAACTGCAAGATAGTACAAAATGCGTTTTACGGCTGATTACCAAACAGAAATGCGAGATAACCGACCGTGATGAGGATATTTTGATGATTTTAAAGAACAAAGGAGAAAACAATGAAAAACACCATCACTTTAGGGAGTACCAATTTTACTGTCAATAGAAACGGCTTTGGAGCCCTTCCCATTCAGAGAATTTCCAAAGAAGAATCTATTCAATTGATCCGGATGGCCTATGAGGCAGGCATTACATTTTTTGATACCGCAAGATTTTATACGGATAGTGAAAAAAAATTAGGAGAAGCCTTGGAAGGTATCCGAGATAAGGTATATATTGCAACCAAAACCGGAGCTACTACAGTAGAAGGCTTCTGGAAGGATTTGGAAACTTCACTTGGGAATTTAAAAACCGATTATGTGGATTTGTATCAGTTTCATAATCCTGCCTTTTGTCCCAAGCCGGGAGACGAAAGTGGTATTTATGATGCCATGCTGGAAGCAAAAGCAAAGGGAATGGTAAAGCACATCGGTATTACCAATCATCGACTGGCAGTAGCCAAAGAAGCCATTGCATCAGGCTTATACGAAACCCTTCAGTTTCCTTTTAGTTATATTTCCGGAGAACAGGAGTTGGAATTGGTAAAGGCTTGTAAAGAAAAGAACATGGGCTTTATTGCCATGAAAGCATTATCCGGTGGATTGATTCGCAATTCCGCAGCAGCCTATGCCTTTTTGACACAGTTTGACAATGTACTGCCTATTTGGGGTGTACAAAAGAAAGAAGAACTTCAGGAATTTATTTCTTACATCGACAATCCACCCACTATGAATGAAGCAATCAAAGCTATCATAGCCAAGGATAGAGAAGAACTGTGTGGAGAGTTTTGCAGAGGCTGTGGCTATTGTATGCCATGTCCTGTAGACATAGAAATCAATAGCTGTGCAAGAATGAGCCTCATGCTTCGCCGTTCCGTACCGGCAGCCTGGCTGACAGAGGATTGGCAGGAGAAAATGAAAAAGATAGAAAATTGTCTCCACTGTGGCCAGTGTAAAGGGAAATGCCCTTATGGTTTAGATACCCCTACCTTGTTGGAAAAGAATTATGAAGATTATAAACAGGTAGTAGCAGGGGCTGTGAAGGTGTAACGGCTTGTTATTGGTGTTGACAAAAGTAAATTATGATGAGACGGATAGTTGTTTAGGACAAATTACACATGACTGTGTTATTGAGACCGTATTCACAATATAGAAAGGCAAAAAAATGGGATTATTTAGTAAAGAAACAAAAGAAGAAAAATTACAGAAACAAAAACTGGCATACGAAGGGATTTTAGAAAAATATGGTGTGCCGGAAAACCATATTCGAGTGGTTATCGGACAATCCAAGGTGCACAATATTTATAATTGTCCTGCAGTTCTTTGGATCGAAGGGGAGATGATGAAAACCCTGATTTTTGGATTGAATCCAAAGCTTGTGGAAAGTGAACTGGAGGATTATATGTTCCTTGCTTCCCAGCCCTATGTGGATTTTATTCGTTTTGATGGAACAGGCTATCCGGATTGGGCTAGACAGTCTGATTATATCAAAGAATTATTTTTACCCTGTGTAGAACTTGCAAAGACCAAAGGAGGACTGGACTATACCAGACAAATGTATTGGATTGGAACCATGTGTGTCTACGCACCATCCTTAGCAAACTGTTTGACTTTGATTGGAAGACCCCTTTCTGCCTATGATTTGCGTATCGAAAATAAAAAGCGTATTCGCGAGGATGGAGCCATTCCGGCAGATATCTTAGCAGAATATGAATTGGAAAAACAGGGAAAGAAAAAAGGGGAAGTGGTGCAGCAACTAGCAGAGACTACGCCTACAGTTACCACGGTTCCTGAAACAGACTGGTCTGATACACAGACTGTGGATATTGTAAAGGGAGAAACCTTGACAGTATCTGCGGCGACAACAGAAAATGCAGACAATAAAAAATTTAAAGTCCTTATGATAAACGGTAGCCCCCATAAGGAAGGCTCCACCTATACAGCTTTAGTGGAGATGGCTAAGGTATTGGAAGCAAATGGAGTAGAAACAGAGATTTTACAGGTGGGTAGCGCCAGAGTTTCCGGTTGTATGGCTTGTGGCTTCTGTCACAAAGAAGGCTATTGCGTCTTTGATGATATTGTTAGAGTTGCCTCTAAGAAATTTGAAGAATGTGACGGCTTAGTAGTGGGCTCACCGGTATATTATGCCTCTGCAAATGGTACCTTGATTTCGTTCTTAGACAGATTGTTCTACAGCAGTCGTTTTGATAAATCCATGAAGGTAGGTGCAGCCATAGTTTCCGCCAGACGAGGTGGCTTATCTGCTACATTCGATCAACTGAATAAATACTTTACCATTTCCGGCATGCCTGTTGCATCCGGTCAGTATTGGAACAGTATTCATGGTAATAATGCAGAAGAAGCCAAGCAGGATTTGGAAGGCTTGCAGAGTATGCGTACCTTAGGGCAAAATATGGCATTCTTATTAAACAGCATTGCTTATGGAAAAGACCGGGACGGCTTGCCGGAAAAAGAGCCCAAGATTGCCACAAACTTTATTCGTTAGAAAAAAAGAAAAGAGTAAAAAAGAAAAGAGGAAACTTCCTTGAAAGAACAGAAATTAGCACAAGAACTGTTACAATTTATTGAGAAAAGTCCCAGCTGCTTTCACACCATTAGGAATGTGGAATCTGCATTAAAACAGCAGGGTTTTATAGCCTTGGAAGAAACAAAAAAATGGGCATTGGAAGCAGGAAAGAAGTATTATGTGAAACGAAACGACTCTTCTATCATTGCTTTTTCCCTACCACAAAATGAACCCAAAGGCTTTCATATCATTGCTTCCCACAGTGATAGCCCTTCCTTTAAGCTAAAGGAACAGCCGGAATTGGAAGTGGAAAAAGCTTACTGGAAATTGAATGTAGAAAAATATGGCGGTGGCATTCTATCCACTTGGATGGATCGTCCCCTTTCTGTAGCAGGACGAGTGATTCTGGACAACGCAGGAAAGCTGGAAAGCAGACTGATCAATTTTGACCAGGATTTTTGTATTATTCCCAATCTTTGTATTCATTTTAATCGAGACATGAATAAGGGCGTGGAATATAATCCCCAGGTAGATATGCAACCCTTATTTGCAGTTGAAAAACAGGAAAGCTTTATGGGGCTTTTAGCAGGAAACCTGATCGAACAGGGAGAAAGCGTACAATCAGAGCAGATTCTGGGAACAGATTTGTTTTTATATAACAGACAGAAGGGCACTTTCTTAGGGGCAAATGGAGAATTTATAGGTGCCCCCAGATTGGATGATACCCAGTGTATATTTGCATCCTTACAGGGATTTTTACAGGGCAATTCAGAAAATTATATGAATGTGTGTGCTGTATTTGATAATGAAGAGGTAGGTAGCCGCACCAGACAAGGAGCAGATTCCGACTTTTTGGATAGTACCATAGACCGAATCCTGCAAGCCTTACAGTTACAGGAAGATAGAGGCATCCTTTTCGGGGACAGTTTTTTACTATCTGCAGATAATGGACATGCACTCCATCCCAATCATCCGGAGAAAAGTGATCCCAAGAATCGTCCGGTTTTAAATGGTGGCATTGTGATCAAATATCACGGCAATCAGCAGTATACCACCGATGGCTTTACCGGAGCCTTTGTGAAGCAGTTGTGTAACAAAGCCCAGATTCCCTATCAGACTTATGCCAACAGGGCAGATATTGCAGGAGGCTCTACCTTAGGCAATATTTCCATTTCCCATGCCTCTATACCTTCTGCAGATGTGGGATTAGCCCAGCTTGCTATGCACTCTGCCTTTGAAACCGCAGGTACAAAAGATACTGCATATTTTGTGGCTTTGGCAGAAACCTTTTACAGCCTGTCATAAGAAAGGATCCGATTTCATACATCTAGGATAACAAGCAGTAGTTTAAGAGTTGTATGACCTATGGAAGAAAATCAAAAACGAGAAGCTGTATTAAATTTTGCATTAGACCTTACGAAAGAAGACCGGGGCAAGTCCCCGGTCTTAAATATTGCCTTTGATACTGCAGAGGGAGAAGTAGAAGTCATTGTAAAATACAACGGTGATTTAGTCAGTAAAGTCAGTGGCCAAACGAAGGTAGAACTTTTGTTGGCAGATTTTGCCATTGTGACTTTACCCATTTCGGAAATAGATGCTTTTAGCGCCTTACAAGAAGTAGAATACATGGAAGTGCCCAAACGGCTATATTACAATCTATATGAAAGTAAGCAAGCCAGTTGCATTTTTCCTGTTACCAGAGGAGAGAATCGTCTTACAGGAAAAGGAATTCTAGTAGCGATTCTTGATTCGGGAATTGACTACTATTTAGAGGACTTCCAGTATTCAGATGGGAAAACTCGGATATTATCTCTTTGGGACCAATCTCTACCAGATAACCAGGAAATGAAATGGCTTCCGCCGACAGGGTTTACCCAAGGTGTAGAGTTCTCTGAAGAGCAGATAAACCAGGCAATTGCAAAGCCCACCAGGGAGGAAGCCTTTGCCCTTGTTCCCAGTGTAGATGATACCGGTCATGGGACGGCAGTGGCTGCCATTGCGGCTTCTTCCAATTCTAATATGTCACTACAAGGTGTAGCCCCGGAGAGTGATCTTTTGATTGTCAAATTAGGAAAAGATAAGGAGCCGGGCTTCCCCAAAACCACCCAGCTGATGCGAGGCATTACCTATGTGGTAGAAAAAGCAAGAAAACTCAATCGACCTATGGTAATCAATTTAAGCTTTGGAAATACCTATGGTCCCCATACCGGTAATTCTTTGTTAGAAATGTTCTTAGAGGCGGCCTGTCAAATGGGAAAAACGGTACTGTGTATCGGGGCGGGAAATGAAGCCGATTCCGGTGGACATGCAGAAGGCACCGTCGGAAACGGGAAAGAGATTGAATTGGTGGTGGCCGGTCCGGAGAAAAATCTGATGGTGCAGCTTTGGAAAAATTATGGAGATCAGATTTTTATCACCCTGGAATCCCCCACAGGAGAACGGTTTTTCATAGACCAAAGAGATCTCCCAAGAACTTTTCGTTTGGAAACAAAAGATACCCTTCTTTTTATCTATGTAGGGGTACCTACTCCTTTTACACTTTGGCAAGAAATATTTTTTGATTTTGTGCCAAAAGGAGAGGTTTTAGAATCTGGTATTTGGAAATTTTATTTGCAGTCCTATGAAAGCAAACAGGCAACCTATTCCTTTTATCTGCCAAGCAGCCAGGTGAGAAATCCCGGCACCAGATTTTTGGCTTCTTCCCCCAACCAAACCATTACCATACCGGGTACTATGACAGGTGCCATTACAGTAGGCGCTTATGATGATTTTTATGGAGCTTATAGTGCCTTTTCCGGAAGAGGAGAAGTGGAGAATGGAAAAACCTTTGGAAATAGACAAAAGCCGGATTTGGTAGCTACGGGAGTTGATATCGCAGCTTCCAAAAGAGGCGGCGGGATAGGGTATTTTACCGGTACTTCTTTCGCCTGTCCTATGGTCAGCGGAAGCGCTGCCCTTTTGATGGAGTGGGGGATAGTGCAAGGGAACGACTCTTATTTATATGGGGAGAAGATAAAAGCCTATTTGCAAAAAGGCGCAAGAAAAATAGGGAGATATGAAAAATACCCCAATAACCAAGTTGGCTTTGGGGCATTGTGTTTAGAGAATAGTTTTCCGGATATGGGGTAACACCGGTTTAGGATTTTTGTGGATATGATATCCCTTCCGGTAAGGGTTCCCATTCATTGTAGCCTAATTGCTGTTTATATTTTGCTTGTTCCAATGTTAGCGGAGGAAGGTCATCGTCATGTAGATAATCCAACAATTCCTGTACCCCTTCTCTGGTTACATTGTTAATGTGGAAAATTCGTTCACATCCCATATTTTCCATCCACTGTTCAATCATAGGCACATTGGCGTAAGGAGAATCGGTTTTGGTTATGACTCCAATCAGGGGACGTAAAATAAAGGTATGCAGACAGGCACCAAACAAATTAAAGGGTTCATCCGCAGCCTGTACCACGGCCACCACATCTGCTTCAAAGGAAAAGCAGGCCAAGCCTACGCTAAAATGCTTAGATTCTGCATATTCTCCGGGAGAATCGATTAAGTCCTCGGAGGTGTTGGTATATTGGGTTTTCTGATAATGTAGTTCTTCCCCTTTCAGGGCTTGGGTGAGAGAAGTCTTTCCAGCCTCGCTTCGACCCATCAGAAATAATTTTTTCATATAAAAATCTCATACAAGTTTTCGTATTTTTTGTAAAGGGTTTGCGGAAATTAGTTTTTATGCACTTCACAGGTTTGAAATCCTAAGGTTTCCCCAAAGAAACGAACCACTTCATGGACTGCAGTTTCTACCTGAGTGTGTCCACCGGTTAGAATAAGGGAGCCACAAAATCTGTCCATAAATCCAATTTCTACAGTAGCAGCTTTCATAGCCACATCGGCAGCAACCACAACCGCTTCCCAAGGGGTAAATCGTATCAGACCAATGGTTTCTCCGGTATGGTCTTCCCCTTCATGAACTCCAATATGAAGACCTAAATTATGATAAATGCTGGTTTCGGAAGGAGACAGGATATGAGCCATGCAGACTTCCTTACCTGGTACACGAACACGGGTCATGCGCAGGGTTTTACCAATCAGGTTTTCATAATCCTCCTGAAAGATTTTCTCCAGCAATTCTTCACGGGTTAATTGCATTTGTTCCATAGCAGTACCTATCGTTTGGTGATTTTACAAACCACATATTCTAATTCATCCCGGAAATAGTTGACAATCTCTACCATCGCAGAATGTACTTCGCTGATTTCACCGGTAATAATTAAGGTTCCGGTAAAACGATCTGCAAAGCCTAAATACACATTGCCGCTTTTCACTGCAATATCAGAGGCGATAACGGCAGATTCCGGCGGGGTCATATTCATAATGCCAATAGCAGAAGAACCATAATCCACCTGAGGATTTAAGCCTAATTTTTTATAAATAATGGGGTCTGGACCGCCTAAAATATGGGCAAAGGTTATTTCCTTTCCGGCTACGGTTTCTTGTACGATACGAATCTGTTTTTGATCATTCGCCATGGGATTTCTCCTTTTCATACATAAAAATCTATTCTCCACTATTATATACCAAACAAGAACTTTTTTGGAAAAAACTTTTGAAGATAGCAAATGAAATGTGGATTTGAAAAAAACAGAATTGTATGCTAGTATTTTATCTGTATAACTAGCTATAAAAATATTCCTTTTCTCTTGAAAAAGAATGAAAAAATTGGAGAAGCAGAAATGGGATTGTATAATATATTATTGACAGTCAACTATATCGGTATTTTCATTATATTTTGCGAAATTGTTTTTGTGCTTCGTCAAAATCAGACCAAGATGCAGCAGATATTATTGCTGAATTGTCTGGCAGTATTTTTGGATACCTTTGGATATACCTTTGAAATGCAGGCAACCAGTCTGGAAATGGCTATGTTTGCCACAAAAATACAGTATTTAGGGAAGGTGTTTACGCCCTTTACCATGTTTTTGTTTATTGCAAATTATTGCAATATTTCCATCTCTAAGAAATTAATTAACGGGTTATTTGCGTTTCACTGTTTCATCATTCTTTTGGTAAATACCTGTGCCTATCATAACTTGTTTTATACCACCATTTCTTTTGTGGATACGGAAGGACTTTTCCCCCATTTGGAGCTAGGCTATGGACTTTTTTATTATCTAAATTATGGCCTGAATTTCCTATATTTGTTTGCCATGATTTATATTTGCTACAAAAAATATAAAACCACCCTTCATCAAAAGGAGCGGCAGCAAATATTCAATCTGCTTTCTATTGTTGTGGTAATGATTATTGGGGTAGGTGTATATTACAGTGGCGTGACCAAGGGATACGATACAACGATTTTATCCTTTGTCATCTCTTCTTGTATTCTTTTCCGTTCCATGTTAGTGGAAAACTTATTTGACACCTTGGAATTGGCAAAAGACTTTGTTATGGATCATCTGGAAGAAGGGGTTATCGTATTGGATCCGGAAGGCACCCTTTTGTATATCAATGAGGTGGCGGAAGGAATTTATCCGGATTTTAAGTCAGGAGATTACGAGTTCGCAGCAGAAGAACTTTTGAAATATAGAAATAAAAACGGAAATTATATTTCCGATAATATGGTTTGCTATGTGTATAGCAGAGATGTGATTGTATCTGAACAGGCTAGAGCCATTGTATTTGTATTTTCTGACATTACCGATAGTTACAATTATACCAATCGGTTAAAAGAAGAGGTACAGGATCAAAAGGACCAGCTGGACAATATCCAGCATCAGATTATTGCCAGCTTTGCCAATATGGTAGAAGCCAGAGACGATATTACCGGTGTACATATTAAACGAACCAGCGATTTGGTAAAAATCCTGGTAGATGCCATGATGGAAGAAGAAAAATATCAAAAGGCATTAACCAGGCACGAAGCAGAAATTATTATTGAAGCAGCGCCTCTACATGACATTGGAAAAATTGCCATTCCGGATCATATTTTAACAAAGCCCGGAAAATTAACAGACGAAGAGTTTGCCATTATTAAAACCCATGCGGCAAAGGGGGCAGAAGTAATTGAGAAAAACTTAAAGGGCCTGGAAGCAGATGATTATGTGACCATTGCCATGAATGTGGCCCATTACCATCATGAAAAATGGGACGGAAGCGGGTATCCAAACGGCTTAAAAGGAGAAGAAATTCCGTTCTCTGCCAGAGTTATGGCTATCGCAGATGTGTATGATGCATTACGCTCTAAGCGTACCTATAAGGATGCCTTTAGTCAGAGTAAGGCGGTACAGATTTTGCAGGAGTCTTCCGGCAGCCACTTTGATCCCGATTTGATTCGTATTTTTATGGAGCATTTGGATCAAATCAGTGCCATGGAAAAGCAGTACGCTTGTCAGTAAGTAGGAAATAAAATGGAAAAGAAAACCAGAATTACCATAGGGATACTTGCCCATGTGGATGCCGGGAAAACTACTCTGGCAGAACAAATTATGCAATATAGTGGTGTGATTCGAACCCTTGGCAGAGTGGATCACAAGGATACTTATTTAGATTATTATCAGGTGGAGAGAGAACGAGGGATTACCGTTTTTTCCAAGCAGGCGATGTTTACTTTAGAGGGTCAGCCCTTTACCTTATTGGATACTCCGGGACATGCCGCTTTTTCTACGGCACTCGAGCCTGTGCTCCAGGTACTGGATGTGGCAATCCTGGTGATCAGTGGGCCGGACGGGATTCAGGGCCATGATATGACACTGTGGAGTCTGCTCAGGCAGTATCGCATTCCTACCTTTATCTTTGTAAATAAGATGGATATGCCGGGAACGGATATCAAGGCCCTGCTGTTTTCTTTGCAGGAAAAACTGTCCGGTAGTTGTGTAGATTTTTCAGAAAGTCGACAATATGAAACCTGGCAGGAAGAAATTGCATTACAAAAAGAAGACTTGTTGGAAGCTTTTTTGGAAGGCCAATTTGTTTCCGATGAAAGCATTTTGGAACTCATCGAAGAACGAAATCTTTTCCCGGTGTATTTTGGCTCTGCCCTGAAAGGGGATGGTGTGGAACATTTCTTGCAGGAATTGGGACAGCGAGTACGACCATTGGAATACCCCACAGAATTTGGCGCAAGAGTATTCAAAGTGGGACGGGACCCACAGAACAATCGCATCACCTATGTGAAAATCACCGGTGGAAAGCTGGATGCTAAAACCCTTTTACAGGGTCAAACGAGAGAGATTTCCTGGGAAGAAAAGGTAGATCAGATTCGTTTCCTTACCGGCACCAGTTTTACCACAACTACCACGGCCTATGCGGGAGATATTTGTGTTTTAACAGGCTTGACTAAAACCTTACCGGGACAGGGATTGGGCATAGAGCAGGAAACTGTACTGCCTATCTTGGAGCCGGTTTTATACTATGCTATAGAATTGCCAAAAGGTGTCAATGCATCCATTGCCTACCAACAGCTGTCTCTTTTGGCAGAAGAGGATCCGGGACTACAGTTGGAATATGAGGAAGAAAGCGGCGCCATCCATGTAAAAGTCATGGGCCAGGTGCAGTTGGAAATTTTGAAACAAGAAATCGCCAAACGGTTCCAATTAGAAGTGGAGTTTACTTCCGGACATATTGTATACAAGGAAACCATTGCCGCACCGGTGTATGGCACCGGACATTTTGAACCCCTGCGCCATTATGCAGAGGTACATTTGCTGTTAGAACCCTTGGAGCCTGGCAGCGGATTAGTGTTTGAAAGTCATTGTAGTGAAGATATATTGGCCAAAAACTGGCAGCGACTGATTTTGACCCATTTGGAAGAAAAGAATCATAAGGGAGTATTGACGGGCTCTGAAATTACAGACATGAAAATCTCCTTGGTAGCAGGGAAAGCCCATCTCAAACACACGGAAGGTGGAGATTTTAGACAGGCTACCTACCGTGCCGTACGACAGGGACTGATGAAAGCACAGAGCCGTTTGTTAGAGCCTTATTTTGAATTTGTTTTAGAAATTCCTACCCAGACCGTTGGACGAGCCATGACCGATTTGGAGCAAATGTATGGAAAATTCGGGCCACCGGAGGGAACGGGAGAGACCAGTGTTTTGCGTGGGGTATGTCCCATGTCTACTATGTGGGAATATCAAAAAGAGGTGACCATTTATACCAAAGGATTAGGCCATTTGAGCACCATTTTGTCCGGCTATGGACCTTGTCATAATCCGGAGGAAGTAATAGAGCTAAAGGGATATATTCCGGAATTGGATCGAAGAAATCCTACGGGCAGTGTATTTTGTGTCCATGGGGCAGGCTATTATGTAGAATGGGACCAAGTGGATTCCATGGCCCATGTGTCTGTAGAAAAGAAGCAGACAGAACCTGTCTATGTAAAAGTACCGGACAGAAAACCTGCCAGAGACTATTCTTTAGGACAGGAAGAATTGGAAGAAATTATACAAAGGACTTTTTATGCCAATCGAAACCAAGGTCCAAGAGCCCATAAAGGAATTTCCAAATCCAGAGCCAACAGACCAAAAAGGACACAGCATATCCAAGCGGTGGAAACTACCTATCAACCCAAAGTAGTGCAAAGAAAAGAACCCTATTTATTGGTAGACGGATATAACATTATTTTTGCCTGGCCGGAATTAAAGTCCCTGGCAGAAAGCAATCTTGACGGAGCAAGAGGAAGGCTGCAGGATATTCTCAGTAATTATCAGGCAGTACTGGGAGAACAACTGATTTTGGTGTTTGATGCTTACCGGGTAAAGAATCATAAAGTGGAAGCGTTTTCTTATCAAAATATTCAGGTGGTATTCACCAAAGAGGCGGAAACTGCAGATCAGTATATTGAAAAATTTGCCCATACCCATAGTCATCAGTATCAAATCACAGTGGCTACTTCCGATGGCTTAGAACAGATTATTATTCGTGGAGAGGGCTGTAGATTGCTCTCGGCTCAGGATTTAAAAGCAGATATAGAACGACGCTCTCATGTTTTACGAGAACAGTATGGAGTAGAGACGGTGTAGAAAGAGAGAAGTAGTATGTTACCACAAGCATTTCAGGATAGAATGCAAAAATTACTACAAACTGAATATGAAGCATTTCTTCAAAGCTACGAAAAACCCTTGCAAAAGGCACTTCGTATCAACCCGTTGAAAACTTCTGAAGAAGCTTTTGAGGCGCAAGTAGATTGGAAGCTTCGTTCTGTTCCTTGGGAGCCTATGGGAAGATACTATGATGCTACTTTGAAGGAAGAGCTGGACGGCCCGGGAAAACATCCCTTTCATCAGGCTGGTGTGTATTATATTCAGGAACCCAGTGCTATGGCGCCGGTGGCTTATTTGGATCCACAACCGGGAGAACGGATTTTGGATTTGTGTGCTGCACCGGGCGGAAAAACTACCCAGATCGGTGCCCGTATGGATGGTCAGGGAGTACTGGTTTGCAATGAGATTCATCCTGCCAGAGCTAAAATATTGTCAGAAAACATAGAACGATTTGGCATAAGAAATGGGTATGTATGTAATGAAACACCGCAAAAACTGGAAAAAGCGTTTCCGGAATATTTTCATCGTATTTTGGTAGATGCACCTTGCTCCGGAGAAGGTATGTTTCGAAAAAATGAAGAGGCGGAAGTAGAATGGAGTCCGGATGTAGTAGAAATGTGTGCCGGCAGACAGCGGGAAATTCTGGAGTGTGCCGTTCACATGCTGTTGCCCGGTGGAAGACTAGTCTATTCTACCTGTACCTTTGCGCCGGCGGAAAATGAAGAAACCATACAATGGCTATTAGATACTTTCCCGGAAATGGAGTTGGTGGACACGGAAAAAATAGCCGGTATGGAAGGGGGAAGAGTGGAGTTTTTACAAAATCCTAATAAAGATATAGTAAAAACTATACGTTTATGGCCCCATAAAGTAGATGGAGAAGGCCATTTTCTGGCGGTATTGCAAAAAAGAGATTTAAACACCAACAAAAATGCAGGAGAAGAAAAGAGCAAGAAAAATAAAGACAAAAGAAAGCAAAATGGAGATAGTAGGCAGCCAATAGGGGAATGGCAGCAGTTTCAAAAAGAGGCATTAACCATAGACATCCCCGAGAGAATGCTTGTTTTTGGAGAACAGCTTTACTGTACTCCGGATCCTGCCATAGATATTCGGGGATTAAAGGTACTTCGTCCCGGATTACATCTAGGCACCTTAAAGAAGAATCGTTTGGAACCAAGTCATGCACTGGCTCTTGCATTATCCCCCAAGGATGTGGTTCATAGTTGTAGTTTTCCGGCGGATAGTACGGAAATCAAAAACTATTTACAAGGTCAGACTTTTTCTTATACAGGAGAAAACGGATGGTACCTGATTTGCGTAGAGGGATATAGTATCGGTTGGGGAAAATGTACTGGTGGAACCATGAAAAATCACTATCCCAAAGGTTTACGAAAATAGAAAAAGATGATAAAATATCTTTCGGCTTTTCTATAGGCTGTTATAGAAAATATGAGGGTTAGACAATTGAAATACTAGAACGGAATAGGAATATTCCAACAAAGAAAGAAGAGGATGAAAAAAATGAGTACAGGTTCAGGACAAATCAGTAACAGTAAGGCAAAACGTGAGAAACGTCGCCAGGATTTAGAGCAGGCAAAAAAAGCCGAGAAACGCGGTAAGTTAATTACTTGGGTAGTAATTCTTGCGGTAATTGCTGTATTTGCGGTAGGCATTGGCACTTCCATTTATGCAAAGGCTTCTATCACAAAACCAAATTCTAACTATAGTGATATGGTAACAGAAGCAGGTGCTGTAAAGAATGTAGATGTAAAATCAGCAGTATCTTTACCGGATTATAAAAATGTAACTTTCCCTATGAGCGATATTGAATATAGTGATGAATCAGTGGAAGCAGATATTCAAAATCAGTTGGAAAGCCACAAGGTATTGAATGAGGATGCTTCTTTAACAGCTGCAGATGGAGATACCTTAAATATTGATTATGTAGGAAAAGTGGACGGAGAACCCTTTGAAGGTGGAGATACCCAGGGTAATGGTACAGACCTTACTTTAGGAAGTGGTTCTTACATTGATACCTTTGAAGAACAGTTAGTAGGTACACATCCCGGAGATGAAGTGTTAGTTAAGGTGACTTTCCCTGAAGATTATCAGGCAGAAGAATTAAAAGGGAAAGCAGCAGAATTTGAAGTTGTGGTAAACGGAATCTACGAATTAGGTACTTTTGATGATGCCTTTGTAGCAGAAAACTTATCCAGCTATGCTACAACTGTAGAAGGCTATCGTACTTATTTGAAAGAAAGCCACTATGCAACCAACTTAAAATCTGCAGTACAAAATTATGTCAGTGAACAGGCAAATGGTACTGCACCTAAAGCATATGTAAAAGGCTTAAAATCCATTATCCGTTATGAAGAAGAAAACTACTTCAATAGCTACAATGCTTTCTATCAGGCATATATGGGACAGAATGCTTACAATTCTTTCGAAGAGTATACCGGTAAAAATGAAAAAGAATACGAAGTATATTTGAAAGAAGAAGCAGAAAAGAGAGCTGCATTGAACATGACCTACCAGGCTATCTTTGAAGATGCAGGCTTAACCATTTCTGAGGAAGCTTTTGAAGCGAAAAAGACAGAAGTAGGTGAAGAGACTGCAGCAACATATGGAGACAACTATATTAAGCAGTTAGCTATGCAGGACGCAGTAGTAGAATACTTAACCGGTATCGCTACGGTAGAATAAAAAATATTAGAATTTCATAAAATAAAAAAAGGTGTCACGGAGTGAGTCGTGGCACCTTTTTACATTTCTAAAAAGTGTCGAAAAAGTGACTACGAAATAACTTGATTATTTAATGTAAATCCTTTAAAATGGTGGCAAGGAAACAAGGAAAACTTGTTATTGTGGAGGTGGTCATTATGTCAGTAATTGCAATGCCGGAACAGAAGAGAGTTACGATAACATCCAAAAGGCAGTTTACGATACCACAGAGATTTTTTAGTGAATTAGGATTTGAAAGAGAAGCAATTTGCACTATGGGAGAAGGTATGCTAATTATTCAGCCTGCTACGCATGTGTCAGGCGGTGAATTTGCCGAACAGATTCTGGCGGATCTTCTTGCGGAAGGATACGCTGGGGATGAACTTCTGGCGGAATTTAAATTGAGACAATCGAAAGTAAGACCTGCAGTTGAAGAACTGTTAGAGCAGGCAAAAGAAGTTGCTAACGGACGAGGTGAATATTCGACTTACGATGATATTTTTGGTTCGGAGGATTAAGAATGGCAGAGCTACGAATTCTACCTCCGGCTGCAAAATACTTCAAAAAGCTGAAGGATAAAAAGCTAAAAAGTCTATATAAGGATGCAATTGATGCGATATTACAAAATCCTATGATTGCCGAAGAAAAAACAGGCGACTTGAAGGGGATTAGAAGTTATGACATTTACTACAATCGCATTAATTATGAATTGGCCTATTCGCTTGAGTATGTTCAAAGAGAAGATAGCGATGAAGTGGAGATTGTTGTCGTAATTATGGCAGGAACAAGAGAGAATTTTTATAATGAGCTGAAGCGCTACTTAAAGTAATACACCTCGCATTTTCCTGGATCGATTATCTGAAAGTTTACCAACTTTACAGATTGCAAGCCTTTCTCAAGGGTGTTATACTGAATAGGTTTGAGAGATTGCAATGGATTTTTATGTTGGATATGGAATGGGTATGTCTTTTTTTATAAAATATGGCGAGACCATTCCACAAAAAGGAGTTAAAGCATGATTCAGAAAAGAGAAGATGTTAGAAACGTGGCGATTATTGCCCATGTTGATCACGGCAAAACAACCCTGGTAGATGAGTTATTAAAGCAAAGCGGTGTATTTCGTGAGAATCAGGAAGTGGCAGAACGTGTCATGGATTCTAATGATATAGAAAGGGAAAGAGGTATTACTATTCTTTCCAAAAATACCGCTGTATTTTATAAAAATACAAAGATAAACATCATCGATACTCCCGGCCACGCAGATTTTGGTGGGGAAGTAGAACGAGTATTAAAGATGGTAAACGGTGTTATTTTGGTTGTGGATGCCTTTGAAGGGGCTATGCCACAGACAAAGTTTGTTTTGACCAAGGCGTTAGAGCTTGGACTGCCGGTTATCGTTTGTATCAATAAAATTGACCGTCCGGAAGCAAGACCTTCGGAAGTAATTGATGAAGTACTGGAACTGTTTTTGGATTTGGATGCCAACGAAGAACAATTGGATTGTCCTTTTGTATTTGCTTCTGCAAAGGGTGGCTATGCGTCTTTAGAAATGGATCAACAGGGCACCAATATGGTTCCTCTTTTCGAAACCATCTTAGATTACATTCCGGCACCGGAAGGAGACCCGGAAGCAGGCACTCAGGTGCTGATTAGTACCATTGATTACAACGAATATGTTGGTCGTATCGGTGTAGGTAAAGTGGATAATGGAGCCATTCATGTGAATCAGGAAGTGGTCATGGTGAACCACCACGAGCCGGACAAACAAACCAAGGTTAAAATTTCCAAGTTGTATGAGTTTGATGGATTAAATAAGGTGGAAGTGAAAGAAGCTTCTATTGGTTCCATTGTGGCGATTTCCGGTATTACAGATATTCACATTGGGGATACCCTTTGTTCTCCGGAGAATCCCGTTGCCATTCCTTTCCAGAAAATTTCTGAGCCTACCATTGCTATGAACTTTATGGTAAATGATTCTCCTTTGGCAGGGCAGGAAGGCAAATATGTTACCAGCCGTCATTTGCGTGACAGATTATATCGGGAATTAAACACAGATGTATCCCTTCGGGTGGAAGAAACAGAAAATACAGACTGCTTCAAGGTTTCCGGTCGTGGGGAATTACATTTATCTGTATTGATTGAAAATATGCGTCGTGAAGGCTTTGAATTTGCGGTTTCCAAAGCAGAGGTTTTATACAAATATAATGAAAGAAACCAAAAGCAGGAGCCTATGGAGCTTGCCTACATTGATGTGCCGGAAGAGTTTTCTGGAACTGTCATTCAGAAACTGAGCAATCGTAAAGGGGAATTGCAGGGCATGAGTCCCATGGCAGGTGGTTACACCAGATTGGAATTTGCGATTCCTTCTCGTGGGCTGATTGGCTATCGTGGAGAGTTTATGACAGATACCAAGGGAAATGGTATCTTAAATACAATTTTCGATGGTTATGGTCCATACAAGGGTGATTTACAGTATCGTAAACAGGGTTCTTTGATTGCTTTTGAAGCAGGGGAAGCCATTACTTATGGTTTGTTTAATGCCCAGGATAGAGGTACACTTTTTATCGGACCTGGAGAAAAGGTGTATGCCGGCATGGTGGTAGGTCAGACCGGTAAAACAGAAGATATTGAAATCAATGTTTGTAAGAAAAAACAGTTAACCAACACTCGTTCTTCTTCCGCTGATGAAGCCCTTCGCTTGTCACCACCAAAGATTTTGAGCTTAGAGCAGGCGTTAGAATTCATTGATGTGGATGAACTTTTAGAGGTAACACCTGAAAACTTACGAATCCGTAAGCGTATTTTGGATCCGACCCTTAGAAAACGTGCAAGTTTTAAGAAAAATTAAAGAGTTGTAAAATAGAAAACACTCCATGTTGAGAACTCTATTACGAGTTACCAAGGTGGAGTGTTTTTTATAATTACGATTCTTTCAAAATTTATCAATCGTCAAATATGCTATATTTTTTGCCAATCAAATATATGGATAATTATCTAAATTAAGACAATCTATGATAGTAACTGCTTTAGCTCCCGCACTTTTTCAATAGCCACCATATCATACATAAAATCTTCCGGCGCACCGGGAATGGCATAGGACACATTTTGGACGGTGGTGGGGTCTTCCTTCCAGGCTTTACAGGAACTGTGGAATTGTTGTAAACCGGTATAGTCCACAAGTGCTTTTATATTACCGGCATTGACACCGCTGCCTGCTAAAATCTGTATTTTGGCACCATAGTCCTTTTGAAGTTTACATAACATTTCTTTTCCTTCCCAAGCAGTGGATTTTCCACCACTGGTCAGCACTCGGTCCACACCCAAAGCAATTAGTGTTTCCATTGCGGTGTTAAGATCTTTACAATTGTCAAAGGCACGATGAAAAATTACTTCTCGTCCTCCTGTTTTAATTAAGTCAATTATTCTTTTACTTCGTTCTACATTGATAGTGCAATCGGAATTTAAAATACCAAACACGATACCATGGCTCCCTGCTCGTAGTAAAGCATTACACTCTGCAAGCATTACTTTGTATTCTTCCTCTGAATAACAAAATCCCCCAGCCCTTGGTCGCACCATACTGGCTACCTGCAAAGTGGGAATAGTTTCTCGAATCATGGTTAAAACCAGAATAGAAGGGCTTAGTCCCCCTAACGGCAAGGCCTGATTTAATTCAATTCTGTCAGCCCTACCTTGGTAAGCAGCTAGGGCATCTTCATATCCACCGGTACAAACTTCTAAAAGCATTTTCTTTTTCTCCTATACCTCTTTACTATACCATTTCCATTGTCGAAAACCTACCACTTTTGACATAAGATTCCTGTTCTGAAAAGGAAAAATTTGACATACATATATACTACAACAGAAAAATACTGGAAGCATGTCAAATATGCGAAAGTTTCAAAAAGTTCCAAAAGAAAGGGGATTAACGATGACAGATAAGGTTATGGAAAACAATCAGGCAATGATTATGGGAACTATTGTCAGCAAATTTACTTACAGCCATGAAATTTACGGAGAAGGATTTTATATGGTGGATGTGGAGGTGCAAAGATTAAGTGATTCTACAGATATCATTCCCGTAATGATTTCAGAAAGACTATTGGATGTGACAGAAGATTATAGGGACTGTAAGGTATGGATTAACGGACAATTTCGTTCCTACAACAGACACGAGGAAAAGAAAAATCGCTTGATTCTTTCTGTTTTTGCCAGAGAACTGGAGATAGTAGAAGATATCGAAGATGGATCAAAGTCCAATCAGATTTACATGGATGGCTATGTATGTAAGGAGCCTATTTACCGGAAAACTCCTTTGGGAAGAGAAATTGCGGATTTATTAATCGCAGTGAATCGCCCTTATGGAAAATCCGATTATATTCCTTGTATTTGCTGGGGAAGAAATGCAAGATTTGCCAGTGGTTTCTCCGTAGGACAGCGATGTGCCATTTGGGGAAGAATCCAAAGCAGAGAATACGTAAAGCGTCTCAACGAGGAGGATGCGGAAAAGCGGATTGCTTATGAGGTATCTGTGAGCAAACTGGAGCTGGTAGATTATGAGGAAGCAATGTATCTTTAATCGTTAAGTCAATCATTGACATAAAATACTGTCAATGATATGATTATTCTATATATAGCGCACTTTGAGTGTAATTTAGAAGGATAGAGGTCGCGTGATTTATGAGTACCTTTTCGGATGTGGCAGGCACAGTAGAAGAAGAGGGAAAGGGGAGAGCGCCGAAAGAAGTATTTACCTGCACGATATTTCTTGGGCATGAGATGAAGAATTTCATGACTGTCATCTTTATAAGAAAGATGGGGAGCTATCAGAACTTGTCGCAAGTTTTTGAACCGACCCATTTTGGTCGGTTCTTTTTTCGATTTTTAACTGGCAACAAACCCATACATTTAGGAGGAGAAAAATGGCTATTTTTACAGGCGCAGGGGTTGCAATTGTAACACCCTTTAAGGAAAACAGAGAAGTAAATTATGAGCAGTTTGCAAAGCAGATTGAGTATCAGATTGCAAATAAAACCGATGCAATCATCGTATGTGGTACCACAGGTGAGGCTTCTACTTTAACCCATGAGGAACATTTGGATGTGATTCGGTATTGTGTAAAAGTGGTAAATGGCAGAATTCCCGTGATTGCCGGTACTGGTTCAAACTGCACGGAAACCGCGATTTATTTATCCCAGGAAGCAGAAAAAGCAGGTGTAGACGGACTTTTGGTAGTAACACCTTACTATAACAAGGCTACACAGAAGGGCTTGTACGAGCATTTCAAAATGATTGCGGAATCTGTAAAAGTACCTATTATTTTATATAACATTCCAGGCAGAACAGGTGGCGTTAATATTTTACCGGAAACCATCGTTCGTCTTTGTACAGAAGTAGAAAACATTGTAGGCGTAAAGGAAGCCACCGGCAATATTTCACAGGTAGCTAAGATTATGGCTCTTGCAAATGGCAAGGTAGATTTATATTCCGGTAATGATGATCAGGTAGTGCCTTTACTTGCATTAGGTGGAAAAGGCGTTATTTCCGTACTTTCCAACATTGCACCGGAACAGACCCATAACATTTGCCAGACCTTCTTCGATGGTAAAATCGAAGAAAGCAGAGATTTACAGTTACAGGCATTGAATTTAATCGATGCTTTATTCTGTGAAGTAAATCCTATTCCTGTAAAGAAAGCAATGAACTTAATGGGTATGGAAGCCGGTCCTCTTCGTCGTCCTTTGACAGAAATGGAAGAGCCCAATGCAGCTCGTTTGGAAAAAGCAATGAAGGAATACGGCATCTTATAAAAACGATTTTCCTAATATAAAAGGAGTACGATATGACAAAAGTAATTATGCACGGCTGCAATGGTAAAATGGGTCAGGTAATTGCCGGTCTGATTGCAGCAGATGATCAGGTAGAATTGGTGGCAGGTATTGATATTGCAGACACACTTCCCAATCCCTTCCCGGTATTTACCAATATTCAGGATTGCAATGTGGAAGCAGATGTGGTGATTGATTTTGCGGCAGCAGTTGCTGTAGATGGTTTGTTGGATTTTTGTGTGGAAAGACAGATTCCTTGTGTGCTTTGTACCACTGGACTTTCTGAAGCACAGTTGGAAAAAGTCAAAGAGGCTTCTACCAAGGTAGCGATTTTGAAATCTGCTAATATGTCCCTTGGTATCAATATGCTATTAAAACTGTTAAAGGAAGCTACCGCTATTTTGGCTCCTGCAGGCTTTGATATTGAAATCGTAGAGAAGCATCATAAATTAAAGGTAGATGCGCCCAGCGGCACAGCTTTGGCTTTGGCAGATTCTATCAATGAAGAACTGAACAATGAATACGAATATGTGTATGACAGAAGTGACAGAAGAGATAAAAGACCTGTCAAAGAAATTGGTCTTTCTGCAGTGCGCGGTGGAACTATTGTAGGAGACCACGATGTGATTTTTGCAGGTTCTGATGAAGTTATTACTTTCTCTCATACAGCCTATTCCAAAGCAGTCTTTGGCAAAGGCGCAGTACAAGCGGCCAAGTTTTTAAAGGGAAAACCGGCTGGCATGTACAATATGAGTGATGTGATTGATGCAGTTTGCGAATAGAAAATAAAAGCAAAATCTCACGTTCAAATGGGCGTGAGATTTTTTCACAAGTTACAAAGGGGTAGGGTTTTATGGAAAATATGGAATTAACTTATCTGAGAAGTCTTGCAAAACAGTTTCCCACTATTGCCAAGGCATCTACAGAGATTATCAATTTACAGGCAATCTTAAATCTTCCAAAAGGAACAGAGCACTTTTTAACTGATATTCACGGAGAGGCTGAGCAGTTTAACCATGTGTTGAAAAACGGCTCCGGTTCTGTGCGAAAAAAAATCGATGAAGAATTTGGCAATACGCTAAGCATTCGAGATAAGAAAAGTCTTGCAACTTTGATTTATTATCCGGTAGAAAAGTTGGATATTGTATTACAGGAAGAAGAGAATATTGAGGATTGGTATAAAATTACCCTCCATCGTTTGGTACAGATGACCAAGCGTGTTGCCAGCAAATATACCAGAAGTAAAGTACGTAAAGCGCTTCCTGAAGATTTTGCTTATATTATTGAAGAGTTAATTACAGAAAAAGAAGAAATCGAAGACAAAGAGGCATACTACAACGAAATCATTCACACCATTATTCGGATTGGCAGTGCCCAGGATTTTATTATTTCCCTGTGTAATTTGATTCAGGAACTGGTGATTGACCATCTGCATATCGTGGGAGATATTTACGACAGAGGGAAAGGGCCTCATATCATTATGGATACCCTTTGTAAATATCATTCTATTGATATTCAATGGGGAAATCATGATATCGTTTGGATGGGAGCGGCCAGTGGACATTTGGCATGTATTGCTACAGTCATTCGTATGGCTGCCCGTTATGGAAATCTGGATACCATTGAAGAAGGCTATGGTATTAACCTGATTCCATTGGTAACCTTTGCGTTGGATACCTATAAAAATGTAAATTGTGATGCCTTTGCTATCAATTACAATAATGAATACGATACCAACGACTTGAAAATGGATATGAAAATGCATAAGGCCATTTCCATTTTGCAGTTTAAATTAGAAGGGCAAATCATAGAACGCCGTCCGGAATTTGGCATGTTGGATCGTCTCCTGTTGGATAAAATAAATTATGAAAAGAAAACCATTACCATAGATGGTAAGGAATATCCTATGAATGATGTGGATTTCCCTACCGTAGATCCGGAGGATCCTTATTCCTTAACACCGGAAGAAGAACTGGTGATGGATCGTCTTCGCCACGCCTTTGTGCATAGTGAGAAATTACAGAAACATGTGCGTTTCTTATTTGCCAAGGGTGGCTTATACAAAGTACATAATTCCAATCTGTTGTATCACGGCTGTGTGCCGGTAACAGAGGAAGGTAAGTTCCAGGAAGTCAATATTTATGGCAAAACCTACAGTGGAAAAGCCCTTTACGATGTGTTAGATAATTATGCCAGAAAAGGCTATTACTCCAGAGATAAGGTGGAAAAATTAAAGGGACAGGATATTATCTGGTACATTTGGACCGGCCCCAATTCCCCTGTTTTTGGCAAGGATAAAATGTCAACCTTTGAAAGATATTTTATTCCGGATAAATCCTTACACAAAGAGACAAAGAATAGTTATTATCGTCTCTTGGATAATGAAGAAATGTTGAACCGCATTCTATCAGAATTTGGCTTGGATACGGAAAAAGCGCACATCGTAAATGGTCATGTGCCGGTAGAATTGAAAAAGGGAGACAGCCCTATAAAATGTGGTGGTAAATTGTTGATTATCGATGGTGGATTTTCTAAGGCATACCAAGGGAAAACCGGTATTGCAGGCTACACCTTGGTAGCCAATTCTCACGGGGTTCTTTTGGTAAGCCATGAACCTTTTGAAAATAAGGAAGCTGCTATTCGAAAAGAATCCGATATTTTCTCTGATAATATTATCGTGGAAACAGCGTCTAGCAGATTACGAGTTGCAGATACGGATATGGGTGAAGAAATTCGGGATAGTATCAGACAGTTAGAAAGTTTATTGGAAGCATATCGAGATGGCTCCATTGTAGAACGAGGTATGTAAATCTAAAATAAAAAGAGAAGCAATGGGGAAAATGCTTCTCTTTTTTGTAGCAATAGTCCATCAAGCACCATTTATCAGTTAAAAATATTTATCGATTCACAGTTGTTCTATTTCCGTTGGAAGACATTTTGTTACTTCTGTTTTGCACCACATTATTTTGCTTTCTGGTAGTATTTTTCGTAGTGTTTGCTCCCGTATCAATATTGTCATCCGTTACAGTATCCTTTGCTGTGTCAGCGGCGTTTTCAATGGCGTTAGTTACATTGTCAATGGTATTTTCTATGACATCTCCAATATCCTGGGTATCACCTACTACATTTTTGTCGGTAGAGTTATTCTCTTGGTTGTTATCGGTTACGATGTCAGGTCGTTCATTATCCACATTGTCATTTAAGTTATCATTCCCATTTGTTCCTTCTGTAACAGAATTGTTCCAAGAAGAATTGTCCACCATGCTGTCAGCGTCTTTTTCTGTTTTATTACAGCCTGCTAATAGTGCCATAGAGCAAAGCATGGCAGTAAGAGAAAGATAGCCGGCTTTTTTGCGAATGGCCATATTTGTATGCTTCAAAGTATCTCGTTCCATTATAAAACTCCTTTCTTCGGATGAGTAGCCTACAAGCACTGGCTGTTGCATCCTGCTTTTAGTATGGCTTTTCCGGAGAAGATTATTCATAAAAACGCAAAAATATGGTATAAAAGGAGTAGAAATCAAAACTTCTTATAAAGGAGTATATCTTGTTATGCATTTTAGACCTTGTATTGATATACATAATGGAAAAGTAAAACAAATCGTTGGGGGAAGCCTAAAAGACCAGGGAGATTTTGCCAAGGAAAATTTTGTCTCCGAAATGGATGCCGGTTTTTATGCCAATCTGTATCAGCAAAAGGAATTAAAAGGTGGCCATATTATTTTACTAAATGGGAAAGATAGCCCTTATTATGAAGCAACTAAAAAACAGGCCCTTTTAGCATTGCAAACATACCCACAAGGACTGCAAATCGGTGGAGGCATTACACCGGAAAATGCAGAAGAATATTTGGAAGCGGGAGCTGAAAAGGTCATAGTAACCTCTTATGTTTTTCAAGATGGTCAGGTAAATTTTGAAAATTTGGAAAAATTAAAAAAGACCGTAGGAAAAGAACATCTTGTACTGGATTTGAGCTGCAGAAAAAAAGAAGACCAGTATTGGATTGTTACCAATCGGTGGCAGAATTTTACCCAAGTAGCATTAACTACAGAAAATATTGATTTGTTTAAGGAATACGCTTCGGAATTTTTAATTCACGCAGTGGATGTGGAGGGAAAAGCCCAGGGGATAGAAGAGCAGGTAGTTTCTATTTTAGAAAAAGAGATGAAGGATTTATCTGTCACCTATGCAGGAGGAGTCCGTTCCATGGAGGATCTGAAAACGCTGTATCGATTGGGGAAAGGAAAAATCGATGTGACAGTAGGCAGCGCACTGGATATTTTCGGCGGCACGCTGGTTTTTGAAGATGTGGTAGGAATCCGAAATTGGTAAACACATAAAAAAGGCCAGTCAATCGACTGGCTTTTTTATAATCCATTAAACTGCTTGCGAATTCATACAAAAGATAAATAGTTATACATTTATATCGAAAAGGCACTTCGTATTAATTGATTAGATGTGGCAGTAATTATAATTTTACTACATTAACTGCCTGAGGTCCTTTTTCGCCGTTAACAACTTCATATTCTACAGCAGCGCCTTCTTCTAAAGATTTGAAACCTTCAGAAACGATTCCGCTGAAGTGTACGAATACATCGTTACCAGCTTCATCAGAAATAAAACCGTAGCCTTTCTGATTGTTGAACCACTTAACTGTACCTTTGTTCATGATTTAATCCTCCAAGATAATTCTTGTCCAATATCTATATATCAGACTAACTTATGCTACCACATTAACAAAGAAAAGTAAAGAAAAGATTGTAAGAATGGAAAAAATATGTTAAATTAAGAGATAACTTTTTACGAAAGGATATTTATTTTGAACGATAACAAAAATAAGGTACAAAATCTGATAAGTCAGGGAAAAGAAATAGTAGGAAAGTGTAAAGAATCCATTGTCAAACTTTTCAAAAAGAAATCTTCTGAGGAAGAAACAAAAGTGATGATGATGATTGTCTCTGAGCATCCGGTGGATGGTGTAAAGCATAAGATGATTTCCGGAGACAAACTAAAAAATTTCCGCTTTGTTGGAATTACTATTGCTGTGGTTTTAATAGGGTATCTTAGTTACAATACCTTCCAATATGCCAAAAGCAAGGATGTGGTTGCGCTTTTAACACAGAATGTAAAAGATTTACAGGACGAAAATGCTCAGTTGATTTTGGAGAATGAAAAACTGATAGATGAAATCGCTATTTTAAGTGATACCTTAAATCAGAAAGTGGAAGTAGAAACAGAGAAAAGAATTCCTGCCGGATTCCCTATGGCGGGTCCTACTACTATGGAAGAAGAAATACAAGAGGATGGTTCCAAGGCGATCATATTCCAAACTGCAATTGGCAATAATGTAGTATCCTCAGGTGACGGCCTGATCAAATCTGTAGAAGTGGATGAAACTTACGGCAATAAAATTGTGATTGACCACGAAAATGGGTATCAGTCAGTATATCGGGCACCGGGACAGGTTTTGGTAATAGAAGGAGATCCTATTTCCAGAGGCGCGGAGCTGATAGAAGTGATAGAAAATAAAAAGACCCTCCTGTACCAGATTTTGGAACAGGATAGTCCTATTAATCCTTTAAATATTATGGAAATCAATGGATAATAAAAAAGAGACTGCTATTTTGCAGTCTCTTTTTCTTTTAAGCGTTGAAATACCATTTCATAGCCATCATTTCCATAATTCAAAGAACGGTTCACACGGCTGATAGTAGCAGTACTTGCACCGGTCTTTTCAGCGATATCCATATAGGTTTTCTTTTCCGTTAGCATGGAAGCTACTTCGTATCGCTGTGATAAACTAAGCAGTTCATTCACGGTGCATAAATCTTCAAAAAAGTCATAGCACTCGTTTTTGTCTTTTAGGCAGAGAATGGCATCAAATAACTGATCCACAGCATCTGTCTTTATTTTTTTGTTCATACCCCGACCTCCCATAATCTTTGATTCTTTTTTGGAAATAATATCATTTACAGATTCAAAGTTTACTTTCCGATTTTAACATACTAAAATTTTAAAGTAAAGAAGAGAATTAAATTCTGCTTGCTATGTAGTTTTGAATACTATATAATGTAGCAAAACAATATTTAACACTTTCTAGGAGAAAGACAGGTAAGAAAATGCGTATCGATACGGATAATCTATTGGAAAGTATTTTAGAAAATTTAAGCAAAATGTCTCATGTAAAGACAGAAGACATTCCCAATATTGAGTTGTACATGGATCAGGTTACTACCTTTATGGATAAGGAACTTAGAGGCACTGCCAGAAATCCGGAAGAGGATAAGGTTCTGACCAAAACCATGATTAACAACTATGCCAAGAATAAGCTTCTACCGGCTCCCAATAAGAAGAAATATTCTAAAGATCATATCCTAATGCTGACCTTTATTTATTATTTCAAGGGCTTTTTATCTATTAGCGATATCCAAAGTATTTTGGATCCTCTTTCAGAGAGATATTTTGGAAAAACGGAAGGAAAAAATCTGGAGGAAATCTACAATCAGGTTTTCCGTATGGAAAAGCAGCAAATGGAAGCCATTAAAGAGGACATTCAGCAAAAATTTGAATTGGCAAAGAAAAATGCAGAAGGAGAAAAGGAAGAGGATGCAGCCTTTATGGAGCTGTTTTCTTTCATTGCTCTGCTTAGCTTCGATGTATATATTAAGAAAATGTTGATTGAAAAAATGATCGATGATTTCCAGGAAAAAAAGGAAGAGAAATAAGTTTTTCAGACACCAATTAAAAACTTGTGCATATTGTAATACCATCAGTATTTTTAGGAGAGGATTTAACGATGAAAAAGAGACTGATGGTATTTTTTATGCTATTGGCATTACTAATTTCTACTCTTACAGGTTGTGATAAGGCAGGTGGGAAGCAGAAAGTAGTATTAAATGAAGTGGCCCATTCCATTTTTTATGCTCCTTTATATGTGGCCATCGAAAACGGATATTTTAAAGAACAAGGGATTACGCTGGAACTGGTTACCGGTTTTGGAGCCGACAAAACCATGACCGCATTGTTATCCAAGGAAGCAGATATTGGCTTAATGGGAGGGGAATCTACGATTTACACCTATCAAAATGGGATGCAGGACTATGCGGTAAATTTTGCCCAGTTGACCCAAAGAGCAGGCAACTTTATGGTAGCAAGACAAAAGGATGATTCCTTTACCTATGACAAATTGAAAGGGAAAACGGTTTTAGGAGGACGACCGGGTGGCATGCCGGAAATGGTGTTTGAGTATATCCTAAAGAAACATGGAATGGATCCCAAAACAGACTTGACAATTGAACAAAGAATTGATTTTGGTACTACAGCAGCAGCTTTTTATTCCGGTCAAGGCGATTATACAGTGGAAAATGAACCACATGACAATGCGTTAGAGGAAAAGGGAGATGGTGTAGTGGTATCCAGTTTGGGAAAAGAATCGGGCTATGTTCCGTACACTTCTTTTTCTGCCAGACAGAGTTTTTTGGAGGAAAATCCGGAGACCATTCAGGCCTTTACAGATGCTTTGCAAAAAGGAATGGAATATGTGAATACACACACTCCGGCAGAAATCGCAAAGAGTATTGCCCCACAGTTTTCGGAAACAGAAATTTCCACTTTGGAAACCATTGTGAAACGATATAAAGATTGTGACAGCTGGAAAAAAGATTTGATTTTTGAAAAAGACAGTTTTACTTTATTACAGGATATTTTGATGGATGCAGGCACTATTACCGAAAGAGCGCCTTATGAAGACTTGGTAAATACAGCGTTTGCGCAGTCTGCAAGTAATAAATAAAAAGATAAGAATAAAGTAAGAGGGAAGGTCCAAAAATTACGGAACTTCCCTTTTGTATTTGTGAAAAATATGGTAGAATAAATTATCTTTGTGGGAAGAGTATTTCCATAAAAAACAGAACGAAAAAGTGAAATGCCTTTTGGCAGAATGGAGGAAATATGGGATTTTTAGGGAAACAATTATTAAATGTAGTAGAGTGGAAACAGGAGGATGAAAACGCCCTGTTTTGGAAATGGGATAATGATGAGATCAAAAAAGGTTCTCGCTTAATTATTCGTCCCGGTCAGGATGCAATCTTTTTACATAATGGAAAGATTGAAGGAGAATTTGCGGATGATGGTGACTATGATATTGAATCTGATATCATTCCTTTCCTTTCTACCTTAAAGGCTTTTAAATTTGGGTTTAATACCCCTATGCGTGCTGAGGTATTGTTTGTAAATACCAAAGAATTATTGGTAAAATGGGGCACCAAAAATGCCATCAATTTACCTGCAGCACATTTGGGACTTCCCGGAGGAATGCCCATTCGTGCATTCGGTACCTTTAGTTGTGCAGTAGCAGATCATGAAATTTTAATTGAAAAAATTGCAGGTGTGAAAAAGACCTTCACTGTAGATGATGTAAAAGAGCGTATCGTATCCAGATTGGATCAGCTTTTGATGAAATGGATTGGCAAAGAAGGCAGAGACATGTTTAATCTGCAGATGAATGCCTATGATATTGCCAATGGTATTCAGGAAGAATTGGATACAGAAATGCAGAAAATCGGTATTGGTATTACCAGCTTCAATATTGAGAGCTTCTCTTATCCGGAAGAAATCAAGAAGATGCAGGAAAAAGCAGCTGCTCAGTCTATGGTTGGAGATGTAAACAAATATCAGCAGATTGCTTTTGCAGACTCTATGACCAATGGCAATGGCGGCGGAAGCGTAGCAGGCGATATGGCTAGTATGCAGATGGGTATGGTTATGGGCCAGCAGATGGTTGCCAATATGCAGATGCAAAATCAGGCTGCACCTCAGATGGGCCAGGCAGCAGGGGGAGCGGTTCCTAAATTCTGCCCTAACTGTGGAACACCTACCAATGGCAGCAAATTCTGTGGCAACTGTGGCACAAAACTTGCCTAATTTACAATAGGAATGAGATAGTTTATGAGTAAATATGACACCCTAAATCCGCAACAGAAGGAAGCGGTTTTTCAGTGTGAAGGCCCTATGTTAATTCTTGCGGGAGCGGGCTCCGGAAAAACCAGAGTTTTAACCCATAGGATTGCCTATATGATTGAAACCCAGGGCATCAAGCCTTGGAATATTCTTGCCATTACCTTTACCAATAAGGCGGCAGAAGAAATGCGAATAAGAGTAGATGATTTGGTCGGCTATGGAGCCGACCAAATTTGGGTTAGTACCTTCCATTCTGCCTGTGTTCGTATATTACGCAGATATATAAATTTAATAGGATATGAAACCACCTTTACCATTTATGATGGGGATGACCAGAAAAGTGTGATAAAGGATGTTTGCAAGCGGTTAGAAATTGATACCAAGTCTCTCAAGGAAAGAACTATTTTAGGTGCTATTTCTTCTGCAAAGGATGAACTGATTTCTCCGGAAGAGTTTACCCGTAATGCAGGTAGCGATTTTAAGATGAGTAAGATTGCTGAAGCCTATGTGGAATATCAAAAAACCTTGCGAAAGAATAACGCCTTGGATTTTGATGATTTGATTTGTAAAACCGTTGAATTGTTTCAGAGAAGACCGGATGTATTGGAACAGTATCAGGAACGGTTCCGTTACATTATGGTAGACGAATATCAGGATACCAATACGGCCCAGTTTGAGTTGATCCATCTCCTGGCAGGAAAATATCGTAATCTATGTGTAGTGGGAGATGATGATCAGTCCATTTATAAGTTCCGAGGGGCAAATATTCATAATATTCTGGATTTTGAAAAGTATTTTAAAGAGGCTATAGTCATTAAACTGGAGCAAAACTATCGTAGTACTCAGAATATTTTGGACGCAGCCAATGCAGTTATTCGTCACAATGAAGAGCGAAAAGAAAAAGCTCTTTGGACCAGTAAAGGTGCTGGGGAGAAACTGCATTTCAGACAGTTTGACAGCGCTTATGAAGAAGCACAGTTTATTGCCTATGATATTAAGAAAAAGGACAGAATGGGAGATGCCACTTACGGACAGTGTGCAGTACTGTATCGAACCAATGCCCAGTCCCGTCTGATAGAAGAGCAATTTGTACAGGAAAATATTCCCTACAATCTTGTAGGTGGCGTAAACTTCTATAGTAGAAAAGAAATCAAGGATATTTTGGCATACTTAAAAACCTTGGATAACGGCAGAGATGATTTGGCAGTGAAACGAATTATCAATGTGCCAAAGCGAGGGATTGGTGCGACCACCATTGCCAAGGTAGATAATTATGCTTTGTTTGAAGAAATTTCTTTTTACGATGCCCTGACAGCAGTGGACCGAATTCCCGGTCTTGGAAAGAGTGGTGCAAAACTAACGGCTTTCGTTTCGGAAATGGAAAATCTGAAAGCCCGTGCACAGGTGTATTCCTTAAGAGAACTGTTTCAACAGCTTTTGGATATTACCAAATATTTTGACTATTTGGAAGAAACAGATGAGGAAAATGCAGAAGACCGTATTGAAAATATAGAAGAACTTCGCAATAAACTAATCGCTTACGAGGAAAATGCAGAAGAGCCTACCTTAAGTGGATTTTTGGAGGAGGTTGCTTTAGTCGCAGATATTGATTCCGTTGAAGATGGCGCAGAAAAGGTTCTTTTAATGACTTTACACGGTGCCAAAGGCTTGGAATTTGAGCAAGTATATCTGGCTGGTTTGGAGGATGGTATTTTCCCAAGTTTCATGAGCATGATGGAGGAAGATCCTACTGCCATTGAGGAAGAAAGACGATTGGCTTATGTGGGAATTACCAGAGCCAAAGAAGATTTGACCATTACCTGTGCCAGAATGCGAATGCTTCATGGAGAAACCCAATATAATCCTGTGAGCCGATTTGTGAGAGAGATTCCGGAAGCGCTCATAGAAGGAGATGAAGTACCTTCTCAGAGAAGAAGCACCCAATCTTCCTATGGAAGTTATGGTACCTATCGGGAAACAGGCTCTTATAGAGAATCCGGTACCTATGCATCCAAAACTTATGGTGGCAGCAGCCAGTCCAGTTTGTTCTTAGATGATTCCATGGGTAATGTTCGTCCCACCGGAGGATTTGGAAAGAGTACAACCACTACAGGGGTTGTAAAGCCAAAAGTAACCGTCAAACCAAAGGTGACAGCGGCAGAGAATAAGCCCTTTATTGCAAAAGGGGTAGGTGGACTTACTAAAGGAAGTGCTTTTTCTACAGGAAGTTTAGAGTATGCAGAAGGAGACAGAGTTAGCCATATCAAGTTTGGCGCCGGTACGGTTCGTGCTATTGTAAAGGAACCAAAAGATTACAAAGTAACGGTAGAATTTGACGGAGCCGGTACAAAAATTATGTATGCTGCTTTTGCAAAACTGAAAAAAATCTAGAGATTCTATAAATAGATTAAAATTCTGTAGTAAAAATCTACAAAAAGTGGTATTATAATTGTCAGGTGAAAATATTCATTAAAAAGTATTTTAATAGGGGAAAAAGAAAGGTAGGTATTTTTATGGCAAGCAAAATAGATGAGATTTTAGAAATCGTGGAAAGTACAGCAGGGTTAAAAAAGAATAAAAAGAAATGCAATGCATTGACATGGATTTTAGTGATTATTGGTGCGTTGGCTGTTGTTGGAGCAGTTGCGTATGCGATTTATTATTTCTTCATCCCACAGGATTTGGATGATTTAGACGAAGATTTGGAAGACGATTTTGAAGATGATTTCTTCGATGAGGAAGAGGACGAAAGTCAGATTGTAATTCCTAAATCTGAAGATGAGGATGAAGAAACCGAAGAACCTATTCAGGTTGCAGACCCTGAGGATTCCACGGAAGAATAAAAAATAGTAGGGAAGCGGAATGATTCTTCATTCCGCTTTTTTTATACGAAAGGTGCGTTATGAAAAAAGGACAACTATTAGAGGGTTTGGTAGAAACTGTAGATTTTCCTAATAAGGGAATTGTAAAAGCGGTAGAAGAAAAAGAAGACGGCACAACAGAAGAACGCTATTTTGTGGTAAAAAATACCATTCCCGGTGCCAAAATTAAATTTCGCATTTCCAAAATGAGAAAGCATAAATCCAAAGGAGAGGGGAACTTCGTAGAAACAATAGAACATTCTCCTTTAGAGAGGGAATGTCCTTGCCTCCATTTTGGAATTTGTGGAGGCTGTACCTATTTATGCCTTCCTTACGAAACCCAATTGGAGATGAAAGAAAAGCAGGTTAAAAAGCTGTTGGATCAGGTGCTCCTAACCGGACAGGGGGACTATGTATTTGAGGGAATTATCCCCAGTCCTAAGAAAGAACAATACCGAAATAAAATGGAGTTTTCTTTTGGGGATGCCTATAAAGATGGCCCACTTTCCTTGGGCATGCATAAACGAGGCAGCTTTTATGATGTGGTTACGGTAGATGGTTGCAGATTGGTGGATGAGGATTTTGGACTGATTTTACAAAGTACCCTGACCTATTTCCAAGATAAAGAGATTCCTTACTATCATCGCATGCGAAAGGAAGGATATTTAAGACACCTTTTGGTTCGTAAGGCAGAAAAAACAGGAGAAATACTGTTAGACTTGGTAACCACGACTTCTATGACACCAGATTTAGAGACCTGGAAAGAGACACTTTTGGCACTGCCCTTAAAAGGCACTATCGTAGGTATCTTACATACAGTAAATGATGCAGTGGCAGATGTAGTGAAAAATGAAGGTACAGACATTTTATATGGACGAGATTATTTTTATGAAGAATTGTTGGGGCTTCGTTTTAAGATATCTCCCTTTTCTTTCTTCCAAACCAACAGTGGTGGTGCAGAGGTACTATACCAAAAAGCTAGAGAGTATATTGGAGACATCGGCACAGAAAAGACTGTCTATGATTTATATAGTGGAACCGGCACCATTGCCCAATTAATGGCTCCTGTTGCAAAGCAGGTCATTGGTGTAGAAATCGTAGAGGAAGCAGTAGATGCAGCCAAGAAAAATGCAGCCTTGAACGGACTGGAAAACTGTGATTTCTTAGCAGGAGATGTGCTGCAAGTGCTGGATACGATTGCAGAAAAGCCGGACTTTATTATATTAGATCCTCCAAGAGATGGAGTCCATCCGAAAGCATTACAGAAAATCTTGGACTATGGTGTGGACAGACTTCTATATATTAGCTGTAAGCCTACTAGCTTAACCAGAGATTTGGAGGCTTTCTTGGAACATGGATATCGGGTAGAGCGAAGCTGTCTCGTAGACCAGTTCCCTTTTACGGCGAATGTGGAGACCATAGCATTGCTTTCAAAGAAATAGCGTATTGTAGACGTTTGTAGGCATTATGCAGGACGGGAAAGACTGTAGTTTTAGCATAAAAAGATGTAATTGAATATTGAAATAAAGGAAGATTAACACCCCTTAGTATAATAAAACGGACATGATAATTTCCGGAAAGTTATCTGAGGGGTTGATATTGACATTTATCCATATGCTCGATTAAAATAAAACCAAATACTCGAATAGAAATAAGCCAAACACTCGAAACAACGAATGAAATAGAAT